>NZ_AP012325.1:0-693175 GCF_001025195.1 Bifidobacterium catenulatum DSM 16992 = JCM 1194 = LMG 11043 | reverse complement strand
GAAACGGTTGTTGTCCTCAACGGTCACAACACCATCCTGGCCAACCTTGTCCAGCGCCTCAGCGATCTTCTCGCCGACTTCCGGATCGGCTGCGGAAATCGTTGCGGTGGCAGCGATCTGATCCTTGGTCTCAACGTCCTTGGCAGCTGCGATGAGCTCCTTGACGATAGCCTCGGAAGCCTTCTCGATACCACGACGCAGAGCGATTGGGTTGGAACCGGCGGTGACGTTCTTCAGGCCTTCGTGCACCAGGGACTGTGCAAGCACAGTTGCGGTGGTGGTGCCGTCTCCAGCAACATCGTCGGTCTTCTTGGCGACTTCCTTGACCAGTTCGGCACCGATGCGCTCGTACGGGTCGTCCAGGTCGATTTCCTTGGCGATGGAAACGCCATCGTTGGTGATGGTCGGAGCGCCGTAGGTCTTGTCGAGAACCACGTTGCGGCCCTTCGGACCGAGGGTGACCTTAACGGTGTCAGCGAGCTTGTCGAGGCCCGCGAGCATTCCCTGACGAGCTTCGTCGTCGTATGCAATGATCTTTGCCATTGTTCCTCCACATATGGCTACACGGTATTATTCCCACTTTCGAAGCGAAGAACGTACCAGCCGTCAGCTGCTAGTTATCACTCCCACTCCTCGAGTGCTAATTGGCAGATTAGCACTCTCAGGCCGAGAGTGCCAAACTCAATGGCGACGGTTGCGCTGTAAGCAAGAAACCAAACCTCATAAAAAACGCCATAATCATTGGAATTTCAAGGAAACAAAAGCCTTGCCCTCACGAGGAGAACAAGGCTTCACATGGTTACCCACGGCGTTTTCAGTCCAGCAACACCACGACGATCGGCGTGACAAGCCCATCGCTCTGCTGCACATTAGAAATCCCCAAGGTCTGGGCGACATTCTCGGCGGTGGCCCTATCGGTTTCGTTCTGATACCAAACCACGGTCTGCGAAGGAACATTTCCCGTCGGATTACTGGCGGAAACGCTGGTGTACCCGGCTTGGACCAGCACATCAGCCTTGCTCTGCGCGTAACCGGTGATGTTCGTCGCGTTCACCACGCGTACCTCGGTGCCCGTGTTCACGACCTGCTGCGCAGTGGCGTTATCCGCCTGCTCGGCGTTCTGATCGGTGTTCTGATCGGTGTTCTGATCGTTTTGCTGCGAGTCGGTCGACGAACCGGCATTGGATGCGTCCGTCTTATTGCCGGAAGCGGAATCGGATTGGGACTTGGACTTGCTCTCGCCGCTCTTGCTCTTTTCGGCACTTGAAGTGGTCGGACTCTCCTGCGACGACCACGGCATCTTCAGATTGTTGATCTCACCCGAGTAAACGCCCCAGAACAGTAGACCCGCAAGCAGCGCCACAATGATGACAATGACGTACGGCATGGCACGGGACGCTGCAGAACGCGCACCACGATGAACACCCATAGGCCCCGCCGGAGGATTGTCGTACACATCCTTCTCGTAGGAATCGTAGGTCTCCTTGTCCTGCTTAGCCATATTGCAAACCTCGTTTCTCACACACTTATCTGCCAAGTGTACCGACCACCTCAGTCAGAATGCAATCGAACCGCATTCCCACCCTATTCCACACGCCCGTGAAACCATCCCGCGAAAACCAGACCACGTCAATCGTCAGGACCGCAACACGTCGTACAGTAAGGTTCATGACACAAGCGCACATCAAACCATTGAAAGACCTCGTGGAGCCCGGATGGGCGAACGCCCTCGCCGAAGTCGAACCACAGGTGCACCACATGGGCGATTTTCTCCGAGGGGAGATCGCAGCCGGACGCCGATACCTTCCGGCCAGCGCGAATATTCTACGCGCGTTCACCATTCCGTTCGACAGCATCAAAGTGCTTATCGTGGGACAGGACCCTTACCCCACCCCCGGGCACCCGGTGGGACTGAGCTTCTGCGTGGCACCGGAAGTCAAGCCGATACCTCGCAGCCTGACCAACATATACAAGGAACTGACGGATGATCTCGGTATCCCCATGCCCGCGAACGGCGATCTGACGCCTTGGACGAGCCAGGGCGTCATGCTGCTGAACAGGTGTCTGACCGTCGAAGCAGGCAAGCCCGGCAGCCACCAAGACAAAGGATGGGAGATCGTCACTGACGCTGCGATCAGGGCGCTCAACAACCGCCGCAATCCCGACGGCAGCGCCAAGCCTTTGGTCGCTATTCTGTGGGGACGCAAGGCGCAAACGTTGGAGCCGCTGCTCACCAATGCGTTCATCATCTCGTCGCCCCACCCAAGCCCCATGTCAGCACGATATGGATTCTTCGGATCCAAGCCGTTCTCACGCGCCAATCAAGCGCTCATCGCCGCGGGTGAAAAGCCTGTGAATTGGTCCCTTCCGTCAGCTTAACCCGTTACAGTAGCAATCATGGCTTTATTCCCTCCAAAAAATCCGGCACCGGCCCCGGCCCCCATTCCCATGCCGGTCGTCAGCAAACCAAGCACGTTGTCTGCGGAAGACATCAACCGCGCGAAGCAAATCGGCGCACGACTCCGCGCACGCTTCGCACAGACCTTGGTAGGGCAGGACAATCTTCGTGAATCGCTGATCACCACACTGGTGGCAGGCGGCCATATTCTCATCGAATCCGTGCCTGGCCTGGCCAAGACCACGGCAGCGCAAACGCTGGCTACCTCTGTGTCCGGATCGTTCAAAAGGGTGCAGTGCACCCCAGACCTGATGCCGTCAGATCTGGTGGGCACCCAAGTCTTCGATTTCGCCACACAGAAGTTCTCCACGCAGATCGGACCCATCCACGCCAATTTCGTGCTGCTCGACGAAATCAACCGTTCGAACGCGAAAACACAGTCGGCCATGCTTGAAGCCATGGCCGAAGGAGCCACCACCATCGGGGGCCAGCGCATTGCGTTGCCGAAGCCTTTCATGGTCATCGCCACGCAGAACCCCATCGAGGAGGAAGGCACGTTCAACCTTCCTGAAGCGCAGATGGACCGTTTCATGATGAAGGCGGTCATGACCTATCCGACCGCTCAGGAAGAGCAACGCATGCTCTCCATGCTTACCCGTCGCGGTTCCGACACCTTCGATTCACGAGTACTCACCGGAGATGTCGTATCCATCAGCGATGTCGAATTCCTGCGCTCTGTCGCCCGCCGCGTGCATGTTTCCGACGCGATCATGAAATATGCGGTCGATATCGCGGCCACATCACGAGGGGCAGGCACCAAGCCGGTACAGGGACTGTCCACGCTGGTGCGTCTCGGAGCTTCGCCGCGCGCATCCATCGCGCTGATCCGTATCGGACAGGCCAACGCGCTAATGCAGGGACGCGACTATGTGGTTCCGGAAGATGTCAAAACCTTCGCCCATGAGGTGCTGCGCCATCGCATTCTGCTAACGTTTGAAGCTCTTGCCGACGGCATCACCAGCGACCAGGTGGTGGACTCCATCGTTCAGGCGGTTCCCGTTCCATGATCGACGCAATTCGTTCCGAAGATCCGATCCGCAGCAAGATCGAGGCTCTCGGAACCACGTTGAGTCTGCCGACCGTCCGTAAAGCGCTTGGCATTCTTGAGGGAGCGCATGCGTCGGACAAACGTTTCGGCGCCGACGATGTCATGGACATCCGCGTCTACGAACCCGAAGACGAAGCGAAACGGATTGATTGGAAGACCAGTGCCCGTGTTGGCCGTCCAATGGTGGTGCAGCGGGAACGCCCATCCACCTCGCGAGCCTGGCTTTTGCTCGATGTCGGACAGGAGATGACCGGCACCTGCGTTTCCGGTGAGCAGGCGCACCAAGTCGCAGCCAACGCCTTGTGCATGTTCGCCTCGCTCAGCCTGCGCCGAGGAGACGAAGTGTCCATCGTGTTCGGCGACGCAGGTTCGATCACTCGCGTGCCTTTTAATGGCGGACTCGCGCAATTCGAGCAGACGTTGGACAATGCATTGCAACGTGATTGGAGCAAGCCCCGCAATATCGACGCCTTGCTGAAGTATGCCCACCGCATTCGCGATAGGGATGCGCTGGTCATACTCGCCACTGACGAGCACGCACTTGAGGAACGTCATATGGAATCCATTCGCAGGATCGCGAGAACCCACCCGATGGTGCTTATCGACGTGGCCACCATCAATCCATTCGACGACGCACAAGCGCGCACGGTGTTCAACGCGAGCAACGATCGTCGCGTCCCCGCATTCCTACGCACTGGCAAAACAGCACAGGAGGTTCGCACGCACCGCGAATATCTGTCCGCATCCGTCCGGCATGAGTTGAATCGTTGCGGTTCCACCGTAATCCGCGCCGATTCAAGCGAACGCATGTTCCGCGAATTCGTTCGGATGGTATCCGTTTCCCTGGCCCGCTCCACGCGCAATCAGCTGAAAGCCCCGTCCGCGCTCACTCTGGGAGGCAAGGCATGATCATCACCTTGTCCGACAACGGTTTCGACACGATGGATCCGATTCATATCGAAACGGGTCTGGGCATCGTCATCGCAATGTGCATCGCCATCGCCGTGGCACTCGTCATTCTCGTGGTGTGGCTGTCACGTCCGAACCGTAGGCCCACGAAGACAGTCAATCACGGACGTCATGATGCGGCCACGGGCACGTCGGTATGGCACGAACGCATCGATGATGTGGTTGCCCGTCACGCCAAAGGCGATCTTACGAGGGAGAACGCGTTCGCTCTGCTTGCGGCCATCGCAAGGGATTTTGCATCCGCAGCCACCGGCAGCGATGTGCGCAGCCAAACGCTCACCGATATTGAAGCGACTCCACGCACGATAGGCAATCAGCATGGTCTCACCTTGCTCAGACAGACCATCGAAGCGTTGTATCCGCCGGAATTCGCTGATGCCGAACGCAATCACACTGCCAGGGAGGCCACCGTCGAACAAGCCGGAGAGTGGGTTGCCAATCTTGTGGAAAGGTGGCGATGAATGGAATTGTCATGGCACTGGCCGTGGGCCGGTTTCGCAGGTCTGATTGCGGCATTGGCCGTCATCGCCGTCATGGTGCTGGTCGACGCGAAACGCAAGCATGTCGATACCGGATCCGCACGAACGTTCAGCTTAGATGACGATCTCAGCACCGAAACCGCGTCGAAGCTGTTCCGGCAGTGGCGCACGCTGTCACGTATGGCCGCTGTCCTGCTGGTGGCCGCGTTGGTATTGACGATAGCGTTGATGGCACGCCCCAGCACCGTTGATGAAGGAGAGGAACGCGCAAGCAGCCGCGATATCGTGCTGTGCTTGGACGTGTCTGGATCGACGTTGCCTTACGACCGAGAAGTGATCGACACCTACCGCAGATTGGTTGATAGTTTCAAGGGCGAACGCATCGGATTGAATATTTTCAATTCCACGTCACGTACCGTGTTTCCGTTGACCGACGATTATGAGCTGGTATCCGAGCAGCTCGACAAGGCCAGTACGATACTGAAGGGTGTTGAATCGCAAGATGATATCGACAAGATGAAAGACAGCGACTATCAGGCGATCTCCGACTGGTTGGAAGGCACTCAGAATCGCAAGGACGCCACTTCCCTAATCGGCGACGGCGTAGTGAGCTGTGCGGCCATGCTGCCCGGTTTCGCCTACGGCAGCGCCAATGCGGACAACTCGTCCCGTCAACGTGCCGCTTCCATTGTGCTCGCCACCGATAATGTCGTTTCAGGAGATCCGACATACACGCTTCAGGAAGCACTCGACCTGACCAAACAGGCGGAAATCACGGTCGACGGGCTTTTTTCCGGACCACAGCAAAGCGAATCGGAGCAGGCCACCAGTCAGTTCAAATCCGAAATCGAATCACATGACGGCGTGTTTCTCACGCAATCGAACGGCGCTTCCGTTTCCGAACTGGTCAAACAAATCGAATCACGTCGCAGCCAAGAAAGCGCGTCAAGCAGCAAGGCCGCCATGTCGGACGCGCCTGGATGGTGGACATTGGCGCTGGCTGTGGTAATGGTGTTCTGGCTGATATTGGCTTGGAGGTTGAAGCGATGAATCATCTGACGCTCTCCCCAGCTTTGGGTTGGCCTGTCGGCTTGGCGGTCGCCGTGGCCATGCTGGCTTGCGCAGTCGCACAGATCGTGCTGCATATCCGCAGACGAGGGCAAAGCGACGAAACCGTCTGGGCTTGCGTAAGACGTTCCCTTACCTGCATGCTCGTGGCCGTTATGGCATTGACCCCAAGCATCGTCTCATCCACGAATAGCCGCGCGATCAACACCACCGATGTGGTGGTGGCGGTCGACGTGACCGGTTCCATGGCGGTCAAGGACGCGCAATACGGTTCCGACGAGCAACTCAGCCGTTTGGATGTTTCCAAGCAGGCCGTGAAAGACATCACCGCCATGTACCCAAATTCCAGTTTCGCGGCATTGCGATTCGGAGCTTCGGGAACATTGGATGTTCCATTGACACCCGATTCGAAAGCGATCGACAATTGGGCGGACACGCTCGCACCGGAATCGACTTCCGTTTCGGCCGGTTCGACTTTGGATGTGCCGATTGACCAGTTGCTGTTGACATGCAAGTCGATTCATGAGCAGCACCCGGATGATGCGATTGTGCTGTACCTGATTTCGGACGGCGAACAGACATCTTCGAAAACACGTCGTACGTTCTCATCACTACGCCGCTACCTTTCCGACGCGTTCACCATTGCCGTCGGCAGCGAACAAGGGGGTAACATCCCCATGACCGGCGATAGTGTGAACGAAGGCGACGGACAGTGGGTCACCGATCCGGAAACCGGCGAACCTGGCGTATCACGCATGAACGCCGACGATATGAACACCATCGCCGACGAACTCAGCGGAACCGCCATCCAACTCAACGCGACAACAACCATGAGCAGCGGAGCCTCCAAAGAAGCATCCGGCCAATGGCGTGTCACGCACACCACCAAACAACGCACGAGAACCGTCGCCGTGGTCTGGCCGTTCGCCATTGCCGTGGCGCTGCTGCTGGCTTTCGAAGCCGGAGCATGGATCACGCAATCCAGGAGGCTGCTGTGAGCACGACCGTCAAAGCACGCGCATCCTTGCCTGTTCGTATCATCATCGCCGTCATCGCGGCCATTTCAATCGCCGTGGGCGCGCTTGCCATAGTGAATCTCGCTTCCGTAAGCAACTACAATCAAGCCACGAACAGCTTGAACGCGAATATCAAAGCCAGCCAACAGCAGGACGCCGATTTCGACAAATTACAGACCCAACAGCAGCAGACCGACGCCCAATTCCGTGAAGCCGGAGCGGCAGGCGCGTTGTTGTTGCCAAACGTGCGTTCATCCATCGAACATAACGCCGCCGTCTCGGCAAGACTGACCGAATCCATACGCAAGAAGATCCAGTCAATGCAGGATTCAGGAAAATCCGATACCGGCACTGCCATCGAAGGTGAGCAGTCCATCACCGACGGCAATCAAGGCAACGGAAGCACATTGACCGACGAGCAGCGTCAGAAAGTCGAGGAGCTTCTGGCGCAGAACGCGCAATCCACCCAATCCGATTCCAACGATTCCGGTTCTGCCGCCAAACAGGATTCCGACGGAACGTCCTCACCTGCAAAACCTTGGTAAGGGGACTTGCTTCAAGCAAGTTATCCACAGGCATGCCGGCGTGCTTTCGTTGATTTTCCAACGACGACACGCCGGCAACTTGTTTTTCGACCATCCTCCGACCACAGGTCTCGTTCTCCACGCCACGGCAGCCGCCCGATGTGTTCCAATACAGCTATGAACACTTCAATCACATACCCGTTTGTTCCCTCACTGGGGTACAACCCCATCAACACCTTGGCTTCAATGCCGGGCATGCCCTGCCATTGTCGTACCGGCATACGCGTCACCCAAGCGCTGATCAACGCCAGACTCACTTCCGCATCGCGACGCCTCGATGATCTTGACGCCGCGCTCGCATCCTGTTCGCTACCCGATTGGACGGGAACCGCCGCCGAATTATATCGCGCGCGGCTCGATGAGTTACGCAAGCAATCCTTGGCGTTGCGAGACGCGCTCAACGACACCTCACGCATCCTATGGTCGGTAGGTGCGGCATGAGCTGGCAAGTGACCGCCAGAGTCAGCGGCGGATGCAAATATTCCACAGAGGAAACCGAAGCATATCTGCATGCTGCGAAAGCGCTCAGCCATGCGGCCGACGAATTGAACCGCACCCATGACTCGTTTCGGGCGTTGAGCTTTCAGCTTTCCACTTATCCCTATGCGTCATCGGCCGCCGCCCTGCTGTCCGGATCAAATTCCTACTGCAATGCCGCAGACCATATCGAATTGCCGTACGATCAACTCATCGAACGTTGCGACAGCCACGCGAGCGCACTGGGAGCTATGGCGGCACGATTGTCTGAATTATCGGCCTTGATCATTCGTGCGCAATCTCTGTATTCCCAAGTCGATGACGCCGGTAGAAGGGCTTTGAACGAACTTCTGCAATTGACGATCACATCATTCCCGAAGGAGTCGATACTTGCTGGCATGGCCATGTCTGCCTTGGGATATGTGATGGGTTCCATCAATGAAGGTAAATCCAACCCCATCTACCTGTTGGATTCGTTGGATTGGGCGCAGGAAGGCATTATGGGCGCGGCCGGCGCCGCGCTCAGTGGATACGGCAAAGTCGCAGGCCTGTTGCATGCCGACGAAGTCAACCATGCGGCCGGCAACATTTCCAAAACATCCTCGCATGGCTACAATCTGATTCAGGGCAACAACCTCACCGTCACCCGAGTCCGGCCGAAAACCGAAGTGGTTCGAGAATCGCATAGCGTGGGCGAAGCGATGGAAGATCTTCGACGTCTCGGCGAGGAACGTCTCGGCAAAGCCGATCTCAACAGCGGGCTTGAGTACGGTACCATCGCCATCTCCAAATACCGTAGAACCGATGGCACCAACTCATGGCTCGTCACCATTCCCGGCACCGACGGCAAGCGGGATTCCCCGTTCGGATGGCCGCAGAACGTTGAGCTTATGAGCTCCGATAGCAAGCAGCGTATGGAGGCGGACAGCGCACGCATGGTGCAGGAAGCCATGAAGCAGGCCGGCATCAACTCCGATGAGCCGGTCGCTCTGATCGGGCATTCGCAGGGCGGCATCGTCGCCGCCACCATCGCATCGGATCTGAAGGACGATTATGACGTCAAACATGTGGTCACCGCCGGATCGCCCGTAGCCAACCATCCGATTCCAGACAAAACGTGGGTGACCAGCGTGGAGATGGACGACGAGCTTGTGGCAGCCCTCGACGGCGCGCCCAATCCCAATTCCGAACATTGGCTGACCGTACGCGGCACCGCAAGCAAGTCCGACAACAATCCGAAATCAACGTTCGCGGGAACTCCCGTCATAGACGCTCCCGACAACAAGGAGATCACGCATTGGCTGAAATATCATCAAGCCGCATATCAGAACGCAACCGATATGGGATCGTCCGCCATGAAAACCCACGAACAACATTTCGATGAGATTCTCGACGGCGACCTGCAGGAGGTCATGTATTTCGAAGGTCGTATGAGCAAATGAAAGCACGCAGCGGCCATGCCGCAGCCGAGCAGAACTGATAACGCACGATAGGCGACATCCACCGAGCGGACAGATACCCGGATCTCGTTTACGGCTGAACGTATGCTGTTACCTATGAAGCTTACTGATATCTCCCCTGCAATCGCATTAACTCCTCTTGACGGCCGCTACCATGGGCAGACCGCTCCGCTTGTCGAATATTTGAGCGAACCGGCATTGAACCGCGAGCGCATGCGCGTGGAAGTCGAATGGATGATTCTGCTTGCCAACGGTTTTGAAGGCAACGGCAATCAAACCATCGTTCCGGGCGTCAAGCCGCTTACCGATGAGGAGCAGGCGTTCCTGCGCTCCATCCCTGAGGATTTCGGCGCCGAAGGCATCGCTCAGCATGCCGCCCATGAGGCCAAAACCCATCATGATGTGAAGGCCGTGGAATATTACATCGACGATCAGCTTGACAAGGCCGCCGATGTGCTCGGCCATGAAACCCAGCTGACCGGGCTCAAGACCCTGGTGCATTTCGCCTGCACGTCCGAAGACATCAACAACCTGTCCATTGCCCGCTGTGTGAAGAACGGCATCGAGAACGTGTGGCTGCCGGGCGCGCAGGCCATCCTCGACCATCTGGCTCAGAAGGCCGAGGAATACCGCGACAAGGCCATGCTGTCGCTGACCCATGGCCAACCGGCTACCCCAACCACGCTGGGCAAGGAGCTTGCGGTGTACGTGTACCGCCTGAACCGCCAGCTGAACAAGGTCAAGTCTCAGGAATATCTCGGCAAGATCAATGGCGCTACCGGCACGTTTGGCGCACATCTGGCCGCATGCCCGGATGTGGATTGGGTTGCCGTCTCCCGTGAGTTTGTCACCAACCGCATGGGTCTGACTTGGAATCCGTTGACCACGCAGATCGAATCGCATGACTGGCAGGCCGAGCTGTACGGTACCATCAGCCACACGAACCGTATTCTGCACAACCTGTGCGTGGATGTATGGATGTACATCTCCCGTGGCGTGTTCGCCCAGGTTCCCGTCAAGGGCGCCACCGGATCCTCCACCATGCCGCACAAGGTCAATCCAATCCGTTTCGAAAACGCTGAGGCGAATCTGGAGATCTCCTGCTCACTGCTTGACACCTTGTCCGCAACGCTCGTAGAGTCCCGTTGGCAGCGCGATCTAACCGATTCCACCACGCAGCGCAATATTGGTTCCGCACTGGGCTATTCCGTGCTGGCACTCAATAATCTGATGGGCGGCCTGAATTCCATCCATCCGAACGACATCGCCATCGAAGCCGAGCTGGACTCCAACTGGGAGGTGCTTGGTGAGCCGATTCAGACCGCCATGCGAGCCTGCGAACTGGCTGGCCTGCCAGGCATGGACAAGCCGTATGAGAAAGTCAAGGAGCTCATGCGCGGCCATGAAATCTCCAAGGAGGCCGTCGAACAGTTCATCGACCAGCAGGCATTCGACGATGACACAGCGGCCCGCTTGAAGGCGCTAACTCCGGCAACATATACCGGTGTTGCCGGCAAGCTGGTAGATTTCGACCGCTGAACCGCAACTGTCGAATAAGCGCTAAAAACCATGCATTTTGAGGGTGGCCACGTATTTCGTAGCCACCCTCAAGGCGTATTATCGAATGCAGTGGGGCAATGTGACCCACCTAAAGCCAATCTCATACGTATGGAGCAAGTCAACAGTGTCTCACTCCCCCGAAGCTAATAAGCCCAAGCCGCATATCGACGATGTGCCACCAAAGCGCAGCCGCGATTTCGCCGATTTGACGCATGCGTTCTTCGCGCTGGTGCTCGGCATAGGCGTAATCCTGTTCTCCGTGTATCTGCACGGCACCGCATCCGGCGTGGAATCCGACGTTCGCTCCGCAAGACGTGTGGTCAGCTGGCTGATGGATGTGCCATCCTCCCTGCTGCAGCAACTTGCCATCGTATGCATCACAGTCAGTGTGCTCATTCAGCTGCTCGCATCCAAAGAGTGGCTGCAAAGCGTGGTTTCCGTAGTGTCCCTCATCTTCGGATTCTTCACGGTATGGGGCGTATCCGCGCTGATCAGCAATTCCGGCAATGCCATGCTAATCATTCCGCTGCAATCCAACAGCACATCCGTAGGCACCGGACTGCTTCCCGATTTTTACGCCGCCATGGCGTCGTTCCTCACCGTTTCAGGCCCGCGTCGTATCCGCTCATGCACCAAATGGGGATGGAATGTACTGTACGCCGTAGCAATGCTAATGGTTGTGCTTTCATGGAATTCGCTGGCCGGTGCCATTGCATCCTATGCCATAGGCCGTGTTATAGGCATGCTGATTCGCTTCGCCATCGGCACGCAGAACAATGGCGCTTGGGGCACTCAAATCGAGCAATCGTTGCGTTCCATCGGCATTGACGTGTCACTGCTTACACGCAGAGTCGCCCCATACGTCGATTCAGGCGTATTGAAGGCCACGTTGGATGATGATCTGATCGAAAACTCCCGTATTTACGATGTCGTCGATTATGAAGGCACGCAATACACCGTTTCCGTGCTCGACAATCAGGTACATGCGGCCGGTTACCTCAATCAGGTGTGGCAGTGGCTTCGCCTGACCGGTGTTTCCATGCGCCGCGATCGTTCCTCCGTTGACGCCATGCACCATCATTACGCCATGATTCTTGGCCTATCCAATGCCGGCTTAGAAACTCCGAACGTGTACGGTGTGGCTGATTATGGAGAATCCTCCATTCTGGTGTTCCACCGCAACCACATGCCGCTGGAATGCAACCAAAACACCATGTCCGACCATGATATAGAAGCATTCATGGAATATCTCACAGCAGCGCATCGCCATGGTTTCACACATCGGCGCATCACACCCGACACCTTGTCTCGTATGGAGAACAATCAACCGGTGATTGCCGGATGGCAGAATGGCGATTATGGCAGCGCATCGCCAAACTTCGCCCTCGACAAGGTACAACTTCTTGTATTGCTTGCGACGTTGAACGGCGTCGACCGTGCGGTCGCCTGCGCTCGCAGAACCTGGGGCGATGAGCAGCTGATTAATCTGGCGCCTTTTGTGCAAAAAGCCGCCGTTCCAGCCGCAACGCGCGCACTACCAGGTTGGGATAAGAAGATGCTTGCCGATCTGCGCACACGAATTTCCGCGCTTGCCCCGCAGAATGTTGCGGATTCGATGGAAAAAGTCACGCTATCGCGATTCAGCTTCCGCTCCTTCTTCGCCATCGCCTTGCTGGTGGTTGCCGTATATGTGGTGTTCACACAGATCCAGCCGGCCGAGATGATCAAAGCGGTCAGAGACGCGAATCTCGCTATGGCCCTGGTTTGCGTTGCTCTCGGTTTTATTGCATGGCTTGGTTCCGCCATTACCTTAGGCGTGTTCATGGATTCCGACAAACGCAATACGATCGGCTTGTATTGCTCTCAGATGGCATCCGGCTTCACCGCCGTTTCCATGCCGGCCGGTGTTGGCCCCGCGTTCGTCAACCTTCAGTTCCTGCGTAAAAGCGGTTATCGCAGTACCGCCGCGACGGCGGTTATGAGCGCGGTCTGGGCCGTGCAGGGAGGCACCACCATCGTGCTGCTGCTGACAATCGGCCTGTTCACGGGGCGCAACACCTTGTCCGGCATGATTCCGACGAATACGCTGATCATGGTGATTGCCCTCGTCGCACTGGTTGTGTCGGCGGCCATGGCGATTCCTCCGGTACGTCATTTGGTGACCGAGAAATATCTTCCGATGGCAAAGGCTTATGCACGCAATCTAGTCGACGTTCTCGCACGCCCGAAAGAACTGGCTTTCGGCATAGCGGGCGCATTGGTGCTCAACCTTGCGACCGGACTGGGCTTCTGGGCCGCGTTGATGGCGTTTGGGTGCCACGCGAATCCCATAGAAACCACGTTCATCTTCCTACTTGCCAACACCTTGGGTTCCGCGGTTCCCACACCTGGTGGCCTAGGTGCCGTGGAAGCCGCGCTGTCGGTGGCGTTTACCGCCGTGGGTATCCCCTCCACCATTGCCGTTTCCGCTACTCTCGTCTACCGAATCGCCTTCTACTGGCTGCGAATTCCGGTCGGCGCACTGGCTATGAAATGGCTCGACAAGCACAATTTAATCTGACAAACGCCCCCGTACGCTTTGATTTCCCCCCCGATTTTCAAAAAAAGCGCCTAAAGCCCTTATAAAATGCCGTTTTCCTCATAACAGTGCGCTAATATCATAGAGAACGTGGATGTTCGTAATCAGAATGTCCCCTGATCCAAGAAGGATGCTTTATGGCATACAACAAGTCTGATCTCGTCTCGAAGATCGCTCAGAAGTCCAACCTGACCAAGGCACAGGCTGAGGCAGCTGTGAACGCTTTCCAGGACGTGTTCGTCGAGGCAATGCAGTCCGGCGAAGGCCTGAAGCTGACCGGCCTGTTCTCCGCTGAGCGCGTCAAGCGCGCCGCACGCACCGGACGCAACCCGCGCACCGGCGAGACCATCGAGATCCCGGCAACCTACGGCGTTCGTATTTCCGCCGGCTCCCTGCTGAAGAAGGCTGTCACCAAGTAATTATTGTGATGATGGACGATCAGATGCCCCGACCACGATGGTCGGGGCATCTGTTTTTCTGATTCCCGCATGCAACCGTTTCTCAGGTTGATCCTGCGCTAGACTATCTATATTAGACATCGTGTCCATATAGATGGGGAATCCATGACCGATCAACGTAAAGAAGTCATCAACCAACTTCACGAACTCAACATCCTGATACTGCACACCAAACTCAAGGCGACGCGCGCACAGACCGCGCTTCGCGCCGCAACACGGGTACGCAATGTCGAAGCGGCCCGTCGTGGCGTGGCACCACTACAGCAGCTTCCAAAATCATCAGACATGGCAACGCATATGCTTGAATGCCTGAACGAAGAGGAACTTTCCACTCTCAGCGAACTTCTGCAACGTATCATCGACAACACCGACACCAGACTCCTCGGCGAAGAGTACGCAGAACGACGCAAAGCCATCCATGAATTCCTTATGCTGAATCACACAGACACGGAGGTACAGGAATGAGCGACGAGCAGGAGAACGCTCCCGAGGCAAACGGCCCCAAACCAATTCGTATCGGCAAACGATCCCTGTTCACTCCAAGTGAGGCCGTGGCTGTGGAACAGCATTCCGTGACACCTCACGTGTCACGCACCCGTTATGGAACCGCACGCATCGAAGGTCGCCTCTCCTCCCCCAATGCGCGAGTGCCCGCAGTCATATCGCAACATTGCGGCGGCATCACAGTCAAAGGCCATACGCTCAAATCGTTCGCCTATACCACCGACGCCGTGATCATTCGCAACACTAATGCCAACGCCATTCTCGCCGTCTACCCGTTCACCGGCGAGCCGGTCATCACGCAAGCGCTGCTCACCGTAGCCCAGATGCCGTTGTTCGTAGGAGTGGGCGGTGGCACCACCACAGGTCCACGTGTGGCCGAATTGGCCATGGTGGCCGAAATGCAAGGCGCGGCAGGCGTTGTCATCAATGCGCCCGCTCCTGCGGAAACCATCGAAACCACCATGCTGATGGTTGATATTCCAGTCATCGCCACAGTCACGGAAGACGATGAGACCACCGAATGTAAGATCCTTGCTGGCGCGGCCATCATCAATGTGGCGGCAGGCGCACGCACCGCTCAGGTTGTGGCAAGCATCCGCATGCACCATCCGGAAATCCCGATTCTCGCATCAGGAGGCGGTTCCGAAGAACGCATTCTCGCCACTATCGAAGCAGGTGCGGACGCCATTACATGGACGCCACCAAGCGCGCAGCAGCTGCAATCGCAGATGATGGCGAAATACCGCGGTGAAGCCTGACTTAGATCGGCCTAGCGACACTAACCGCTTTAGAATCACGTAACGAAATAGCGGAACACAAATACGAGAGTGGGGCACGGTCCATAAACCTCGACCGCGCCCCACTCTCGTAGATGCATGCAGACCATCTGCCTTCACCTTTATGCCAAAGCATCAAGCATGGCTTGGAAATCCTCGTTCCCTTCACATTGAAATGGATCAAGCAAGACCATGTCCATCTTCTGCGGCGACTGCAACGACAATCTGGTCCAATCACAGGAATACTGCGCGCCATATGCCTTGGCCGCGCCGACAAACCTACCACGCAATGCGGCACGCGTGTCTGCCGGAGGCGTGGTGCGGGCCTCCTGAGCCTGCCAATCGCCAATCAATGAGTGCAAAGTCCCACGACGAAGCAACGAGTCATACAACGCACCATTGGCCACGTCATGATAATCCAAATCCAGTTGCTCCAATTTGCGCTGTGTAATATTCCCACCGGAACGGGTACGCAGCGCTTCGAACAGGCGATGCTTGCATACCCAGTCCACCTTGTCGCTCAAGGCATCCACATTGCCGGAACGGAATATTTCCAACGCATTGCGCCACTGACGAATCACATCGTGCACATCGGTGCGCGGCAACGACGAAGCCACTTCCGGATGCTCATCCACGAACTGTTCCACAGCCTGCAGATAACGTTCCTGCATGGCTACGGCACCACCCTGCAACGTCGATCCGTCGGCCATGTCGAACGAAGCAGTCACGCCGCTCATATCGCGGCTGACCGCACGATTGGCGGCGCTGGCATCCGCGAACGCGAAACGTGAGAATCCCGACTCACGCCCTTCACGTCCCGCCTGTTCGATGACGCACAACACCAGATGCGTGGTGGCAAGCTTCATCATCGTGGCCCATTGGGAACGATTCGAATCCCCTATGATCACGTGCAGTCTGCGGAAAGCGTCAGGATCGGCGTGCGGCTCGTCCCTGGTGTTGACCATTGGACGCGATCTTGTGGTCGCCGATGAAACGGCCTCATCCAGAAAATCGGCGCGCTGCGTGATCTGGAAACCCGATTTCGTTACGCGCCCGGCACCAGTGAACAGCTGCCTGGTAATCAGGAACGGCAGCAATTCATGTTCAATGACTTCCAACGGCACAAATCGACGTACCAGATAGTTTTCATGGCAACCGAACGAATGCCCCGCGGAATCCACGTTGTTTTTGAACACATGCACTGTGGCATGCGCCCCATGAGTGGAACGGAGCCTCTGCTGGGCGTCCAACGCAAGGTCGCGCATCACCAGTTCGCCAGCAGCATCCACGGCCAGAGCATCCATGGGATCGCAGGCCTCGGACGTGGCGTATTCAGGATGCGATCCGACATCAAGATACAGTCGCGAACCGTTTTCAATATACGTATTGGTCGATCGCGCGGAGGCAATGATCGGTTGGAACATCATCATTGCCGTCTGGCTGGCGTCGCATGGCGCATCCGCACCGGTAACACTGACGCCGTATTCGGTTTCAATGCCGAAAATACGGGCGAAAGAATGAACCTCACGCAATGTTCCCGCATCAAGCGGAGACGAGGAATGATTGCCGCTGTCTCGCAGCTGTGGCATCATTCGCCGCCTTTTTGCACGAAACTACCGACATATTCCTCGGCATTGGACTCAAGCACCGATTGGATGTCGTCAAGCACGGCATCCAACGCATCAGTGGTTCCGTCGACTTGCACGCCGGCGGATTCGACAATGTCGCCCACCTCTTGGCCTGCGGATGCGGATTGAGCCTGGTCAAATTCCTGAGGCATGGCATTCCTCCCTGTAACTTCCGGTTGCAAACCTACAAAAAATGCTGCGCCACACCTTATATCAGGTGTGGCGCAGCATGCAACACTATGCCAAATACTGGCTCAAATCGTTGGTGATTAGGCCGTTGGTGGCCACCACATCGTTCTCCTGACGCCAGTGAACGCCTTCGCCGTTCCACTGAGTCAGATGGCCTTGCGCCTCCCAAATCACCACGGCACCGGCAGACACGGCAGGCACGTCCCACTCATGCAAGTGCGGTTCGAAATACGCGTCGTACGTGCCATCGGCCACCTTGCACAAATCAAGGGACGCCGGGCCGACACGTTTAATATCGGCAGGACGCCCGGCGATCTTCGCCACCACATCGAGCGCGCGCTGTGATTCGGACGACACCGGAGACATGCCGAAACTCACCACCGAACCATCGAGGGACGACGTGGTGGAAGGAATGATTTTCTCGCGTTTGTCTCCCAATGGGGTCTTACGAATACGGATCGCACCGGATCCACGCACCGCAAGATACGTCAATCCCAGCGCCGGAGCGTGCACGATCGAAAGGATCGGCTGTGCGGAGCACTGTTCGTTGAATTCGAATAATGTCACGGTGATGGTCCATTCCGGCATGTTGCGTGCGAAATTGATCACGCCGTCGATGCCGCCCACGCACCAGTATCGTTGGCCGGGATAGCACTGCTCCGGTCTCAGCTGCCAGAAGCCATCGAACACGTCGACATAGGTCAGACGGTTGCTGATGAACTGCTGTAGGCGCTCGTCGGTGTTTGAAGTGAAGTGGAAGCAGTCTTCGGACACTTCCAGCCTTCTCATGTCGTGCGGATTCGTCTGGTCGTTCAACGCATGCTTGCCTGCGTCCTGCAGGATGCGGGCGACTTCGAGGGCGATTTGCCTCAGTTCCATAGATATGCCTTTTCGTTTCCTCTGTACAGTCCCGGCACGTCCTCTCTCCTAAAAATACCGGGATGATGTTACCTGTTGTCAATGGTCGTTCTTCGCGACCAATTGATGGTAATGTTACCCGCACAGATTGCATTTCACCGTAACATTTCCAAAATCGACGCCGCATCTTGGAGACGTTCACAATAGCCAGAACATTGAGATTTGCCGTATTTCAGAGGGTCCGACATATCCAATGAGACCATCGGATTCTCCACGGTATTATCACTAATCGTTCGATGACGCACGGTAAGATGAGACCACGATGCGGCCACGACCTGCTCAGGGAAACGACGAATAATCTCAGCACGCAACCACGCACGAGTAGTCGATGGCGCTTCAACCGAAGCCTGTTCCAACTGCTCGTCCGTGACCAGACGTTCCGTTTGGGCACGCAACCGATCGAAAATTGAATCGGCGGGATCTATCGCAGCCCATTTCAAGTCAACGGCCGCGATGCGCGCATCACCCCAGCCAGAGCCGATTTTGCGCCGCAGCTTCTCCAACAACTGCCATTTCAACAACCATTCGACGCGGGAAGCTTCCCCATGCATCGCAAGTCGCGTATCATCGTCGGCATGGCGAATGGCCGCCACATCGGCGAGCGCCTGTCCCCACATCGCCATGATGTTGCGGGTGGAACGGTCCGGCCACGCCGGTTCGCCAGACGTATCGGTCCCATACACCACGGCTGCGGCGGCATATACCAGAGAACGCAATGTGATTTCGATCTGCCATGCCGTGGTTTCACCGCCGTATTCCAGCGGCAACGCGGCACCCAATGTAAGATCGTGCGACACCTCATGCATGGCGCGCACCGGATCGGCAAGAGTGGTCGGCCTCAAGGCCTCATCCATGTTCAATCCCGCCTCCTCGGCATGTTCAAGCAGCCAAAGCAGCATGCTGGTGGTGCCGAGCTTCAGTGCTTGCGGCACATCCATACGGTTTGCGTCGCCGACAATCACATGTAGTCTGCGATATTCGTCGGTGCTATGCGATTCGTCCCGCGTGTTGATGATCGGCCTGTCGAACGTGGTCTGCAAACCGACTTTCATATGGAAGTAGTCGGCACGTTGGCTGAGCTGATAACCTGTGGTTTCGCTCCGCTCGCCGATGCCGACGCGACCTGATCCCGTGAAAATCTGCCTTGCCACAAAATGGGCCGTCATGAGTTTCGCAACCTGGTCGAATGGTACCGAACGCAACATCATGTAGTTTTCGTGCGTGCCCCAGCTTGCGCCTTTACCGTCGACGTTATTGCGATGCAGTACGATTGCGGTGCCGGCTTGTTCGCTGGCTTTGCGTGCACAGGCGCGCATGATGCGGTCTCCGGCATGATCATAGAGCACGGCATCAAAAGGATCATCGGTTTCGGGAGACGAGTACTCCGGATGCGCATGATCCACATACACACGTCCGCCATTAGCTGCGATCACGTTGGTGATGTTGAGCTGCGGCGCGTCGGTAAGTAGGTCGGGATGTGCCGCGGCGCGTTCCAGTCTGGTACCTCGCGCGTCGTTGACGGGGTCTTCCTGCCGATAATCCCAGCGGATATGCTTGGTTCGTTCGTTTGCCGCGGCACCAACCACGTCGAACGACAATTGCACAGGATTGTAATGCCCAAGTTTCGGTGCCGAAACCGCATATTCGGTTTCCGTGCCCATGATTCGACGAACGCTCATCGATATGACTTCCTTTCGTCTGTTTTCATATTATCCAACAGCATTACGCCACTGGGCGGATGCTGGTCACATGCCCGGCATCCAAACCGTTGATGCGGCTCCACTGCTCCGGATCGGCGTCCAGCACCGCATCTTGGGTTTCCATGAATTCCTCGTCGACTGCTTTGGCCAGCAAGTCGACACCGATCGCCGCAGGCCGACCATCCTCGATGGAAATCTTCACGGCGTGGGTTTTGGCACGATCCACAATGTTCTTCAACACCGCTCCAGACACCACATCTGCCAGATATACCGGATGCCATTGGCCATGCTCATCACGCACATCACATAGATGCCGATGCTCGTCGTTTGCATAAATGTCGTTGACCAGCACGCCAATTAGGGCCTTCGCATCCAATTCCGGCACCAGCGGCAGATCATCGGTCAGATAATGGCGGATGATCTGCGCCGCCTGTGCCGTCTTCGGACGTTCCACGCGAATCTTCACGTCCAATCGTCCAGGACGAAGCACTGCTGGATCAATCATGTCGATACGGTTCGATGCACCGATCACCATAACATTGTCAAGCGTTTCCACGCCGTCAAGTTCTGCCAAAAATTGCGGAACAATGGTGGTTTCCACATCCGACGACACTCCGGATCCACGAGTGCGCAGCAACGAATCCATCTCATCGATGAACACAATCACCGGCTTGCCTTCCGCGGCACGTTCACGCGCGCGCTTGAAAATCATGCGGATCAACCGTTCCGACTCACCCACGAACTTATTGAGCAGTTCCGGCCCCTTCACCGACAGGAACACACCCCTGCCGCCGGCCGCGCCTTCGGCAAGCGCATTGGCTACAGCTTTGGCGATCAGGGTTTTGCCATTGCCCGGCGGCCCATACAGCAGCACACCTTTCGGTGGCTTCAAATCATACCGTTCGAACAGTTCACGATGCAGGAACGGCATTTGCACGGCATCGCGAATACGTTCGATCTGCTCGTCCAAACCGCCAATGTCGGCAAACGTGACATTCGGCACTTCCTCAAGCACCAAATCAGCGTCATTCTGTGGGGGAACCAGCGCAAGCGCGAATCGCATGGACGAATCGACCGTAACACGATCGGCCACATTGATCACAGCCTTCGACAACGTGCCCGAACGACGGACCAATGTAGCATTGCCTCCATTGTCGGCTACCAGCAATCGTCCATCATCAATAACCTGCTTCACCGTACGCACTGAACCCAACGTGTCGGTGTCAGCCTGCGAAACCACCACCATGTTTTCGTTGAGCAGCACAGTGCGCCCCGCCTCGAGTCTGGACGCTTGCACATTCGCCGCAACCGGCACGATCATGCGTCGCGTACCGGAAATCACTTCGGCGCTGGCATGCTGCACACCCTGTTCGTCCGTTCGAGCGGAATACACGCGCACCATGGTGGCAAAAGTCATGGGAGGCCCGGCCAACTGGTTCAGTTGAGCCTTGGCTTTGGCGAGCTCCTGAGTGGCACGGTTCAACGCCTTGGCCAACGCATGGTTCTTGGCCATCAACTGATCATTGACCTCACCCAATGATGCCAACGTATCGTCACGCTGATCCATGCAAACCCCACTTCCGACGCGCGGGAACACTCCGACAAACCCAAGTCGGAATGCAACCGCCCCATACATTCACCCATTAAGAATACTCATTGTCCGCATGATTTCCGACAATCAAAACCATGCTTGAACAAGAATCGCCGAACATCGCACCTACGCCCACCCTTTCTCAGCCGGGTCTGCTGGTTATGGATGTGGATTCCACACTGATTGACGAGGAAGTCATCGATGAGTTGGGCGCCGCTGCTGGAATTGGCGAACAGATTGCGTCGATTACCGCACGTGCGATGAATGGCGAACTTGATTTTCGCGAAGCATTGCAGGCTCGCGTCGCATTGCTGAAGGATTTGCCGACTTCGGTATTCGATGATGTATATCGTCGCGTGCATTTTACACACGGTGCGCTTGATTTGATTGATGCCTTGCATGCGCATGATTGGAAAGTCGGCGTGGTTTCCGGAGGCTTTCATGAAGTCGTGGATTGCCTTGCCGCCGACGCGCATCTTGATTTTTGGATTGCGAACCGTTTGGAAGCCGCGGATGGCCGTCTGACCGGCCGTGTGCTTGGCGATATTGTTACGAAAGATGTGAAGTTGCAGTCGCTGCATGATTGGGCTTCACATATGGGCATAAGTATGGATCAGACCGTTGCGGTTGGTGATGGGGCCAATGATCTGCCGATGATTCATGCCGCCGGGCTCGGTGTGGCGTTCTGCGCCAAGCCTGCGGTTCAGGCGGATGCTCCACATCGTGTGAACGAACGCGATTTGACGCGGATCCTTGATTTTCTTCGTTGATTTGCGATATTCGGCTCTTCTGATGATTTGAATCGCAGTATCGCAAGCTTGATATAGCAAAAGTTGCCGTGTGAAATCATGATGTTCACACGGCAACTTTATATGGTCCACCTGTTTTCGATTCTATTTGCAGTAGGCACCGTCGAGATGAGCCCCTCTCGCCCAGTCGGCGGCACGCATGGCCTTTTTGCCTTGGGCTTTGACTTCAAGCAATTCCAGTGGATCTGAAGAAGTGCCCACCCATACGTTCTTCTTTCCAGCTACGATCTGCCCCGGCTCAAGCGACGCAGGCGTGTTGGGATTGCTTATATCGGCGCTCTGTGCTCGAAGCACGTGCAGTGTGGTCGGTTTGGCTTCAGCGTTGGCATGCAGTTCGCACCATGCGCCCGGATTGGGTGTGCAGGCACGAATCTGACGGTCCACCGCGAACACGGGAATGTCGAAACGAATATGTGCGTCTTCAACGGTGATCTTCTGAGCTATCTCATATGCGCCGGCAGGCTGCTCAACCGGAATGATCTGATCATCGGCCATGGCCTGCAACGATGCAGCAAGCAGGCGTGATCCATCTTCGGCAAGACGGTTCAGAAGCTCGCCGGCGGTTTCGTGCACGCCGATTTCCACGGTGGATTGCGCCAGAATCGGACCGGCATCCATGGCGCGCACAATGCGGAACACCGTGGCACCAGTCACTTTTTCGCCGGCCCAAATGGAGCGCTGCACAGGAGCCGCACCGCGCCACTGCGGCAGCAGCGAGAAATGCAGGTTATACCAGCCCATCGGCAACGCGTCGAGCACATCTTGCTTCAGGATTTTGCCGTACGCCACCACTGCGGCAGCCTGAGCTCCGGTGGCTGCCAGTTCGGAAATGAAGGTTTCCTCGCTCGGATCGGATTCGATCACTGGCAGGCCAAGCTCAAGAGCGGCCTGTTTCACGGGATTCGGCACCAACTTGCGTCCACGACCGGTAGGCGCATCCGGTCGAGTGAGTACTGCGACCACTTCAAAATGCTCGGTGTCTTCAGCCAGCAGCTCCAACGACGGCACAGCAACATCCGGAGTACCGGCAAACAGCACTTTCAGCATGGAAAATCCTCCTTATCAAATCCTCATTCACATCGTTATCATCGTGGAATCATTCCGTCATATCAACAGCACGCATATCAGCAGCGTGTGCAACAGGAGGAATGCAACGCATCAACACTATGCCTGGCGCACTGCAGGAATCTTCACACCTGCATCGATGAGCAACGCACGCAACGCACGCGAATCCTTGAATCGAACGCCGCGAATGCCAGCATTGTTCGCGCCTACGATATTCATGGCCTTATCATCCACGAATACCGCACCGGAAGCGTCAATGCCAAACTGCTGCAACGCGAACTCGTAAATATCCTTGTTGGGCTTGCGCAGGGAAACGTACCCCGAAACCACACGATCGTTGAGACTGCGCAGAATATCGAAATTATCAAGCGCGATCGGGAACAGGTCCTTCTGCCAGTTGCTCAATCCCCATACGCGCACGCCGGCAGCTTTCAAATCGTTGATGAGCACGCGGGCGCCCGGCACCACGCCGGTCAGCGAGTCAACGAAATTGTCGAGATAATACTGCAGCATGTCGGCCCACTTGTCTCCGTACCGTTCACGCATCAAGGCGACACCATCATCGTTCGACATGCCATAGTCCAACTCGTCATTGACGTCATAAAAGCCGGAAATATCGTTGTCAAGGAACTGCTCAACAAGCTCGTCGCTATACCGTGGCGTCATCACGGCAACCGGATCCCAGTAGATGAGCACATTGCCGAAATCGAAAATCACATCGGTAATCGGTTTGCCCGCATTCGCCGCGGCTTCGCCGTCTGCCATGAGCACATCGTACTCCATGTCAGGCTCTCCTGGCCAGCCCTTCATATGATCCTCCATTCACTGTCATACGGCCTTATGCCGAACCTCAACCTATCTAGTTTTTCACGGCGAGGGGACGTGCGTCAGATCCGCTCCTTCGGATCAAGCTGGAAACGCAGCTCACCGGGCTCACGAGCGGCCACATGGAGGGCGCTGGCGGAACGCAAACGCAACGCCAATTCGCCACGTCGGCTTTGCGGCACACGCACCACGGCCTTGACACGATCCGCGGTGCCTTCCAACTCACGCGAATCAATGGTTCGCGGCTGTGGAATGGGCACCGGCCCCAGTACGGACGGCAGCACGCCTTCGGCGGTTTCGATGGTAGACATATCTCCCCCTCCCAATGCACCAATCCGTTCCAACATGGCTTTCACCGCGTCACGGCGACCCCACACGCAGGCGGCGGCGAACACTGGGGGCAATGCCGTCTGCTCACGTTCCTGTAGCTCGGTTTGCGCCAACAGCGTTGAATTCCAAAGCATCAACGATTGGGCAAGCGTAGGATCGGTTTCTCCGATCAGCAGCGCCTGGCCTCCCCTAATTCGCGGCGCGCATAGCGAAACCGCACGCATCCACGATGTTAACGTGTCTATGCCCGCGTCGATACCGAACGCGTACAGGCTGGTCCATGCGTCAAGAATGGCCACGGCACGGTATTCACACTCCGAAGGATTCCGCCCACGCACACGGGGTTCGGCACCGGGAGTGGCGATGACCAGCTGTGGCGTAAATCCAATATCGGAAACAATGCCACGCGGCTGGCTTGGCGTTGAAAGCACAATGGGAACGCCCCGAAACAGCCGGCTCAGTTCCTGTGCGGTTCCCGCGGCCCCGACACGAACCACTCGCATACGCTCGCCCCGGCATGCAGGGCACGCCCATTGCACTGTGGCGGAGCCACACCAGCGGCATCGCACGGATCCGTCCAACAATCGTTCCAAAGGCCCGGTACAATACGAACATCTCGCCTGGCGGTGGCATTTCGCACAGCTCAATGCCTCGCTGATGCCATCTTGCGGAATGCTCAACAACACCGGGCCGCTTCCCAACGCTTTCGACAACACTCGCACCGCGGTGTGCGGCACGCGCGCTCCAATGGTTGCATCCGCAAGTCTCGCCAATTCATCGCGGTTGAGCCAACGAATCCAAGGACTTGCCTCCTTGGTCACCGCAGGAAACGCATGAATAGGAGTGCTGAAACCGCTGACTTGAGTGGTTCTGACGTGCGCTGCATCGGTCTCCCACTGGCTTTGCACGCTGCGCGCATTGGCCATCGCAACGAACACGCCGTTATGCGATTTCGCACGTAACCGCAACACTCCACGAGCGTTGGCGTATGGCATCATGCCATCGGCATCCTGATAGCACACGTCGTCGAGTATGAAGAACAACGCATTGCCGTCCACCGGAGCATACATCGCCGCACGCGTGCCGATCACGCACCGAACCTGCCCTTCGCTGGTGGCCAGATAGGCACGATACCGTTCCACCGGCGCCATCTGCGCGTTCAGAATGGCGAAATCGCCGTCATACGCTCCATCGGAGGATTGCGTCGGTGCGAAAGGGCGCAAGCCAATAGCCTGCAGGGTCTCGGCCATATCCTCGATCTCACGCATGGTCGGCAGCACCAGCACCGCCGGTTTGCCCTGCAGCAGCGCCAAAACCACCATCCATGCCGCGCACTGCCGCCAATGATCGGCCCCCGGAAGCGGATCGAACACGAACGATTGGAAACGTTGCGATTCCAACGCTTCGTGAAGCAGATTGATATTGCCGTATTGCCGTTGCAGTTGTTCGTATGATTCCCGTTCGACCTCGGCAAGCGATTCCCTGCGTCTGTTTTTTTCGATATTCGTTCGATTGCCGAGGCGCTGCTCCTGTTCCACTCGCGCCACTCGCGCAGGCACCGCCAAACGTAGGATGTTGGCTCGTGTTCCACCGAACGCATCCGCGATAAGCGTAACGTCATTCCGCATGGACGCGGGTACCAGCACACGATCCGAGACCACTCGTTCGATGAATCTCAGCGACGATTCCGGGGTTTCGCTGGTGTCGGTTCTGTTCCATACGATGCCGTTGACCCGTTGCCCTCCGAAGCGCACGCGCACCATTACGCCGGGTTGTGCATCTTCGGAATATTTCTCCTCGACGTAATAGTCGAAGGTTTGCCCCAAATGGGTGGCTTGAATGTCCAGCACCACTTGGGCGATGGGATGCTCGGCAGCCGGCGTTTTGGGCGTAGACACACGTTTGCGCCGTTTGCGCGGGGCAAGCCCGTCAAGCGCCAGCTGCTCGGCATCCTCAGTACTCATGATTCAAGGGTAACTCAGCCCTCGATGGCGGCTTTCAGCTCGTCGACCTTATTGGTGGCCTCCCAGGTGAAATCAGCATCGTCGCGTCCGAAATGACCGTAAGCAGCGGTCTTGGAATAGATCGGACGCTTCAGGTCGAGCTCGTCGATAATGGCGGCCGGTCGAAGGTCAAACACCTTACGCACAGCCTGCTGAATCCGCTCACGGGTCACGCCATTTTCAGTGCCATACGTTTCCACATTGATGGACACCGGGTCGGCCACGCCAATGGCATACGCCACCTGCACTTCAACCTTATGCGCGAGGCCAGCGGCCACAATGTTCTTGGCCACCCAACGTGCCGCATAGGCCGCGGAACGATCCACCTTGCTCGGATCCTTGCCGGAGAACGCGCCGCCGCCATGATGCGCCGCACCACCATACGTGTCGACGATGATCTTGCGACCGGTCAGACCGGCATCCGCGGCAGGGCCGCCAAGCACGAATGAACCGGTCGGATTAACGAGCACGCGATATTCATCATGCGCCACACGATCGGCAAGCACATCGTCGAGCACCGGACGAATCACATGTTCCGTCAGCTGCTCCTTAAGCCACGCCTGATCGACTTGCGGATCATGCTGAGTGGAAACCAGCACCGTGTCGAGACGAACGGGAGTATCGTTCTCATCGTATTCGATGGTCACCTGAGTCTTGCCATCCGGACGCAGATGAGGTACTTCGCCATTCTTGCGCACTTGCGTAAGACGATATGCCAAACGATGCGCCAAGTAAATCGGCAATGGCATCAGCGCATCGGTCTCATCGCATGCATAGCCGAACATTACGCCCTGATCGCCGGCACCTTGCGCTTCATAGCGCTGCTCGCGAGATGCCTGCGATTCCGCCTCGCCGCTCAAACGAGCCACACCCTGATTGATTTCGGAGCTCTGCTCGGTCAATGACACGGTCACGCCGCAGGAATCGGCATCAAGGCCGACACAGGAACTGGTATAGCCGATATTACGCACCACGGAACGCACGATGTTCTGAATGTCGGAATACCCTTCGCTCGTCACCTCTCCGAAAACGAAGAACTGGCCGACGGTGGCGCACGTCTCCACAGCCACATGAGACTGCGGATCCTGGGCAAGCATATCATCCAGAATCGCGTCGGAAATTTGATCGCAGACCTTGTCTGGATGCCCCTCCGTTACCGACTCAGCGGAAATCAATTTCAATTCAGCCATCTGGCCGCTCCTTTCACGAACGCCCCACACGTTCGTCCCTTCTGGTTGCTATGAAAAACGCCCCGTCCTTCGCATACGCAATCAATAGTTTCATTGTGGACTATTCAAAGCGCACCGCTCAGGTATCGGGGCGAATGAAAATTCAAGATTCGGCTCTTGCTTCAAGAGCCGTCGCGTCAGTTACCTTCGGTCAGATCGTCTTCGCCGAGGGTCTCCTCAAGCAGACCGTCGTTGATTTCACGGAAGGCGATGGACAGCGGCTTCTCCTGATTCTGATACTCCACCAGCGGACCGACGTTCTGCAGCAGGCCCTCGTTAAGCTGGGTGAAATAGGAATTGATCTGACGGGCACGCTTGGCTGCGAAAATAGCCAGTGCGTACTTGGAGTCAGCATGCTCCATCAAATCATCGATCGGCGGTTCCGCAAGACCGGTCGGGGTTGGCTGAGTGCCGAATGCCATATTGATTATCTCCCAATCATCAGATAAGCCAAAAGCTTCTTTTCCAAAGTCTTAAGTATAGGGCCGCCACTGGACCTGATTCAAACCCTTTCTCTTATGTTTTTGGCAAGCGCAAGCATCGTCGACAATGCTCACGAATGTAACGCTTCTGGGAATTCCACATAGTGACTCTTGACAAAACTCGTGTCCCGCTTAACTACCACAATAGAGAACATGGAAATGCGATCTGCAAAACTGATGAATGGACGAGTATTCGCGGGCGCGCGCGCCCTCTACCGTGCCGCTGGCGTGGACGGTAAGGATTTCGGCAAACCGATTATCGCCATTGCCAATTCCTTCGATGAGTTCCTGCCCGGCCACGTGCACCTGAACAAGGTTGGTCGACTGATCTCCGAGGCCATCAAGGAAGCCGGCGGCATCCCGCGTGAGTTCAACACGATGGCCGTTGACGACGGCATCGCCATGGGCCACACCGGCATGCTGTACTCCCTGCCGAGCCGTGACATCATCGCCGATACTGTGGAATATCAGGTGAACGCGCACTGCGCCGACGCTCTGATCTGCATCCCGAACTGCGACAAGGTCGTGCCGGGCATGCTGATGGCCGCTCTGCGTCTGAACATCCCGACCGTCTTCGTTTCCGGCGGCCCAATGGAGGCCGGTACCACGGTGCTTCCTGACGGCACAGTGAAGAAGAACACCGATCTGATCGACGTGATGTACGCCTCCGCCGACGACAATCTGAACGAAGAGGATCTGCTCGCCTATGAGAAGACCGTCTGCCCGACCTGTGGTTCCTGCGCCGGCATGTTCACCGCAAACTCGATGAACTGCCTTACCGAGGCCATCGGCCTGGCCCTGCCGGGCAATGGCACCATTCTGGCTTCGCACTCCTACCGTAAGGATTTGTTCAAGCGCGCCGCCGAACAGATCGTCAAGATCGCCAAGCAGTATTACGACGATGATGACGAGACTGTGCTCCCGCGTTCCATCGCCACCAAGGAAGCGTTCGAGAACGCCATGACCATGGATGTGGCCATGGGCGGCTCCACCAACACCGTGCTGCACATCCTCGCCATGGCGCAGTCCGCCGACGTGGACTTCACGCTTGACGATATCGAGCGCATTTCCCACACCGTGCCCTGCATCTGCAAGGCTTCACCGTCCGGCGAATGGGAGATCTCCGACGTGCATCGTGCCGGTGGCATCACCGGCATTCTCGGCGAGCTCGACCGTGCCGGCAAGCTGCACCGCGACGTGCATTCCATCGATTACAAGACGCTTGAGGACAAGCTCAACGACTGGGACATCATGCGTGATACCTGCACCGAGCAGGCCAAGCAGATGTATCTGGCGGCCCCGGGTCACATCGTGTCCCCGGATCCGTGGACGCACACCACCCTGTTCGATTCCCTCGACCGCGACCGTATGAACGGTGCGATCCACGACATCGACCATCCGGCCGTCACCGAAGGCGGTCTGGCCGTGCTGCGCGGCAACCTCGCCCCTGACGGCTGTGTGGTGAAGACCGCCGGTGTGCCGAAGGAGATTTGGACCTTCCGTGGACCGGCACTGGTCGTCGAATCCCAGGAACAGGCCATCGAGGTTATCCTCAACGACACCCTGAAGCCCGGTATGGCACTGGTCATCCGCTACGAGGGCCCAAAGGGCGGTCCGGGCATGCAGGAGATGCTGTACCCGACGTCGTTCGTCAAGGGCAAGGGTATCGGCAAGCAGGTCGCCATGCTGACCGACGGCCGCTACTCCGGCGGCTCCTCCGGTCTGGCCATCGGCCATATCGCTCCCGAGGCAGCGAACAAGGGCCCGATCGCCCTTATCAAGAACGGCGACATCATTAACATCGATATCCCGAACCGTACGGTGAACGTCGAGCTTTCCGACGAAGAACTGACCCAACGCCGCGCCGAACTCGAAGCCGGTGACGGCTATGTGGCACACCGCGACCGCAAGGTCTCCCAGGCGCTGAAGGCCTACGCGGCCTTCGCCCGTTCCGCAGATAAGGGTGCCACGCGCGATCCGGAGTTGATCAACAAGCTTTCCGGTCTCGCCTGAGTTTCAGTGAATCTCAAATAATACATAATGAGGATTGCGTAGTTTACTTACTGCGCAATCCTTATTTTTTTTTAAAAAACATGCGCCCGATATATTCGAACGCATGTTGCAGTCTTTAATTATTATGATTACAGATTGAATTCCGTTGCAATAAGATTCCATAGTTCGTTTGCAGCATCATCGACAACATTATTGACGATGACTTTGTCGAATTCAGGTTCAGCAGCAAGCTCGATTTTCGCGGTTTCCAAACGTTTCGCCTGCTGTTCCGGGGTTTCGGTACCACGCCCGACAAGACGACGCTCCAATTCCTCGAATGACGGCGGTGCAATGAACACGGTCATCACATCAAGGCCCAACTCACCCGCACGCTGTTTGACGCTACGGGCACCTTGGATGTCGATTTCTAGAATGACTGGAATATTCTGTTCAAGATGTTCCACGACTGGTTTCACGGGCGTGCCGTAGTGGGCAAGACCGAAGACGTCAGCGGTTTCCAAAAACTCACCGGCATCTTCTTTGGCGAGAAACTCCTGTTCGGTCATGAAGAAGTAATTGACGCCATCCACTTCGCCTGGACGTGGTTTACGGGTCGTTGCGGATACCGACAGCCAAATCTGCGGATGCTGCTCACGTACGCGTCCCAAAACGGTGCCCTTGCCAACACCGGCGGGACCACAAAGCACAATCAAACGTCCATGACGAGAATCAGTCATTACATCCTCATTTTTCATAACAATCAACAGAACATGGAATATGGAATCTCAGCATCGGATTTGAGAACGCGCGATCACTCTTCTTCGTCGTCGTCCAAAACCTCATCATCGATTTCGTTCTGCGCTTCGATAAGCGCCTGACGAATATCGAGCGCCACGGATTCCGTGGCCGCGCTCAGAGCGGCAATATCCGGGCCGTGTGCGGCGATAAAACGAGATACGGTGACAAGCACATTGCCTTTAGTGCCTTTGAATACCGTCTTGAGGTCGCGGGTTTCAGCACCTTGCCATCCGTAGCCCGGAGACAGAATAGGACCAGTGAACTTAGCCGGGTCGACACCGGAATCATTGATCCACTGACCAATGGTGGCACCGATGATCAAGCCAACGGAACCCATACCGTCATTGCCCTTGTTGAATTTCTGCGCGGTGCTGGCGATGCCGTAGGCCACGGTTCTACCCTTGTATTCGCCCGCCTGACGAATGGCTGTCTGCAGGCTGGCACCTTCTTGATTCGAGGTCAACGATGCGATGAACACGCCTCGACCGTTATTGAGCGCGTCGTTGATCACACCGCCCAAAGAACGTGCACCGTAGTACGGCAGCAAGGTGATGGCGTCGGCCAGCAGAGGAGATCCCGGCTTGAAATAGGCGTCGGCGAATGCGGACACCGTAGTCGGCAAACCGCCGTGCAGGCAGTCGACAATGGTGATGATTCCCATCTGACGGGCCGCATACAGTACCCGTTCGAGCGCCGCGATACCTTTCGAACCGTAGCGCTCGAACATGGAGAACTGGAATTTGACGGCTGCCGCTCTCCCATTGGCTGCCTGCAACATACGCATGGAGTACAGTTCCGCACCTAAGGCGTCCACATTGTAGCCCCAGTCAGCAAGGAGTTGCCGATGCGGGTCGATGCCCACACACAGCGGACCATACTTGGCCATGGAATTGCTCAGACGCAGACCGAAATCCGAACGCTGGGCATTCATCTCTTCACTACTGAGGCTACTTACCATTACTCACGGCTTTCCAACTCGAACAGCTGCTGGGAATGATCCTGAATGCTCATGATCTGATAATCATTATTACGCACAGCCTCGATGGCCATCAATACAGCGGAGAATTCCGTCATGGTGGTGAACTGAGGCAGATCCGCGGCAATGGCCGCCGAACGGATGGCATAGCCGTCGGAACGGGATCCACGGGAGTTCGGCGTGTTGAGGATCAGATCGATGGCACCTTCTTCGATCAGCTGTACGACATTCTTGCCGACACTGCCTTCCGCATGGTAGGTGGTAATCGGATCATCCGGATCGGAATCCATACGCACGCTGATCTTATCGACGATCTTGGAGTCGATGCCATAGCGACGCAACACGGATGCGGTACCCTCGGTGGCCCAAATGTTGAAGCCAAGCTCCACCAAGCGTGCGGCAAACAACGGCAGTTGACGCTTGTCGGTGTCGTTCACAGAGATGAACACGTTGCCGCTTGTCGGCAAGCCACCGTCATAGGCGGCCAGCTGGCTCTTAGCGAACGCATGCGGGAAGTCACGGTCAAAGCCCATGACCTCGCCGGTGGAACGCATCTCCGGTCCGAGCAGCACGTCGACGGTCTTGCCGAGCGGCGTGCGGAAACGCTTGAACGGAAGCACGGATTCCTTGACGGCAACCTGCTGACCGCGGCGAATATCTCCACCATCGCCGTGAGGCAACAACAAGTCGTTGTCGCGCTGCTGCTGAATGGTTTCGCCGGCCATGATGCGAGCCGCCGCCTTGGCCAGTGCCACGCCGGTCGCCTTGGAAGCGAACGGTACGGTACGGGAAGCACGTGGATTTGCCTCGATGACGTACAGGGTGTTGGCCATGAAGGCGTACTGCACGTTGATCAGGCCTTGCACGCCACAGCCCTTGGCGATGGCATAGGTGCCTTCGCGCAGGCGACGGATCTGATCATCGGAAAGGGTGCTCGGAGGCAAGGTGCATGCGGCATCGCCGGAGTGCACACCGGCTTCCTCGACATGCTCCATAATGCCGCCGATATACAACTCTTCACCGTCGAACAGGGCATCAACGTCGATTTCCACGGCGTCCTGCAGGAACTTGTCGATCAGCAGCGGAGAAGGCAGACGGCCAGAAACCACGGTATCGGCCTGGGCTTCCTTCAATGCGCGGTCCACGTACTTGCGCAACTGGGCATCGTCATACACGATTTCCATGCCACGACCACCAAGCACGTAGCTCGGACGTACCAGCACCGGGTAACCGATGTTGTGTGCCGCTTCACGGGCTTCGTCAAGACTCAGGGCGGTGCCGTAGCGAGGCGCGTTCATCTCGGCCTTCTTCAGCACTTCGCCGAAGAGCTCACGGTTTTCAGCCAGATCGATGGATTCAGGCGTGGTGCCGAGAATCGGCACGCCAGCAGCCTTCAGACGAGCTGCCAAAGACAACGGGGTCTGTCCACCAAGCTGAACGATAACACCCTTGACTGGGCCCATCTTCTTTTCGGCCTCGTAGATTTCGAGCACGTCTTCGAAGGTGAGCGGTTCAAAGTACAGGCGATCGGACATGTCGTAATCGGTCGACACGGTTTCCGGGTTGCAGTTGACCATGATGGTGTCATAGTCCTTGCCCAGTTCCTGCACGGCATGCACGCAGGTGTAGTCGAACTCGATACCCTGACCGATACGGTTCGGGCCGGAGCCGAGAATGATCACGGCTTCGCGCTCACGCGGGCGCAGTTCGCTTTCATCCGCATAGCAGGAGTAGTAGTACGGAGTCACCGCGTCGAACTCGGCAGCGCAAGTATCGACCGTCTTGAAGACCGGGCGAAGATCATACGACCAACGAAGCTCACGGATCGTGTTTTCGCCTTCATCTCCCAAGCGACGCAGGTGGGCGATCTGCAGATCGGAAAGACCAGCCAGCTTCGCCTTCTTCAGCAGCTTGCGGCTAAGTTTCTCCGCTCCCTTGATTTCAAGAGCTGTCTCATTGATGAGTTCGAACTGGCGAATGAACCATGGGTCGATCTTGGTGGCGTCGAAGATCTGCTGTTCGGTGGCGCCTCCCCACAGGGCACGCTGAATCTGAAGATAACGATGCTCGGTCGGCACCTTGATGGCGTCCAGCAGCTCATCGACTTCCTGTGCGGAAGGCTTGTCGCCATCCCAGCTGAAGCTCATGTGACGCTTGTCGATGGAGCGCATGGCCTTGCCGAGGGATTCCTGGAAGTTGCCTGCCAGCGCCATGGCCTCGCCCACGGACTTCATGGAGGTGGTCAGCGTCGGATCGGCACCCGGGAACTTTTCGAAAGCGAAACGCGGGACTTTGGTGACCACGTAGTCGATGGTCGGCTCGAAGCTGGCCGGAGTGGACTGCGTGATATCGTTCTGGATTTCGTCGAGCGTGTAGCCAAGAGCCAGCTTGGTGGCGATCTTCGCGATCGGGAAGCCGGTTGCCTTGGATGCCAGAGCGGAGGAACGGGACACACGCGGGTTCATTTCGATGACGATGATACGTCCGGTGTTCGGATTGATAGCGAACTGGATGTTGCAGCCGCCAGTATCGACGCCCACGCCACGAATAATGGCGATGCCGATATCACGAAGCTTCTGATATTCGCGATCGGTCAGGGTGAACACAGGCGCCACGGTAATGGAATCGCCGGTGTGCACACCAACAGGATCCACGTTCTCAATCGGGCAGACGACCACGACATTGTCTTTCTTGTCGCGCATCAGCTCGAGTTCGTATTCCTTCCAGCCTTCGATGCCTTCTTCGATCAGCACCTCGTCGGTCGGGGAATAATGGATGCCCGCGCCTGCGATGCGGTGCAGTTCCTCTTCATCGTGCGCGATGCCGGAACCAAGACCACCCATGGTGAAGCTCGGTCGCACAACCAGCGGATAGCCGAACTTCTCAGCGATCTTATCGACCTCTTCGAGGGAATGGGCGATATCGGAACGTGCGGATTCGGCACCAGCCTCCTCAACGACCTTCTTGAAGAGCTCACGATCCTCACCACGGTCGATGGCTTCAAGGGAAGCGCCAATCAGCTCGACATTGTACTTCTTGAGCACACCGGCCTCGCCCAGTGCCATGGCTGCGTTCAGTGCGGTCTGACCGCCTAGGGTCGGCAGCAGGGCGTCAGGACGTTCCTTGGCGATGATCTGCTCGAGGATCGGCGTGGAGATCGGCTCGATATAGGTGGCATCCGCCATTTCCGGATCGGTCATGATGGTGGCCGGGTTGGAGTTGACGAGAATGACTCGGATGCCTTCCTCACGAAGCACGCGGCAGGCCTGAGTGCCCGAGTAATCGAATTCTGCGGCCTGGCCGATCACAATCGGACCGGAGCCGATGACCATCACGGACTTGATGTCTGTGCGCTTAGGCATTGCGGGTTCCCTCCTTGGCGGAACGCATGAGATCCACGAAACGATCGAACAGGTATGCGGCATCGTGCGGGCCGGCTGCGGCCTCCGGATGGTACTGCACGGAGAATGCCGGAATATCGACGCACTGCAGGCCTTCAACCACGTTGTCGTTCAGATCGATGTGACTGACGAACACCTTGCCGTACTTGCCGTTTTCGAACGGCGCGTCAACGGTTTCGCCGATCGGCGCGTCGACGGCGAAACCGTGGTTGTGCGCGGTGATTTCGATTTTGCCGGTAGTCATGTCTTTGACCGGCTGGTTGATGCCACGGTGGCCGAACTTCAGCTTGTACGTACCGAAGCCAAGCGCACGTCCGAGCAGCTGGTTGCCGAAGCAGATGCCGAAGAACGGATAACCTGCATCAAGCACCTGACGAAGCAAGTTCACCTCAGGGGCGGCCTGTTCCGGATCTCCCGGGCCATTGGAGAAGAAAACACCATCAGGATGGAGAGCTTCAAGCTCGTTGAACGTGATGCTGGAAGGCACCACATGCACACGGCAACCGCGTTCAGCCATACGATGCGGAGTCATGGCCTTGATGCCAAGATCGACCGCGGCGATGGTGAACAGCGGCTCCTTGCCTGCGAATTCACCACACGGTTCGATGGTGTAGGCTTCCTTGGTGCTGACCTCGTCGTAGAGGCTCATCCCCTTCATCTGTGGAGTGGATTTAACCTCGTCGAGCATGGATTCGATGGTGCGCAGCTTGCCATTGTCGTCAAGCAAGGCGTCACCGGAGAAAATCGCAGCACGCATCACACCGGCGGAACGCAGGTGACGCACCAGCTTGCGGGTGTCGATACGGCTGATGCCAACAATCTTGTTGGCTTCCAGATCGTCATCAAGGCTGCCGGTGGCGCGCCAATTACTCACGTTCGGGCTGGGATCGCGCACGACGTAGCCGGCAACCCAGATTCGCGTGGATTCCGGATCCTCCCCATTGATTCCCGTGTCCCCAATATGAGGGAACGTCTGTACCACGATCTGACGATCGTAGCTGGGGTCCGTAAGCGTCTCCTGATAACCGGTCATGCCGGTCGCGAAAACGATCTCCCCGCTGGTCGTGCCGATCGCGCCGTAAGGTTCACCCACATACACCTGTCCGTCTTCGAGAACGAGAACGGCATCTTGAGGGTCAAACATCACGGCTTCGGAATCATACTGGTTCACCAAAACCCCCTTATAGTCAAGGTATTCGTACCAAGGATAGCGGCCGGTTAGGACTCGCGACCCGGCCGAATCGCTTAACTTTCAGCTTTATTCAGCTGAAGGTTCGGTCGGTTGCTCATCCACTTGAGCGGCATCCGCATCAGCGCTGACGGCGCTGAGCAGACCGTGGATGAATGCCGGTGATTCGTCATCACACAACGTCTTGGCAAGGCCAAGCGCCTCGTCGATGGCCACCATATTCGGAACATCATCATTGAACATGATCTCCCACGCCGCGATACGCAGAATATTGCGATCGACAACGCCCATACGCTTGACCTTCCAACCGGTGGAATGCTCGTCAAGCGTAGAATCGATGGCTGCGATATGTTCCGCAACGCCACGAACGATTTCGATGGCGTATTCAGGCAGCGGAGTCTGGGCGCCGGGCTGCTCAATGCGCTCAGCAAGAAGGGACAGGATGTCCTGTCCCTTCTCATCCGCTTCATACAACGTATTCAGAGCCCTCTTACGAGCGGTGGAACGTGCCATGAAACTTCTTTCGTCCTTACTCTCAGTTCTCGCGGCCGAGGTAGGAGCCGTCGGTGGTGTTCACCTTGACCTTCTCGCCTTCGCCGATGAACAGCGGAACCTGAATCTCGGCACCAGTCTCAACGGTGGCCGGCTTGGTACCGGCGTTGGAACGGTTACCCTGCAGACCCGGTTCGGTATGGGTGACGGTCAGGATCACGGAAGCCGGCAGTTCGACGGACAACGGGGTGCCGTCGTGGAAGGACACGACGCAGTCAGTTCCTTCCAGCAGGAACTTGGCCTGGTCACCGACGAGAGTCTTCGGAATGTAGATCTGATCGTAGGTGGTCATATCCATGAACACGAAGTTGTCGCCGTCCTCGTAGGAGTACTGGAGGTTGCGGTTGTCGACGGTTTCGAATTCCATCTTCATGCCGGCATTGAAAGTCTTGTCGACAATCTTGCCCGAGAGGACGTTCTTGATGGTGGTGCGCACGAAAGCAGGGCCCTTGCCCGGCTTGACGTGCTGGAACTTGATGACGGCCCACAGCTGGCCATCGAGGTTCAGGACGGAACCGTTCTTGATGTCATTGGTAGTCTGTGCCAAATTAACTCACCTATTTTCTTCGTCTAACAGGGAAAGCTTAAAAAGAGCCTTGCTCATTATGCCACGGTGTGCATACTTTGTCGGTAAGCCTTCCATATATAGGAAAACCTCCCTTGGCGAACATGCCTCGGGAGGTTTTCCTAAAACGCTAGTTCAAGCGTGCCTTGACATCAAGCAGAAACTACTCGATGATCTTGGTGACACGGCCCGAGCCGACGGTGTGGCCGCCTTCGCGCACTGCGAAGGTCAGGCCCTCTTCCATAGCGATCGGCTGGATCAGCTCAACGCCGAAGGTAGCGTGATCGCCCGGCTGCACCATCTCAACGCCTTCCGGCAGGGTGATAACGCCGGTGACGTCGGTGGTACGGAAGTAGAACTGCGGACGGTAGTTGGAGAAGAACGGCGAGTGACGGCCGCCTTCGTCCTTGGTCAGCACGTAGACTTCGCCCTCGAACTTGGTGTGCGGGGTCACGGAGCCCGGAGCAGCCAGAACCTGGCCACGCTCGACCTGGTCACGGTTGATGCCGCGGAGCAGCAGACCGGTGTTGTCGCCAGCCTCGCACTCGTCCATCTGCTTGTGGAAGGTCTCGATGGAGGTGACGGTGGTGGTCTGGGTCGGACGGATACCAACGATCTCGACGTTGGAGTTGACCGGGAGCTTACCACGCTCGACACGGCCGGTAACCACGGTGCCACGGCCGGAGATGGTGAACACATCTTCGATCGGCATCAGGAACGGCTTGTCCAGATCGTGAGTCGGGGTCGGGATGTACTCGTCGACAGCCTTCATGAGTTCCTTGACGGACTCAACCCACTTCTCGTGGTCCGGAGCGTCGTCGTGCAGCGCGCCGTAAGCGGAGGTGTGGATGACCGGGCAATCGCGATCGAAGCCGTTCTCGTCGAGGAGGTCACGGACCTCTTCCTCAACGAGCTCGATGAGCTCTTCGTCGTCGACCATATCGCACTTGTTCAGAGCGACGAGGATACGCGGCACGCCCACCTGACGAGCGAGCAGCACGTGCTCGCGGGTCTGAGCCATCGGGCCGTCGGTGGCGGCCACAACGAGGATAGCGCCATCCATCTGGGCAGCGCCGGTGATCATGTTCTTCACGAAGTCGGCGTGGCCCGGGCAGTCGACGTGAGCGTAGTGACGCTCAGCGGTCTGGTACTCGATGTGGGCAATGTTGATGGTGATACCACGCTGCTGCTCTTCCGGAGCGGCGTCGATCTGGTTGAAGTCGTAAGCCGGGTTGATGTCCGGGTACTCTTCGTGCAGGACCTTGGAGATGGCTGCGGTCAGGGTAGTCTTACCGTGATCGACGTGGCCGATGGTACCAATGTTAACGTGCGGCTTAGTACGCTCGTACTTTTCCTTTGCCATGTGTTTTGTCCTCCTGGACGTCTCGTAGTAAGCCTTGAACTCACTTCAAGGCACTCGCTACATTTTACTGGGTTTGACGGGTTTGTGCCACTTTGGAGCCCGAACCCAGTCAGCGCTACAAAATACTAGCGCTGACTGGAGACAGTTTCCACTTAAGCGGCAGCGCGTGTCACTCGCCGCGCTGGGCCTTGATGATCTCCTCGGAGACGTTCTTCGGAACCTCAGCGTAGGAGTCCATCTGCATGGTGAACATTGCGCGGCCCTGGGTCTTAGAGCGAAGGTCGCCGATGTAGCCGAACATCTCGGACAGCGGAACCTTGGCGTCGATGACCTTGACACCGGTGGAGTCGGTCATGGACTGGATGGAACCACGACGGGCGTTGATATCGCCCATCACGTCGCCCATGTACTCTTCCGGAGTACGCACTTCCACGGCCATGATCGGCTCGAGGATGACCGGCTTGGCCTTCGGAGCAGCTTCCTTGAAGCACATGGAACCTGCGATCTTGAAGGCCATTTCGGAGGAATCGACGTCGTGGACCTGGCCGTCGGTGACGGTAGCCTTGACGCCAACCACCGGGAAGCCGGCGAGCACGCCGGATTCCATGGCTTCCTGCACACCAGCATCGATGGAAGGAATGAATTCCTTGGTGATGTGGCCGCCGGTGACCTCGTTGACGAACTCGTAGGTCTCGCCTTCTTCGGTGTTGAGCGGCTCGAAGTTCATCAAGACCTTTGCGAACTGGCCGGAACCACCGGTCTGCTTCTTGTGCGTGTATTCCTGGTTCATGACGGCCTTGCGGATCGTCTCGCGGTATGCAACCTGCGGGTTACCCACGTTGCACTCCACCTTGAATTCACGACGCATACGGTCGACGATGATGTCGAGCTGCAGCTCGCCCATGCCGGAGATCAGGGTCTGGCCGGACTCTTCGTCGGTCTTCACCTGGAAGGTCGGATCTTCGTCGGACAGCTTCGCCAAAGCGATGCTCATCTTCTCCTGATCGGCCTTGGTCTTCGGCTCCACGGCCACCTCGATCACCGGATCCGGGAAGGTCATGGATTCGAGGGAGATCGGAGCCTTTTCGTCGCACAGGGTGTCACCGGTGGTGATGTTCTTCAGGCCCACGAAGGTGTAGATGTTGCCGGCTTCGGCAGCATCGACCGGGTTTTCCTTGTCAGCGTGCATCTGGAAGATCTTACCGACGCGTTCCTTCTTGCCCTTGGTGGAGTCAAGCACGGTGTCGCCCGGGGTGACGGCGCCGGAGTAGACGCGCACGAACACGAGCTTGCCGTAGAACGGGTGGGTAGAGATCTTGAAGACCAGGGCAGAGAACGGATCATCGGTGGTCGGCTTACGATCGATCTCGATGGATTCGTCCTTCGGATCGAAACCGACGATGGACGGAACGTCCTCCGGGCTTGGCAGGTAGTCGACAACGGCGTCCAGCATCGGCTGAACACCCTTGTCCTTGAAGGCGGAGCCGCAGAGCACCGGGTAGGCTTCACGGTTGATGGTGAGCTTACGGATGCCGCTACGAATCTCGTCCTCAGTCAGTTCACCGGATTCGAGATACTTCTCAAGCAGCTCTTCGTCGGACTCTGCGACCTGGTCGATCAGCTCTGCACGATACTGCTCAGCCTTGTCCTGCAAGTCGGCCGGGATGTCGGTGGTGTCGTAGTGAGCGCCCATGTCGCCGGAAACGTCGTTCCAGACGTAAGCCTTCATACGAATCAGATCGACAACGCCGGCGAAGTCGTTCTCAGCGCCGATCGGCAGCTGCACGACAAGCGGGGTCGCGCCAAGCTTGGTTTTGATGGTGTCGACGGAGTAGTAGAAGTCAGCGCCGAGCTTATCCATCTTGTTGATGAAGCAGATACGCGGAACGCCGTACTTGTCAGCCTGACGCCAAACGGTCTCGGACTGCGGCTCCACACCTTCCTTGCCGTCGAACACGGCAACGGCACCATCGAGCACGCGCAGGGAGCGCTCCACCTCGGCCGTGAAGTCCACGTGGCCCGGGGTATCGATGATGTTGATCTGGAACTTCTGCTTCTCGTCATGGGTCTGACGGTTCCAGAAGCAAGTGGTTGCAGCGGACTGGATGGTGATGCCGCGTTCCTGCTCCTGAGCCATGAAGTCCATCGTCGAGGCACCGTCATGGGTCTCGCCGATCTTGTAGTTCTTGCCGGTGTAGTACAGGATACGTTCGGTGGTAGTGGTCTTACCGGCATCGATGTGAGCCATGATGCCGATGTTACGGATCTGGTTGAGATCATTGAGCACGTCTAGTGCCATGAGTGTTCCTTAACTCTCGTTCTCGACTAATTACCAGCGGTAATGAGCGAAGGCCTTGTTGGCCTCTGCCATCTTATGAGTATCCTCGCGACGCTTGACAGAAGCACCAAGGCCATTGGAGGCATCGAGGATTTCGTTGGCCAGACGCTCAGCCATGGTCTTCTCACGACGGGCGCGGGAGAAGTCGGTCAGCCAGCGCAGGGACAGGGTGTTCGCACGAGCCGGCTTCACTTCGACCGGAACCTGGTAGGTAGCGCCACCGACGCGGCGGGAGCGAACCTCGAGGGACGGACGGATGTTGTCGAGAGCGCGCTTAAGCACTGCCACCGGCTCCTGATCGGTCTTTTCCTTGACCATATCGAGAGCGGAGTAGACGATGTCTTCGGCGATCGACTTCTTGCCGTCGAGCAGAATCTTGTTGATGAGCTGTGCCACAACAGTGGAACCGTAAATCGGATCCGGCAGCAGCTGATGCTTCTTGGAAGGTCCTTTACGTGACATATCTCTTACTTCGCCTTCTTTGCTCCGTACAGGGAACGACCCTGCTTGCGATCCTTCACACCCTGGGTATCGAGGGCGCCACGAACGATGTGGTAACGAACACCCGGCAGATCCTTGACACGGCCGCCGCGCACGAGCACAATGGAGTGCTCCTGCAGGTTGTGGCCCTCGCCCGGGATATAAGCGGTGACTTCCACACCGGAGCTCAGACGCACACGAGCGACCTTACGCAGTGCCGAGTTCGGCTTCCTCGGGGTGGTGGTGTAAACACGGGTGCACACGCCGCGGCGCAGCGGGCTTCCCTTCAGTGCCAAAGTCTTGGACTTCTTCGGCTTTGCCTGACGTCCCTTACGGACGAGCTGTTCAATAGTAGGCAACTTGAATTCTCCGATTCAGTGGTTTCTCTTGCTTTTGTGTGACCGCCGCACTGCACCCACACTCCACGCATCTGAATCATGAAGATAGCCACAGTCCACCGGCCCGATGGCCCATCCCTCTCTCACCGCCGCATTGCTGCGCGTGATGCAATCGAGTTCCGGGATATCCCAACCCGCACGCCTGTCACATAAGGCATGCCGTTGGCACACACGAATTACTAGTATACGGATTCCCAAGACATTCCAACATGCCGTGTCGCAAATCGCAAAAGGAGTGGCCCCGAATCCTTTTGAATCCGGGGCCACCCACTCGGGAAGGAGATTCCCACTTCTTTGCTACGCGCTACCTTACGCGCACTTTTCAGTCTCGTTGTCTGTTTTGCATTTGCGGCCCGGCGCCTGCGCCGTACTACCCCATCGCCGCCGTCTCGAATCGCTATTGTTCAGTTATATCTTAAAGGCGTTGCGCATGAACCTTGCGGCCATAGACGCTTCGTTGCGACCTGACGAATTCTCGACTGATCCACAACTCCGGCCTTCAATTACAGTATACCCCAAAACGAACAAAAAACACGGGTGAAAACACCCTTAAATCCCAATAATTTCAATCATTTTGCCTACATCAGCACAAAGCAACAAAACATCACAATGACACGTTTGCACCACTCAAAACAAAACATTCCCTGAATCGTTTTGAAAGATTCAGGGAATGCGCAATATGACGACGAACTCTACTGACGAATGTCAGCTGTTAGCTGTTTCGACGGCGTCTTCGCGGGCCTTCGCAGCCGAGCCCTTCTCTCCATTGTCGGAATCAGGATGGATCTGATGCCTGTCATCATGCTCACGCCACCAGCTGGACAGCACGGAGCCGGAAATGTTGTGCCAGACGCTGAAGAACGTGGACGGCACCGCGGCCAACGGATTGGAAGCGAACGACGTCAGCGCCAAAGTCGCCCCCAACGCGGAATCCTGCATGCCGACCTCGAAGGTGATGGCTTTCTGCTGCGCATAACGGAAGCCCTTCGGATACACCTTGTACATAAGTTTGGAGAATCCGAAGCCCAGCGCGTATCCACACAGGTTGTGCAAAATGACCACCGGGATGGCAAGCAGCGAGGAAGCCACGAACAGCTTCGGACCGTTAGCTGCGACGACCACGCCGATGATAAGCAGGATGGCGACTTGGGACACGATCGGCAGAGCGACCGTAATCTTCTCGATCTTCTCGCCGAAAATAGCATGGCAGATCACGCCAAGAGCGATCGGGAACAGCACCACCTTGACCGCATTGAGGAACAGGGATTCCACCGGAACCGACACATACTGGGAGGCCAGCCACTGCATCAACAGCGGAATCATGAACGGCGCGCACAGCGTGGACAAAATGCCGATGGACACGTCCAGCGCCACATCGCCACGACTCAGATAGCTCATCACGTTGGACGAGGTTCCGGACGGGCAGCAGCCGACCAGAATCACACCGACGGCGAGCGCACCATCAAGACGGAAAATCCAGCACAACAGCACAGCCACCAACGGCATGATGACGAAGTGGGCCACTGTACCGACGATGACCATCAGAGGCTGGGTGAGAATGCGCTTGAAATCGTCAAGGGTCAAGGTAAGACCCATGCCGAACAGCACGATACCTAGGAAATAACCGGTATAGGATTTGCCCCACAAGCTTGCCTGCGGCACGAAATAGTTGAACACAGCCCACACAATCACAATCGCGGTGAACCACTTGGTGAGCCAATCACCAAACGCTTTGACCTTCTGCATGAATCTCTCTTCCTTCACACTTCACAGCTTTTCGGCTGATGATCCGCATACGCCGAAAACACTCCGAGACGGCCCGCACCGCCATTACAGCACACCCTTACGCATGCAGCGACTACAAAGTACGCATGAGTTTCGGCTTTGCGTAATATGCCGTTCACATAATGAACAGTCCACAGCGCAAGCCGACGACAGGCACACGCAACACGCCGATGTAGACATAGCTGGAAAATCGTGTATAGTTTTCATCTGTTGCGCTTCTGCATGAAGCGAGAACATGGTGGCTATAGCTCAGTTGGTAGAGCATCTGATTGTGGTTCAGAAGGTCGCGCGTTCGAGCCGCGTTAGCCACCCCGGTAGAGACCTCGGAAGAAATTCCGAGGTTTTTTGCTATCTGGACGGCTTGAAATACAGCAAACAGCCGATCAAGTCATCAGCATAAGTCAGACACAAGGAGCGCATCATGCTGTCTTTTGAAAACGACTATTCCTGTACGGCAACGCCGGAAATCATTGAACGCATCGAACAGATCGCGCAGAACCAATATCCGGGTTACGGCAATGACAGCATCTGCGAAAGCGCGAAAACCAAGATTCGCGAGGTATGCTCCTGCCCCGACGCCCAGATCTTCTTCCTGGTAGGTGGCACGCAGACCAATCAGACCATCATCGACTCCATCACACCGCAGTATGCCGGCGTGGTCGCGGCAAACACCGGCCATGTGAACGTGCATGAGGCGGGCGCCATCGAATTCACCGGCCACAAGGTGCTGACGCTCCCCCACCATGACGGCAAGATCGATGCGGACGAGCTCGATGAATATTGCGCCACGTTCTATGCGGACGGCAACTACACGCATATGGTGTTCCCCGGATGCGTGTACATTTCACAGGCCACCGAATATGGCACGCTCTACACGCTCGACGAACTCGAGGCGATCCGCAAGATCTGCACGAAGTACGACATGCCATTGTTCATTGACGGCGCACGACTCGGCTACGCGCTGACCGCAACCGGCAACGACGTGACGCTTGAAGACATCGCGCGCATCGCGGACGTGTTCTACATCGGCGGTACCAAGGTGGGTGCCATGTTCGGCGAAGCGGTGGTGTTCACGCACGGCAACATGCCGAAGAACTTCGTGACGCTCGTCAAGCAGCATGGAGCTTTGCTCGCCAAGGGATGGCTGCTGGGCGTGCAATTCGACACGCTGTTCACCGACAACTTGTACTGCAGAATCGCCCGCCGCGCCAACGATGCGGCCGACCGCATTCGCGAAGTGCTCGTGGAACGCGGTTATACGCTCACTTTCGACGCGCCGACCAACCAGATCTTCATCACGCTTGATAACGAGACGTCCGAACGTTTGCAGCGCAGCGTGCGCCTCGGCTTCATGGAAAAGGCCGACGACACGCACACGGTGATGCGCATCTGCACCAGCTGGGCCACCACCGACGAGCAGGTTGAGCAGCTGATCGCACTGCTGTAGCGCATCATCGATGAGAATAGGCATAGAATAATTATTAAAAACGAACAATAAGAGGCGCGGGACTTGCATCCCACGCCTCTTTTGTTTACACAACAGCCATTAATCGCATACGTGGCTTCCTTTACGCCGCGTATTACGCATATTACGCATTACTTTATTTGCTGATATTGTCAGAGATTGCCTCGCGTTCCATCGCAATGAACTTATGCACGGACGCCTCCACTGAATAATATTCCTTGGTGTGCTCGGCGTAGACTTCGCCCCATTTCGACAATTCGTCGGGGTGGTCGATCCACCAATCGATACGTCTCGCCAACGATTCCACATCGTCAACGGGGAACAGTGACTCATCCCGCAACGCAAACTGGCCTGCCGCACTCAACGGCGATGAGGCGATCACAGGAACCAAGCCGGCAGCCATGCCCTCGATTACGCTCACCGACTCAAGATCGGCGATCGAAGGATGCACCAGTAGATTGCTGGAACGCAGCAAAGCCGGCATTTCTGCGTTCTTATGAAATCCAATCGACGCCGGTCTGGAAAGCAAGCGTGACGCAAGTCGCTGCAATTTCTTTTTTAGAGGACCAGTGCCGGCAATCGTCAATTCAATATCTTGCGCATGCCTGCAACGCGCGATCGCCTGAATCAACGCAACATGATTCTTTTCGTTCGTCAATCGTCCGGAAGCAACGATATGGAACGGAACCGGCGCGGACTTCCCTGCATCGCGCTGCGTTTTCGGAGTGAATCGCGCTTCGTATCCGTTGGAAATCACGTGCAGTTTCGCTTTGTATCCGTGGGAACGCAGCAGACTTGCGCCAAGTTCGGTGGGCACATGCACATGGTCGATTTTGCGATACAGCCACAGATTGAACAGCCAGTAGATAAAACGGTCGATACCCGGAATATATTTCAGCGGGCCCGCCGAATACGTGATGTTCTCCGGCTGCACATGATAGCCCGCAGTAACCGCGATTCCCATCTGTTTGGCGACTTTGCAAGCATGTTGACCGAAACGGAACGGGGTGTAGATATGCACCACGTCCACTCCTTGAAACGCGGTTCTGAACAGCGTGTCGCTCGGCTCGGCGAACTGCATCTGCTGCTGCTTCGCCACCCAACTGACCAGAGGCACATGGTTGACTCGCGCCGGGTATTCAGGCGCACCAATGCCTACGAGCCTGACCGTGTGGCCTTGCCGTTTCAATTCCTCCGCCCATTGCAATGCCGAATTCGAAGTGCCATTGCCTCGGTTTCCCGACGTGTCGACCACCATGGCGATGGTCAGGGGGCGTTGCGTTTCTTCCTGTTCCGTCTCAGACATGCACTCCATCCTACGCCGATGGCACAATAGAAGACATGACTGAAGAGAATCATGCCTTGGGCACTCCGCTTGGTAAGCATCCGACTCGTGTTCTATTTCTTGGCTCCGGCGAGCTAGGCAAGGAAGTCACCATTGAATTGATGAGGCTTGGCGCATGGGTATGTGCGGCCGATTCCTATGAGGGCGCTCCGGCGCAGCAGGTGGCGCACGAATACCGTGTGCTCGACATGGCCAATGCCGAACAGTTGCGAACATTGTTCGACGAAATTCAGCCGGACATCATTGTGCCGGAAGTCGAAGCGATCGCCACCAGCGAACTGGCTGCCGCGGCCGAACGTGGCGCCCAAGTGGTACCTAGCGCCGAAATCGCATCCATTTGCATGGATCGCGAACGTTTGCGCGTGCTCGCGCATGAGGAATTGGGTTTGCCGACCACCCCGTACCGCTTCGCAGGCTCGCTGGAAGAGCTTCGTGCTGGGGCAGAAATGGTTGGCTACCCGTGCGTGGTCAAGCCGATTATGAGTTCTTCCGGTCATGGCCAGTCCGTGGTTCGTTCCGCCGATGCGATTGACGCAGCTTGGGTTGAGGCACAGGAAGGTCGTCGCGCGCACGACGAGGGTGACGTTTCTCGAGTGATTGTAGAAGCGTTGGCTCCATTGGATTACGAACTGACCGTACTGACCGTCAGCTCCAGCGCCGGCATCGTGACCTGCGCTCCGATCGGACAGCGTCAGGAAAGCGGCGACTATCGCGAATCCTGGCAACCGGCCTCCTTCACACAGGATGTGCTTGCGCAGGCGCAACGCATCGCGCGTACCGCAGTGGAAGGTCTGGTGGCGAAGGCCAAAGCTTCCGGCGAGAAGGGTTGGGGCGTGTTCGGCGTGGAGCTGTTCGTGCTGACCGACGGTTCCGTGCTGTTCAATGAAGTCTCCCCACGTCCGCATGACACTGGCATGGTCACGATGGCGTCGCAACGATTAAGCGAATTCGCGTTGCACGCGCATGCGATTCTCGGTTTGCCGATTACGCAGGAACATGTCGCCTTATCTATCCCGGACGGTGCCGTCGCGGCAAGCCATGCGATCGTCATTCAGGGCGATGGTGAGGCCGAATTCCGTAACGTCGCCAACGCTTTGTCTCAGCCGGGCACCGACCTGCGTATCTTCGCGAAGCCGGAAGTGCACGGCCATCGTCGCATGGCGGTCGCGCTGGCCATCGGAACAGATGAGGCCGACGCGCGTGCCAAAGCCGCGAATGTGTCCGAATCGCTCGAAATCGACATCGCCTGACGTGCTATTGCCGGATACTGACGGAAGACTGCCGGAACGCGCCCAAAAACCATGCGATTGTAGCCTCCCGTTGGTATCTTGTTAACCGTCAAGTTCACCAAACTATCTACCTCCCAAACACCAGGAAAGGCGAGTAATGGAGAAGTTGGAAAAGCTCTACGAGGGCAAAGCCAAGCAACTGTACGCAACTGACGATCCGGAGGTGCTCTGGGTCGAATACAAGAACTCCGCTACCGCAGGTGACGGCGAAAAGAAGGAAGACTTCGCCGGCAAGGGCAGGCTGAACAACCTCATCACCACGCTGATCTTCGATCTGCTCAAGAAGCGTGGTATCAACAGCCATCTGGTGGCCCGCGTGGGCGAAACCTCCCAGCTGGTCAAGAAGGTCACCATGTTCCCGCTCGAGATCGTGCTGCGTAACACCGCCGCCGGCCACTTCTGCTCTCGCTTGGGCGTGGAAGAGGGCATTGAGCTCAAGGAGCCGGTGCTGGAGTACTTCCTGAAGAACGATGATCTGCACGATCCGTTCGTGAACGACGACGATCTGGTTGCGTTGGGCGTCTGCACCCGTGAGGATCTGGCTGAGATCGCACCTCTCGCACGCCGCATCAACGAAGCCCTGATCGAGATCTTCGCCAAAATCGGCATCAAGCTTGTTGATTTCAAGATCGAAATGGGTCGCACTTCCGATGGCACGCTGCTGCTGGCCGATGAGATTACGCCTGATTCCTGCCGTCTGTGGGATCAGCGTGACGGCTCCGGCAAGGTCGAGCATCTCGACAAGGATCTGTTCCGCCGCGATCTGGGCGACATCATTCCGGCTTACGAAGAGGTCGAAAGCCGCTTGGCTGAACTCGCCAAGTCCGAAGGCATTGAAGTAGCCGAATAATACTTGCGATAGCCCGCATCTGCAGTACAAACTCGGATGCGGGCTTCATCGTTTTTGAAAATCTTATTTTTTATCAATCTCACCAAGCCCCTCTTTCAAGGAGTCAACCATGGTTTTTCGCGTGTACGTGGAAAAGAAGCAGGGTTTTGATGTCGAGGCCAAGCAGCTCGCCAACGAGCTGAAGACCATTCTTGGCATCGCATCGCTGAAGAATGTGCGTCTCGTCAATCGTTATGACGTGGAAGGCATTAGCGAGGAACTGTTCGCACAGGCCACCCCTACCGTGTTCAGTGAGCCGCAGGTCGATAATGTTTCCGCCGATTTGCCTGATTTCGGTTCTGATAATGTGTTTGCTGTGGAGTATCTGCCCGGTCAGTTCGACCAGCGTGCGGATTCCGCCAGCGAATGCATTCAGCTGATCTCCCAGGGCGAGCGCCCGACTGTTCGTTCCGCCAAGGTGTATGCACTTGAAGGCGAGCTGAGTGACGACGACATCGCCGCCATCAAGCATTATGTGATCAACCCGGTCGAGGCTCGCGAAGCTTCGCTGAATACCAAGACCACGTTGAAGACGCAGGTGCCGGTACCGGGCAAGGTGGAGGTCATCGAAGGCTTCCGCACCATGAGCGACGCCGATCTTGAGCAGTTCATCGCCGACCGTGGCCTGGCCATGGATTTGGCTGACGTGCAGTTCTGCCGTGCTCACTTCACCGAGGAACATCGTGATCCGACAATCACGGAAATCAAGGTGATCGACACGTATTGGTCCGATCATTGCCGTCACACCACGTTCGGCACGCAACTTGATGATGTGCAGATTGACGACGCGACCGTGCAGGCCGCGTTCGATAAGTATCTTGAGATGCGTCACGAGCTTGGCCGCGGCGAAAAGCCCGTATGCCTTATGGATATGGGCACCATCGGCGCAAAGTGGCTCAAGAAGAACGGTATTCTGAAGAATCTTGACGAATCCGAAGAAATCAACGCCTGCACTGTCAAGGTGAAGGTTGATGTGAATGGCCATGATGAGGATTGGCTGTTCCTGTTCAAGAACGAAACCCACAACCACCCGACGGAAATCGAACCGTTCGGTGGTGCGGCAACCTGCATCGGCGGCTGCATCCGCGACCCGCTTTCCGGCCGTTCCTACGTGTATCAGGCCATGCGCGTGACCGGTGCCGCCGATCCAACCGTGCCGGTGTCTGAGACGCTTGAAGGCAAGCTCCCCCAGCGCAAGCTCGTCACTACCGCCGCCGCCGGTTATTCCTCGTATGGCAACCAGATCGGTCTTGCCACCGGTCAGGTGGACGAGATCTACCACCCCGGATATGTGGCCAAGCGCATGGAGGTCGGTGCGGTTGTGGCCGCGACCCCGGCCGATCATGTACGCCGCGAAACCCCGGCTCCGGGCGACAAGGTCATCCTGCTCGGCGGGCGTACCGGACGTGACGGCATCGGCGGCGCCACCGGCGCGTCCAAGGCGCATAACGTCGAATCCCTGGAGCTTGACGGCGCCGAGGTACAGAAGGGCAATGCTCCCGTCGAACGTAAGCTGCAGCGTCTGTTCCGCCGCGGTGACGCGTGCCGTCTGATCAAGCGCTGCAACGATTTCGGCGCAGGTGGCGTATCCGTGGCGGTCGGCGAGCTGGCCGACGGCCTGTACGTGGACCTCAACAAGGTGTCGAAGAAGTACGAAGGCTTGGACGGCACAGAACTTGCGATTTCCGAATCCCAGGAGCGTATGGCTGTGGACGTTGCAGCCGAAGACGTCGACGAGTTTCTCGGCTACGCCAAGGAAGAGAATCTCGAGGCTGAAGTCATCGCAACCGTGACTGAAGATCCGCGCATGACCATGGTGTGGAACGGCGACAAGATCGTTGACCTGTCTCGTGAATTCCTCGCTTCCAACGGTGCTCCGAAGCATCAAGTGGTGCACGTCGAAGCTCAGCACGGCTACGCCACCCCGTGGGCTTCCGGTTCCTTGTCTGACCGCATGCATGCCATGCTCACCGATCTGAACGTGGCTTCCAACAAGGGTCTTTCCGAGCGTTTCGACTCCACCATCGGCGCAGGCACCGTGCTCATGCCGTTCGGCGGGCGTAAGCAGCTGACCCCGAACATGGCCATGGTCGCCAAGCTACCTGTGTTCGGCGAGACCACCACCGCCTCCGCGATGGCTTGGGGCTTCAACCCGTACATCATGGAGCAGAACCAGTTCACGGGCGCTTATCTGTCTGTGGTCGAATCCCTCTCGAAGCTGGTGGCCGCCGGTTTCGAACATGAGAAAGCGTATCTGAGCTTCCAGGAATACTTCGAGAAGCTGCGCAACGAGCCGGAGCGTTGGGGCAAGCCGATGGCCGCCGTACTGGGCGCTCTGATGGCTCAGGTGGATCTGGGCGCTGGCGCAATCGGCGGCAAGGACTCCATGTCCGGTACGTTCGAACAGCTGGACGTTCCGCCGACCCTGATCTCCTTCGCCGTGGCGGTGGGCAACATGAAGCGTGCCACTTCCCCAGAGTTCAAGGGCGCTGGTCACCGTGTGATCCGCATCGCGCCGCGTTACCAGGCCGACGGCCTCACACCGGACAAGGATTCGCTGCTGGAGGTGTTCTCCGCAGTCGAGGAGCTCACCGATTTCGGCGATGCTTTGGCCGTGTCCACGCCGGGCTATGGCGCGACCGCCGAGGCAATCTTCAAGATGACGGTCGGCAACCAGATTGGCGTGAAGCTGGCCAACGGCATTACCGTAGATGACCTGTTTGTTCCATCCTACGGCTCCTTCATCATCGAGCTTGCGGACAACGCGAAGGTTCCGGCTGTGTCCAACCTGGTCGAGGTCAGCGAGGTCGGCAAAACCACCGAGGCCTACCAGTTCGTGGCAGCCGGTGAGACGCTGGATCTGGCCGAACTGCAGGACGCTTGGGAGGGCGGCATCGAATCCGTGTTCCCGTACCGTTCCAAGGGCGACGAAAAGGGCAAGACCGTTGAGACCGTGTCCTTCGAAGCTCCGAAGAAGACCGTGTACACCGGCGCCGGTGTTGCCAAGCCGCATGTGATCATTCCTGTGTTCCCTGGCAACAACTGCGAATACGATTCCGCAGCCGCTTTCGAGCGTGCGGGTGCCGACGTGAGCACGCTCATCGTGAACAACCTCACCCCTGCTGCTGTGGCTGAGTCCACCGCAGCTTTGGTTGAGGAAATCAAGAAGAGCCAGATCATCATGATCCCCGGCGGCTTCTCCGGCGGCGACGAGCCGGACGGCTCCGCCAAGTTCATCACCGCGTTCTTCCGCGCTCCTGCCGTTACCGAAGCGGTGCGTGACCTGTTGAATAACCGTGATGGCCTGATGCTCGGTATCTGCAATGGTTTCCAGGCGCTGATCAAGCTTGGCTTGGTGCCGTACGGCGATATCGTGCCGATGACCGCCGAATGCCCGACGCTGACGTTCAACACCATCGGCCGCCACCAGAGCCGTCTGGTGCGCACCCGCGTGGCGTCGAACCTCTCCCCGTGGCTGGCGAAGACCGAGGTTGGCGACATGCACACCATCGCCATCTCCCACGGCGAAGGCCGTTTCGTGGCTTCCGACGATGTGCTTGCACAGCTCAAGGCCAACGGCCAGATCGCCACGCAGTATGTGGACGAGGCCGGCGTGCCTGGCATGGATCTGGACGTGAACCCGAACGGTTCGCTGCTGGCCATTGAAGGCATCACCAGCCCGGACGGCCGCGTGTTTGGCAAGATGGGACATTCGGAACGCTACAGCAACGGCACGTTCAAGAACGTTCCGGGCGAGAAGGATCAGCCGCTGTTCACAGCCGGCGTGGAGTACTTCACCGCCTGATTCAAAGCATGCGATTCATGATGAACCGCATGCAATACAAAGAAGGTGTGTCCGGAGCATTGGACTCTGGACACACCTTCTTTGTATTGCATGCGCTAGTTTAAACAATGGCATTCAAAACGCGTTACACCGATTATGAGCCACGGAATTGCAACTCTCGTACTCGGTGTAACTCAGAAAAGATGCCACAAACAAGAGAACAAGCAAATCAAGACCACCGAAATCTGCCACAAACAAGCGCATTAGCCATGACACGTTCCTTCTTGACAGCACAGTGCTCACTACTTATCGGCAAGCTGGACTTGGACCTTGTAGCCGTTCGCTTTGGCGATTGGTGAATACGCTTTCTCCACGATTTGCTTGGCCTGCTTATCGGCTTCCTGCAGAAGCTTGCTCTTGGAAGCCTTATCAGCTGCCGACTTCTTGGCATGCTTCAACGCTTCGGCAGTGTCCGTTACCTCATTGCCATTGAACAACGAGCTCTCCGAGTCAAAGAAGCGCAACGAGTCGGGATCCACCGACACGGATTGCAACGTGGCCTTGGGCAAGGTAATCGAAATCGTACGAGTGCCGTCATGCACCTTGATTCCCGCCTTGGCCAAGTCGACGCCTGCACGAATCTCATAACTGTAGAACATCGTGAACTTCTTCTTGTTCACATGGGCGATGTTCCCCTCGGAGAATTCCTCGAAACCATAATCGTTCTCCTTGGCGGTGGTCAGATCCTGCATCGTCTGCAGCTGACGGGAGACAATCGTAGTGGTAATTTCAGGCTCAGCCTTCTTCGGATTGAAGATTCCCTCCATTTTGCGGTATCCAACGGCCCCTATCCCCATAAACACCGCAATGGTAACGATGAGCACAATCACCTTCGCCTTGATGCTCATGCTTCCCATCGGGTTCCTCATAGAACTCTTTCTGGAATTTCTAGGCATAATCTTCTCTTTCCTTTGATATTCCCTATGCCGTCCATGAGACAACAACTGCACGCATTGCATTCATATACTGTGTCTACACGTTGGCATGAAAATACTAGCAGATGACCGGCTGGTACGACCCCGATAACTGAACTTTCATATCAGTCGGCACAACGACAAAAAGCGTACCCTACTTCACCACGTCGTAGTTACTGACCGATACCTTGACCTGTGCGGCGTTCACATCAGTACCAGCCTCGAACCGAACCTTCTCACCTGCCGCCCATGAACTGGTGTTGGCAAAAGTCTCCTCGACCTTCACACCGTCAGCATCATAGAGCGCCAACAGCAGCGAGACATTGCTGAAGTTGATTTTACTGGTGTTCTCGATGACTGCGGAATACGTGTAGTAACCGCCATATTCCGCTTCTGTTCTGTCAAATTGAGCCGATGAAACCAGATTATTGATCACCTGATCCGTCTCGTTCTTCTCCTGAACGGAATTGCCGTTACGAACCAGATCGTCAAGGGTGTCTTGGTATTTCGAATCGACCTTAAGCCCATACTTATCCACGAATGTCTTCAGAATTGTGGACCGCTTGTCATATGCTTCGCTCCACGCAGTAGTGTATTCAGCACTGGTACTCGAGTATTTCTTAACTACGGCCAGCTGATCATCCAGCGAATTCAAATAGGCGATGATCTGCTCCTGGAGCTTCGAATCCTTGAACTGACGAGCCTTCAACGGCTTATCATTATCGATCTCAGCCTGAATAATCTGCTGAAGATTCTTTGATTCGCTTGTATCCTTGCCCTGTCCCTTGAGCTTATCGATAAGAGAGGAACGATTGCTGAAACCCTCCGCGATAATGGACATCGCCTCGTCATCGGCATAGTCCGGCCCCTCGGCCTTCTTCTCGCCGCATGCGGATACACCAGCAATCAATGCGATACTCAGTATCGCAGCAAAGACCTTCTTCATCATGTTGCCCTCCTTATAGATTTATAGACCGAGAATCTGTTTCTTCTTGGATTCGAATTCATCCTGGGTCAAGATCCCCGCGTCAAGCAGTTCTTTGAGCTTCTTGACCGCATCCAACTGTTCACCGACCGACATGGACGGCGCCGCAGCGGTCGAAGCCGACTGTTGCGACGCCATTGGCTGCTCCGCAACTACAGCATTGGCCTGCGCTCCGGTCACAGGATTCACGCCCTGCGCGAAGGCCGCGCCGAACATCATCGCGCCCGCATCACCGAACCCATGTGCCTCAACACCATGCGCAATCTTCTGCTGCGCCGCCACATTCGAAGCATGCTGCGACACATCCTCATACGCCTTTAGATCCATCTTGTTGGCGGAATACTTCTGCACCAAGGCGCGTGAATCCGGCGAGAACTCGATGTTCTCGATACCGATCTTGACGATATTGAACCCAAACCGGGCAGGCCACGTCCCCGCGTTCTGCCCATCATTCGCGACCTTGAGCGCAATGTCGTTCGCCTGCGCTGGCAACTGCGAGATTCTGTACTGCGTTGACAGCGCATTCAGTGCCACCGTGAACGACTGCAGAAACTCAGCCAGAATCTGCGAACGTGCTCGCTGATCATCAAGCGAGTAGTAGGTAACGTTCGCCGGAACGAAATTACGGATGAACCGCACCGGGTCACCGATTCGGATGGTGAACGAACCATACGCGAAAATCTCAAGATCCGTCCCATAGAACAGATCGTTATACATGAGCGGGCCGCGCGTGCCAAACTTGATGTCACGAATCTCACGCAGATTTACAAAGGCAATCTGCTTGTAATCGGACGTGATACCGCCGTAGCCGATGCGCTCGCCGATTTGTTTGAAAATCGAATTACCGATGCCATCGCCATTGAAGACGCTGTCTTGACCATCATGGTATTCGTAGCCGCCCGGCTGGGAGATGATGTTCTCAATACCGGACTGGCTGAAGATGAACGCCGCCGTATTCTCCGGCACATAGATCTTCGACCCGTTGGCGATGACGCCCTCGGAACCGTGCCCGTTGGAGCCGCGGCCGTTATCGGTGTTCCGCCGTTCGCCGGGAATTAACGCCGTGTGCTCATCGAAATGTCCCGCGGTGATGATGTCTTTCCACTGATCACCGAAGGCTCCGCCGACCGCCCCACCTATTGCCTGCAGAATGCCCATGTCATATGCCTTTCGCCTGTTAGCGCGACTAGTTCAACGTCTGTGTGGTGTCACAGTAGCGGCATTGGATCGTCATGCCAGAACGCCCGGAGATAGGCGCCCTACATCCGATGCATTTGACCGTGACCTGTTCTTCTGTGTTTTCCTGCGAATCCATCGTCTTTCCGGTAAACGTTTTGGCGAAAACATCAAGGGTCCCCTTGATGGCCCCCGCCAGCATCTCCACACTGGGTATGGTCTTGCGCAATTCCGCAGCCTGGCTGGACGGAAGTCCTGTGGTGACTTGACTGATGGCATCCAACCATTGGGCTACCAGTTTCCGACTGGAGTACTTGTCACCGGTCTCAAACACGAATGACACCTCATCCGTGGCGAAGAACAAATCCAATACCGCAAGATCATTTTTTTCCGCGTATTTCGCCTGCGCAACCCCATCCAGCACCTTAAGCCGGGATAACGGGTACACATCCTCATGCTCCGTCCCCTTACCGAACATCTTTCTGATCTGCCATACATATATCAGGTTCCTGTTGGTCAGAGTCAATTCCACACATGCCTGTTCGCGATCATCGCCGCAACGGTGGGCCTGCGCGCAGGTCAGTATCTTCGTTTCATCCGATTGAAGCTGGTATCCGCTCATCGTCACCCTCTCTTCTCCCCCTTGTTTCCTTTGCGCTGTTTAAAGAACCAGATCGCCGCAATGATAATGATGAGCTCAATCAGGCCGAGAAAACTTTCTCCCCAGATCATGTACGCGATAGCGATGATGACGAATATCACCACGCAGGCGACGATGCCGATAAGCAGCATCTGCTTGTTCTGCTCAAGCTTGGCAGCTTCGCTCTTCTGCGCGACGGCGCGAATACTCAGCTGTGCGTCAACATCTTGGAAGAATTGTTTGACGTGCTGCATGTACTGCGTCTCGTCATCGTTCTCGCTGCTCACCGTGACGAGAGCCCCATTTTCACGGGGAGATACCACAGCCGTAAATGTGCCGCCGTTGTATGCGCTGAACAGCACCGTCATAGTCGTATCGTTCGCACCGGTAAGCATGAATGTCGCACTCGTTGCCAGCATCGTACGAATGGACTGATAAACCATCAATGGCGATGATGAGAAGCTGCCTTGTTGAACTGCCAAAACCATGTATCCGTATACCCTCTCTATTCACACGCAAGAGAGCTCCGGGGCACCGCTAGGATACTCCGGAGCTTCTTGAATCCTTATGCGACGGATGCCAGCTTCTGCGTGATGCGCCCCATTACCTCGAGGTAGTACGCCTCATCGGCAGAGCTCAGCGAATTCTGATCAATCGCATTCAACTTGTTCATGGTGTCGGTGTATTGCTGCATCATCTTCGTGTAGTCCGCGAGCATGCTGATGGAGTCCCCCGAGTCTCTGTACTTCTTCATGAATTCGACGTACTGGTCGAAGAACTGCTCGTAGCTGTCCATCGAGGCCTTGAAGTCAGCACTGACCTGCGATGGGTCGGATTGCTGGCTTTGCTGGTTCTGCTGCGACTGCTGTTCCTGTTGCTGCGTATTCTGCGACTGCTGCTGGTTCTGCGATTCCTGAGTCTGCTGACCGTCTGTCGAATCCTGGGCTTTTGAATTATCTTTGGATTTCGGGGCATCCAACGTGATGTCCATGGTGTTTCCATCCTCCTCATCCTCCATGAAGAAGACCGTAATCTCATTGCCCTCAACATCTTTCGCAGTATAGATATCCGCGGATTTGTCATAGTCAACGGTGAACCCCATTTTCTTCGCATCCTTTACATAGGAATCGAAAGAGGATCGCGTCGCATTACACAACTCAATGGAAACATGGTCCGATGAATCGTTATAAACCTCGCCTTTCTGATTAGCTAACGCCGGCAGTTTCTTGGCGAAGTCCCCATCCGGCCAAGTAATCGACTGGCATGATGCCTCAATTGCAGCCTTATGCTCGGCCTTCGCATGCACGGTGTAATCGATCATTCTGCCGCCCATGACCACTACGGCAGCCACAGTGACACCGATGGCGACATATGCCCCGATACGGCCTCCGACCTTGCCGTTCTTCCGCGTGAAGATCACCCCCAGAACGGACAACAGTGCAGGTATGAATGCCAATAACGCAATGAGCGGCACGCTGATATCGGAAGCGGTTCCCACCGACGCAAGCAGCATGAACACTGTGGCGGCGATAACAGCGAACACTACGATTTTCGATAGTTTTTTACGCTTCTTCGGCTGGGCTTCCTCCACAGGGGGAACCGTCGAAATATAGGTTTGAGAGCTATCAGTCTGATGCTCCTGCAACTGTGCGGCACTCGGCATCTGCCGCGTAGAGTCCTGAAACGAATTCCACTGCGCATAATCGTTCGGATTGAACATCTGCGTCGCTTCGGAATCCGCTTGCCGAGCATTGTGCCCCAACTGCACCGCTGCTTCTTTGGCATCCATCTCTTCTAAACCACCGGCATTCGCCCCAACTGCACCACTCTGCGGTTCAACTTCATCGCCTGATGCCTGCGGCACCTGAGTGTTCGGAATATCCTGCGACTTTGGCTTGTTTTCGTCATCGAACGTCATTGTCGTTTCCTTTCTTGTGGGAGTTCTCACCGCGATGATGTCCGCTCCGTTCCTCGTTGCAATCATCGGGGCGATTCATCTCGGTCGGCATGGTGTTCTTTGCCGCCTCATCGAATATGCGTACGCCGTGCAGAATCGTGTTTGCCAGTTGCGCGAACATGACCTTGCTTCCTTTCTGACGGCGTTCCCTATGAGAAACGACTGACCTTCAGTCATTCCAAGACCACGAATCGGCCTCGTTGCGGAACCCGTCATCAGGGGGCGTGATTTTTTCGCGTGCGGCTTCTCCCTTCTTTCACAAGACGCGAAAATGCGACGTTGAACCCCACAGCAGATGAGTTCTCTCCTTTTGGTGTCTATCCTCTTTCATCCCTGCTATGGCGTCAATGACGTAACATGTTATAATTCACTCATATTTTGAAGGGGGTTTATACCATGAGTGGTATATCAACACGAAACAGCGCCTGCTGGAGAACACGACTCAAGCAATGCATGGATGAACGAGGTCTCACGCAACTAGATTTCGTACGCGCATTGAACCGGCAGTACCTCACAAAATTCCACCAAAAGGACGTCAGCAGATGGCTGAATACCGGAAACCGCACCTCATCGGGCGAAATCGGGTTCCCCAAATACGAAACCATGGCGACTATTGCCGACTTCTTCGGCGTGGATGTCGGCTATCTAACCGGCGAAACGGATGAGAAAACCTATGTCATGAGCCACGCCTGCGCATTCACCGGGCTAAGCAGCAGCTCCATCACCGCCATTCGCTCTTGGATCGGCACGACGGCGGAATCACAGACAATGGCAACGGATGATTCCCGGGAGACCAATCATGCAATGATGCATGGCACCCCGCGCGAAGGCGACCCCATGCCCGAATACCGCGCCGCCACCATCGACCGGCTGCTGTCATCGCCGAAATTCCCCGAACTGGCGGCGAAGCTGCTGACACTGCAGGAGATGTCATCGATCTGGAGCAGCACGCCGCAGAAATTCGGGGGATTACTCGCGTCGCTCGCAAACGACAACGATCTGCCACATGACCTGGCTTTGCAGCTGCTGCTCGGCGCATTCTACGGCATGGCGAGCGAAAGCTTCTCTTCCCTGCTGCACGACGCATACCCCATGCCGGAATAAGCCGTTCGACGGCACGGGCCGTCACCGTTGCCCGAGCGCGCCCCGCAGCGCCGCCCCTCCATCAGAGACCAACGACTACATTACTCGGACGGATCAGGCAGGCATATAGCCGTCCGCCACGTCGACCGGGGCATTGGCCCTGGCCACGGCCTCCTCGTTGGCGAGCGCCGCATGCTCGATCACCGCCTCGTACCCCGTCAGCGCGGCGAAGGGCATGAACTGCGCCGCCCTGCCGGACCGGGGCATGCGTGAGTGGAGCCTCGACTGATGGTGCGGCAGACCGATGATGTCGTCATAGCGATGGGTTTGCGTAAGGCTCATGCCGCATGGCCTCCAATCTGCTGGTTACGCTGCCGGCCGGTGGCATCATCGAACATATCCATGGCTTTGATGACGGAATTCTTGCCGAATTTACGCTTGATGTTCAGAAGCGTCTGCTGCATATGCAGTTCGGCATCATCGCACGACGCACCGCTGGACGGCCTTTCGGATGAGTTGTTTTGCGAACAGCCTGGGAAAGCGTTATCGTAAAGCCCCTCATCTCCAGCCGCATCAGCAATGCTGGAATCCGATGACGAGTTCAAAGCATCGAACAAATCAGGTTGCATATATTCGGACATATCGGACTGCCGCCGCCGCGCAAATTGATCGGCCGTCAGCAAATCTGCTGCGACCACATTCAGACGGCGGACCAGCAATCGCCTGTCGACAATTGAGCAGAACAGTTCATCCACGGCATCGCATATGCGGGACGTCGCTGACGTAGGTCCCGACAATGCGATCGACCCCGTAGCCGGCTTGGGAACACGGCGGCCATACCTGTCAAGCGAGACCGGACCGTCATACGTCGCTGCAGCACGCTCGGCAATCGTCTTCAGCTCGGCGGGAGCATCCTTGCCAAGCCGTTTCGGATCAAGGCTCGCCGTATCGTAGCCGATCATCATCCCCACCCTGCTGGCCCTCATGCCCTTCGCCACCAAATCCAACGACAACGTATCCGCCATCTCGCGCACAATCAGCCGCGCCGAGTCAAAACCGACCGCGCCCGTAAGCACCTGCCCCGAACTCATACTATGACCAGCTGGCTTATACGCTTTGATGTCGGCGATAGTGCATGGTTCCCAACCCCACGCATGGTCGATAAGCAGTTCGGCGTTCATGCCAAACATGCGGTACAGCAGATCCTCGTTGTAATACTCATCGGCGCGTCCCATCGAGCAACGTGCGATATCCCCCATGGTCAACAAGCCCTGAGCCTCGAGCTTTTTCGCATATCCTCGTCCAACACGCCAAAAATCAGTAATCGGACGATGCCCCCACAACAGTTTCCGATACGACATCTCGTCCAGCCTGGCAATGCGGATGCCGTCCTCCCCTGTCTGGATATGCTTGGCCACAATGTCCATGGCAACCTTGGCCAGATACATGTTCGTGCCAATACCCGCTGTAGCGGTGATACCAGTCTGAGCATGAATGTCATGGATAATGTCGCGCGTCATCTCCTCCACGCCTTTGCCGTAGGCGCGTAGATACCCAGTGACATCCATGAACACCTCGTCCACCGAATAGACATGGATGTCATCCGCCGACACGTATTTCAAGTAAATACCGTAGATTTTCGCACTCATCGCCAGATAATGCGACATGCGCGGCTTGGCTATAAACACGTCCGCGGCCAGATTCGGATTATCAGCGAGCGCTTTCGCATCATACGATTTTCCCGTCAGTACTCCGCCCGGGGCAACAGCCCGACGTGCCGCATTAACCTCTTTGAGCTTCGCCTTGACTTCGAATAGACGGGCACGACCCGGCAACCCGTATTCTTTCAGCGACGGAGAAACCGCCAAACAAATGGTTTTGTCGGTACGCGACTGGTCCGCCACCACCAGATGCGTGGACAGTGGCGGAAAACCATGCTCGACGCATTCCGAAGACGCATAAAAGGATTTCAAGTCGACCGCCACATATGTTCGTTCGGACATGACGCTCCTTCCATGCAATAATCCGCAGCAAAGCCTGCATCCGCGATTTACGGTTCCAACGATTACATCATACCAGAACATTCGAACAATTGTTCGATTACTCGTCCTTTTTCATACATAGTCCGAGGACTCCCCGGAAGCTGCCGCTTGTAGCCTCCGGTTGGTAGGGTTGAACGGTAGCGAATCCCTTGTCTCCATGGTTTTGGAAGGAGCTTTGGCTTGTCAGCTGAACTCGAAGACATCCACGAGGAATGCGGTATTTTCGGCGTTTGGGGCCACCCGGACGCCGCCCGACTCACCTACTTCGGCTTGCACGCGTTGCAGCATCGCGGTCAGGAGGGCGCCGGCATTGTCTCTAACGATAATGGTCATCTTATCGGTCATCGCGGAACGGGTCTGTTGACCCAGGTGTTCAGCGACGAGCGAGAAATCGAACGCCTGAAGGGAGACAGGGCGATTGGCCATGTGCGCTACGCCACTGCCGGCTCTGGCGGCACCGACAACATTCAGCCGTTCATCTTCCGTTTCCATGATGGAGATATGGCCCTGTGCCACAACGGCAACCTCACCAACTGCCCGTCCCTGCGCCGCAAGCTGGAGGACGAAGGTGCGATCTTCCACTCCAATTCCGACACCGAAGTGCTTATGCACCTCATCCGCCGTTCCTCGAAGCGCACTTTCATGGACAAGCTCAAGGAAGCGCTCAATACCGTTCATGGCGGCTTCGCCTATCTGATCATGACCGAGAACGCCATGATCGGCGCGCTCGATCCGAACGGCTTCCGTCCGCTCTCCCTTGGCAAGATGAAGAACGGCGCATATGTGCTCGCCTCCGAGACCTGCGCGCTCGACATCGTCGGCGCCGAGCTGGTGCGCAACATCCGCCCGGGCGAAATCGTGGTCGTGGATGATCACGGCTACAAGATCGTGCAGTACACGAACCAGACCCAGCTGGCCATCTGCTCGATGGAATTCATCTACTTCGCACGCCCGGATTCCGATATTTACGGCGTGAACGTGCATTCCGCCCGCAAGCGTATGGGTGCGCGTCTGGCCCAAGAATCGCCGGTCGATGCCGATATGGTCATTGGCGTGCCGAATTCCTCACTGTCCGCGGCCTCCGGCTATGCGGAAGAAGCTGGTCTGCCAAACGAGATGGGCCTGATCAAGAACCAGTATGTGGCTCGAACCTTCATCCAGCCGACGCAGGAACTGCGCGAGCAGGGCGTGCGCATGAAGCTGTCCGCCGTGCGCGGCGTGGTCAAAGGCAAGCGCGTGATCGTCATCGACGATTCCATCGTGCGCGGCACCACGTCCAAGCGCATCGTGCAGCTGCTTAAGGAAGCCGGCGCAGCCGAAGTGCACATGCGCATCAGCTCGCCGCCGCTGAAATACCCATGCTTCTACGGCATCGACATCTCCACCACCAAGGAGCTCATCGCCGCGAAGAAGTCCGTTGAAGAAATTCGCGATTTCATCGGCGCCGATTCCTTGGCGTTCCTGTCACTCGACGGATTGGTCGAATCCATCGGTCTGGGTGCGGACGCACCGTACGGCGGTCTGTGCGTGGCCTATTTCAATGGCGATTATCCGACCGCCTTGGATGACTATGAAGCTGATTTCCTGAAGTCGTTGACTCCGGAAGACCGCGTCCGACTGCCTGAATTCGCCCTGTACAAGAGCAAGTACGAAGGCAACGAATACACCACTACTTCACCCCAAGAAGAACACTGAACCCTAGAAAGGTTTGATATGCCAAAAGCATATGAAGAAGCCGGCGTAAGCGTTGAGGCCGGTTACGAAGTCGTCAAGCGCATCAAGTCCCATGTGGCTCGCACCAACCGTCCGGGCGTAGTCGGCGGTATTGGCGGCTTCGGCGGCCTGTTCGATCTGGCTTCCCTCGGATACAAGGAGCCGGTACTGATTTCCGGCACCGATGGCGTCGGCACCAAACTGGTCGTTGCCAAGATGGCCAACAAGCACAACACCATCGGCATCGACTGTGTGGCCATGTGCGTCAACGATATTGCCGCTCAGGGTGCGGAACCGTTGTTCTTCCTGGATTACATCGCCTGTGGCAAGAACGATCCAGCACTGCTCGAGCAGGTTGTGGCTGGCGTTGCCGACGGCTGTGTACAGGCTGGTTCCGGTCTGATCGGTGGCGAAACCGCTGAAATGCCGGGTATGTATGACGAAGACGAGTACGATCTGGCCGGTTTCGCGGTCGGCGTTGCCGAGAAGTCCGCAATCGTGGACGGCTCCACCATCGCTGAAGGCGATGTACTCATTGGCTTGCCGTCCACCGGCGTGCATTCCAATGGCTTCTCTCTAGTACGCAAGGCCCTGTTCGAGAAGGCCGGCTACACGGTCGACACCGTACTTGACGAACTTGATGGCGAAAAGCTCGGCGACGTGCTCCTTACCCCGACGAAGATCTATGTGAAGGCTCTTTCCCCGCTATTCAAGGCCGGCGTGGTCAAGGGCGTCGCCCATATCACCGGCGGCGGCTTCATCGAAAACATTCCGCGTATGATTCCGAACGGCTTGGCTGCGCACATCAATCTCGGCTCTTGGCCGGTACTGCCAATTTTCGATGTGCTCGAGAAGGCCGGCGAAATCGATCATATGGAAATGTTCAACATCTTCAATATGGGTATTGGCATGGTGTTGGCGGTCAACGCCGAAGATGCCGATAAGACCATGGAATTGCTCAAGTCCAATGGCGAAGCCGGTTATGTGCTCGGCAATATCGTCAAGAAGACCGATAGCGACGTCGAACTGCAGTAAATACATATACGGGGGTGAGCCATAACGGCCACCCCCTTTTATTTCCAAAGACTTTCCTGAACATAGGATTTTCCCAGAAGGGACATAACAGGAGGAAACATGAAGGTTCTGGTCATCGGTTCCGGTGCACGCGAGCATGCCATCGCTCATGCGCTTATGCGTGGCGGCAGCGTCAGCGAAGTCACAGTGGCTCCGGGCAATCCAGGTATGGAGCTTGACGGCATCCGCATCACGCAGATCAACCCGTCCAATCATGCCGCGCTGATTGATTTCGTAAAGAACAACGGCTATGACTGGGTGTTCGTCGGTCCGGAAGTGCCGCTTATCGAGGGCATCGTTGACGATTTCGCTCAGGCTGGCATCAAGGCGTTCGGTCCGAGCAAGGCCGCCGCACAGATCGAGGGGTCCAAGGATTTCGCCAAGCAGCTGATGGAGCGTCACAGCATTCCGACCGCAAAGTATCAGACGTTCGGCGATTTAGAGCGTTCCACGACTTATGTTCGTGAGCATGGCGCTCCGATTGTGATCAAGGCTGACGGTTTGGCCGCCGGCAAGGGCGTGACCGTCGCCATGGATGAGGAAACCGCCATCGCCGCTCTTGAAGACATTTTCGTCGATCATCGTTTCGGCAACGCCGGTGCGAAGGTTGTTATCGAGGACTTCCTGGAGGGTCAGGAGTTCTCGCTGATGAGCTTTGTGAACGGCACTGATTTCTGGCCGATGCCGATTTCGCAGGATCATAAGCGCGCATATGATGGCGATAAGGGTCCGAATACCGGTGGCATGGGTGCGTATAGCCCGGTTCCGCAGATCGGTCAGGATGTGGTTGATACCGCTATTGAGACCATTGTAAAGCCGACCGTTCAGGCTATGGCTGATGAGGGAACGCCGTTCACTGGCATTCTGTACGCTGGCTTGATTGCCACCGCTGACGGTCCGAAGGTCATCGAGTTCAATGCTCGTTTTGGCGATCCGGAAACGGAAGTCGTGCTGCCGAAGCTCACGTCTGATCTCGGCGCTGGCATCAGCGCTCTGCTCAATGGCGAGACTCCGGAATTCACTTGGGATAACGACAATGCCACGCTTGGTGTGGTACTCGCCGCCGACGGCTATCCTGTCGATGTGATCAAGGGCGCTGCGATTCCTGAGATTCCAGTCGACGAGGATTCCCACGTGTATTACGCTGGCGTTGCTCGTAGCGAAGAAGGCCTGGTTGCCAATTCCGGTCGCGTGCTGCTGGTCGAGACCTCTGCCGCCGATATCAAGACCGCTCAAGACAAGGTGTATGCGATTATCGACAAGCTTGACACCAAGGGCATGTTCTACCGTCACGACATTGGCGCCAAGGCATTGCAGTAATACAGCGAGCGCAATATAAACGCGCAATCAATTATCAAAGAAGACCTGTGCCCAATCAGCACAGGTCTTCTTTGTATTATTATTGACAATCCCACAAATCATCAATTATTTATAATTGACAGTTATTCAGATTATGTTCGAATATTTGATAGCATTCGCACGTACTACCAAATATCACGGCAATTGCATGAAATCCGTATCTTTCAGATAGTTCTTTCCTGACGTAATGTCATATTGGATAAGCTGATAATCCGCCAGCAGCTGCTTGGTTTCCGTATCGAAATCGCTTTCAGCCATGGGATTACCGTCAGCATCAAGATAAATGTTCTGGCCTTCAGGAATACGGTCCCATCCTTGGATATTGTTGACGACTGGCGGCTCCATGGCGGAGATCTTCTCATGCATTTGCGTGAGGAACGCCAGATATGGGGACACCTTGGCGTCCATATGCTCGGCGGCCTGCGCCACGAAGAAGTTCGGCGACGAATAGTCGGCGTTGTCAATCTCGTTGCCTTGCGAGCTGGACGCCTTGTTGGACCAGATGAAATAATCTGTCAGGTGCAAGGCAAGCGAATTGTTATCATCTTCGGAAGCGGACGAATAAATGCCTGGCAAATGATCGCCGTAGAATACTACGGTGATCGGCTTGTCGATGGCGTCGAGCTTGTCGAGGAAGTCGGCGGTCGCTTCGTCGGTCAGAGCCACACCTTTCTGATAGGTTTCGATGGACTCCTTCTCATCGTCCTCCAAAGGAGTGTCCGTAGTGGATTCGGCCTTGAAATCGTTGTTCTTATACCAATCGTGGTATGGCATGTGATTCTGCATGGTGATGACCTGCAGGAACTGGTTGCCGTCGGTTTTCTCAACCTCTTCAATGGTGCTCTTATACGTGGCCTCATCCGACACATACGGCGAATCGTCGATCTTGTCTTGATGCGAGATGACGTCCGGACCGGTCAACGTATAGAAGTGCGAGAATCCGAACTTCTTATAGTTGGTGGCACGTGAATACATGGACGATTCATACGGATGAAGTCCGATGGAATTCTTCGCCGCACCCCACAGCTGGTTGATGGTCGGCGTCCAATGCTCGCTCGGCACGAGCTGCTGGTATGGGCTGGTAAGCGACGAATCGAAATTCGCCATGCTCAAACCGGTCAATCCCATATATTCAAGATTGGCGGTTCCACCACCATATCCGGACGAAAGCATCAAACCGGAAGTTGTGTCCTCTTTGATGGAGCGGATGTTGGGCATGGAATCCTTGTTGACCTTCAATCCCGGCACACGAGACGGGTCGGAGAACGATTCAGACAACACATAGATCACTGTGCTGTCGGTCATATTCGCGGAGCGTTTCGAGTTGATCTTCTTCGCTTCCTTCGTATAGCGGGCCGCGACATCCTTCATGGTTTCCTCGGAATAATTATCCGGCTTGACCATGACTCTCGGATTGAGCTGGCGGGTAAACGCCACCAGCGGACCATTACGCTGAGCATCGTATACGGAATCCCACATGGAAGGCATATCGCCCATTGCGGAAGAAAAGTTTTTCGCCCAAGATCCAACGGTGCTTACCTGCATGGAATACAGTGTGAAGAACGTTCCCGGTACGATGATCAGCAACAGGCGCACAATCGCATTCAACGAACGCGACTGCTTGTCGTCCCCACGAAACAGCTTGCCATGACGTCCATCGCGGTGATTCAAAAACACGAACAATGAGACAAAACAGGCAAAAATTCCAACCGCAAGCAAAATCGTCCATTGCGCTCCGGCCGGCATGAAGCTCATGAGGTTGCCCGCGTCGGCTTTCAGGAAGTTCAAGTCACTGGGCAGAATCGCCTCATATCGTATGGATACTTTGAAATGTTCAATCACCGCGCTAATGAACGTCACCGCCAAAAAAATGGGAGTGGCAATCCAGAAACGGTTGATGAGCATGAGCAGTATCACATAGAGCATGCCCCACAGAATCAGGTTGAGCACGGCCACGAAGTTGAGGCTGGTGAACATTTTGGTGACGAAGCCCCAACCAGTCAGCCACATGTTGTTCGATAGCTTGACGCGTGTGGTGGCTTGGCTAACGCCGATCTGTAGCGCGGCCACGCCGATGATATCGAATACCACAAACAGTACGCCGTACAACCACCCGGGGAATTCCTTACGTTCCTTGGCGGGTGCGTTTGGATCGATCGTCGAGATCCTCAGTTCCTCAATCGTCTCGTTATTCACGGATTCGTTCGTCAAGTGTGTCTCTCCACTCGTAACGTGTCAGTTCACTTCGTTTCCCGCCTTACGGCGACACTAAGGCACCATTTTCGCGACTATATCTGACAAAAAGATATAATGATCGATTTCATCCACAGTTTCTTCTGATTTTCTTATGGATATACCGATGAAAACGCAAAAACATAATGGGGGTACAGGCAGTTTGGATGGCGATATCTCATTTCGTATGATTTCGCCATTCGAGTACATTCTCACTACGATTGCTGGAATTACTAACGCACCTTGTTCTGGCAGTCGGAGCAGAGTCCGAATACTTCCAGCGTATGCCGTTCGATGGTAAAACCATATTTTGTACTGATGCCACGTAGCCATGTTTCGGATGGTGATTCGATTTCCACGGTTTTGCCGCAGTTCGTGCATACGAGATGATGGTGATGTCCATCATCGCCGCACAGACGGAACAGCTGCTGACCTTCCAAACGCACAGTGTCGGCTTCCCCAGCCTCAGCCAACGCGTTCAACTGACGATATACGGTGGCGAGTCCCACTTTCACGTCTTCGTCTTCCAGCTTGCGATGCAGATCCTGTGCGGAAATGAATTCATCGCTCGCCTTCAGAGCATCATGAATCAGTTCTTTTTGTTTGGTATTGCGCTCCACGCGTCCGTCTGCCAATCTACGTCCATCCTTGATGACTTCGCGCGCCGACCAATCCTTGAAGGAAAGGCCGGCGCGCGAAACCTACCGTCTAGGTTTATTTCAAATCATCCCAGCAGCCAGTCCGCTCAAGATCGGCCACGGTCCGCTCAGTATCGTTGGTCAGCACGGTAATATGACCCATCTTGCGGTCATGGCGCACTTCAGCCTTGCAATAGTCGTGCATGCTCCATTCCGGATGCTCGGCGATCAGCGCACGGGTCGGTGCCACATGCTGGCCGAGCACATTGACCATGACGGCCGGCTTGAGTAGTTCAGGCTGTTCGAGCGGCCAACCCGCGATGCCTCGGATATGCGCGTCGAATTGATCGAACGAGCATGCCTCGATGGTGTAATGGCCGGAATTATGCGGACGAGGCGCAAGCTCGTTGACAATGACCCGCTCATCCTTGGTGACGAACAGTTCGATGGCGAGAATGCCCGCCAATTCGAAGCCCTGCGCCAAGCGCAACGCGAGTTCGTGCGCCTCCTTCGCCACGGCTTCGCTGACTTCGGCAGGAGCAATGGTCATATGCAGGATATTGTTGCGATGCTCGTTACGCACAATCGGGAAGGTCACGTAATCCTTGCCGTTGCCTGCAACGAGAATGCTTGCTTCGAATGCGAAGTCAACGAAGCCTTCGAGAATGCTTGGGGGGAATCCGCCACCACGATCGGCACGGGCACGCACCTTTTCAAGATCGGCATCGGATTTCAGTACCGTCTGGCCATGGCCATCATAACCGCCGGAACGGGTTTTGAGCACGGCCGGGTAGTGAATCTCATCGAGTGCCGAGTCAAGCTCCTCAACACTGTTGACGGCCTTCCACGGTGCGGTCGGCGTGCCATGGTCGTTGATGAATTGCTTCTCGTTGACGCGATCCTGCGTGACACGCAGCAGATCGGTGCCTTGCGGTGCCGCTGCAAGCGCGCGCACTTCGTCGATGGCGTCAGCGTTCACGTTTTCGAACTCGTACGTGAGTACATCGGATTTTTCGGCCAGTTCGCGGATTGCGGTGATGTCGTCATATTCGGCAGTGACCTGGAAATCAGCCACCTGCGCAGTCGGGCAGTCCGGTGTCGGGTCGAGAACTCCGATGCGGAAGCCCATATAGCGGGCAGACAACGCCATCATACGGCCAAGCTGACCGCCACCGATGATGCCGATGGTGGCACCCGGCATCAGCCTTTCAACACGGCCGTTGGTTTCCTCAGACAAGCTGGGCATTGGATTCAGCCACCTTTTCCTTCAGCGAGTCACGGTATTCCTGCAGGGCATTGGCCAGACGCTCATCGGTAGTGCTCAGAATGCTCACAGCCAAAAGGCCCGCGTTTGTGGCACCGGAATTGCCGACCGCAGTGGTGGCGACCGGAATACCGCCCGGCATCTGAACGATGGACAACAGCGAATCCCAGCCGGACAACGCATGGGAACGCACCGGCACGCCGATGACCGGCAGAGTAGTCTGGGCCGCCACCATACCCGGCAGGTGTGCCGCGCCGCCAGCGCCGGCGATAATGACCTTCAGGCCGTTGGCACGGGCATTATGCGCGAATTCACCCATCAATTCCGGGGTGCGGTGCGCGGAAATCACCTGCTTCATGTACGGCACTTCGAACTGGTCAAGCATCTCGCAGGCGTGCTTCATGGTTTCCCAATCGCTCGCCGACCCCATAATCACTGCGACTTCAGGCTTGTTGTCTGCCATCAAGGACCTCCGAAAGAATCCAAAAGAACATGTTCTTGAACACCGCTTACTTTACGCAATCGGCTAGATGTGTAACATGATTTTCCCGAAAACGTCGCCATTCACGATTTTGGAAAACGCAAGTCGCGCATCATCGATCGCATATGCGGAGTCGATGACCGGGTGCAGATCGGCATGTTCCACGAATTTCAACAGGCGTGCGAAATCCTCGCGAGAACCCATGGTATTGCCTTGCACACGAATATCTTGGAAGAAGATTCTCGTAAGTTCGGCGCCAGGCTGATCGCCCGTGGTCGCGCCGCAGATGGCGATGGTGCCTCCCGGGCGCACGGATTTGACGGAATGGCTCCAAGTGGACGCTCCGACGGATTCGATGACGGCATCCACCTTGCGAGGCAGTCGCGCACCCGATTCGAACACCGCGTCAGCGCCGATTTCCAATGCACGATTGCGCTTGTCTTCGCTACGTGAGGTAACAAACACTTCCAATCCAGCCGCATGGGCAAGCTGGATCGCAGCGGTCGACACGCCTCCGCCGGCACCTTGAACAAGCACCGTATCTCCCGGCTTCACATTCGCCGACGTGAACAGCAAAGAATATGCAGTAAGCCAGCTGGTGCCCAATGCTGCAGCCTCATCGAAGTTGAGATTCTCAGGCTTGGCGAACACGTTGGCGCTGGGCACCTGCGTGCATTCGGCCATGGTTCCCGCATATCGTTCGGAAAGAATCGAACGACGCTCCCCCGGCATGACTCCGGCCCCATCGGTGCCGATGAGCGTGTACAGCACCACTTCGGAGCCGGCCTTAAGCCCCTTGCTCACGGGAATGTCTTCTTGCAGCACGCCAGCCGCATCGGTGCCGAGAATCATCGGCGTCTGCTCGTCGGCAAGCCCCACACCTTGCAGACTCCACACGTCATGATGGTTCACGCTCGCTGATTTCACACGAATGGTGGACCAGAATGGCTTGGTTTCCAGTTCGGGCATATCGCCCACTTCAAGCATAGACAGCGGATCATCATAATTCGTTCCGGTGGCATATACGGCTTTCATGTTCGCGCTCCTTTGCGAATAACGGCTTTTCACGATTGCAAACACCTCTATTGTGCCTCAAGTTGAGAAGACTTTGCGCTCCTTTGCCCGTAAACACCCTCGTCGGGGCATACAGTGGGATAAGATTTCGCATTTGGTTGCACTGATCGTAGGGAAGGGTGATTGCGCACGATGACCGCTGGCATTTTGAGTTCGATTCACACTCCTGCGGACGTACATGCCCTTTCAGCCCAACAATTACGCGATTTATGCTTTGAAATCCGCACCACGCTACTTGATTACGGCAGGAAGCATGGCGGGCATATCGGCTCAAATCTTGGCGTGGTGGAACTCACCGTGGCCTTGCATCGCGTGTTCAACTCGCCTCACGACCGTTTTATTTTCGACGTGTCACACCAAAGCTACGTGCACAAGATGCTTACCGGACGTGCCGAAGCGTATCTCGACGAATCCCGATTCGGCGAGGTTACCGGTTTCACCAATCCGTTGGAAAGCGAGCATGATTCGTTTGTACTTGGTCATACCGGCACTTCGATTTCACTCGCGTGCGGTCTCGCCAAAACCCGCGATATGCAACGCATTGCAACAGGCGAAAGCGCTATCGGCAATGTCGTCGCCATTATCGGAGACGGTTCTTTGAGTTCAGCAATCGCTTTCGAGGGGCTAAATAACGCGGCTGAACAGGGCGGCAATCTCATCATCATCGTCAATGACAATGAAATGTCGATCGCTGAGGATTTCGGTGGCATGTACGGCCAGCTTGCCAAGTTACGTGCGTCAGATGGCACGGCGGAACTGAACCTGTTCAAGGCATTCGGCTTGGATTACCGCTACGTGGAGCAGGGCAATGATGTTGACACGCTAGTGGAGGTGTTGAACGAGGTCAAAGGTATCGACCACCCGATCGTAGTGCATATTCACACTACCAAAGGCTTGGGCTTCGACGATGGCGAGGAGTTCGACAAAGGTTCGGACGGCTGCAATCAGACCAATCCTCAACCTCATGCGGGCAAATGCGAGGCCAATCATTGGCAGGATCCGGAGGCCTCACTCGGCAAACCGCTCGACGCACGCAAATACTATGGCGAAATGGCCATGGCATCGTTGGAACGCCGTTTCAGCAACGAGCCAGGATTGGTGGTCATCTCCCCCGCAACCCCTGGATCGAACGGCATCACACGAGATTTTCGCGAGCGTGCGGGCGCGCATTACGTTGATACCGGCATTACGGAAGAGCATGCGGCTGCGTTCGCCGCGGGCATCGCCAAAGCGGGCGGCCGCCCCGTGCTTGCGACTTCCGCCACGTTCTTCCAGCGCACCTTCGACCAGCTGCAACAAGAGTTGGCGTTGAATCATGTTCCTGCCACACTGCTGATTTTCGGTGCGGGAATTTCCGGAGCCGACAACACGCATTCAGGCACATTCGATATGACGATGTTCGCCAATGTTCCTGACGTGACCTGTTTGGCTCCCGCAAGCGGCGAACAGATGCTTGACATGCTGGCTTGGGCAACCGGCCCGTCCGACCATGGCGTGGTGGCGATTCGTATGCCTGGCGAGCAGATTCTCTCACTTGAACGTGCCACCGATATGGCATTCGACCCGTTGCAGCGTGCCGAAGAGCATGATCCAGCCGTCAATATTGCCGGGGAATGCCCATTCTCCCGCTATCAGATTGTTCAGCCCGGCAAAGATGTTGCGATTCTTGGACTCGGTAACACCATGCCGTTGGCTGCGGAAGTCACGTCGACGCTTGCTGAAGATGATGAGACGCATGCTGCGATCACTGCGACGCTTGTTGACGCATTGCAGTATTCCACGATGGATGCCGAATTGCTGACGATGCTTGCCGATGGGCATCGTTTGGTCGTTACGTTGGAGGATGGCCAGTTGGAAGGCGGATGGGGTGAGAAGGTCACCGCGTTCTACGCAAATTCCAATAATGCCAAAGCTTCTCACGTTCGTGTGCTGAATTTTGGTGCATCCAAAGAGTTCACCGATCGAGTGCCGCTTGACGAGCTTAATGAACGTTACGGATTGACCGCGGCAACCATCGTCTCTCGAATTCACGGTATTCTCAACGAATAATTAATGTGTATCAACGAATTGGTGGGAACGGTCGTTATATCCGCAAGACCATTCCCGCCAATCTGTAATCAGTCACGCAATCAGCAATCCATAATCAGCAATCACTGATCATTCTTGATGGCATCCAAAGCCGGAATCTTCACAGCCTTATTGGCAGGACCGAAACCTGCGATCACGCCAACGGCAATCGAAAACAGCATGGCCACCACAAAAAGCCACCATGGAATCACCGAAATACGACTCACATCGTCGCCGCCCATAATCGCCTTGCCGAAATTCTCAACACTGAATCCACCCAAAGACGCCATATTGATGCCTATCGAACCGATTGCGGAAATCAGGCAGGCAATCACACCGCCAACTAGCCCAATCGCGCCAGCCTCACATAGGAACATCATGCGAATATCGCGCACATAGCAGCCGAGAGCCTTCATAATGCCGATTTCGCGAGTACGTTCCGACACCGACATGATCATGGTGTTGGCAATGCCAATCGCGGCAACGAAGAACGACACCGCACCAATGCCGCCCAACGCCAACTGGATGCCCCGCGACTGCTTTTCGATCTCCTTACGCGTTTGCTCAAACGAGGAAGTCTGATAACCGGCGCCCTTGATTTGCGCTTCAACGTCGGCAACGTCTTTAATGTCTTGGGTGTGCACCAGTACCTGATCGTAAACGACCTTGCTTGACGTGTTGGCCTTGGTATCCCCCGATATTTTGACGTTCAACGTTTTCATATCGTCGATGCTCATCACAATGCCGGAAGTGAACGCATCATAGTTGTTGGCGGAGGAATCAATGACACCCACCACAGTATATGGCATGGTAATGGTGGGACTCTCACCACTGCCGGAATCGGATGGCGCCACGGATCCGCTGCCCACCTTGCGGTAGTCGTCGGGACTTTGATAGTTGGCTCCGGTGATCAGTGTGATTTTGGAGTTCAGTATATCGAAGAACGGGTCTTCGCCTTCGGATTGGACGCAACCGTGCTCATCACAGTAATAACCGCCCGCTTCTATACGATGATTGCTCGAATCTGACGCATACTTGTCGTAGAACGAATACACGAAGGATTTGCCCGCCAACACTTCGCCGGCACGCATCGGAAGACGTCCGCTGGCCAATTTATAGCCGGATTCTTCCAATTGCGTTACGTCGACTCCCACCACGTTGACATATTGCGACACGTACCGGGAACCAGCTCCTTGCGTGGCATCCACACTGTATGACATCGTTTTCTGCGGAAGCACTCCAGCCACACCGGCAATGCTGCGGAAATTCTGCACGGCGTCATCGTCGAGTTTCGCCTGTTCACTGCCAGCACCGCTCACGCTGGATGACGTTGCCATAGAATGCGAACCTCCGCCGTCCGCATATACGGTGATGTCGTTCAGGTTGCCCATGTTTTTGAGCATCTGTTTGTTCTGTTCGTTGATGCCCTGGCCAATGGAAATCATGAGCACGATCGAACAGCAACCGACGATCACACCAAGCACCGTAAGAACCGTACGTGATTTGCGACGCAGCAGATTCTGCATGCACGAACGTGCAATATCCGAAAAACGCATGCTCACTCCTTGACGGAGGGCACGGAATCAATCACCTGGGTCGGCGCATCAATAGCGCCTGCCGTGGTGCCAGCCGTATCGGCAGTGCCATCAGTATCAGTTCCGGCATGCGAATCGGTGGAATCCCAATCCCAATCATCATCCTCAGCCGCCTTCTTCGCCTTCTTACGACGACGCACAACCACTACGACCACAATGGCGATCACAGCAACGACAGCCGCGGCAACGACAATCCACACCCAAGCCGGAATGCCCTGGTTTTCCTGAGGGCCAACATCCGTGCCTGGATCGACGGGGGCCGGCGCCTCAGACACCGTGATCTTCACCGGCGATTCCTTGGTCTGCTGCTGGCCATTGGCATCCTCGTACATCACCTTCAGCTTGGCATCATATTCGCCGGCCGCAGCTGCAGTGAACGCGAATCCAATGGAGCCGGAAGCGCCGGATGCCACATTGCCGATATACTGTGTGGCTTGTGTGGCGGTGATGCCGTCGCCCTCGATGGACGCTTCGACGTTGGACACATCCCCCTTGCCCTTGTTCACATAGTCCATGGAAATAGTGGATTCCTCGCCAGCATTGACGGTGTCGGGAAGCACGGGATCACCCAGTTCGAAACGGTCAGGCTGTGAAACAGGTACGGAAATCTTAATATCCGAAGTGTTGGAGTTGCGAGTGTCGCCATCGACATACTCGTATTTGAAGTTGATATCGATGCCCTGCGCACCGTTCTTCGCGCTCGACAGCACCTGCATGGGCACAGTCTGCGTCAGCGAGTAACCCGCCCACAGCGAATCGTAATAGAACGTGTTCGTACCGCCGGAAATGGCGAAATTCTCGCCGCCGTCAACGGTCACGACCATATTGCTGACCGCGACCTTGCCCATATTCTGGAAGGTGAAGCCAAGATCGAAATTCGTGCCGACCGCCACGGAACCGTCGCCATACGTGAAGTTGGTGATGATGATATTCGGCACCGGGCCCGCCGGCTGCACGGTAGAACCGCCGTTGCCGGCGTCCGTGCCATCGCCGTCTTCTGCGAGCGCCGTCGGCACGATGCAGGTCAATGCGATGGCGGCGGATGCCACCAGTGCGATGACCATGTTGATGAATTTTGCGGAATGGCTGCCGTTACTCATGGTTTTCCCTTCTCTTCTTGCTGTCATGCGTTATTCACCAGACGGTCATCGATGATGCGCCCGTCAAGCAGCGTTACGATACGATCGGCATATTGCGCCATATTGTCATCGTGCGTGACGAGCACGATGGTTTGGTTCAAGTCTCGTGCGAACGCGCAGATCATGTCCATCACGTCGTTTTTGGTTTTGGAATCGAGATTGCCGGTCGGCTCGTCGGCGAATACGACTTGCGGCCGCGATGCGAACGCTCGCGCAATGCCGACGCGCTGCTGCTGACCGCCTGACATTTGCGTTGGATAGTGGTTCATGCGTTTGCCGAGCCCTACTCGTTTCAGCATTTTCTTGGCGATTGCTTCGCGCTTGTTTTTTGGCATGCCTTGGAACATCAACGGCATTGCCACGTTTTCAACGGCGGTCAGATTGGGCAGCAGATTGTATGACTGGAATACGAAGCCGAGATGCTTCTGTCTGAATTCCGCCAGCTGCCGTTCGTCAAGACGGGAGATGGGCACTCCCCTGATGCGTACGCCGCCCTTGGTTGGTTTTTCCATGCCGGCAAGCTGGTTGAGCAGAGTGGATTTGCCGGAACCGGATTCGCCATAGATACAGCAGATCTGACCTTGCGGAATGGTGAGATTGATACGTTCCAATGCCACGACGGTCTCGTCGAGCACTGGATACTCCTTACGCAGGTTTTTCACTTCGATGATGGGTCTGCGCGTCCCCATCACCAACTCTTGACCTTCAATATTCGCCATAGTCCTCTTTGCCCCCATACGGCGTCTAACGCGCTTGATCCGTGACCGAGTTTATACTGTTTCCCCGTTCTTCGCACCCCTTAAGGGAACACCCCGAGATAACCAAGTTCACGCATAACACCGCATCAGCATCAAACGCAAGTGGGGACATCCTTTTACGGGACGTCCCCACTTGGTGTCAATGCATTTAATATGACGTTGCGGTTATTGTGCGACTATTTCGCAGCTTCGTCCGCGGACATCATGGCCTGGATGATCTGGTCGCGCATCTCATTGAAGCCACCAGGCGTCGAAGCAGGCAACACCACCGTCTTCGCGTTCTGCGACGAGGCAAGATTACGCATGGTGTCGAGATACTGGTTGAACAGCACCACATTGTTCACGTCGTTCACATTCATGCCGACAGCCTGCAGACTCTTGATCTGGTCGACAATACCGTTGGCGATCTCACGACGATAATTAGCCTGGCCCTCACCCTGGAGGCGTGTCTTCTCAGCCTCGGCGGCCGCCTGGGTCTCGATCTGAATACGCTGGGCTTCGGCACGCTGACGCGTGGCTTCCTTTTCGCGCTGTGCCGCGTTAATGGAATCCATGGCGTTCTTGACCTGTGGACTCGGATCGATGGCCGTGATCAGCGTTTTGACCACTGTGAAGCCGAAGCGGGACATTTCATTGCCGACGGTCTTCTGCACGTCAAAAGCGACATCGTCCTTGCGGGAGAATGCATCGTCCAAAGATAATGCAGGAATGGCGGAGCGAAGCGCATCCTCCATGTAGGAACGCAGCTGACCGGCCGGGTCGCGCAGCTCGTAGTATGCGGTCGCCACATTGCTGGGATCGACACGAAACTGGGTAGAGGCCACGACGGTGACGAACACGTTGTCGAGCGTTTTGGTTTCCAACTGCACGTTGAGCTGGTTGACCCGCATGTTGGTTTTCATGGCGATGCGATCCACGAACGGAATACGAATATGGATGCCCGCGAACTGCACCTTGTTGAACTTGCCGAAACGTTCGATGATGTAGGCCTGCTGCTGCGGCACGATGAACAACGTGGACAGGAACAGGAAAGCGATGATCAGCGCAATGGCAAGGAGCGCAATAAGGAACGGCATGGCATTACTCCCTTCTTTGGTTTCTCTTTAAAGGTCTTGTTGCACGACCTTTCGTAGGTTCTGCAACCATTGCCGAACCCAAGTAAAAATTTACCAAAGAATGCAATCGTGTGTAGACAGTGTCCGCGAGCTGGGCAAAGTCCATCCAGAAGCCGGACATCGACCGTCCGGAAGCCGACCCACATACGTCTACGAGCCGAACAGGAGATAATTCTCCTTGTCCGGCTCGTGAGATGGCATACGAAATGTTGAATCAGAGCAGGCCGAGCTCCTTGCATTTGGCTTGCAGCTGTGTGGCCGAAGGCTCCACCAGCCATGAGCCATCGGCGGCGAACCGAATCACGGGAATGTGCTGTTGTCCGCTGATCGCAATGGCTTTCTCTGCAGCACCATCCTCATGCTCGATATCATGAAGGTTGTAGGCGACCCCGAAACGGTCCAATGCTGCCTTGGCTCGACGGCAGTCACCGCACCAGTCGGCTCCATAGAAATCAATTGTCGTATTATCAATCATAAAATCACTCCTTACGAGGCATTAATCTCATCAAATTTAGACGATGCCTCAAGCAACATCTTCGTATACGCATCTTTAGGGTGTCGTAACACGGAACCGACAGCTCCATATTCGACAAGATGGCCGTCTTTCATTACCGTCACCTCATCCGCAACTTCCTGAACAATGCCCAAATATCTCATACTCATGCCCCGGCAATCCCGGATAATGCACGGATTTTACCAGCGGATGCAGCAACAGATAACTGGAAATCGCACCATAGCGATGAGCGATTTCGGAGATCTTCGTCACATTGTTGACCTGCAGCAACGAATTGGTAAGAACTTCGAAATACACGGCCTTCGCCGGACAACCACGCGCGGGTCCCTTGGCGGAGTGCCCGGAAACAGCGGCATCAAGCGCTTCGTAGTCGGCGGGTTCACAGCTCCGGTGTTGTTGTCGTTGACCGGCAGTCCGTGAACAAGCTGAGTGTTGAATCTAGTCATGGTGCGCACCCCCTCGGGTTGTGGCTCATTGCCGCATGCCATTCACGCGGTCACTGGTACCCACTAAACCGCATCCTGCGTTTCAACGCGCGCCGCGCCTTATCAACGTTTGTTATAGAACGCGCGAATCGCCATAACGTTTTCTTGTAAGAGGCCATCAAACGGCGGAGATGCAAGGCATCGCACCGCAATCGCCAGTTCATACATAAAAGGCCACGCAGGAAAAAACTACGCTAGTACAGCAGCCACCCGACGCACAGCCTCACGCAACTGATCTTCGGATTTGAGCAGGCTGAATCGTACGTAATCCTCGCCTACTTTGCCGAAGCATGTGCCCGGCAACGCGGCGACGGCCGCACGTTCCAACAGCATGTCGGCAAACTGTTCACCCGTCTGATCTTCAGGAGCGTGTACCCAAGCGTAGATACCACCGTCTGAATCGAACACATCCAAGCCGGCTTCACGCAATCCACCTGCAACGATTTCGCGACGAGACACATACCGTTCCGCAAGTTCGGCCACACAGCTCTGATCCGACAGCAACGCCGCAGTGCCCGCGTCTTGAATGCTGGACGTAACCATGGAACCCATCTGATAGTGGTACTGCTTCACATGAGACACGATGTCGTCGTTGCCTGCGATGAAACCGGCACGCCAGCCGGCCATCGCATACATTTTCGACAGCGAACACACTTCCACCGCAACATCGAACGCACCCGGCAGTGACAGTATGCTGATCTGCTGCGCATCGACGCCCAATCCCGCATATGCGAAATCCTGCACGATCGCGAAATGATGCTCATGAGCCAAATCAACGGCACGCTGCAGAAACTCGCGCGGAGCCTGCGCACCCGTCGGATTGTTCGGATAGTTGAGCACCAGCACTTTCACACGATCCCACACCTGTGCAGGAACCGCGTCCAAATCCGGCAGGAACCCGCGCTCCGGCAACGATGGCAGCAGTATCTCCTCGGCACGGCTCATCACCGTCATGCAATGGTACGAAGGGTAATATGGATCCGCATACGCCACAGCGTCGCCTGGGGAAACCAGCACGGCGAACAACGCGGCCAAACCATCGACCGCGCCCTCCACGGCAAAAAGCTGGGTTTTCCAATCAACCTCAACACCGTACGTATTGCGATACCACTGTTCGGCAGCCCTCAGAAAACTAGGCTTGCCATCGAATGGCGAATACCGGGCATTGGCCGGATCGTCAACCGCTTTTTTGGCTACTTCTCGAATGAAATCAGCAGGAAACGCGTCTGGATTGCCTTTGGCCAAATCAATCACATCAGCCCCACCGGCAACCGCGGCAGCCACTTTGCGATCCATATCGGCGAACACATTCGGCGGAATCGACTGCGCCACCGTGGTGAACGCGACAGGAGAAACATACGAAGTCATTAATCAACCCTCCCTATCATCTCGCGACTGTATATGCGCACATTCACGCATATACGCAACCATCAGTGCGTCACCTTGCGCGCGAACCAATCGCCAACCCACTGAATGATCTGCACAATGACGATCAGAATAATAACAATCACAACAAGCACGCCGGTTTCGTAACGGTTATAGCCGTATTGAATGGCCATATCGCCGATGCCGCCGGCTCCGATGGTGCCGACCATTGCAGAATAGCCGATCAGCGAAATGATGGTGAGCACCACGCCGCGAATAAACGACGGCAAAGCTTGCGGAAACACCGCATCCACAATGATTTGGCGTGTGGTAGCGCCAGTGGAGATGGCAGCCTCAAGCAGGCCCGGATCAACTTCGGAGAACGCGCTTTCCGCGATTCGCGCGAAGAACGGCACTGCGGCGATCGACAGGGAGATTGCGCCACCGGTCGGCGTGTAAGGGTCACCCAAAATCAATTGCACAACCGGGATAAGCACCACCATGAGAATCAGGAACGGCAGCGAGCGAATCGCGTTTACGATGAACCCTACAATAACGTTCAGCGCATGGTTCGGCGTAAACAAGCGGTTTTCAGTCAAATACAACAGCAATGCCACCAGCGTGCCCAGTACCACGCCGATAATCGCCGACACCACAACCATATATGCCGTGTCGATCAGTGCTTGCCCAAGATTGTCTTGAAGGATTTCCAGAGTTTCTTCCATTGTTCTCATGCCTCCTGATTATCCGCAGCTTCGGCGGCCACAACCAGCTGCCCACGATCAAGTTCCCGATAGCTGAATACATGCGTTCTCAACGTGTTCAACGCCTGCAGCAGCGGCTCCCCCGCGCCGGAAACAAGCACAATCAGAATGCCGATGGCCTGCGAACCGAAATATTCCACATTCGCATGCAGCACGTCGATGCTCACACCGTAATCCTGCGCAACCTGGCTGATGAGCGGCTCGAGTGCCGCATCGCCCTTGTATCGCAGTTCCACGATGGTGCCGGCCGGCAGCGATGGCACCAATTGCGGTGGCACGGCAATGCCAAGGTAGCGTTCCACCAACGCTTTGGTGGTCGGATGTTTCGGAGCGCTGAACACGTCGAACGTGTTGCCCTGCTCCACTACCACACCGTTTTCCATAACGGCCACTCGGTCGAAAATTTGCTTCGCCACGTCAAGCTGATGCGTGATGAACACGATGGTAATGCCCAGTTCGCGGTTGATGCGCTGCAAGAGTGTCAGAATGCCTTCTGTGGTTTCCAGATCGAGTGCGCTGGTGGCTTCGTCGCACAGCAGGATTTCCGGCTTGTTGGCGAGCGCACGCGCAATGGACACGCGCTGCTTTTGCCCGCCCGACAGGCTTGATGGGTAGCTGTCGATCTTGTTTTCCAAACCGACCAGTGCCAGCAGTTCGCGGACACGTTCCGGCCACTGCGCTTTCGGATATCCGCCGGCTTTCAGCGCGAATTCAATGTTTTTGCCGACCGTAACGTTGGTGATCAGGTTGAATCCTTGGAAAATAAAGCCGATTTTCTTGCGCAGGTCACTCAATTGGCTGCCTTTGAGTGCGGTGATATCGTTGCCATCGATCACTACATGGCCGCCTGTTGGTCGTTCCAGCAGATTGATGGTGCGCACCAAAGTGGATTTGCCAGCTCCGGAAAAACCCACGATGCCGAAAATCTCGCCTTTTTCCACGCTGATGTTCACATGCTTGACCGCTTCGACGGTTCGCCCGCCTTCATGAAAAGTCACAGACACGTCGTTGAGTTCAATAACGCTCATGGTTCGTTCCTCGCTTCATTCGAGTACTTGTTCAAGTTCGTTCAATACGTTTTGTTCGATGAATCTCGTTTGTACATAAGTCCCGTATGAGTTCTTCGATTCATACGGGCCTTTGTATTACCGCACGCTATAGCGTCACCACGTGGTCGGCTTGCCGAAATCCTTGAATTCGCTCTTGGCGATGGCGTCCTTGAATTTCTGGCTGGCAAGCAGTTTCTTGACAGCCTTGCCGAAGTCGGAATCGACGTCCTGGGTGCGGACCACGAACACTTCGATCACGCCATCATCCTGCTTTTCCATGACGAGCGCGTCGGCAGGCTTCAGATCAGCAGCCCAAGAGTAGTTGCCCGGCACCAGAGCCACATCAACAGTACCCAAGGAACGGGCCAGCTGTGCCGCATCAATCGTTTTGATTTTGAGGTTCTTCGGATTGGATGCGATGTCGTTGACCGTAGCCTTGGTAGCATCGACCTCGCCCTTGAGCGTCACCAGACCCTGCTGCTGGAGCACGCCGAGAGAACGCGCCAGGTTAGAGCCATCGTTGGCGATTGCGACCGTAGCTCCGTCTTCGATGTCATCGATGGACTTGTACTTGTTGGAATAGATGCCCAATCCCAAAGTCGGCGTCTGTCCAAGGGAGGTCAGGTCGAGATTGTTGTCGGCGGTGAACTTCTTCAGATAATTGCCATGCTGGAAAAGATTCGCCTGAATGGAACCGGATGCAAGTGCCTTATTGGGCTGCACATAATCGTTGAACAGCTTGGTTTTCAGTTTGAAACCGTCATCTTTCAGCAGCGGCGCGATAACCTTGTCGACCATGTCGCCGTATGGTCCTGCGCACACGCCGACGGTGATTGTGGTGGTTTTGCCCTTCGTGGTGTTCAGACTGTTGGACGCGGATGCGCTGTTGCCGGAACCGCATGCCGCAACGGAAATAAGTGTTGCAGCGGCGAGTACTGCTGCGGCGATTCGTTTGATGCCGTTTGGCTTCTTGAAAATAGTGATGGTCATGGTTGTTTTCCTTCTCTCACTTGTTTTGAAAAATTACGGTTATTCCGTTACCGGCTTACTGGCTTCGACGTCGGCTTTGGCCTGTGCGACGATGCCTGGATTGTGGATGGCGAAGGCTTGTTCGGTGAGATGCACTTCGCGGGTTAGGAATTCGTGCAGCTTGCATTCGTAGCCATGCTCGCGTCCGACTTTGGCGATATAGCCGTTGATGTAGTCGACTTCCGTCGGACGTCCCTTAGTCAGGTCTTGATACATGGACGGATAGTGCAGCGGATGAGCCACGCCCGCAGTGTGCAGAATGGTTTCGACTTCCGTTTCGCGCGTGCCCAACAGTTGGTATCCGGCTGCTTCGGCCGCGCTGTAAGCTTCGTCGACCAGCTGTTCGGTGAGCCAACGCGCGTCGGGATGCGCATGAAATTCGCCGAAGCGGATCTGGTACATGGTACACAGCGTGTTCAGCACCGAGTTGAATACGATTTTCGCCATGCACATGCCGATGAAGTTGTCCACGATGGTTGGGTTGAGTGTGGCCGTTGCGAAATCCTCGTACAGCGCCTGCTCGTGTTTGCGCACCTCATCAGTCACATCATCCGCGTAGGCACACAGGTTCATGGCCTTGGCATGTGCCCCGCCGGTGAAGTTGAAATCGCCGGGGCCGTACACGTAGGCACCGATCAGTGCGGTGCCGCCGTAGATGCGGTCTTTGGAGAAGTATTCGTTGAGCTTTTCGAAGTGTCCATAGCCGTTCATGGCGGAGAACACAATCTGCTTCTCGTTGAACAGGTGGGCGCAACGCTTGAGCACGCCGTCAAGCTGCATCTGCTTGAGGAACACGATCCACACATCTGGCTGGCCGGCGTATTCCTCCGGGTAGTACACGTTAATCGGCACGAGATGGCGGTCTTCACCATCTTGAGACACGTAGGCGCCGCCTTGCTCGCGAATCTTCTCGACGTTTGGCTTCCACGTATCGATGAAATCGACATCCTTGTGCGCGAATTCCTGCAGCAGCACGCCGTACTGGATGCCCATGCCGCCAGCGCCAATCACCGCATACTTCATGTTCCCTGTCTCCTCTCTCCTGTGGTTTTCGTTGTTTTCAAGCGAATACCCACAAGATATCGGGAAACATCCTTGTCAATGCCGGCGTGGCTATATGCGCTTCTTATCGGCTGTTGCAACGCCTATAAGGCGCTTCTATAGGGTGTTATCAGGCTGCTGTCGTCGCAAACGCAATACATGTGTGCACAATATATGAAGCGCATGGAATGCACGCATCCCATGCGCTTCATATGACTATGAATCAGTTGTCGATGACTGATTCGTGGTAAATAAAAACCTACTTCACGTTCTTGATCCACAGGATCAGCAGCACGCCGCCCAATGCGCACAGGGCAGAGACGATGAATGCGCTGTAGTAGGTTCCGGTAACCGCAACCAGCATGGCGGTGGTGGCCGGAGCCAGCACCTGGCCGCAAGTATTGGCGAGATTGCCGAAGCCGATGTACTTGCCGCCGGTACGGTTATGCTGCGCCTCTTCAGGAATCACGTCGACGTTCAGAGCACCATCGACGGCGATGTACACGCCATAGCCGAGCCCGGCGAATGCGGCGTACAGCAGCACGCCGTTGACACTGCGGAACGCCACCGGGCACAGCGTGCCGATGATGAACAGCACGCAGGCGATTGCAATCGGCATCTTACGCGCCTTAATCCTGTCGGACAGCGGGCCGGAGACAGCCAAACCGATCAGCGACACGACGAAGGTGACGGCGGACAGCGTGCCCATTGCCTTGGCGGCTTCCTGCACGGTCAGACCGACATAGTTCTCGAAGATGTACAGCGTGTACTGGGAGATCATGGCATAGCTGGCCATCATCAGCAGACGGCCGCCGCAAGCCTTGTAGAAGTCGTGCGCGCCCTTGAGCTTTGGAGGCAGCAGGTTCTCCAGCGCTTCCTTGGCAGCTTCGGCACCGCTCTTGCCGTCGCCATCGTTCTTGGAGCTGCGCTCGCGCGGCAGGATCAGCAGCGGGATGATGCCGGAGGCCGCAATCATCAGCGCGCCGACGACGAAGCCCATGTTCTGATACGGCTGTCCGAGGAACAGCGAGCTGAGGAACTGGCCGACAGGAGTGCCCAGCGCGGTTGCGCCCAGGCCTGCGGACAGCGTGCCGCGCACGGACTTGGGAACACGATCGGCGAGGATGGCGAACATCGGAGTCTGGATGGCGCCCTGGCCGAGGTTGTTCAGCATATAGCTGGCGGTCAGGCTCGGCACATCGCCGAAGGAGCCGAGCAGGTACAAGCCGATGCCTGCCACAATGGAACCTGCGAAGATCCATGGCGTGCGCTTGCCGAAGCGGGAACGAGTGTGATCGGAGAATGCGCCCCAGATGTAGCCGGACAGCAGACCAACGATCGCGGTCAGTGAGGTGATGGTACCGAGTGCGGTGGTGGCTTCCGTTTCGTTGTATCCCAGGTCCTTCAGATGCTGAGGCATGAGCGTATTGCCGTTCAGCACGAATGCGGCGCAATTAAGGATTGCGAAAATAACGAAGGCACCGAGGTAGCGAGCCGTCATTGCCCGCGAGAATGGTTCTCCTGTTTCCGGAGACAACGTATCCGGGTCTACGAGTACTTCACTGTTGCTCTGTGCGGTTTGCATGAGTAAGCTCCTGTGCTTATGTTGGCGCCCCTGCCGTAGAGACGACATAAGCCGCTGTTCAATATGCGTTCTTACAGCGTTTTACTGTAAGCCAGATAACACGCCGGAAATCGAATACTCGTATTTCCGGAAACGTTTCCGTGCATATTTAGCGCACGAACCCGCCTCGGAAAAGCGCCTTGCTCGCAGCAATCTCTCTTGCGCAAGCTACCGATAGCATGCCTGTACACGAGGGATTGCAGGGCATGTTGCCCGATGGTCCATATCATGGCCACCGGGCAGCATGCACCTATGAAACCGTCTTTGCCGGAAATCAGATCGCGTTACGGCGGCGTAGTACTGCGATCACAGCACCTGCCACAGCCAGCAGTGCTGCAACGCCGGCAACCAGAGCAATGCCTGCACCCGTGCTGACCAACCCGAGCTGGCCACCGTTGGCGGAGTCGTTGCCGTTCGCCGCACCGGTGGAGGCGGCACTCGCATCATGAGAACCGCCGCTTCCCGTGTTCCCGGTGTTTCCGATATTCCCGGTATTTCCAGCGCTGGAACCGCCGGACGTACTACCACCGGTGGAGCCGCTATCAGCTTTGACCAGCCCGGACTGAGCGTCCTTCAGCGTCTTGAGTGCGGAGTCCACGTCGTCCTGAGTGGCGTTCTCATCGGCGAGGACCTTCTTCGCGGATTCCAGCTGCCCGGTGAACACCTTCCAGCTGTCGACGGTATAGTCCTTCTCATCCAGCTTGCCGGCCTCGTCCACTGCGGCCTGCAGCTTGGACTTGTCGGCGGAAACAGGCTCAGGCTCCTTGGCCGTCACAATCACCTTGAAAGTGGCGGAAACACCATTCTCGGCGTTAACGGCAGGAGTCACGGTGAAGGTCGTCTCACCGGCCTTGAGCGCATGAATCGTGCGGCTGTCAACAAGTTTCACGGACTGCGTTGCAATACCATCGGCGTCTTCCTGCTCTTCGGCCGTCGCGACGGACGAGTCGGAGGACGCCCAGACGAGCGTTGCATCAGTCGCGTTAATCGGTTTGATGTTCACTTCCACATCAACGCTGTCACCTTCCGTCAGCGTCAGCACACCGTCCTTAAGACAATTCGCCTTGGCCGTCAGCGAGGTGATCGACTTGATCTCGCTGCCGTCCGCGGTGGTGTACTTCACGCTGCTCGAATCCACGGTGGGAGCGACCTGGATGTAGTCGAAGTTCGGCGCCCAACCGCTGGCCTTGCCGCTTTCAGAAGCCGTGCCCGTGTTCGCGTTGCCGAAGCGGATGGTATTCTCGCCCTTCTTGAGGTTCACGCGCACCGAAGTAGTCCAGAAGTTGCTCCAGCCACGGGTGTTGGCGAACACCAGGTGCTTCGAGGTCTCGCCGTTCACCGACATATCCGCCCAACGGTTCACGATCTGCCAGGTGTTGTTCGCGGTGTACTCCCACTGGGCGTAGCCGATGGTCAGCGTATAGTTGCCATCCTCCGGCACGGTCACCTTGTTGAACTGGAACCAGTTGTTCGCACCATTGCCGACGTTGCCGACGATGCGGCTGTTCGAGGCGTTGTTATCGGCACTCGCCTTGGCACTGCCGTTGAACGTGTTGGAGGAATCCTCCGCCTCGTAACGGGTCACCGAGGAGTCATCGGCGCTGGCTGTGCTCACCGAATCGATGAGCATGCCCTGGGTACCATAGCCTTCCACGGTGATCTGGTTGAGGCCCAGCGGCATGTAGATGCGAACCTTGGCAGTCTGCCAGGTGTTGGCATCCTTGGTTTCCGGCAGCTGGAGCGTCAGTTCCTGGGCATCGTTTCTTGCGGAGTTTTCGTTCGGATTGATCTTCAGCGTAACGGTGCGCTTCGCGTTCTGGCCGTCTGCCTTCGGAGCACTGTAGCGCAACATAACCTCGTTGTATCCGTTCTTCTTCGAATCGACGAAGAAGTCGCTGGATGCGGTGGCATCGGCGCCCTCGACGTAGCCGGTGCCGGAGTATCCGCTGGCATTACCGTAGGTCACCTTGGCGGTGCCGTTGCGGCGGGCGTATTCGGCTTCGACAGTGCTGTTGGAGACCTTGCCTTGCGACGTGGCCGGCGCGATAACCGCGTAGTAAGCGCTGTCGCCCTTAAGATTGTTCAGCGGCAGGCTGGCCTGGCCGTTGGCGATGCTGAGGTCCTGTTCCGCTACCACGTACGGGCCGTCGGAAGCAGCCGGAACGTTGACTGACACATTGCTAAGATTGGCCGGAGCGGTGGAATCGGTCGCATAGATTGTCACATGGGCACCGTTCGGGTACTTGTCGGGCAACGCGCTCAGGTTCAACGTCGTGGAATACGAGCTTTCGTTCGAGCCGCCAAGCAGGATCTGGGTCTGGTTGCTGTCCTTGTTGTAGGAGGCGAGCACCTGCGGCTTGCCGTTCTCATCAGGCAGGTCGACCTTGAGCAGATCGCCCTTCATGAGCCCGTACCAGTAGTACAGCCAGTAGGAACCGGTCACCTGGTTGTTCTTGGTGACCAGCCAGTCGAGATCGCCGGCCGGGTACCAGTACGGCAGCGCGCCCTGGGCGCCGGTCTTTTCGAAGCGGGCCACGTACTGCAGCAGACGGCCAGGTTTGACCTGCTCGATGGCCTTGCCGTTCTGGTCCTTCCATGCGTATTCGTTGATGCTGACCTTGATGGTCTGCCCCTGCTTGAGACCGGTGTTCTCGGGCGGCGCGTAATCGGAAAGAACATCCTTTTCCAGCGTCTTCCACTTCTGGAAGTTGCTCAGGTAGCTGCCGAAACCGGAACCGAGCTCATGCCAGGTGACGACATCCGGTACAGTACCATGCTCCTTGGCATTCTGGAAGAAGTCACGATAAAACCGGTCGGAGTAGGCGCTGTTGTTCGGGCCGCCGATACGGGCCTGCGGATATACCGAACGGATTGCTTCGACGGCCTTGTTCCAATCCTCGAAGAATTTCGTGCGAACGCTGTCGTACTTGCTGTTGTAGTTCGTCAAGTTGTAGTAGTTCGCGTCGCTGATGTCCGGTTCGTTGAACGGAATCCAGACGATGTCATCCTTAAGGTCCGGGTACTTGGTGTTGAACTTGGTGACCATTTCCTTGAGCTTCGGCACATAGTCGCCGTCCATGCCGCCATCGCCATAGGCCACATATGGGAAGTTCTTGTAGGCTTCCTTCATGTACACCTGGATTTCGCCGCCGCCGTTGCGCTTCCACTGGTCGGTGGTGTTCAGCACATCGCCATTGGGGTGTTGCACGCCGTCTGGGGATTTGCCGACCAGCACGCTGTTGGAATCGAGCGACAGGCCGTTGAGCGTGGTGTCGCTGGAAACGCCATCATCGGTCAGGCCATACAGGAAGCCTGTCGAACCGTGGGTAATCTGGCAATTGGTGTTGTTGGTGTTCTCGGTGCAGCCGGTCTGGTCGAGATGCACGGTCACTGTGGGATTCTCGATCGCCAGCGCGGTCGCAGCGCCGGAAGTCGCTGCCAATGCGGCCATTGTGGCCGTCGCTAGCAGCGCTGCCAGCGGTTTGCGGATTTTCATGGTTTCTCCTTTTCTTCTATGGCAACGTCGCCCGTCTGTTTCGGGATTTGCAACGTTGCAAATTCTGTTAGGCATATGAGCGTCCTGCCCTGCCATATACATCACCCATGTTTGGCGATTTCTCATATCGGTCGGCAAAAATCCGAAGCAACATCGCCGCGTTCAAGCCGACAAGAACAAGCTGTAGAGAGTTTAAAAGAAGAGCAATCGTGCCCCTGCTCCATCTTGAGCAGGGACACGATTATGCGATGCTATTTGGTTTCGCGGACCCAGACCTGCATCTGGCCTTCGGCGCGGTTGCACCATGCATAGTACGGAATCATGGTGAGGGTTTCCTCACGCTCCGTAAGCGGTGCATCCACGGCACGGTACTGGTCGTCGGTCGGGGATTCCAAGCGGCTGCCCTTGACCTTGAGCACCTCGACGCCATCCAGCAGATCCGGTTCGTAAGACTCGGACACGTTGGCATCCGCGCTCATGCCATCCAGCCACAGCGGGCCTTCGTTGTCGACCTGTTCCATGCAGAACACGATCGGGCCACGGGCCACGGCCAGCTTGCCGATGTCGGCACGCACACGCAGCGAGGCACGAACGCGACGCACGGACATGTCGAGCACCAAATGGATTTCGGTGTCAGCGGCGGAGGCATCGACGGTCACGAAACCATCGACCACCGGGAGCTCGACGGCTTCGCCGTTGACTTCCAGCGTATAGTCCTTGGACCACTGCGGAATGCGGACGGCCACCTTCTTGTCCAGGCCATTCGGGTTGGACACGTGGAAGGTGATGTCGCCGCTCCACGGGTATTCGTCACCGGCTTGGGTCTGCTCGATGGTGAAGCCATCTTCGAATTCGGTCTTGTTGGCCACGAACTGGTGGGCGTACACCGTCTTGCCGTCATTCGAAACCGTGTACAGGTACTGGTCGAGGGATGTGATTAGACGGCCCAGGTTGGCCGGGCAGCAGGCGCAGTCGAACCAGCCGGCGCGGCGGGTAAGAATATGCGCCTTGGTTGGGTTGCCCTTCGACGCTGCGGGATCGGCTTCCAGCGGGTTGACGTAGAAGTAGCGGGTGCCGTCCAGCTGTACACCGGAAAGCACGCCGTTGAACAGTTCCTTCTCCATCACGTCGGCCACGGAGCCGCGCGGTTTGGTCTCCATCAGGGACTTGCCGTAGAACAGCATGGCGACGGATGCGCAGGTCTCTCCATACACCAAGTCGTTCGGCAGATCATCGTCAAAGCTAAAGGATTCGCCGACCTGGCAGGAGCCAACGGCGCCGGTGATGTACATGCGGTGCTTGACGATGTTGGTCCACAGACGCTCGGCGGTGTCGAGCATCTTCTGGTCGTTCAGCAGACGGCCAACCTTGGAGACGGCGGCGGCCAAGTACAGCAGGCGCACGGCGTGGCCTTCGGCATGCTGCTTGTCGAGGATCGGCTCGTCCTGCACGAAGTACTTGAGCGGCATGTGCAGGTCGGTGTAGAACTGCGGACCGCCGGCGGCGTCCTGCTCGTCGAAGAACTCCGGGTCGGTGCCGCGCACGCGGATGAACCATGCGGCCAGATCGAGCCAGCGGCGTTCGCCGGTCGCCTCGTACAGGCGAGCCAGGGCAAGCTCAATTTCCGGGTGCCCGTCCGGGCCGTGCACCTGGCCTTCGCCATCACCGAAGTTATGGCCGATGCAATTCGCCACGCGTTCGGCGATGTCCAGGGCACGCTTGGAGCCGGTGACCTCGTAATGGGCCACGGCGGCTTCGATGAAATGGCCCATGGTGTAGAGCTCATGGCTCCAGCGCAAGCCTTTGAAGCGCTTCTCGGCAGGTAGATCCAGCTCGAACTTGGTGTCGAGGTACCCATCTTCGTCCTGAGCGCCTTCGAACAGTTCGATGGCCTCGTTCACGTGGGCTTCGAGCTCGTCGACGTTCAGACCGGCGTTCTTGCGGCGCAGCGCATAGCTGGCGGCCTCAAGCCACTTCGATACGTCGGTGTCCTGGAACGGCTGGCCGGAGAACACGCCTTCCTCGCGGCCTGCGGCGATACGTAGATTACGAAGCGAGTGGCTGAACTGACTGCCGTTCTCGCCCCATGCCGCGCCTTCCGGCACATCGACGGGCACTTCGTCGTTCAGCGCACGCCACTGGTATGGCAGCGCGTTTTCGACGGTCATATTGAGGTATCGAGTCCAGAAACGTGACGTGATATTCACATTCAGAGCCTGGGCTTGGTTAGTCATTTCGATTCCTTTGTTGTTGGTTAGAAAACTTGGTGCGAAGAAATGTCAGTCCTTCATGCCGCTGGTCTTGATGCCTTCGGTGATGTACTTCGAGCAGCAGATGTACAGCAGCGCGGGAGGAATGATCATCAGCATGGAGAACGCCATCTGCAGGTTCCACATAGTCTTAGAAGCACCTGCCGAGGTCTCGACAAAGGATGTGAGAACACCCAAAGTCAGCGGCTTGAGGTCTTCGGAGTTGATGTATACCAGCGGAGAGAACAGTTCGTTCCACCAGAAGCTGACAGACATGATGCCGACGGTAATGAAAATCGGTTTACCGAGCGGCACGATGACTTTCCAGAATGCCTGCCAACGGCTGCATCCATCCAGCATTGCGGCTTCATCGATTGAATCAGGTATCGAAACGAAGAACTGCCGGAAAAGGAAGACGTTGTACGGCTGAGCGAAGAAGCTCGGGAGGATCAGCGGCCAGAAGGAGTCCAACATACCGAAGTTGCGGAACAGGAGGTACTGCGGAATGACCAGTGCCGCGGACGGCACCATCATGGTCGCCAAGATGATGGCGAATACAACACCACGCCCCTTGAAGTTCATACGAGCCAGCGGATAGGCAACGATGGAGCTGGTCAGCAGTGTACCGACAGTGTTCAGCACTACAAGAATCAAAGTGTTGCGCAAGTACAGAATAGTATTGGGATTTTCTAGCACCTTGACATAGTTACCCCATTGCGGATCCTTCGGGAAGAACTCCGGAGGCCATGCCGAAATGCCGGTAATGGTTTTCAAAGAGTTAACGAAAATCCAATAAATCGGGAAGAACATGAACAGTGCCATGATGATCATCACGACATACTGTAGGACTTTCACATATTTCGGAGTATGCAGTTCCATTTTCGTGTCTCCTTTTACTGACGATCCATAAGCTTGAACTGCAGAGCGCTGATCACGCCGACGATGATGAACAGAATCACCGCAAGAGCCGAAGCCTGACCCATATTGAAGCTCTTGAATGCCTTGTCGTAGATCAACAGGCCGATGACCTTGGTGGCGTTGCCTGGACCGCCGCCAGTCAACGGGTACAGCAGCGAGAACGCGCTGTTGAACGAATTGACCGTGCAAGAAACGACATTGAACAGCATCATTGGAGCAATGCCCGGGATGGTGACATTGACGAAGCGCTTCCATGCGCCTGCGCCGTCAAGCGCTGCGGCCTCATACAGTTCCTGCGGCACATCTTTGAGCGCTGCGGAAAAGACAAGCATCTGCTGGCCGGTCTGGAAGGTGAATACCGAGGCAACGGCTACAAGCACCCACACAAAAGTCTGGCTACCGGACCAGTTCGGAGGGTTCTGCACACCCATCGATTTCAGTACATAATTGATGATGCCCAGCTGCGGGTTGAACATCAGAACCAAGCATCCCGCCATGACCACGGACGGCATGATGGTCGGTACGTAGTAGAAGAACTGGAACAGTCCTCTGAAACGTACCTTGAAATTAAGCAGAATAGCGAGCAGCAGGGAAAAGAGGATAGACACCGACACGTTGATAACGGTGAAGATCGCTGTTGCCAACAAGGTCTGCCCGAGCTCGCCGTTGCTCGAAAGCATGTCCTTGTAATTCTGCAGGCCCACAAATTGCGGGTCTCCCATCAGATTCCACTTGGTAAGACTCAGATAAAAGCTGAAAGCCAACGGAAAAGCGCTGAAAATGAGGAATCCGATGATCCAGGGGCTGAGGAAACCCCATGCTGCTCCCGCATCCGAGCGCATCTTGCCCGAAGACTTCGCGGTTTTCTTGGAGATTGACATTTGAATGCCCCTCTGCGATTGGGAAATGGTTGGTTACGATACGTATACTGCTTGGAGATTGATTGGCGGCTCCCATTACTGGAAGTCATGAGAGCCGCCAATCAAGAAACAAAAAAAGTAGATTGATATTGCTCTATAGGCTTGCCTCCTTATTGCGCGTCGGTAATTTCCTTATTGGCCTTGGCCACTTGTGTCCCAGTCACTTCACTCAACGAAGTCTGGCCAAGAACATATGCATTGAACTGGTCATACAGGTTGAATGTTGGAGTTGAGGCCACCAGCGTGTATCCAAGCTTTGCTTCCTTAGCAGAGGCTTCCAGGCTACTCCAGTTGCTCGGGCCGTTCTTACCCTGCACCTTGTAGTAGCCGTCAGCCATCATGGACTGGAAGGCAGGAGTATTGCCCAGGCTCTGGGACATCGACTTCTGGCCTTCCTTGCTCATCAGGAACTTGACCAGCTTCTCTGCAGCTGCAGAATGCTTGGTCTTGGCGTTGATGGCCCAGAAAGAGGTGTGCAGTGAGTTGTACTTCTTGGCGCCAGGAGCGGTTGGAATCGTGGCGATATCCCACTTGAAGTCAACATCCTTGTAGGTGCTAACCAGCCAGGTCCCACCCAAGGTCATTGCTGCTTTACCGGCCGCGAACATATCAGAAACCTTAGAACCGGAAGCCGGCTGCGGCTGCCACTTGTTGTCCACAAGATTCTTCTGGAATTCGAGGGTCTTCTTCAAACCATTACCGAAAGAGAGCTTGCCATTGTCGACCACCTTGTCACCGGCGGCGCCGATCAGGGAGTACCATACGCCGTTGAAGGTTGGGGAGTCGGAACCGTACTGGGATCCATCGGCCTTGGTCAGCTTCTCAGCTGCGGCGGTGTAGTCGTCCCAGGTCCAGTCATCGGTCGGATACGCGACGCCAGCGGCATCGAACATATCTTTGTTGTAGTACATGATTTCGGTGGCGAAGCCTTGCGGGAATCCGTAGTAACCGTCCACTTGGTTGGCGATATCAGTGACGGCCGGCTGGAAATCGCTCTTGTCGATGCCCAGATCCTTCAGCTTGTCATCAAGCTTCATGGTCACACCGTTCTTAGCGAAGCGAACGTAATCCGCTTCCTGGGTCAGCATGACGTCCGGAGCGGTACCGCCAACAATCATCTGATTGAGTTTGGTGTTGTAGTCGTCTCCAGGAACGCGAATCTGCTTGACTTTGATATCCGGATTAGCCTTGATGAAATCCTTGATGGGCTGCATCTCGTCGTCCCAGTAGGAAACAGTTAACGTGTTGTCATCACTCGAAGAGCTGTTCGAAGAACCGCAGGCTGCGGTGCCCATCAGCGTCGCAACAGCCGCAACACCGGCCACAAGACGCATAACAGTACGCTTGGCATTCGTGTTCATTGATATTTCCTTTCTTCCAGTACCACTCTCATCTTTGAAACTCAACTTTGAGGAAGTGGCTTGTTGCTGTTGACTTCAACAATAAAAAACGCACATGCTTCCATGTGCGGTATTTGCACGACACGGAAACGTTTCCTAGAATTGCCCCATGACTAAACGCATCACACTAGACGACATCGCAGCCGCCGCACACGTATCGAAGGCCACTGTTTCCAAGGCTTTGAACGACACAGGTCAGCTCTCCGCACATACACGAAGACTTATTCTCAAAACAGCCGATGAGCTTGGGTATGTCAAAACAGCCAATGTTCAGACACCACGTTGCAAAACCGGACTCATCGGTCTGGTGACCTCTGACCTTGAAGGCAGATTCTCCAATCCAGCGCTTATCGGCGCGGAAAACACCCTGGGCAGCACCAATCACGCCGTGCTGCTTACCAATTCCAGAGGCGATCCAAAACTCGAACGGGCGCATATCGATCAATTGGCGGCAAGACGAGTTGACGGGCTGCTCATGCTTGGTGGGGAAACAGATAGCAGACCGCCGTTGAAGCCAAATACCGCATTGGGAATCCCAATCGTATACGCTTACGCCCCATCCAACAATCCCGAAGACTGCTCGGTGACATGTGACAATGTCGCAGCCGGCGCAATGGCCATTGATCATTTACTGTTACGTGGTCGACGGCATATCGCCATTGTCTCAGGACCGGAGCACTATACAGCCACCAAAGATCGGCTTGCCGGAGCCCGTAAGGCACTAAAACAAAGCGGCCTTCAACTGGCGGCACCAGTCTGCTACGGCAACTGGCATGAGTCATGGGGACGCACAGCCGCACAGTTGTTGCTTAGCAAAGGCGTTCGCATCGACGGCATCTACTGCCTCAACGACATGCTTGCACGCGGAGTCATCGAGACACTGCTCGCCCAAGGTATACGTGTGCCAGAGGATATCGCGGTTATCGGTCATGACAATTGGCAGGTCACCGCCACCGAATGCCGCGTGCCGATCACCTCGTTCGACAACAATCTGCAGGAAATCGGCAGACGCGCCGCCCGGCATCTGCTGGACGCCATCAATGGCAATCCTCACCATGGCACGACATATATCGGCTGCTCGTTGATAGTAAGAAAATCAACAACGGCATAATTTCTCATTCGCAAAAGAGGCGTCTGCAATGCCATGACCGTGCATTGCAGACGCCTCATCGGGGAAGGAAGGGAAAGGAAAGTATCAGTTGAAATTCACCTCGAATGTTCGAGACACATAGCCGCCATCGGACGGAACGGTAACCACAAGCTCTCCGGATGCGGCATCCCAGTGGACTGGCCACTGCGCATACCCATCAACCGGATACACTGCGGAAACCTCACCGGCACGCCCAGTCCAACGATCAAGATGCAGACGCACGTCGCCACCCTCACTGTCACGACTCCACACCGTGGCCAGCGCACGATCGCCGGCATCCAGGCCAAGCGCAAGCACCTTATCGTTCCAGCCAGGCAGTCCCATCGGCCAGAACGGCTTGGATTCACCGATCACCGGCTGCACATGCTTCTTGTAGGCGTTCACGCCTTCCTGTACCCAGGCGAGTTGCCGCTCGTTCATGCGGTTCAGGTACCCAGACAGGAAGAACCGCCCTAAGAATGTGGTGTTGATGTTGAATGCGGTTTCTTCGGCCCCCATATCGGATTGCGGGTACGCCCAGCTGGCGGCTTGTTCAGGCAATACCATCATCGGCGAGGCCGCAGCGATGACCGGGTACAGACGGAAATCCTGCTGATCGGACGTGGATTGCACCTGAAAGCGGGATGTCTGCGCGAAATCCTCACGCATGCCGCCGGACGAGCAGTTCTCCAGAATCACATCTGGGTAGCGCTCCCGCAAACCATCAATCCAATCGCTGTAAGCACGGTTATGACCGAGCAGACCGGCACCGGGGGCGTCGGCGTCATAATCGGTGCCAGCACCTGGAGAGACATTGTAATCAAACTTGAAGTAACCAATGCCGTATTCGCCGACCAAACGGTCGATTACCGAATCGAGATGCCTACGCGCCGCTGGATCGCGCAAGTCAAGCAGATAGCGTTCCTGCTCCACCACGCGTTTTCCATGCCGCTGGAAGAACGCGGAATCCGGCAGCTTCTGCGCCATGGGTGACTTCACGCCGATGACCTCCGGCTCGATCCAGATGCCCGGAATCATGCCGGCGTCCTTGATGGCGTCGATGACTTCGACAATGCCCTTCTCACCAGGGAAGCGGGTCTTGGACGGCATCCACTCGCCGACAGACGGCCACCAATTGCCGGTATCGTCGTACCAACCACAGTCGATGACGAAGATCTCGATGCCCGCCTTACCTGCGGCTTCGATCAGCGGCAGCTCCTTCTCGGTGGTCGGATCGCCATAGATGGTGTTCATGTAGTCGTTGAACACCACGCTCGGTTCGACGTTGTCGACGTGCGGCGAGCGCACTTCGCGGCGATAGTCGGTAACGTTGGCGATTACGCCGTCGAATTCGTGGGCGATGGTGAAGGATGCCGGAACAGTGGTGAACGATTCCCCCAAATGCAGTTCTTTGAACCATGCATGGTTCTCGTTGGTCGGGCCGGACAGTGCCACGCAGCCGTCCGCGGTGTTGTCCTGCACGTCCCAGCGCCAAGCACCGTTGTGCTCTATCTGGAACAGCCATGCCAGCTTCATTGCTTTGGATTCGAGAATGGCCAGGGGCACATTGGTGCCGGTGGACCAGGTGCCGGTGGATACGACCTGATGGCTTTGCCTTGGATCGACATTGGTAAGTTCCTGGCCGATGGCCGGCAGCAGTTCGCGCAGACTCTTACGGCTCCACCGTCCCTCGGCGAGCCAATCGAAACGCCCTTCGAGCAAGTCCCAATGTTCCAAACCGGATTCGGTGCCTTCATCGGCATTTGCCGGAATGCCAAATGTGCTGCTCCAGCTGGTAACAGAATCGAGCAGCACCGGCTCAAGCCCCATATTGGTGACGGTCACATCGGTCTGCACCATCGGCGAGCGCTCGTCAACGCTGTAGCGGACAGCCACTTCGAGATCGCGATCTTCATCTTCCAGCACGATCTTCAACTCGCTGCGATACCCAGTGGTGTTGGTCTGATGGCTGCTATAGCGCAGTTCTCGCCCGATAACGGTATGCGTAAGTTTGTTACAGGAAATCATGTGACCTGTGTCGGTGGTCATGACCTCCGCAATCGGAGTGCTTTCGGGGAATTGCACACTGACACCATTAATTTCAAGAGCGCGCATAACAACAGGCTGGCCATCCGCGTATTCGAACGCCATGGACACCGGGCCCGCATTCCATGTGAGGGTTTGGGACATCATTATCTCCATTACAGTTGCTGATCCGCGGTTTCAGCATATTCCTTGGAAGGAGGAGGATCATATGCTGAAACCGTTTATGCGTACACATATAAGGTATGCGAACACAACAAGACGCAAGCGTTTAAACCAGCTAACCGGAAACATTTCTTTCGAAGCAATCTCAGCATGACCATAAACAAATCGATCCATGCAAAACCCGTTCCGCGCGCACCGCTCTTCCCCTCGCTGCATCAGCCCATCCAATACGAAAAGGCCCGTCCGCAATGGACGGGCCTTGCCATCGGATGGGTCTGCCTACGATTCAGACAGCTTCAGGCAGCTCTGTCGAAAATCAGAGCTCGCCGCCTTCGACCACGATGTCATTGGGATCGACATCGGAACCGTACACCGGCTTCAGGGTCTGCTCGTAATCCTTGTGGAAGAAGTTCTCCTTACCCAACTTCACGATTTCGTCGTTCAGCCAGTTGAGCAGCTCCTTGTTGCCCTTCTGCACAGCCGGAGCGATGGTGTCCTCATCGCCAAGTTTGGTGATGCCCACCTTGAAACCCTTGTTGGACTTGGCCCAAGCCAGTACTTCGGTGTTGTCGGTGGAGAAAGCGTCGCCACGGCCGTCGAGCAGCGCATTGTAGGCGTCGGCGTACTGGTCGTACTTCTGCAGCTTGACGTCGGGCTCGTTCTTCTCGAAGTAGCTTTCGGCGGTGGTGCCCTTGGCGATGATCAACGTCTTGCCCTTAAGCTGGCTCACGTCAGTGATTTCGGCATTTTCCGGGGAGACCACGCCGAGTGCCACCTTCATGTACGGCTTGGCGAAATCGACCTTCTCCTTACGCTCGTCGGTGACGGTGAAGTTGGCCAGTGTGATGTCCACCTTGTTGGAGGTGAGCACGTCCACGCGGGCGGCCGGGTCGACGGAAGTGTACTTGACCTTCACTCCCAGATCCTTGCCGAGGCGCTCGGCGAAGTAAACGTCGTAGCCGGCGTTCTTGCCTTCCTTGTCGATGTAGCCGAACGGGGCCTTGTCGGAGAAAACGGCAACCTTAAGTTCGCCGGACTTCTTGATCTCGTCCAGAGTGCGGGCGGTGACGTTGCTGCTGGAGCTGGAATCGCCGCCAGTGGAGTTTTCATCGCTCGGAGTGGCCGTGGACGGGCCGCAAGCAGCCACCGAGGCTGCCATGATCAACGCGGCCGATGCGGCCACGATGCTCTTGAATGTTTTGTTGATGATTGATGCGGTCATGGTTTCTCCTCTCTTGCAAAGATGACTGCTATCAAAATCTTGAATTGCACCGATCTTCGCCGATCTTCGCCATTGCCTGGATTATTCGGATTGATCGGCGGACTTGCGGTGCCTGTCGAATTCAAACGTGCGCAGGAACTGCTTGGCTCGTTCAGTGGTCGGATTCGTGAAGAATTGTTCAGCATTGTCAGATTGTTCCACAATGCCGCCGTCTTCAAGCAGGATCACCTGATCGGCGATGGCTCGCGCGAACTGCATTTCATGCGTCACGATGAGCATGGTTTGGCCGGAATCAGCGAGTTCGAGCATCACGTCAAGCACTTCGCGCACCATTTCCGGATCGAGCGCGGCGGTGACTTCGTCGAACAGCAGTACTTCCGGATGCAAAATCAGCGCACGGCAGATGGCCACGCGCTGGCGTTGGCCGCCGGAAAGCTCATGAGGCCAGGAATCCTTGCGGTCGGCAAGACCGACGCGTTCCAGAAGCTTGATCGCCTCCTGCTCGACTTCGGCCTTATCTCGCTTCTGCACCAAGGTCGGCGCCAGTGTGATGTTGCCAAGCACGGTTTTGTTGGGAAACAGGTCGTAGCTTTGGAACACCATGCCAACACGGGTACGCAGTTCGCTGCTGCGCTTGCTGCGGCCGGCGGATTCGGTGCCCGGCTTACCCGTTTCGATCACTTCGCCGTTCAGAGAAATGGTACCGCCCTGAATCGGCTCAAGGCCGGCGATGGTGCGCAACAACGTCGACTTGCCGGAGCCGGAAGGCCCGACGATCACAAACACCTTGCCATGCGGCACGTCGAACGAAATATCGTTCAATACCGGCTTGTCGGCATTGGCGTACTGCTTGACCAGATGCGCAATCTCAAGACTCGCCTGACCCACCTGAGCCTGCTTGCCTGTCGCGTCAGTCATGCGACCACCTCTTTTCCAGTCGGCGGGCCACGATGGACAGCGGCCAGCACACAATGAAGTACATGAAGAAAATCACCCCGTAAATCCACAGGGTTCCGGTCGGATATTGGAAACGGTTCGCGTCGATGATCTGCTGGCCCACTTTGATGACCTCGACCACGCCGAGAAGCACGGCCAACGATGTCGTTTTCACGATTCGTGTCGCCAGATTCACCGAAGCTGGCAGAAGCCTACGCAACGCTTGCGGCAGAATCACTTTGACGAACGTCTGCCAGCCACTCAACCCAAGCACATATGCGGACTCATACTGGGCTTTCGGAATCGACTCAAGCGCGCCACGCACCAAATCACCCAATTCCGCGCCGCCCCACAGCACGAACACGAACACGCATGCGCCGGTCGCATCCAAATTCCAATTCCACGCACGGGCAAAGCCATAAAATGCGATGAACAGCAACGCCAATTGCGGCATGATACGAATGAAATCCAAATAAATCCTGGTCAACACACGAATGACAGGATTTTTCATCGTCATCAGCCAGCCGACAACCAATCCAACCAACACGGAAAGACCCACCGACACACCGGCGATCCACACCGTAACCCACAGGCCCTGCAACAGGCGCGGAAACACGCCCGGCTCGAGCAGAATCTCAGCGCCGCTCATAGTCGAACCTCCGTTCCAGCCAAGTGCCGAACAATGAGATCGGCAGCAGAATCACCAAGTATGCAACGACCAGCATCAGCAGCGACTCGTACGTGCTGTAGTACATGCCGATCAGATCCTTGGCCATGTACATCACGTCGGCAAGCGCGATGGCCGACACGACGGATGATTCTTTAATCAGGAAGATCACGTTGGCCACAACGCCCGGAATGGATGTGCTGATGGCCTGCGGAATGACCACGCGGCTCAAGGTCTGCCATTGGCTGAGGCCCAGCACGTACGCGGATTCGCGTTGCACGTTCGGAATGGTTTCGAGGCCGCCACGCATCGCTTCGGCCATGTAGGAGCCGCCAAGGAAGCCAAGTCCCACGATCGCGCACTGTTCCGCGGACCATACGATGCCAAGCTTCGGCAGACCGAAATACAGGAAGTACAGTTGCACCAGCAACGGCGTGTTACGGCTGAGTTCGATATAGACGCGCACGATGTGCTTGAGCACGGGAATGCGTGCGATTTCAATGCCTGCGCAGATCAGTCCGACCGCAATCGAAAGCACAATGCCGAACACGGAAATGAACAGCGTCATCACCGAACCGTTGACGAAGAATGGCGCGTAGTGCGTCACGAATGTCCAGTCGAACACGCGCCCCCCATCTTTCTCTTAAGGTTGTCGAATTCTCTACGAATCCGTCGGAACCTTTCCGGCTATTTCCAGGCTTTTGCCGTGGACGCGCCCCATCGTACCGCGCAACAACCACGGAACAGGCCGCGTCGTTATCGGTTTTTCATATAAGCGTTTATCAGCTCCCGAAAACGCTTCCGGCGATCCTTTTCACAGTATTGCATGCTGGCGTTTCCACTGTTCGCCCATATCGAAATGTGAAGATTGGGTATACCCTGCGAGAGAGTATGCACATGCTCATTCGACATGCAACGATGGAGGATTTGGACGCGATTGAGGCTGTGGAGGCTGCCTGCTTCCCACCTGCGGAGGCCGCAACGAACGAGAGCCTGACCGCACGCGTTGCCACGTATCCGGATCATTTCTGGCTTTTGATCAACACTGATGCTGATGACGATGCCTGCTTCCCAGCTTCTGTGAAAGACGGCACATTGGTTGGTTTCGTCAACGGCATGACGACCAACGAAAAGGATTTGGCTGACGTCATGTATGAGAATGTTTCCCTGCACGACGAGCATGGCGCTTGGCAGATGATTTTCGGCGTGGACGTGGCTCCCGTCTACCAGCATCGCGGTTGCGCCAGCTATCTGCTGCGTCGTGTGATTCTTGATTCGACGATTGCCGGGCGCAAAGGCATTGCGCTGACATGCAAGGAACGCCTTGTCGGATTTTACGCCCGTCTGGGATTCGTGGACGAAGGCATGTCTGCTTCGACGCACGGCAATGCGGCATGGCATCAGATGCGCTTGACGTTGACGCAATCCCCTTCTGAAGAATCGTTCGTCGAATCCGATCCAGACGCGAAAACCATGGAAATTCCAGTGGTTTCGATCGCTAATTGACGGCGTGTCGCCCCCTCGCAACACCACCGCGACACGCCGACGATTTGCATTCTGCCAAGAATCCACGTAAGTTAGCACTCGCTTCGGGCGGTTGGCGCAGAGGTAGCGCACTTCCCTGACACGGAAGGGGTCACAAGTTCGAATCTTGTATCGCCCACGCGAAGCGGGTAACGAAGCTGGGAAACCGGCGGAATTATCCCACGGGTGATTGGCGCAGCGGCTAGCGCACTTCCTTCACACGGAAGGGGTCATAGGTTCGATTCCTATATCACCCACTGAATTTCCGCTTCTCACGGCGGAAGTTCTTTGCGGACATAGCTTAGTTGGTAAAGCGCAACCTTGCCAAGGTTGAGACCGCGGGTTCGAGTCCCGTTGTCCGCTCCATCAGAAAGCCCCACCGAATCGGTGGGGCTTTTCGTTTATCCGTTATCCGGTCTTTCCCGAACAGTCACTGCTCCCCCATACCATGCCAGGCGTAGTCGAGATGCATGAATTCGGGAACCTTGTACCATTTGACCGGATAGCCGGCTCCATGCGCGCAGAACACCGAATCCGGCGTGTTCTCCAAGTCGGATTCCGGCTCGTATGCGGACTGCTCAATCACCTCGTCGGCGTTGTGGCATGGCCTGTACCCTGCGAACACGCAACTCAAATGCCCACGCCCGTGCGTGTAGGCGTTCACATCCATCGCATAATCTCGCATTTGGGCAACCGGCGCCTCACCTTCAAGCACCATATATTCACCATCGCCGGAAGGCGTGTCAAACGAGCCGCTCATACGCTGTATGTCAGCCATCGCATGGCCGACCATATCTTGCGGAACCTCCAAACGGAAGCCATACCACGGCTCCAGCAAACGGCAGTCGCCGCGTTCCTTCGCTTCCATCAAGCCTTGCCGAATCGCACGATACGTGGCCTGGCGGAAATCGCCGCCTTCCGTATGTTTCAAATGCGCACGGCCAACCAGCAATGTGATCTTCATATCGGTAATTGGAGAACCGGTCAGCACACCCAAATGTTCACGTTCCCGACAATGCTGCAGAATCAGCCTCTGCCAGTTACGGTCGAGCACATCCTCGCTGCATACGCTCGCGAACCTCATGCCGATACCGGCAGGCAATGGCTCGAGAAGCACATGTGTTTCCGCATAATGACGCAACGGTTCAAAATGGCCCACACCCTCAACCGGATGCGCGATCGTCTCCTTATATAAGATGCCGCCCGGTCCGAATGACACGTCCAAACCGAACCGGTCGTGCATCATCTGCTGGATGACCTCCAACTGCACCGCACCCATCAATTGCAGATGAACTTCCTCAAGATGCGGCTGCCACACCACATGCAGCAACGGATCCTCATCTTCAAGCTCGCGCAACGCAACCAAGCAAGCGTGAATATCGCACTCCCCCGGCAGCAACGTGTACGTAAGTACCGGCTGAAGCACCGGATTTACGCCGTCAGGCTCTTTCCCGAGTCCAGCACCGGGAAATGTTCGCGTCAAGCCCGTAACGGCACACACGGTGCCAGCAACAACCGAATCGACCGTAGTGAATTTCGCGCCGGAATACACGCGCACCTGATCGGCTTTCTCATGCCACATACCATCGTCGTCGATTTTCGACTCGCCAAGGTCGGCGCCAACCCGCGCAGTGCCGGAAAGCATCGTCTTCGCCTTGAATTCACCACCCGTTACCTTGAGCCATGTCAGGCGATTGCCTTGCGCATCGTGCGATACCTTATATATACGCGCACCGAATTCGCTGTCGTACTCCGGCTCGCGCACATACCGCTCGAATCCTGCGACGAACTCGTCAATACCGTCCATTTTCAGCGCGGATCCGAAGAAACACGGGAACAAGACACGATCAGCAATCATCTCACGAATGGTTTCATCCTGAATCGTTCCGCTTTCCAAATACAATTCCATGGCGGTTTCGCTTTGCATGGCGATATCTTCCATAACATCGGCAAGCGCCGCATTGTCATCATGCGATCCGGTGAAATCGATGCAGCCATCCGAGAAACGCTTCTTCAGCTGATTGAGCAGTTTCGTTTTGTCAGCTGCGGGAGCGTCCATTTTATTGATGAAGATGAAAGTGGGCACGTTGTAACGTTTCAGCAATCGCCATAATGTTTCGGTATGCCCTTGGATGCCATCAGCACCGGAAATGACCAGAATCGCATAGTCGAGCACGGCGAGGGTTCGTTCCATTTCCGCCGAAAAATCGACGTGTCCCGGAGTGTCAAGCAAGGTGAGAGTGAGGTTCGGCGTGGTGATGATCGCCGGTTCGGTGAAGATGGTGATGCCTCGCTGCCGTTCCATCGTGTTGGTGTCGAGAAACGCGTCGCCATGGTCGACACGGCCGAGTTTGCGTACGTTGCCCGTGGCATACAGCAACGCTTCCGACAGCGTGGTTTTGCCGGCGTCAACATGCGCCAGAATGCCGGTGACGATTCGTTTCATGGGCTCCTCCCATTGCCGAGCTACCGCCGAAGCAGCAGCCTATCGATATGCGAAAGCCCTTACGTCTATTGACGTAAGGGCTTGGTGGTGACCCCGGGGAGACTCGAACTCCCGACCTTGAGATTAGAAGTCACATGCTCTATCCAGCTGAGCTACAGGGCCAAACTCGATTCAGTATAGTCAGTTCACGCGTTCTTGCCAACTTGAACGCGCGGAACACGACCATCGTATCGATGACAAAACCATGAAAACCTACAATTCCCCGACCTTGAAACGAGCCGGCAGACCACAAGATCAGGGGAGCGGAAAATCACGGTTCGATGATCCAGCTCAAACCGACCAGCACAATGAGGAACAGCACATTCACCGCCGAGTAAACAGCCAGATAACGTCCCTTCTTGTCAGGATACTTGCGCGTCACGTTCTTGTAGCCGATCAGCGACGCCATGGAGGCAATCAGCGTACCCATGCCGCCAAGGTTGGTACCGATGATCAGCGCACGCCATTGATCGCAGAAGCCTGACAGCAGCAGCGTGGTCGGCACGTTGGAGATGAACTGGCTGGACACCACGGACACTTCCAGCGGATGCGCCCCCACCAAGGAGGCGGCCAGCTCGTAGAATTCCGGCACGCGTTTCATATTGCCGATGAAAATGAAGAACATGCAGAAGGTCAGCGGCAATCCCCAGTCGATATTGCGGAACACGCGGCGATCGCAGAACAGGAATGCCACCACCACGATCACACACATGGCCCATAGCGGAATGAAATCGCTCACAGCCAGCAAACACACGATGAACAATGCGCAATATACGATCGTGCGCCAACCTCCATAACCGGCGCCATAGCCGGTCACACGAATCTCATCCGGCCGTGGCTGGTCGGAATTCGGAGCGAGCACATTCTGTTCGATGCCGCTGCCGTCGATAGAGGAAAATTCGGAAACAGGTTTCTTGCCGAATGCCACGCAGGCGATAAGCACCAGCAATACCGCCGCGGCAACGGAATACGGCGCCATAATGCCGATCATTTCAGCGGACGGCATGCCGGTCAACGCTTTCAGATACAGGTTATGCGCGTTGCCGATCGGCGTCAACATACTGCCCACGTTCGCACCGACAGTCATCAACGTGCCGACCAGTACCGCATGCTCCTCCATATGGGCCATGGTAAGCACCGCGATCGCGAACGGAATGAACGTAACCAACGCCACATCATTGGTGATCAGCATGCCGGAAAAATACGTGAGCGAAATCAGCGTGATCACCAATCCACGTGCGGTGCCCACATGATGCAGCAATCGTGAGCCGATAATACGGAACACACCGATGCGCTGGAAACCGCACACCACCAGCATCAGGCAGATCAACTGCGAAATGGTGCTCGCATGAATATATCCGCCGTACTCCTTGTCGGGAGGCACGATAAAGCATGAAATAAGAGCAAGTATGGAAGCAACTACGAGAATGGTCTCGTTTTTCAGGATTTTAACGACCAATCGTCGCATTCATTCCTCCGTGAATCCAGTTTGCAAACCGTTTGCAGACCCGGGCGATTTTCTCAAGAAACGCCGTATTCACTTTACCCGAAAAAACGCGTAGTACATGCCCTTGGCATACGATTTTTCCGACCATTCCAATGTTTTTCAGCCACTACGCCCTACTGTTCTTTACCTTTGCAAACCGGCAAAACTGTTTTGCAATTGCAAAACACGCCGAAAGACACTGTATGTCAACTAAGAATTCGTTAAGTATTCTCGCCTCGTTCACCGCATGTTCGCCGGCTATTCATGCAACGCTCGTATATGCGGCAGATCCAAGTGCAAGGCAAAGACATTCGGGGGTTATCGGACGTTCTGGCACGCGGCAGAAACTCAAGTACACGACAGATATTCAGGCGACGTTATTGCCAAACACCCTCGCCTGCAGATCCTTACGCAAGGTCTCAAGTTTAGTGATCTGACCGAGCAGCTCGATTTTCTCGGCACCATCCGGCAGTTGCGCCATGCGACGCTTGTCCGCACCGATCCTGCGCATGATGCCCGTGTCAAGCAGCCGAATGATGAGTTCGGACGCATATCTGCGCTCATCATCGGTCGGCTTGCGCAATTGCACGTTGATTTCTTGCGATTGTTGCGACGCGCGTTCCGTATCGGCGTCGCTCGGCGGCAACGGTAGTTGCATGACGGCAAGCTCGTTGATTACGGATTCCAGCATCGGTCCGCCTGCTTTGGTGAGATTATGCATCCACAGTCCTTGCGGGGTATCTGTGGACGGCAGACCGCCGGCCGCAGCGATGGCTTGGAACAGCGTACGGAATACAGGGGTCATGAAGCTCGACAGCGTGAGGCTGGCGAACAATGTCGGATCCACGGCGAGCGGCACCTGTATCAGGGTCGCCATGAACTGCTGTTCGCAGATGAACACGGCATCGTCGATACGGTAATAGGATTGTTCCGCGGCGTCACGATGTTCCAACGCCTTGCGCGCGGAAGGATTCGCATATGGATTCACGCCCTGCTCCATGCGAGGTTCCGCCGCTGCGGCATTGGCGGCAAAGCGACGTTTCGGCGCATACGCATCCTCGTCCCGCACATTGAGTTTGCGGCGGGCGTCACGCACTTCGCGCTGCATGATATCGAGATCGACGCCGATTTGGCGTACCGCCTTGCGTGAATACAAGTCAAGCAGCGAACGGTCGCGAATCTGCGCGATCAGCGGTGCCACGGCCTTGACTGCCCCCATTTGCCCCGTGGTATAGGTGGTGTCAAAACGCCCGATAGCTGTTTTGATCACGAAATCATACAATGGCTCGGCATTCGCAATAAGCGCGCGAACCGCCTCATTGCCACGTTTGATGCGCAGATCGCATGGATCGAGATTGTCATCAGCCACGGCGACGAACGCCTGCGTCGAAAACGCGGCATCCAATCCGAATGCGTGAATCGCGGCCTTCTGCCCGGCGGCATCACCATCGAAGGTGAACACGATGCGGGAACTCAATTGCTGCCCATCAACCTTCAATGGACCAATCAGCTGCACCGCGCCCAACGAATCGTCGGCGATAAGACGACGTACGATTTTGGCATGTTCCGCACCGAACGCGGTACCGCATGTGGCAATCGCGGTGTCGACTCCGGCCAGATGCATGGCCATCACGTCGGTATAGCCTTCGACGATCACCACCTGACGTTTCTTGACGATCGCAGCCTTCGCCATATCAATGCCATACAGCACCTGGTTTTTGCGGTACAACGCCGTATCCGGCGTATTGATGTATTTCGCGCCGATCGAATCGTCCTCATATAATTTGCGTGCGCCAAAACCAAGCGCACGACCGGTCGAATCGCGAATCGGCCATGTTACGCGGCCACGAAAATAGTCGTACACCCCATGCTGGCCTTGGCGAGCCAATCCCGCGTCCAGCATCTCCTGCTGCGTGAAACCTTTGCCGGCCAAGTACCGAACCAGATTGTCCCAACCTTGCGGAGCGTATCCGCAACCGAAACGCTGGCAATCGGCCTGGCTGAAGTTACGACCATCAAGCAATTTACGTGCGGCGAGCGCGTCTTTAGTCATCAGCTGCGATACGAAAAACTCCTGCGCGGCCTCATTGGCTTCCAGCAGGCGAGCACGTTTTGAACCAGTATGCTCCTTCTTGGCGTTCGACTGGTCATAATGCAATTCGATATGGTATTTGTCGGCCAAAAGCTCGACGGCGTCACGGAAGTCGACGTTCTCCTGATGTTCAACATAGCCGAACACGTCACCGCCGAGGCCACAACCGAAGCAATGCCATACACCCAACGCCGGGCGCACGGAAAAACTTGGCGTTTTTTCATCGTGGAAAGGGCACAGCCCTACATAAGCGCCAGTTCCGGAAGGCTTGAGCGAAACCGTCGCGGACACAATGTCATACAGATCGGCAGTGGCGCGAACTTTTTCGATATCTTCCTTCAGAATCATTCCTGGCATAGCTCACCACCTTAACAGCAAGCGCGGCACGTTGACCAACCATCGAACGTGCCGCGCCCACCATATTGACTTTCACGGCGTGCCTTGTTTCCCACGCCCGTTGCCTTACAGAATGGTTGCGGGATTGAGTTTGGCGAGATCCTCGGCCGACAGCACGTCGGTGGCGTGCTCGTACAGGCGCGGAATGCGGTTGCACAGACAGGTGAAGATCTCGTAGCTGATAGTGCCTGCGGCACGACCCCAATCGTCAGCGGTCGGTTCGGCATAATCCTCACCACGGCCCGGACCGAACAGCTGCACGGTGTCGCCCTCATGCACGCCAAGCTTTTCCGCAGAACCGTGCAGGTCAAGCATGAACTGATCCATGCACACGCGGCCAGACACACGGTACAGGCGCGGACCTTCCGTAGTCATCACACGCACCGGACCACCAGGTTTGATCACATGCTTCGCGCCTTCCATATCGAAACCGGAAGCGGAACGGTGAATGCCGTCCGCATAGCCTACAGGCACGATCGCGGTAGATGTGTCTGTAGGAGTCAGGTACGTGCGGCCATAGGAAATGCCATGGCCCGCCTCCACATCCTTGACCGTGCCAAGCTGCGCCTGCAATGTCATGGCCGGCGTCAAATCATACGTGCCAGGCGTGCCCATGGCCGGATCAGCCTCATAACCATACAAGCCAATACCCGGGCGGGTAAGCTCAAAATGAATCTCCGGGCGCGAAAGCGTGGCCGCCGTATTAGCAAGATGACGAATCTCCGGCGCAATGCCGGCAACTTCCATGCGACGGGTGAAATCCTTGAAATTCTCGACCTGCCTATCAGTGGACGCTACGAATTCAGGCACGTCGGGAGCGTCGGCCACCGCCAAGTGGCTCCACTGTCCAACAATATGCAGCACACCCTCCTTAGCAAGAGGCACCAGCTTGGCGAGCGCCGCATCGAACGTGGCCGGAGTGAATCCATTACGTCCGAAACCGGAATCGACCTTCACGTGTACACGAGCGGTTTTCCCAAGACGACGCGCCGCGGCCGCAACGCCGTCAATGCCCGGCAATGAGCCTACGGAAATATCGATATCATTGTCGATCAGCTCGTCAAAAGGCACGGCCATGCCGTTATATACCCATGTCAGAATGTGGCAGCGGTCCGGCCCGATGCCCGCCTTGCGCAGCAGCAGTGCCTCATGCGATTGCGCCGTGCCCAGCCAGGTCGCACCTCCCGCAAGTGCCGCGAGCGCGGCCGGAATAAGACCATGCCCGTACGCGTCGGCCTTGACCACGCCCATCACGGCGGTGCCGGAATTCGGACCGCCAACCACGCTCACCAAATGACGCATGTTGTTTCGCAATGCGGCCATATCGACGATGGCCTGCGCCGGGTATTGCTTTTGGGCGGCCTCATAATTGGCCTTGCCTTGTTCGGATGAGAATTGCCATTCACGGGCAGCATTGAAAGTCATGGCTCTATTGTTGCGCTCCCACGTGACGGCTTTGGAAAGACGCGCACACATGATGAGACGATTCACGGGGTTTTCACGTTTTTGTCCGCGCCAGGTTTTTACACTCTCCTTACATAAGGCGCGTACACCTCCCGTATATGAGGCGTTCAGCCCTTCTTTTGATTTCTGGCGTTTGAGGCGTGCCAGAGTCCCGGAAATCCGTCCGGTCCAGCCCATATAAAACCATTTTTAGGGAATTAAGACCATGGATCTTTTTCGCAAAAAGTCAGTGGACCAGCTCGTGTCCGAGTCAACTCCGCTGAAGCGCACATTGAAAACGTTTGACCTTACCATGCTGGGAATCGGCGCCATCATCGGCACTGGCATTTTCGTGCTTACCGGCAAGGGCGCCCTCACCGCAGGTCCGGCATTGTGCGTCTCCTTCCTTCTGGCCGCAGTCTGCTGCGGTTTCGCAGGATTGTGCTATGCGGAGTTCGCCGCAATGGCACCAGTGTCCGGTTCCGCATATTCGTACGCGTATTTGGCGTTCGGCGAGCTGATCGCGTTTGTGATCGGCTGGGATTTGATTTTGGAATACGCATTGCAGGCGGCCACCGTGTCCGCCGGATGGTCCGGATATTTCAACAAACTGTTGGAAGGTTTCGGCTTGCATCTACCAGTTGAACTGACCGCGGCATACGGCACCACGCCAGGCGTAACCACATACTTCAACCTGCCTGGTTTCGCAATCGTGCTCATCATCACTTGGGTGCTGTCCATTGGCATCAACCAGACGAAGAAAACCAACGATATTATGGTGATGATCAAACTGGCCATCATCGTGCTGTTCATCGTATGCACCGTCTGGTATATCAATCCTGCTAATTGGAAGCCGTTCTCCCCGTACGGCATTTACACGTTCCAGCCGGGCTCCACACAGCCGTACGGCATTGTTCCGGCCGCGTCGATCGTGTTCTTCAGCTTCATCGGCTTCGACGCCGTCTCCTCCTCCGCCGAGGAGACCATCAATCCGAACAAGACACTGCCGCGCGGCATTCTTATTTCGTTGGCCGTGTCGACTGTGCTGTACATCATCATGACGCTGATTATGACCGGTGTGGTGCCATACAAGGAGTTCGCGAACTTCATTGACGCTCCGGTAGCCGGCGTGATTCTCGAAACCGGCCTCAACTGGCTGGCGTTCATTGTCAATCTTGGCGCTCTGATCGGCATGACCACAGTGATGCTGGTGCAGCTGTACGGCCAGTCCCGCATCTGCTATGCCATGAGCCGCGACGGCCTGTTCCCGAAGTTCTTCGGCGAAGTGCACCCGAAGTATCGCACCCCGTTCAAAGGTACATGGTTCTTCGGTATTCTAACGGCCATCGCCGGCGGTTTCATCAACATCAACGTACTGTTCGAATTGGTGAACATCGGTACGCTGTCGGCGTTCATCATCGTGTCCGCGGGCATTCTGTGGATGCGTAAGACCCAGCCGGACGCACACCGTGGCTTCCGCGCTCCGGGCGTGCCATTCACGCCAATCTGCGCGATCATTTTCTGCTTCATTCTGATTTGCGGTTTGAATTGGGAGACTTGGGTGCGTTTCGCAATCTGGTTCGCCCTTGGTTTGATCGTGTATTTCGTGTACAGCCGCAAGCATTCCGCATTGAACGAGCCAGGACTGTTCTAAAAACCGGCAATACTGTTGCTTTTGATATATATCTTTCGTAAGACATATATCAAAAGCAACACAATCGGATATAACAATCCCGTTGAACATCTGAAATACGATATTCAACGGGATTTTTGCTTCTCGATAGCGAAGACTATTTACAATTGTTTGCGATGAATTTATATTGATTGACACCAATCCATACAAATCCGAAAATCTCACCATTCATGACGCTGATAGGCGATACGCGTGGTGTCGGACGGCCTGTCAAGCAACTGAATCAAGCCGCAGCGCGCGAAACCATTCGATTCGAGCACATGCTGCATGGCCTTGTTGTTGGGATGCGTATCCGCGCGCACATTGCCGTAATGTTCGATGCACCAGTTGATGCAGTCCTTCGCCGCACCCTTGGCGAGACCCGACGAGGCGATCCGATGGATGGTCACATACGGATCGTCATCCAGCCAGGCACCATCGATATTCACATATGTCGGGTCGATGCCCGGGCACAATGCGAACTGGGCTAGCACACGTTCCTCGCCATCAACCGTATCGACAAGCAACACGGTGCGCTGTGATTCGACATCGTCACGAACCACTTCCTCACGCGGGAACTTATCACCCCACTGCGTGGGATTGCCATTGGAGGCCATCAACTTGCGGGCATGCTCATAAATCTTCAGCATGGTCGGCAAATCGGCCATAGTGGCACGACGGAACCGCCGTTCAGAGGTAATGACGCTCTCCTCACCCATCTCATTCACCTTTGCATCACCTTGTCTTCTTCCGAGCGTCAAAAATACCATGCCCACGGCACAGTATTCGCAATATGCTCGAAAACAGACGTGCAATCGCACGCGAATCAGACTAGGCGGCGCTCAAACGCGTCAGAGCTGATGCCCTTGGCGAGAATATCCTTACACCATTCCTTCGCCGTGAACAAGCTATGGTCGCGGTAATTGCCGCAGCTTTCGATGGTGGTGGCAGGAACGTCATCCCATGTGGCCTCATATGCGATGAATTCCAACGCCTCCTTCAACGCGAGCGCCACTTCTTCCGTGGAATGCTCACCCCACGTCAATAGATGGAAACCGGTACGGCAGCCGAACGGAGAACAATCGATATAACCGTCGATACGTTCACGCAGCAGCACCGCAATCGTATGTTCGATGGTGTGCAGGCCACCGGTCGGAATCGCATTCTCATTCGGCTGCACCAAACGCAAATCATAATTAGAAATCACATCGCCATTCGGACCGGTCTGCGTGTCGATATAACGCACATACGGAGCCTTCACCTTGGTGTGGTCGAGCTGGAAGCTTTCCACAACCGGCTTGTCTTCTGCCATCATCAATCCTTTCTTCAACAACTGTTCGTCTCTACTGTCGCCGTTTTGCCGGCATACGTCAACCTCACCGCCATACATGTTGCCGATAACGTGTTACGTATCATATAAAACGCAGGGTTTTGCAATAATCGATACGATTATTCCTCAAGCTGACACGTCACATGATTCATGCAGCGAAATCGCGGATCACTTCCATGAACCGTTCGCCATACGCTTCCAATTTGAGCGCACCAACGCCGTTGACTTGCGAGAATTGCTCGCCAGTGACCGGCCTGACACGCACCATATCGCGCAACGTTTTATCGGAAAAGACGATATACGGGGGTTTACCGAGTTCGCGGGCAATGTCAAGCCGCAACGCACGCAGTTTGGCGAACAATTCCTCGTCTCCGTCGCCCGGCACATACGATCCCATAGCCTGAGAGCCTACGGACGGCGATTCCGCACGTTTCGCAGCGTGCTTCCGTTCGATCTTCTTGATTTCATAATGAAAATTCGGTGCGACCGTTTCCGCCGCACGTTCACCAAAGCGAACGATCGGCATGGAGCCTTCCGAAATGGAAAGAAAACCATCCGTCGCCATCTGGCTGAGCACGTCACGAATCCGTGCCTCCGAAGTCTCGCTCAACATGCCGTATGTCGGCAGATCGGCAGGATGGAGATAGTTCAAATCCTGCGCTTTCGATCCCCGCAGCACTTTGACGATCTTCCCCGAACCGACCTTCTGGTTCACGTCATGCACGCAGCGGCTGATGGCCCGCGCGATATCCGTGACGTCAACGGTTTCAAACGTATTCCCGCAGTTCGCACATCCTCCCACGCACATGCCGTCATCACGGACGGCCGCTCCCCCGGCCTCACCGAAATACCTGGTCATATACTCGTGCAGACAATCCGTGGTACGGCAATAACCGATCATGGCGTTGAGCAGACGCCGTTTCGACGCACGCACGACCTCCTGCTCTTCGGCGGTCAAACGCTCGTTCTCATAATCCGAAGCAAGCAGCCTTCGCCTCGTAGCAATATCAGATTCGTTCCACAGCAACGTGCACCGGCTCGGCTCGCCGTCACGCCCCGCACGACCGGCCTCCTGATAGTACGCTTCAATCGATTCCGGCATATTATGGTGGATCACATAACGCACGTTCGACTTGTCGATGCCCATGCCGAACGCATTCGTGGCAACCACCACAGGCACACGGTCGGTTACGAAATCACGTTGCGCCCGTCCCCTCGTTTCGGCCGACATACCGCCATGATAGGCGACTGCGATCGTGCCGATTCGCGTCGCATCCTCACCTTTCGCCGCACGCAGCTCGCGCACGGCGATATTTAATGATTCGGCAAGCGACTCCACTTCCTTGCGGGTCGCGCAATACACGATGCCGGATTCGTCAGGATGATCCGCAATATACGAAGCCACCCACGAAGCCTTATGTTTCCTCTCCATCCTGATCACGTCGAAATACAGGTTAGCCCTGTCGAAGCCGGTGACGGTGACGGACGGATCACGCAATCCGAGAATTCCGATAATATCGCGGCGCACCCGTTCCGTCGCGGTCGCAGTGAACGCGGCAACCGTCGGACGAGTCGGCAACGCCTTCAGAAAATCGCCGATACCAAGATATGACGAACGGAAATCCTGACCCCATTGCGACACGCAATGCGCTTCGTCAACGGCGACCAGAGAAATCGGCACACGACTGGCGAACGTACGGAAACGTTCGGTTTCCAAACGTTCCGGAGCCACATACAGCAGTCTGATCCGTCCCGACAACGCCTGTGCGAACACCAGATCCTGTTCGTCGGGACTTTGCGTGGTATTGATGAACGCGGCTGAAATGCCCACGTCGTTGAGCGCGTCGACCTGATCGCGCATCAACGAGATCAACGGGGAAATGACGATGGTCATGCCCGGAAGAAGCGTGGCGGGAATCTGGTAGCAGATCGACTTGCCAGCACCGGTGGGCATGACACCGAGCGCATCACGACCTTGGATAATCGCATTGACTACGCCTTCTTGACCGGGACGGAAGGCGTCATATCCGAAATAATGCTTCAGAGCACCCAGCGCACGGGGACCAACGGATTCAACGGAACCAACAGCTTGCGTCATGGTTTCCAAGTGTATCAATGCCATGTAATGCCGGTGGGCGGCGAAGAACGGAACGGCCGGCGTAAGCTCCTTTCCTATGCTGGCCGTCCCATCGCCCGAATAATAAAGAAATCAGATCTGGTGGAGCGCCTGCTCCAGATCGGCGATCAGGTCGTCCGCATCTTCAAGACCGACGGAAAGTCGCACGAGATTGGCGGGCACTTCCAGCGTGGTACCGGCGACGGAAGCGTGGGTCATGGCGCCCGGATGCTCAATCAGGGATTCCACGCCGCCCAACGACTCGGCCAAGGTGAACACTTCCGTGGCACCAGCGAACTTCTTTGCCGCTTCGAATCCAGCTGCGATCTGCACGGAGATCATGCCTCCGAAGCCTCCATGCATCTGTCGTGCGGCAATCTCGTGGCCTGGATGGGATTCCAGTCCCGGGTACCATACGCGTTCCACTTCAGGGCGGGTTTCCAGCCATTGCGCCACCTTCATGGCGTTACGGCTGTGCTGCTTGACGCGCAAATCCAACGTTTTGAGGCCACGAATGTCAAGCCAAGAGTCGAACGGAGATGGCACGGCTCCGGCCGCATTCTGAAGGAACGCCACTTCATCGCGGATTTCCCTGTCGTTGAGCACCACCGCTCCGCCTACCACGTCGGAATGGCCGCCGATGTATTTGGTGGTGGAATATACGACCACGTCGGCGCCGTCCGCCAACGGATGCTGCAATACCGGGGACGCGAAGGTGTTGTCCACCACCACTTTGGTGTCATGCGCGTGAGCGACAGCTGACGTGGCCGCGATATCAGTGATGTTGAGCAGCGGGTTAGACGGGGTTTCCACCCAAATGTACCGGTACTGCTTCTGGCTGAGCGCCGCGGAAACGGCAGCCGTATCGGTGACGTCCACCACGTCAAGGCCGACTCCCCACGGCACGAACACCTTGGAAAGCAATCGGTAGGTTCCGCCATACACGTCATTGCCAAGCAGAATATTGTCGCCCGGTTTCAACGTGGCACGCAGCAGCACGTCGATGGCGGCCAGTCCGGAAGCGAAGCTCAGCGCGTAGTTCGCGCCTTCGACCGCCGCTAGCTGCTCGTCGAAGGAATTGCGGGTCGGATTGATGGAACGGCTGTAATCATAACCGTTGCGCAGGCCGCCGACACCATCCTGCTTGAACGTGGATGTCATATAAATAGGGGTGACCACGGCCCCGGTGGTCGGATCGGGTTCTTGTCCTGCGTGAATGGCGCGGGTGGCGAGTGCGGTGGCGTTCAGGGCTTCGGTGTTGGTCGAGATGGTCATGATGGGAACTCCTTGAAAATAGCGAATGGTTTGGGTTGAACGAATGATGGGCATGATCGTGAAGCAGCTGATCGGCGGTTTACAGATACCGCTCCGCAAGACTTGGCTTGGACGTGCGTTCCACAACGTCGGCGAATCCGTTGGCACGCATCCAATCGTCGTTGAAGATCTTCTCCATATAGCTGCGGCCGGAATCGGGTAGCAACGCCACTACCAGCTGGTTTTCATCCAAATCATGCTCGCGAGCGTATTTGAGGGCTGCCATAACGGCCATGCCGGACGATCCTCCGACCAGCAGGCCTTCCTCCGCAGCCAAACGACGGGTCATTTCGAACGCTTCGGCATCGTTGACCTGCACGATTTCGTCAGGAAGCTCACGGTCGAAGGCCTTCGGATAGAAATCCTCACCGACGCCTTCGATGCTGTACTGGTGCACGTCGTCCGGATTGGAGTAGATGGAGCCTTCCGGATCGGCGCCGACCACCTGCACCTTACCGTCGGAAGCTTCTTTCAGGTAACGGCCGGTGCCGGAAATGGTACCGCCGGTGCCAATGCCCGCCACGAAATGCGTGACCTGATGATCGCTGGCTTCCCAGATTTCCGGACCGGTGGTGTGGTAGTGGCTTTCCGGCCCGTTCGGATTGTCATACTGGTTCGGGCGGTACCCTCCCGGAATTGCTTTGGCGAGGCGTTCCGCCACCTGATAGTAGGAGCGCGGATCATCCGGACCCGCGTCGGTAGGGGTTACGACCACTTCGGCACCGTATGCGCGGAGTACCGCGCGCTTGGCTTCGGAGACCTTGTCCGGCAAGGTGAAAATGGTGCGGTAGCCGCGCTGCTGCGCCACGAGGGCAAGTCCGACGCCAGTATTGCCGGAGGTCGGCTCCACAATCACGCCGCCCGGCTTGAGCTCGCCGCTGCGTTCGGCCGCATCAATGATACGTTCCGCGATGCGGTCTTTGGAAGAGCCTCCCGGATTGAAATATTCGACTTTGACGGCGATGGTGGCTTTGATGCCGTCGGTCACGTGGCTGAGTTTGACGAGCGGAGTGTTGCCGATGAGTTCGGAAAGGGAATTGTAGATGACCATGGCGTTTCCTTGCAAATGATTGTTTATTGGCTTCCGATGGATGATTTCGTTGTTTTTGATTTCGAGAAGCTCGCGTTTGTCACTTGCAATTTTGAAAACGGGACCTGCGATGGTGTTTTCACCGCAGTTCATCCGCATATGCAGCCACGTAATGCCAACCGCGTAAGGCACTGGGCTATGGGATGATTCTTGTGCGATGAAATGGCATCCCACTAGAATGCGGATGCCGAAAGAATGCCCTGTCTCAAGTTATGCTTCGATGAACCACGCGCCCCTCGGGCGGTTGGTCAGCGACAGCAACAACATGAGAAATTGAACATGAATCACACGATAGCACATCCTCCAGCGGCAAAAGCTAACCCATGTCCGAATAGCGGACATGGGTTAGCTTTTGCGGGAGTCCATCACATCGAAGCGGCGTCAACCAACCGTTTCGTATAGTCGTTTTTCGGACGTTCCAGCACTTGGGCGGCCGTTCCAATTTCGACGGCATGCCCGTCATGAACCACCATGATGCGGTCGGCTATGTGTTTGACAACACCCAGATCATGAGACACCATGATGAGCGCCATCTTCGGTTCGGCGGCACGGATCGCCTTGAACGATTCGAGAATCTGCACGCGTGCGGCAACGTCGATGGCGCTCATCGGCTCGTCAGCAAGCAACACGGTCGGATGGTCGACAATGGCGCGGGCGATCGCGGCACGTTGTGCCTGCCCTCCGGATAGGTCCATGGGAAAGCGGTTCCGGTATACTGTCGGATCGAGGCTCACCCTGAGGAAAGCGTCGTCCACATGCGCCGAAATCTGTTCAGGGGACCAGTCGTGGTGGCGCAACCGCAACGGCTCCATGACGGATTTTGCGACACGCCATCGCGGATCCAACGAATCGAATGGATTCTGGAATACCAGTCCGGACTGGCTACGCAACGATTTCACGGTCTGCTTGCGCAGAACCTCACCGCGATAGCGTATGTCGCCGGCATCGGCATCTTCCAAACCGAGTAACACACGCGTAAGCGTGGTCTTTCCCGATCCGGAGCCGCCGATCACGGCAAGGCACTCCCCCGCGTAGACCGTGATATCCACGCCGAACAGCACCTGTCTGCGTTGCCTGCCTTTGCCGAAGAACTTGTCGATGCCACGTCCTTCAAGCAGAATGGTCGGTTCGGCCATCATCGTCCTCCTTCGACATCGAGCGAAAGCTCGCGCGCGGCCCGGACCAGATTTGTGGCTTCGGGCGTCGTGGGACACTCAAGCAGCATGGAAGTCGCGCCGGATTCCACGACATGCCCTTCGGATAGCACGTAGCATCGGGTGGTGGCGCGACGCAGCACCGAAAAATCATGGGTGATGAACAGCATGGACGCGCCAGAATCGTCGACCAGCGAAGTCAGCAGATCGACGATCTGCCGCTGTGTGATCGAATCCAATGCCGTAGTCGGCTCGTCTGCGATAATCAGTCTCGGCGAGGTGATCAACGCCGTGGCGATGCCGACGCGCTGCTGCTGGCCGCCCGACAGCTCATGTGGATATTTGAGCAGCGCATCCTCGGCAAGACCGACTTTCGACAGCATCGTCCTGACACGCTCCGCCCGCTCTTCAAGCGTCAAGTCGTAATGGAGGTACAGCGGCAATCCGACCTGCTGGGCCACTGTCATCACGGGATTCAACGCGACGGATGGGTTCTGGAACACCATGCCCACGGAGCGGCCGCGCAAGGTGGCCATGACCTCATCGGTGGCGCCGACGACATGTGTGCCATCCAAGTCAATGTCGCCGCTTACCTGCGCCATACTGGGGAGGATTCCCATCATGGCTTTGGCGATCATCGACTTGCCGGAGCCGGATGAGCCAATCAGCCCCACGCGTTCGCCGTCCGCAATGGTCAACTGCACGTCATGCACAATTGAATTGCCGTTGATGGAGATATCGAGATTCCGAATATTCACGCTCATGAGATGTCCCTCAATGCCGAGTTCGTCAATGGGTCGATGGCGTCACGCAGCGCATCTCCGAAAAGGTTCAACGCGATGACGACCACAGTGACCACCAGACCCGGCCATAGCACGGCCATAGGATAGATGCTGATGAATCTGACCGACGTGGACAGCGAGTGCCCCCAACTGGGAACGCCCGAACCGACGCCCACGCCAAGGTAGGTCAATCCCGCCTCGGCAAGCAGCGAGGTGCCGGCGCTGATGGAAAGCTGCACGCTGAGCACAGGCAGGGTGTTCGGCAGGATATGCGTAAAGAACACGCGAATCGGACTGGCCCCGGCCCATAATGACGCCTCAACGTATGGCGAGCGCGCCGCAAGCATGGCGGCTGGACGCAGAATCCTTGCCAGATTCATGCCGTATGCGAATCCGCAGGAGATGACGATGACCGCGGCCGAAGCTCCGAACGGCACTGTGAGAATCAATGCAATCAGTACGGTGGGCAGGGAGATCAGCGCGTCCACGACGACCACCGATGTGGAGGCAAACGCACTGTTGCGTGACACCATGGCTGCGACGAGCAGCAGACCGACCGCAGCGGCGACGCATACAGTGAGCAACGCTATCGCCAGATTGGTACGAGATCCCGCCATCAGCCAACTCAGCACATCAGAACCGACACCGTCCGTACCCAGCGGATGGGAACCGGATGGTGACGCCCAGACATGGTAGCCATCGGTGTCCAAGAGACGGTACGGCGTCCAGAACAGTGATATGGCCGATACCGCGACCCATAGTCCGATAACGATCATCGCGTATTTGCCACCGCCGGTATGCCAGATGGATGCGATGACCGTCTTCGCTGCCGACGACCCTGCTGCCGTGTGCTTGGCTCCGTCCGGAACCGTCGCGCATGACACGGGTTTGGGCGATGTGTTTCGATTGTTCGAATCGGTCATGCGGACACCTCCTGCGAGCCGACGCCCGCACTTTTGAGACGTGGGTCCAACGCGCGGTGTGCCAAATCGACCGCAAACCCCAGTAACAGGAACAACGCCGCAAGCAGGAACAGCTCGCTTTGCACGGAGGTAAGGTCGCGGTTGCCCACATCGGTGACGAGCATGGCACCAAGTCCGGGAAGCGCGAACAGGTTTTCCACCACCATCACGCCGGTGACCATATGCGCGAAAGTCAGGCCGATCACCGATACGAGCTGCGGCGTGGCAAGACGCAAGGCGACCTTCAATATCGCCTGCTTGCGGGTCATGCCGCATGCCATTGCCATATCGACCGCCTGCGACGAGGCCATGTCGCCGACCGCCGCACGCGTGTACCGCATTACCGACGCCCCCGCAGTGATACCGGTAGCAACTGACGGCAATACAAGAGAAGACAATGCGGATGACGGATCCGACCATCCCTCATCAGGGAAACCTTGGGATGGGAACAATCCAAACAATCCGCTGCCGCGAGCGAACAGCAGAATCAGCAGCAGTCCGCCCCACAACGCGGGGATGGCGCCCGCGACGATGGCGATCACATGGAACAGACCACGCAGATGCGGATTGCGGGTCAGCACGGCAGCGCATCCCAGCGGAAGCCCTATGACCAGTGCGATAGCCAGGCTCATAACGATCAGAGGAAAGGTGATACCGACACGTTCCGCCACTTGGGATGCGACGGAACGTCCACTGATCACGGATGTTCCGAAATCGCCGTGCAGCAGATCAAGTATCCAATCCGCGTATTGCGCCGGATAAGAACGGTCAAGTCCGAGCTGCGAGCGCAACGCGGCGATGCGTTCGGGTGTCGCCTTCGTTCCCGCAATCACCGCGGCGACGTCGCCGGGAAGGATGCGCAGTGCGAGAAACACCAAAAGAGAAAGACCGGCCAGGGCCGCGATGAACAACCCCAGCCGTTGGATGATGAATTTCATTACCGGTAACTTACTTGGTCTTGTAGACCTGCCATAGCGGCAGCAGGATCTGCGTAAGCTTGCCCGGGAAACCGTGAAGATTCTTGTCACGGGCGACCGTCACACGGTATCCGAACAGCCAATCCGCAGGAGCGTCCTCGCTGACGATACGCGCCGCCTGCTTGAGGTACTTCTCGCTGGTCGCGGAATCGGTGGAGGCCAGCGACTTGGCGTACAGTTCCTGGACCTTCTTGCTGTTGTAGTGGAAGTAGTATTCCGGGTTCGTCCAAGAATAGAAATCGTGGCTTTCCGCGTGGTCCACCAAGGAAAGCTCATAGTCGCCATTGGCGTGCACGTCCTGCAGCCAAGTGGAGAATTCCACATAATTGATGTTCAGGTTGATGCCGACCTTGGCGAGCTGGCTCTTAAGCTGGTTGCCAAGTTCGGGACCATACGTGTTGGCATAGGTGAGGGTGAGCTTCAGCGGATTGTCGGCGGAGTATCCGGCTTCGCCCAGCAATTTCTTGGCCTTGGATGGATTGTACGGGTACAGGCCGGTCAGGTCCTCGTAGCCAGGATCGACGGATGGGATTGGACCGCCGAGCGTCTGGTCGACGTTACCGCGGGACGCGATGATCTCCTTGTGGTCGATGGCGTAGCGGATCGCCTGGCGCACGCGCTTGTCTTCCAGCTTCGGATTGGTGCAGTTGAAGGCGAGCACGAACTTGTCGCTTCCGGATGCCGCGGAGACCTGATACTTCGACTGGTCGAGCCCCTTGGCGAGCGTGGCGTTCACCGGCGAGAGCACATCCACGTCACCGCTCTTGAGCGCGTTAACTGCGGCGTTGTCATCGGAGAAGAAGCGGACGACCACCTTGTTGGTCTGCGCCTTGTGCGCGGTGCCCCAGTACTTCGCATTGGCCTTGAGCACGATCTTGTTGCCCGGGTCGAAAGATTCGACGGTGTACGGTCCGGAACCAATGGCCTGGGTCTTCGCGTCGTACTTGGCGTCCTTGTCGAACACCAGTCCCGGACGTCCGGTGAGGTTCCACAGCAGGTTCGAGTCCGGTTCGGAAAGGGTCATCTTCACGGTGTCGGCGTCGACCGCCTCGACCTTGCTGACGCTTTCGATGGCGTCAGAATCCAGATACTGCTTCTCGATGAGCTGGTTGATAGACCACACCACGTCGGCCGAATCAAGCTTGTGGCCGTTGGAGAAGTTCATCTTGTCATTGAGATGGAACGTATAGGTCTTACCGTCCTTGGAAATATCCCAGGATTTGGCGATGCTTGGCTGGACCTTATTGTTCGAATCGCGCGACACCAGTCCCTCGTAGACGTTGCCGTCGAGGATCTGTTCGAGCGCGGCTCCGGACTGTTGACGAATGTCAAGGCTGACCGGGGAAAGTTTCAGACCCACAGTAACGGTGTCGGCTTTGGCCGATGTTCCGTTCGCGTTTTTGGATTCACTGTGGTTTCGGAAAGCGGTAACACCAATGATGATGGCAATGATCGCAATGACGGCGACAAGCACGTAGGTCCACTTCTTCGGGCCTTGCGTTTTTGGTGATTTGGCCCGCGCGTTCAGCGTGGTGTCGGTGCTGGCCGTGTTGTGCGGCTGTCCCTTTGATTCGTTCTTCTGTTCGGTTGCGTCGGCTTCGCCGTACGCACCTGAAGATTGCGACATGATTGCTCCTGTTTGATTATGGGTTTGCTCTGGTTGACCGCCTGTACAGGTCGATCACCGGAGTCTGATTTTACAATCCGCTATGCCCACGGATACTTCAATGGCTGATTCTCCCAACAGCAATACCGTATGCTTCAGCCGGTTCGATATATACTTGACGCAGTTTTCATCAGTCTTGCCAGGGTCAACGGAAGGACAACACGGCTATGGCTCATATTCTTCTTGGCGTAACCGGTAGTATCGCCGCTTTCAAGGCCTGCCATCTCGCCTCCGACTGGAGCAAGCAGGGGCATGAGGTTCGCGTGGTGATGACCGCAGCCGCACAGGAGTTCGTCACTCCGCTGACATTCAGCTCGCTTACGCACACGCAAACACGCACATCCATGTTCGCCGCACAACGCAACGATTGTGATGTTGCCCATACTCCTTCCGATCCGTTGCATATCAATCATGTGGATGATGCGAAATGGGCGGACATGCTTGTCATCGCCCCCGCAAGCGCGGATATCATCGCAAAAATCGCATGCGGTATCGCCGACGACCAACTGACGAGCACCGTGCTTGCCTATAGCGAGGGGCCGAAAATCCTATGCCCTGCCATGAATGTGCGCATGTATGAGAATGCTGTGACGCAGCGCAATCTCAATATCTGCCGTGAACTCGGGTGGACCATTGTGGAACCGGGTTCCGGCATGCTCGCCTGCCAGGATGTCGGCAAAGGGCGCATGGAGGAGCCTGCCGCGATCGAAGCGGCCGTGGCCGATTTGCTGCGTGCGACCCAACCTGCCGAAACGTTGCCATTACGCGGATTACATGTGCTCATTACCGCCGGCCCCACGCAGGAACCGCTCGACCCCGTACGCTACCTCACCAACCATTCCACCGGAAAAATGGGCTATGCGATCGCCGAACAGGCACGCGATATGGGTGCGGATGTGACGCTCGTGTCGGGCCCTGTGTCATTGAGCGCACCACATGGCGTTGATGTGATTCACGTCACCACCGCGCGGAACATGTTCGACGCAGTACAGGAACGGTTCATGCAAGCCGATCTGACGATTATGGCGGCCGCAGTCGGCGATTTCCGACCCGTCGAGCAGGTTCAGGAGAAAATCAAAAAGAACGGGCGCGTCAATATCGATCTGCATCTCACATCGAATCCCGATATTCTCGCGTGGGCGGGCGAGCATAAAACAGCTGACCAGACCTTGTGCGGTTTCGCCATGGAAACGCAGGATTTGGAAGCGAATGCGGCGAAAAAACTCGCGTCGAAGCATTGTTCCATGCTGGTGGCCAACAATCTCAACACCCCCGGTGCCGGTTTCGCGGTGGACACGAATGTGGTGACGGTATTGAAGCCCGGCGCAACCCCTGATGAGCCAATCATCGAACATTGGAACAAGATGGGCAAGCAGGAATTGGCGGAACGCATACTCACCGAATTGTCGGCCTTGCGCAACACCGACAACACAATTCCGCCCAAATCGTGAATATCGCAAATATCAACCGCAATCGCAAGCAATAGCGTCAATACAGTAATCGTAAGGAGAATTCGATATGCTTCTGGTCGCAGTCGACATCGGCAACACCAATGTGGTGATCGGCTTCCTCGATGACGGACACATCGCCGGCACATACCGCATCACCACGAAATCGAACCACACGTCAGACGAATATGGCCTGATGATCACGCAATTCCTGCAGTTGAGTGGCTACACACCGGGCGATGTGGACGATGTGATCATCTCATCGGTGGTGCCGAAGGTCATGCATTCGTTCCGCGCCAGCATTGTGAAATTCCTCAATATCGATCCGATGATCATTGGACCGGGCGTCAAAACCGGCATTAACATTCGTATGGACAATCCGCAGAACATGGGTGCCGACTGCATCGCCGACTGTGCTGGAGCCTACTACGAGTATGGCGGTCCGATTCTGGTGGCGGATTTCGGCACGGCCACCACATTCAATTACGTAACAGCCGACGCTTCAGTGATTTGCGGACTGATCACCACCGGCATTCGCACGGGCGCGACCGCCTTGTGGGAAGCCACGGCCCAGTTGCCGGAAGTGGAAATCACCCGGCCAGCATCGATTCTGGCGAAAAGCACCAAACCAGCCATGCAGGCCGGCTTGTACTACAACTTCCTCGGAGGCATCGAACGTACGATCACACAATTCCATCGCGAAATCGACGAAGAATTCCGCGTGGTCGCGACGGGTGGTTTAAGCCGAGTATTCGCCGATGATACCGATATGATCGATATTTACGATCCGGATCTGATTTTCAAAGGCATGCTGCATATTTACGAGCGTAACGTACGATAGAAAATCTTATATTTAGATAAATATGTAATCTCATTACATAATAATGATGGCTGTCTTGCTTTCAGTCGAATACAAGACAGCCATCATTATTTTTGTATTTTTGCAAATAATTAATATTTATTGAATAGTAAAGCCCTGATTGGTTCCATATTCCTTCAGATCCTTCTGCCAAAGCGCGATACCGCTTTTCAATGTAAGTCGATCTGCGGAATCGGTTTCCTTCAACGCGTCACCGATGGCGGATTTGTCGGACACTTTGCCGCCGGCCGCGATGATGTTCAACCGGTCCTGCTCCTTACACAAGAGACTCGACCATTTGTAGGCTTTGCCCACGGTGGAGCGGAAGTCACTTCGCGCATACACTTCGAATGGCAGATACTGGTAGCCGGTCGAAACGTTTTCCGCAGCTTCGGAAAGCACGCGATTGTATTCCTGACCGCCGAAATACGGTATTTCAATGCCACGCTCGTCGGTCACGGTGGTTTTGTGCAGGAATTCCGGATCAGACAACGTGTTGTTGTCGGCGGGGAATGCGCCGCCATCCACGCGGGCTTTGATGCCTTCCGCTTTATGGCATGCGTATTCAATGAAACGATATGACGCTTCGGGTTTACGAGAACGTTGTAGCACGGCCAGCGCGGATCCGCCGTTTTCCGACGTGGTGGCGCTGCCATCTGGTGTCGGCATCTGTGCCACACGCCATAATCCCGCAGTTCCAGGAAGGTTCGACATAAGTAGCGACGGCAACCATGCGCCGGAGAACATGGAGGCGATCTTCCCCTCTCCTACGGCTTCCTTCCATCCATCGGACCATGCGGTCAGACTCGTGTCCACCAATCCTTCGTTGATCATTTTCTGCCAGAATTCGGTGAAGGTTCTCGTACCCTCATCGCCGGTGAGGTTGATGGTCACGTTTTTGCCGTCGTTGGAGGTAGAGAAGGGGCGTCCTCCGGCAAGCCAGATCATCGTGTCGTAGAAGCTGGCGTCTCCAGAATCGGCCGCGATGTACACGCCGATCTCCTTGAGCTTTTTGGCGGCCTCGTAATAGGCGTCCCACGTGCGAATTTTGGACGCGTCAACGCCGACCTGGTCGAACACGCTTTTGTTGTAGAAGAACGCCATTGGGCCGGAATCCATGGGCAGGCCGTACACGCGGCCGTTCAGCTGCACCGAAGCCCATGTGCCGGGCGTGTAGAAATCGCCATAGTCTTTCGTGCGCCCGGTGATCGCCATCAGCTGGCTGCTTACCGCATACTGGCGCAATGCATAGTATTCCAATTGCACCACGTCGGGAATGCCGTAGCCGTCTTGAATGGCGTTGTTGAGATTGTCATAGCCGCTTGTGTTCTTCCAAATAACGTGGATGTCGGGATTTTCCTTTTCGAAACCGGCGATGACTTGCTTCATGCTCGGCTCCCACGACCACACGGTGATTTCGGTGCGGGAATCGACGTTGGCTCCGCAAGCGGCCGCACTGACTGCCATAATGGCCGCACAGCAGATGGCGATGATTCGTTTCACCAGTTTCAAGCCGATTCCTCCCATTTGGTGTTCCCACACGAGAACGTGCGTACAGGCATACGCATTTGAGTGTACGTCAGTCACCCGAAAGCCAGCGTACAATCCTCCAATCTCTTCGATTCAGCTACGCAATCCACTGATAGCTCAAAAAAGCGTCCGCCGATTGACAATCCCTCAATCCACAGACGCTCATATTTACCGATTCCACTATGGAATCATGCAGCTACTTCACGGTGTAGCCCTGCTGAGATGCATAATCCTTGATATTCTTTTCCCAAGCCTGAACACCTTCAGCAAGGGTGACGGACTTGTCGGTATATGCACCACCGGCATCATCGCTATATACGCCACGCGCATAAACCTCGAACGGCAGGAACTTGTAGCCAGTCGAAACATTGGCCGCAGCCTTGGCGAGCTCCTCATTGAACTTCTGACCACCGAAGTATTCGTGCGCATTGCCATCGGAATCAGTCAGAGAGGTCATGTTCAGGAAGTCATCAGAAGCGAGAGTGTCGTTATCGGCAGGGAATGCGCCGCCATCGACGCGAGTCTTGATGCCTTCGGCATTGTGGCACGCATATTCAGCGAACTTGTATGCAGCTTCGGCCTTGGCCTTGTCATCCGTCTTGACCATCGCAAGCGAAGAACCACCGTTCTCGGAATTGGTTTCAGATCCATCCGGAGTCGGCATCTGAGCAACACGCCACTTCCCCTCACCGTCAGGAGCACCGGAAAGCAAGTTGTACGGCATCCAAGCACCGGTCAGCAGCGAAGCGATAGAGCCGTCATTCAAACTCTTGTTCCAATCATCACTCCAGCCTGCGGTCTTGGTATCAATAAGATCATCATCAATCATCTTCTGCCAGAAATCAACAAAAGTCTTGACCTTGGAATCATTGCTGAGGTTGATGGTGACGGACTGTCCATCGGAACCAGTGGAGAACGGCGTCGCACCCGCCAGCCATGTCATGGAATCGAAGAAGCCAGCATCACCAGAATCGGACGTAATGTAGGACCCTGTTGCGCGAACCTTCTTGGCAGCATCGTAGAACTCATCCCACGTCCTCACCCGAGTCGGATCGACCCCGGCCTTATCAAACACATCCTTGTTATAGAACCATGCCATCGGTCCGGAATCCATCGGCAGTGCATACACACCGCCATTAAGTTTCACAGAAGCCCACGTGCCCGGCGTATAGAAATCCGAGAACTTGCCCGCACCAAACTGACTCAGGTCTTCAATCTCTCCACGAACCTGATATTCGGGAAGTGCATAATACTCAATCTGCACCAAATCTGGCGCACCTTTACCTGCAGAAAGCGCATTGTTCAAAGCCGTGTATTCGGTGCTGTTCGTGCCGGCATTGGTCACCTTAACAGTGATGTCCGGATTGGCCTTTTCAAAATCCTTCACGGTACGCGGCAAAGTGGAATCCCAAGACCATACCGTAATTTCAGTCTTACCACCCTCTGTCACCCCCGAAGAACTCGAATTCGAGGAACTTCCGCAGGCTGCGACACTAGTCAGCATCGCAGCAGCAGCAACCAGAGCGATTGTTTTCTTGGATGCAGTGAACTTCATCGTTCTTCCTTCCTTTAAACATGGCCGACCTCCTACATCGACCAACATTATCGGCTATGAATCATTCATTGACCCTTCCGACAATCATGAGGATAACACAAAAGTTATGTTTACGCAAACAAATATGCAAATCGTTGATTTTCCAGTATTTCTTTAGTTACCTAGCATATTTTGTTTAGCTACGCAAACACGATATGATTGCATACTAGACGATGCATATCCGTCGAAGCTCGCGCAACGCGGACATTTCATCAGACCACTCATCGAAAGGAACGGCATGACTTCCGGAACCAGCACAATCACAGTGCAAAAAAACAGCGCAATTGCCGATATACCACCCCGCATTTTCGGATCATTTGTAGAACATCTTGGACGTTGTGTCTACGGAGGCATTTATGAGCCAAGTCACCCCACAGCCGACGAAAACGGATTCCGCCAAGACGTCATCAATCTAGTCAAAGAACTTGGTGTGACCTGCGTGCGTTACCCCGGCGGCAATTTCGTCTCTGCCTACAATTGGGAGGATGGCACAGGGCCACGGGGGCAACGCCCAATACGACGAGATCTCGCATGGCACAGCACCGAAACCAATGAAGTCGGTATCGACGATTTCTACCGATGGAGCAAGAAGACCGGTACCGAAATCATGCTTGCCGTCAATATGGGCACCCGAGGATTGAAGGCCGCGCTGGAAGAGTTGGAATACGTCAACGGAGCGCCCGGCACCGAGCTTGCCGATCGCCGCGTACGTAACGGAATCACCGAACCAATGGACATCAAAATGTGGTGCATCGGCAATGAAATGGATGGCCCTTGGCAGGTGGGACATATGAGCCCTGACGAGTATGCCGCAGCCGTGGACCGAGTCGCACACGCCATGAAACTCGCGGAATCAGGCTTGGAACTCGTGGCCTGCGGCTCCTCCAGCGCCCATATGCCAACGTTTGGATCCTGGGAACGCAGCGTGCTTACCAAAGCATACGACAATCTCGATTTCGTCTCCTGCCATGCCTACTACTACGAACGTGGAGCAAAATCGTTGCAAGATTATCTGGCAAGTTCACAAGACATGCAAACGTTCATCTCCACCGTGGCGGCATGTGCAGACGAAGCCAAAAATGCCCACACAGGCGATCATGATATAGCACTGTCATTTGATGAGTGGGGCGTCTGGTATTCCGACGTCTGGAATCAGCAGGAAGCTGAATGGAAAGCCCAATCAGGCAAGGATCTTCATCATGAGTCATGGCCGAAAGCACCGCGTCTGCTCGAAGATATCTACAATGCAGCCGATGCAGTGGTAGAAGGGTCGCTGATGATCACTCTGCTTAAGCACTGCGACCGAGTGCGTTCTGCCTCGCGCGCGCAGTTGGTCAATGTGATTGCGCCAATCATGGCCGAAAAGAACGGTCCCGCATGGCGTCAAACTGTCTTCTATCCGTTTGCCGAAGCCGCACAACACGCCCATGGCATTGCCTACAGTCCAGTCATCGACTCTCCCAACGTAGAGACTGAATCTTTCGGCTTGGTCAATGCCCTTGATTCAGTAATCACTTGGGACGAAACGAATCATTCCGGTCTTCTGCTTATGGTGAATCGCGACGCATCCGACGCACATAAGGTTACGGCTTCTCTGTCTCAACTGCCGTATTTCGACATATCCGACTTCCATATAGACAAGGCCATTATTCTGCATGACGACAATCCATATCAGCGTAATTCCGCAGACGACCCAACCGCAGTGACACCCCAAGAGCTTCATGCAACAATCGACAATGGATCAGTTCACTGCACTTTGCCAGCAATCAGTTGGGCTGCAGTGGAATTCCACGCCTAGTTTTTATTCGAATAGGATAAATTAAATGGGTGTCGGCAGATTGACAATCATCAACCTGCCGACACCCATAATGTTGCGATTATTTGCTTGCTGTCCGCTTACTGCTTAGTGACGATCACGCCGTTTGGTTTGATCGAAATGGTTTCGCCACTCACTTCAGCGAACGAGGAGACCACGACTTCGCCTTCCACCGGAACCCGGACCGTCTCATGCGTGCGGTTGAACGAGAACACGAACCTCGAACCGTCCGCGCCTTCACGTTCGACGCGCAGCACTCGGCCGTCGTTTCCGCCCGTTTCGGCCATGCCGAGCGAATCAAGGATTTCCGGCAGGCTCAACGCGATGCCGTCCCGCCCGAGGCGCGCGCCCACGTACACGCTACGGCCTTCGCCGAATGTGTGCGCGACGATCGCCGGAGCGCCGTCCATGCCGGTCCACGGATCGTCCTTGAACGTTTCCAGCACGGTGGCCGTCCCGTCGACCGAACCGATCACGTCGGCGATATCGTGCGCGACCGCGCCGTTCGACAGACCGAGACGGCTCGGCACGCCCGGGAAATCGTCGCCCATGGGCATGAATTCCTCCACGCGCACGCCGACCACGTCACGGATCGATCCTGGAAAGCCGCCGAGCCACACGTGGTCCTTCTCGTCGGACAGTCCTGTGTAGTACGTGACGATCAGCCTGCCGCCGTTCACCACATAATCGCGCACGCGGCGGGTGGTCTCCTCCGACAGGATGTACACGCTCGGCAATACGACCACCTCGTACTCGTCCCAGTTCGAACTAACCGGAACGACATCGGCGGTCACGCCATGGTCGGCCAATGCGCGGAACCATTGCAGTGGCTCGTCCACGTGGTGGACCTTCTGGGTCGGCGTGGCGGTGTGTTCGGTGGCCCACTCGGATTCGTAGTCGAACACCACGGCGACCTTGGACTTCGCCAGCTTCGTGCCAAGCAGTCCATTGTCGGCCAGCGTGTTCAGATCCGCGCCCAACTCGCACACGTCACGGAACACGGCCGAGTCTTCACCGGCGTGGGGCACCATCGCGGAATGGAACTTCTCCGCGCCGGCCTTGGACTGGCGCCACTGGAAGTAGCACACCGCGTCCGCGCCCATGGCCACATGCGCCAGGGAGTCGCGCACCAGCTGGCCCGGCTCCTTGCGGTAGTTGACCGGACGCCAGTTCACCGCCGACGTGGAATGCTCCATCAGGAACCACGGATCCTTGCGCGCGATGCCGTCGACCAGGCTCGCAGAGAACGCGAGCTCGTCCAGATGGGCCTCGCCCGGAATGAAGTAATGGTCGTTCGACACGAAATCGACCTCACGGCCCCAATCGTCGTAGTCCAGTACCGAACCGGCGGCGGACACCATGAAGTTCGTGGTCAACGGCAGGTCCGGAGTGATCTCGGCAAGCGCGTCGCGCTCGGCGACATAGAACGCCTTCAGCGCGTCGGAGCTGAAACGCTTGAAGTCAAGCAGCTTGCCCGGGTTCATGAAGTTGCCGTCGCCGATGAAACGCGGAGGCACGATTTCCGTGAAGTCGTTCATGCGCTGTGCCCAGAACGCCGTGCCCCACGCGTCGTTCACCGCGTCGATGGTGCCGTAGCGTTCCTCGCACCACTTTCGGAACGCGCGTTCGGCGTCCTCGGAATAGTCGAAGCGGTTGTGGCAGCCGTACTCGTTGCTCACATGCCATGCGACCACGTACGGGTTGCCTTTGTAATGCTCGGCCATCGCACGGCACAGCTTCAGCGCGTACTCGCGGAACACCGGACTGGTCGGCCTCCAATGCTGGCGGGCGCCCGGCTGGCACACGTCGCCGCGGTAGTCCTTCCACAGCACCTCGGGATGCGCCTGGGTGAGCCACATCGGCGGCGACGCGGTGGCGGACGCCAAGTCCACTGCGATACCGGCCTCGCCCAGCTTGTTGATGATGCGGTCGAGCCAGTCGAAATCGTACACGCCCTCGCTCGTCTCGATCTTCGCCCACGAGAAGATGCCCACGGACACGAGGTTCACGCCAGCCTTCTTCATCAGACGAACGTCATCGTCCCACACCTCTTCCGGCCACTGGTCGGGATTGTAGTCCCCGCCGTACCAGATGCGGGCTTGCTGCCCAGCCAACGGCTGCGGCCAACGATAGGATCTACGTTGAGTCATATCCACTCCTTTGTTTTTCGTCAACTATCCTAACAAATTCATTCCTTGACCGCGCCTGCGGCAAGGCCGGACTGCCAGTACTTCTGCAGGCACAGGAACGCGATGACCAGCGGGATGATCGTGATCAACGAGCCCGTGATCACCAGGTTCTGGATCGCCTGGCCGCCAGCGGTGCTCGCCTGGTCCTTCCACTGGTTCAGGCCGATCGTCAACGGATACCAGTTCGAATCCTTCAGCATGATCAACGGCAGGAAATAGTTGTTCCACGTCGCCACGATCGTGAACAGGGCCGTCGTGACGATGCCCGGAGCCAACAGCGGCAGGGACACCTGGAAGAACGTGCGGAACTCCGAAGCCCCATCGACTCGTGCGGCCTCGAGCAATTCCGTCGGAACCGCCTGCTCGGAGAAGATCCACATCAGATACAAGCCGAACGGGCTGATCAACGATGGAATGATCATGGCCCACGGCGTGTTCGTCAGGCTGAGCTTGGCGAACAGCAGGAACTGCGGGACCGCCAACGCGATGCCCGGCACGCTGATCGCGCCGATGATGACCGCGAACACGGCCTTGCGGCCCGGGAAACGAAACTTCGCCAGCGCGTAGCCGCCCATGATGGCCAGCAGCGTCGCGCCGCCGGCGCCCACGACCACGTACAGGAGCGTGTTGAGCAGCCAGCGCCCGAAGATGCCGTCCTGGTAGGTGAACACGGTCACGATGTTGTCCCACAGGGCGAACGTGTGGCCGAAACCCAGCCCGAACGTCGAAGTGAAGTCGGCCTGCGTCTTCGTGGCGTTGACCAGCAGGTACACGAACGGGAACAGGCAGTACACCGCGAAGATCGCGCATACCAAGGTCAGCAGCTTGCTGCGCCTCGGGTTCGACACGTTCGCGAAACCGGACTTCGCCGCGCGTTTGCGTTCCGCCTTCTCATCCATTTCCACGCGCTTCAAGCGCGCCCTCTCGGCCTTCTTCGCGGCCCGTTCCTGCTCTTTAAGCCCTTGGGGAGTCATATACCCCGTCGACATCGCAGCATCGCTCATGATTGTTACGCTCCTTGAAAAATCCATGTCCCATGCGGATGACGTACGCCCCAAGGCGTTACTTCATCTGCTCCTTCATGCTGTTGAGCTGCACCGCGTACGCGATCGCCATCGTGATCACGGCCATCGTGATCGCCAGGGCAGCGGCGTAGTTCGACTGGCTGCCCGCGAAGGACAGGTTGTACGCGTACATGTTCGGCGTGTAATACGTGGTGATCGAGTTGCCCGGCACCATGTTCTGCAGGATGCTCGGCTCGTTGAACAGCTGGAACGAGCCGATGATCGAGAAGATCACCGTGATCGCGAGCGATCCCTTCAATTCGGGCAGCTTGATGGACTTGATGATCTGCCATTCGCTCGCGCCGTCAATGCTGGCGGCCTCGTACAGCGAGTGCGGGATCGTGGACAGCGAGCTGTAGAAGATCAACATGTTGTAGCCGGTGAACTCCCAGGTCACGATGTTGCCGATCGCGGCGAGCAGCACGTTCGGGCTCAGCACGTCGAGGTTCGTGCCCAGCCAGTCGTTCAGGGAGCCGACCAGACCGTATTTCGCGCCGTACATGAAGCCCCACACCAAGGTCGACACCACGGCCGGCACCGCGTACGGCAGGAACGTGGTGATGCGGAAGAACTTCGCGCCGTGCAGCTTCATGGAATCCAAGGCCAAAGCCATCGCCGCCGACAGGAACAGCATGATGGGAACCTGCACCATGGTGAACAGGGCCACGCGCCATACCGAACCCCAGAACTGCGGATCATGGAACAGACGAATGTAATTGCTGATCCCCACGAACCTCGTGCCGCCGATCATCTGCTTCTGGAAGAAGCTGATGTAGACCGCGTACAGGATCGGGATCACGAACACGAACACGAACACCAACGCGAACGGCCACATAAACTTCCAACCACGCCAATCCGCCTTGTGTTTATTGACACGCACGGTTGCCGAATGCAGTGGCATATTGGCAACAACTTCCGTCGCTGACATCATTCCTCTCCTTCGAGGCAATACCATTTCACAGGGCAATTTACACCCCCGTAAAACAGCTCCTTCCAAATGTTTGCGTTATCATAATAACACTATATTCCAAAAGTGTCTACTTTTCGCACATTCTAGACCACATATTCACTGCATCGAACAAATTGCATGGTGACGAAAACAATACAGAAGTAATCATGTAAAGTTAAGCACAGTACGCATTTTCGTTCGGAAGGTAGATACACATGGCACGCAACTCAGTCTCGTTGCAAGACGTCGCTAGGGAAGCAGGGGTTTCACCGCAGACCGTTTCCCGAGTGGCTAATGGGAGCGATGCCGTACGCCCAGCGACGAAACTTAAGGTCGAGGCAGCCATGGAGCATCTCGGATACAGGCCGAATTATGCGGCACGTGCTTTGAAAAGCGGACATTTCAACAATGTTGGTGTACTGCTTTCGCATATGTCGGCCTACGGGAACTCACGTATCCTCGAAGGCATCACTACAGCGGCCGCGAATAGCGGCTATTCCATCACCATTCGCCCCTTGGATAACCTGCAGGATCAGTCACTCGCCGGCGCACTGAAACTTGTGGAAGGCCTCCCCCTCGATGGTGCAATCGTGATTATGGAACGCGATTTCACCGACTTCAACCAGTTCAAGCCATCCGACAACCTACCGGTAGTGCTTATTTGCGAGGAACCGGCAAACCACTGCCCTACCATCGATTCGGACTCGTATGGTTGCGCCACTGCAGCCGTGGACTTTTTCCTGTCGAAGGGGCATAAAACTGTGTACCACATCGCAGGCCCCACCGTTTCACGCGCAGCACAGAGCCGCATCAGAGGGTGGCGCGACGCATTAGCGCAAGTCGGCATTCCCACACCACCCATGTATTACGGCGACTGGGAAGCAGATAGCGGCTACCAAGCCGGATTGGCCTTGGCCCACGAAAAGGATTGCACCGCAATTTTCGCAGGCAACGATCAAATGGCATACGGTGCCATGCTTGGCCTGAGGACAGCCGGAAAGCGCGTTCCCGAAGATGTCAGCATCATCGGTGTGGACGATTCACTCCGCGGCGTTGTGCCCCGTCTTGAACTGACCACCGTACGGCTCAAGCTCAGAACTGTGGGAAAAGAGGCTTTTTCCATGATCGAGCAACAATGCAATGGCAAAAAAGTGCCTTCTGGAATCAAGAAACTTATCACCCCCGAATTCATCGACCGCGGATCCGTGGCGAAACTCGACTAATCGCAATATCTCGCGACTTTAATCAACGCAATCAATCAAATCAGCCAATACGAAAAAGGCGTCTCTCCAGCGTGGGTGAACCGCGTGGGAGGACGCCTTCTAGATTGAACGAAAAACCGAAATCGGGCGAAATCAGGCTTCGATGCCGAGCTTCCTGCGTTCCTTCTTGGAATACATGAACGCAGGAAGCTGACGGCCCTGCTTGAGCCAAGCATGATATTCGGCGGTCGCCGCAAACTCCACATCGGAAGCGGAATTCAGGCAGGTCTCCACAGAATCCTGAATAACGCCAATGATGAAGCCGACACCCACCACCTGCATGGCGATGTCGTTGCTGATGCCGAACAGCGAGCAAGCCATCGGAATAAGCAGCAGCGAACCGCCGGCCACGCCGGAAGCGCCACATGCACCGAGCGCCGACACCACAGACAGCAGAATGGCGGCCGGCAGCGAAATCTGAATGCCCATCGTATTGGCAGCAGCCATGGCCATGATGGTGATGGTGATGGCTGCACCGTTCATGTTGATGGTTGCGCCCAGCGGAATGGACACGGAATACATGTCTTTATCAAGACCAAGCTTCTCGCACAGCTGCATGTTGACCGGAATATTCGCCGCGGAGGAACGGGTGAAGAATGCGGTCAGGCCGGATTCCTTGAAGCAACGGTACACCAGCGGATACGGGTTGCGATGCAGGTACAGGAAAATGACCAGCGGGCCGAACACGAGCACCATCAGCAGCATGGTGCCGACGAGCAGGAGCAGGAGGCTACCGTACTCGGTGAAGGCCGCCAAGCCGTTTTCGGAAACGCTGGTGAACACCAAGCCCATAATGCCGAACGGGGCGAGATTGATGACCCAACGAATCACCTGAGACACGCCATCGGCCACATTGGCGAGGAACGCCTTGGAGCTTTCATTGGCAATACCCTTCATGGCAAGACCGAACAGACAAGCCCACATCAGAATGCAGATGTAGTTGCCGTCGATCATTGCCTGAATCGGATTGGCCACAATATTGGTCAGCAACGTCTGCACAACCTCACTCAAGCCCTGCGGCACCACATCGGCGTCAGCGGCATCGCCCAACGATATGGTCTGCGGGAACGTGCGAGACGTCAGCACCGCCACGACGGCGGACAGAAACGTGGTGAACAGATACAGGAAAAGCACCGTGCCAAAACGGCCGTCAAGCTTGGAATTACCTTGAGCCAAAGCGCTTGCCACCAGCACAAACACCAGAATCGGAGCGACGGCCTTCAATGCGCTTACGAACAGGGTGCCGAATTCGCCGATCCACGTCATATGCGGGACGACCAATGCCAGTGCGGTGCCCGCGATAAGACCGACGATAATGCGGATAATCAGTGATACGCCGTTATATTTGTCGGCAACGCCACGAAGCGCTTTCGAAATATGGTTCATATTCTCTCTCGTTCTTTCCAGCTGGCTTGCCTTTGCCAGCCAGCACAACAAGAGCACATCCTAATCACGCTCGATAACACGAAATGTAAAATGTCCAATTATAGGGACGCGCAACTTCAACACGCCATAGCGATGCGATCAAATATCAGTACAGCGATGAACAGTTTATATATCTTTATTCATCGAGCCATGTCTGCTGATCAGACTGTTAATCAGCCAAGCGGCACTTTCGAAACGAACGTACGAGGCTCTCCCGTCACCGGATCGTCGAAATGTAATTCACGAGCCACTAATTCCAACGGTTGCGAGAAATCATCGTAAGAATGCTGCACAATATTCGGATAGAAATCATCGCCCAAAATCGGCAATCCCAACGAATTCATATGCACACGCAACTGATGCGTTTTACCGGTTTTCGGGTGCAGCACATAATTCACATATGCTTTGCCATCGATGCAACGTACCGTGTTCCCCCGCTCAATCAACGTTTGCGCATTGACGATTTCCGGAATTTCGTACGCCTGAAGTCGCCCGCGATCCTTGCAAATATGCGATGCTCGGATTGCCGGAAATGGTTGATGCCTGTCGATTCTTACGATTGTTCCGTATTGCGGATGCTGTTCGGGGGCAAGTGGCGCCAAACATTCATAGGTTTTGATGGTTTTGCGATTCTGGAACAACATTTGGTAAGCGCCACGCAATTCCGGTTTGCGCACAAATACGACGATACCTGCGGTAAGTCGGTCCAAACGGTGCGCGGGAACAATATCAGGTTCGCCATACTGTTCCCGAAGTCGGATCAACGCGGTTTCACGATACCACATGCCGCGCGGTGTGGTGGCGAGAAAATGCGGTTTGTCAACCACGATAATCGCATCGTTCTCGTAAAGAACCTCACATTCGAACGGAATGTGAGGTTCTTCAAGAACGTAACGATGCCTCTTCTGCTGACTCTGTTGACGCATCGTATGAACGGTTACTCCACGGTGACGGACTTGGCAAGATTACGAGGCTTGTCAACGTCGTAATTCTTCAGCTTGGCCATGTCCATGGCGAATAGCTGCAGCGGCACCACGTCCACCAGCGGACTCATCAGCGTTGGGCAGGCCGGACGCCAGAACACCACGTCCGCGTAGCGTTCAACATCGGGATCGTTCTCTTCGGCCACGGCGATAATGTACGCGCCACGGGCCTTGACCTCTTCGATACCGGAAATAACCTTGGCGTGCAGCACATTGCGGCCACGTGCCGGCGGCACGATGAACACTACCGGTTCGCCTTCGTCCACCAATGCGATCGGACCGTGCTTGAGTTCGCCGGCCGCGAAACCTTCGGTGAAGGTGTAGGCGATTTCCTTCAATTTCAACGCGCCTTCCATCGCGACCGGGTAGCCGACATGACGCCCCAGGAACAGGAAGGACTTCGCATCGACCATCTGCGCGGCAGCATCATGCACGGTCTTGGTCTGCGTGTCGAGAATCCACTGGATCTTGCGAGGCATGTCTTTGAGGGAATCCAACGTCTGCGCGATTTCGTCGCGGAACATTGCACCCTTGACCTGCGCCAAATACAAGCCAAGCACGTAAGCGGCAGTAATCTGCGCCACGAACGCCTTGGTGGAGGCGACCGCCACTTCCGGACCAGCGTGCGTGTACAGCACCGCGTCGGATTCACGCGGAATGGACGCGCCCTGCGTGTTGCAGATGGCCAGCACCTTCGAACCCTGCTCGCGCGCATGACGCAATGCCATCAGCGTATCCATGGTTTCACCGGACTGCGAAATGGCCACCACCAACGTGCGCGGGGTGAGAATCGGATCACGATAGCGGAATTCGTGGGCAAGCTCCACTTCCACCGGAATACGCACCCAATGCTCGATGGCGTACTTGGCCACCATGCCCGCATAGGCGGCGGTACCGCAGGCGATAACGATAATCTTGTCGATCGCCTTGAAATCATGCTCGTCGATGCGAACCTCGTCAAGATTGAGATTGCCGTCCTTGCCGAGACGTCCCAACAGCGTGCGCTGTACCGCCGCCGGCCCTTCGTGGATCTCCTTGTTCATGAAGGAGTCCCAACCGCCCTTTTCGGCCGCGGAAGCATCCCAATCCACGGTGTAGGTCTTCGGATCGGCCACGATGTTGCCCATGAAATCAGACACCACGACCTTGTCGGCGGACACCATCACGGCCTGATCCTGATCGATTTCCATGGCACGCTTCGTGTAGGCCACGAACGCGGCCACATCGGAACCGAGAAAATTCTCACCTTCGCCAAGACCAACCACCAGCGGCGAATCATGGCGGGCGCCGACCACGATACCCGGCTGACGGCAGTCGGTGGCGAGAATCGTGAATGCGCCTTCTAGCATGCGCGCCAGGCGTCGCACGGCCTTGAACAAGTCGGGCTTGCCGGTTTCCTCAACGATTTTCTCACTGATTTTGCCCAGTAGTTTCGCCGCAACCTCCGTATCGGTTTCCGATGAGAAACGGTAACCTTCCGTCTGCAGATCAAGACGAAGCTGAGAGGCGTTTTCGATGATGCCATTATGAATGATGGCGACCTTGCCGTCTTGCGAGGTATGAGGATGCGCGTTGATGTCGTTCGGCACGCCGTTGGTGGCCCAACGGGTATGGCCGATGCCCACGGTGGCCATCGGCATCGGTTTGCGTTCCACGTCTTCGATCAGGTTGGCGAGGCGACCCGCCTTCTTGCGCACTTCCACATGGTCCATGCCGGGCGCGGTCAGCGCCACACCGGCCGAATCATACCCGCGGTATTCCAAACGCTGTAGGCCTTGGAGGCACACCTCCAACGGCTTGCCGCACGCGGTTTCCACATTTCCTGCATATCCTACGATTCCACACATAACACCCCAGCTTATCGGGTAATGGTGTCATTTTCGAAACGAAACCGTCCCATCGCACCGAACCTTTGATATATGGACACAAAAATCCCCATGCTGACAGTTTTCAACATGGGGATTTTCTTCAGCTCTTCCCTTAATCGCAATTCTCGCGACGAAGAGATGTCTGATCCTTAACGATTATGCTTACGGCGATTTACAGCACGTGCTGCAGGAAGTCCTTGAATCGTGGTTCCTGCGGATTGTCGATGATTTCAGGACCGCCCTGTTCCACAACAACACCGCCGTCCATGAATACGATCTGATCGGCGACTTCGCGCGCGAAGCCTATTTCGTGGGTGACAACCACCATGGTCATGCCTTCTTTCGCCAAAGACAGCATGACGTTCAGCACTTCGCCCACCAATTCCGGATCGAGTGCTGAAGTCGGCTCGTCGAACAGCATGATTTCCGGCTTCATGGCGAGCGCACGGGCGATAGCCACACGCTGCTGCTGGCCTCCGGAAAGCTGTGCCGGATAGTGGTCGAGGCGATCGCCCATGCCCACGCGGTTCAGCTCTTCGATGGCAAGCTTGCGGGCTTCCTTTTTATCCATGTGCTTGACATGGATCGGCGCTTCCATCACATTTTCGAGAGCCGTCATGTGCGGGAACAGGTTGAACCTCTGGAACACCATGCCCAGTTTGGAACGCTGCTCGGCCACTTCCTTGTCGTTCAGGGTCTGCAGCACCTGCTTGCCGTCCTTGTCGACATACTTGTAGCCGATCATTTCACCGTCGACGTCGATTTCGCCGCCGGTCAGCGTTTCCAACTGGTTGATCAGGCGCAGGAACGTGGATTTTCCGGAACCGGAAGGTCCCAGAATCACCGTCACCGAGCCGGGCATAACCGTCATATCGACGCCCTTGAGCACATGCAGGCTACCGAAAGCCTTATGCACCTGCGTGGCCTTCACTGCGGGAACAACACCGTTGGTGGTTGGTTCAGTCATTGCTCACTCCCCTCACGCGGTCATGCCCGCGAACGTTGCCTCGTTCTGCTTGGTGATATCGTCTTTCGGTTCGCCTTCGGTTTTGCCCGGCAGCGGCGGCTGCTTGCCGCGCGCGCCGGCCGGTCGTGCATCGAAGCCCTTGCCGAAATGCTTCTCCAGGCGAGACTGCAGCACCATCAGAATGGAGGTGATCACCAAATACCAGATGCAGGCCACGATCAGCAGCGGAATCGGCTTGTACAGTCGGGTTGCGATTGCGGTGGTGGCGAACTGCAGTTCCAGCGTGAACGGCACGGCGTTGACCAGCGACGTGGTCTTCAACATGCCGATGAACTCGTTGCCGGTCGGCGGAATGATGATGCGCATGGCCTGAGGAAGCACCACGCGACGCATAATCATGGAGCGCTTCATACCCAGCGCCTTGGCCGCTTCAGTCTGACCCGGATCGACGGCTTCAAGACCCGCACGCACGATTTCAGCCAGATATGCCGCTTCGTTCAGTGCGAGACCAAGCCATGCCGCGTTGAACGCGGTAATGACGGACTGCGAGTCAATGCTCCAGAATTCAATGGAAGTGAACGGAATGCCCACGCCGATGCGAGGCACCAACACGGCGAACAGACCCCAGAACACCAGCTGCGTATACACAGGAGTGCCACGGAAGAACCAAATGTAGAACCAGCTCACACCACGTAGCACCGGATTGATGGACTTGCGCATCACGGCCAGAATCACTGCCAGAATAATGGCGATGACCATGGAGATGACCGTCAGCAGCAACGTGTATTTGATGCCTTCGAGCACATTCTCGTTGAACAGGTACTTCCAGACCACATTCCATTCGAAACGCGGATTGGTAATCAGGCCCTGCAGCAGCATGGCGGCGAGCAGAGCGACGATGACCGCCGCCACAATCGGGCCCGTACGCTTAACCGGCAGCGCCTTGATGCGATTCGGAATATCGAGGCCATCGCCGTCGATCTGTTTCTTCGCCATGATGCTTCAGTTCCTTCGTTGTTGATGTAAATAGTGGGGATGAGATCAGTCGAGATCGGTCGGGTTGATCTCAGCCTTGTCAAGAGCGCCGGATTCCACGCCCCAATGCTTGAGGATCTTCATATACGTGCCATCGTCCATCAGCTTCTGTACGGCCTTCTGCACGGCTTCAGCAAGCTGGGTGTTGCCCTTCTTAACAGCGATGCCCTGCTTGGCCACGCCTTCAACGTCGCCCAAGGCTTCAAGCTGTCCGTCGGTCTGGGAGATGGCATAGCCAGCGACCGGCGAATCGGCATAGAACGCATCAGCCTTGCCCGTAGCCACTGCGGTGGCCGCTTCGGCCTGACGCTTGTACGACATCACCTCGGCCTTGTTATCGGCCTCGCATCCTTTGGCGATGGTGTTGGCTTCCTCTTCCTGCACGGTGCCGGTCTGCACCGCGATCTTCGCGCCACACATGTCGGAAGTGTCAAGCTTCTTCGGATTGCCCTTCTGCACGGCCCACGTGGAACCTGCACGGTAGTAGCTCACGAAATCCACGGACTGCATACGCTCTTCGGTGATGGTCATGGCGGTAATGCCCAGATCATACTTGGAGCCAATGGAAGGAATGATGGTGTCGAACATGGAAGACACGATGTTCGGCTTCAAACCAAGCGTCTTTGCGATGGCCTTGGTCATATCGATATCATAGCCGACCGGAGTCTTGCCGTCTTCGGCATAGAATTCAGCCGGAGCGTACGAAAGCTCCATACCGGCGGAAAGCTCGCCGTCCTTCACCAGATCGCCGGACGGAACCAGCTTGGCCAGCTCGTCATCCTTTTCAATGGTGCTGACATCGTAACCGGTGGTAGTGTTCGACGAATCCGACGAATCACCGGATTTGGACGCATCGGAGGTGCCGCAAGCGGCAGTGGAAAACAACATCGCCGCGCTCAGCGCAAGCGCCACAACGGACTTGATCTTCAAAGACATGATACGCATATCCTTCTTCTTATCTCTTCATTGCCATACCGAAAATCTCAACGCCATTCGGTTGCAGAGAACCTCAGTATCTCAAATAGGCACGATAAGAGCGCAATGCTACATGTACGTTACGTTGCGCAAAACTTACGTACCAGCCAAGAATCGCGCAATGTAGCTCCGTCAAATCACGGAAGATCCATATACGAAAAACGGAAGACACGCGGATTTGGTCCGCATGCCTTCCGTCATATCGGCATCACAGTATCGCCGTGTGCGATGTCTGCCTTGCGTTTGATCGTTCAGCCGAGGTCGGTCGGATTGATTTCGGCTTTGTCGATCGCTCCGGCCTCCACGCCCCAATGCTTGAGGATCTTCATATACGTGCCGTCATCCATAAGCTTCTGCAGTGCGGCCTGCACCGCCTTGGCGGTATCGGAATCGCCTTTCTTAATTGCCACGGCCTCCTTGGTCACGCCGACATCCTCGCCGAGGGCTTCTAGCGTATCTTCGGTTTGTGCGATGGCATAGCCGGCGACCGGCGAATCGGCATAGAATACGTCGGCCTTGCCCGTCGCCACGTTCGTGGTCACATCGGTCTGCAGCTTATTCGACAGAATCTGCACTTCGGACTTGCCGTCGGCCTTGCATTGTTTGGCGTCCGCGTTGACTTCCTCTTCCTGCGTGGTGCCCGTCTGCACCGCGATCTTCAAGCCGCACAGGTCGGAAGCATCGACCTTGTTCGGATTGCCCTTCTTCACCACCCACGTGGAACCGGCCTTGAACATGCTCACGAAATCGACGGCTTCCATACGCTCGGGCGTGATGGTGAACGACGAAATGCCGATATCATACTTGGTGCCGATCGACGGAATGATCGAATCGAAGTTCGACGTTTGCGGCACCGCCTCAAGACCGAACATGTTGGCGAGCGCCTTCGCGATATCGACATCGAAACCGATCGGGGTCTTGCCGTCCTCCGCAAGGAATTCGGCAGGAGCGTACGACGTGTCCATGCCGACGGTGAGCTTGCCGTCCTTGGTGACTGATTCCGGCAGCATCGCGGCTATATCGTCATCCTTCGTCACGCCGGAAACGTCATAACCGGTGGTGTTCGACGACGACTCAGAATCACCGGAAGCCGTGGAATCGGATTTTTCCGATGTGCCGCACGCACCCAACGAAACGATCATGGCGGCGCTTAGCGCAAAAACGGCGAGTTTCCTCAGATTATTGAAAGCCATCGCGAATCCTCTCTTCATTCCCAACCGCATGAATACGGCCGAACCGAAGTTCTGCGGGCACCATAGAAAACGATTGCTACGGCCACGTTAATAGCACGCAAACTCTATTCGATATGCCTTTTTTCCTTACGAAAAAGCGGGTTTTGCCATATCACAATATGATCAAAACCCGCTTTGTTCCCGGCACGTTGCCAGCTAGGCGATCCTTGAAACCGTCTGATCCGCGGACGGTTCAATCATGGAATCATTCGGCGCCCGGCGTATTGATTTCCGACGTTTCGATGGCACCGTCCTCGACACCCCAATACTTGAGGATCTTCAGATACGTACCGTCGTCGATGAGCTTCTGCACGGCCTTCTGCACGGCCTCATCCATCTGGCTATCGCCTTTTTTGATGACGATGCCTTCCGGGGCGACGCCTTCGACCTTGCCCAACGTTTCCAGCTGTCCATCGGTCTGCGCGATGGCATAGCCCGCAACCGGCGAATCGGCATAGAACACGTCAGCCTTGCCGGTGACAACGTTCGTGGTCACATCGGTCTGCAGCTTGCTGGAGATCACTTCAAGCTTATCCTTGCCGTCGGCCTCGCATTGCTTGGCCATCTTGTTCGCTTCGGTCTCCTGCATGGTTGCAGTCTGCACGGTCACCTTCTTGCCGCACAGATCGGACGTGTCGATCTTGTTCGGATTGCCTTTCTTCACGGCCCATGCCGATCCGGCATCGAAATGGCTTACGAAATCAACCGCTTCCAAACGTTCCTTGGTCACGGTGAACGACGAAATGCCGATATCGTATTTGGATCCGACCGATGGAATGATCGAATCGAAATTCGCGGTTTCCGGATCCGCCTCAAGGCCGAACACCTGCGCCAAAGCCTTGGCGATGTCGACATCGAAGCCGACCGGGGTCTTGCCGTCCTCCGCAAGGAATTCGGCAGGAGCGTACGACGTGTCCATACCGATGGTGAGCTTGCCGTCCTTCGTCACATAGTCAGGCAACAGTTTGGCAATGTCATCGTCTTTCTGCACCGACGAAACGTCATACCCCGTCAGCTCGCTCGATTTCGAACCGCTATCGGACGAAGCCGCATCGTCGCTTCCGTCACTGGTGCCGCATGCCGCTCCAGCAAACAGCATCGCAACGCTCAGCGCACACGCGGCAGCCGTCTTCAGACTTTTCTTCGCTTCCATATCCTTTTCTCCTATGTCTCGCTCGGTCTATTCGACCGAATCCGAACCATACACTAGAGAGGGCAAGCTACAAAAAGATTACGACCACCGCTTTATGTCAGTATGTGAAACCGGAAATTTTCCGGTTTCGACTTATCGCACTTGCTTGTTGGCATAGCGCATGGCACGCAACGCCTCACGCTTGTCTTGTTCCTCGCGCAACGCCTGACGCTTGTCGAATTCCTTCTTGCCTCGGGCCAACGCGATTTCCGCCTTGACACGGCCATCCTTGAAATACAGGCTCAGCGGAATGATGGTGAAACCTTTGGCTTGGCTTTGACGTGCCAGCTTGTCGATCTGCGCCGCATGAAGCAGCAGCTTACGCTTGCGCTTAGGGGCATGATTGTTCCACGTACCATTGAGATATTCAGGAATGTTGGCTCCCTCAAGCCACATTTCACCGCGACGGTCGATGGTGATGAACGATTCGGCCAGCGATGCGCGTCCCTCACGAAGCGACTTCACCTCAGTGCCGGTCAACACCAGACCGGCTTCATACTTGTCTTCGATGGCGTAATCATGGCGTGCCTTCTTGTTCTGCGCAATCGGCTTCATACCTTGTTCCTTGGCCATGTCGGACCTCCTTTCCGGTTCTTCGAAGAAGTGTTCTGCAACGCAACAATCGACAATATCACGGGAGCGCGCCGCCCAACGATTCAGGCGGCGCGCTCCCGTGACACAACGTTCAATGAAAAACTCAAACGCTCCTTGATGGATCAGTGCACATACCAGAACTGGGACGCGTTGTATAGCGTGCGATACGACACGTTGTAGGGACCGCCGGACGCGTTCATCTCGGAAATGGTGATAGTGCTTCCGTTCACCGCTTCCACAACGGCCACATGACCGTAGAAACCATCTGCTCCAGCCTGCCCGGGAAGGAAGGAGAGAGCCGCGCCCACCTGCGGATTATGGTCCACTCGCAGACCGTACGAGGAAGCGGTTAGATACCACTGACCACCGTTACCCAAGTACGAGGGGGTTCCGATGCCCATCTGTCTACGACGTTCGTACGCCCACCACGTGCACTGGCCGGCCACGTAGGCATTGCCGTAATCGCCATTGGAGGTTCCCTGACCGGAATTGTTATTGATGCTCGGCGCGGGAGCAGGCGTAGGCGTAGGAGCAGGCGTAGGCGTAGGCGTCACATTGTTGCCGCCATTATTGGTATTGTTGTTGCCTGGCTGAGTCTGCCCTTGATTGCCACCATTGTTTTGATTGGCTGCGGCGGCCTGCTCGGCTGCATACTGGCGATTGAAGGAATCGACCTGTGACTGCAATATAACCGTTTGCGCCGCTTGCTTGGCCACGCTGCTGTTCAGCTGCGACTGCTGGCTTTCCAATTCGGCACGGCGGGTTTCGCCTTCTGCACGCAACTGGTCAAGCGAGTCGCGCTGGGTCTGTGCGGAAGCGGCAGCTTGCTGTGCGGAAGCGGCTTTCGCGTCCGCTGTGGTTTTCAGATTGGCGATCTGCTTTTCGATGGCGGCAAGACGCTCGCTGCGGTTCATTGACGTGTTTAACGTATTCGCCGCATCGCTGGCCGCATTGGCTTCGGTACGGCTCAACGCATCACGAGACTGCATGGAATTAATAAACTCCTGCGTACTCGTGGAACCTGTCACCACGCTCATCACAGTGGATGCATCGGAACCATGCAGGTCTTCACGAGCCATCTGCGCCACGGCCGCATGCGCGTCGTCGTAGTCCTTGCCCGTCTGCTCAATCTGCTCTTCGAGGTTTTCCTTATCTTTCTTCGCGGCCTCCAAACGGGAAGCGGCAGCCTCTGCCTCGCTTTGCGCCGAAGCGGCAGCGGCATTGGCCTCATCGACCTCAGCCTGGGCCGCCGGAATCTTCGTATTCGTCAATTCGTCCAGTTCAACGATCTTGTTTGCCAGATCGGACTTCACACCAGAAAGCTGCGAACGCAACTGCGCTTCACGCTGTGCGCTGTCGGACTTCCGATTCTGCGCGTTCACCAGATTGCTATACGTATTAGCATGCGCCTGCGGAACAGCAGGCGAGAACGGGGCGATCGCCATCGTGGCGCACATAGCCCCCGTTGCAAACACCGCAGCGGCCGGCTTGAGAGCTTTTTTGCTTATCATTCGGTCACTTGCCTCCCATCATTGTTCCACACCATAGCATCTCATGCTTAAAATCCGCGACACGTAATGCCACTTGCCATTAAGTAATACTTATCAGGCCTTCAGATATCTATGCAGCGATACCGTGGATGCAATCACGGACAGCAATACCGCTCCAAGAACCAGAATCGGCGAAATCCAAAGCACTGTCATCTGATTCACATACGGAATCCATTTTACGGAAGTCGCAAGCCAATCAGTGACGAACACCTTGACCAATACCGAAAGCGTGGCGCAAGACAGCAGCGAACCCACCAACGACGCGATCGCACCTTCCAGAATGAACGGCAATCGAATCGTCCAGTTCGAAGCACCCACCAAACGCATGATTTCCGTTTCGGTTTTGCGAGACGCCGCAGACATACGAATCGTGGTACCGGTCAGCATAATGGCAACAACCACCATCACCGCGGCCAATGCGGCGGTCGCAATGGTGGCGCGGTTCAGTACTGCGAAAACCGGCTCGAAAATCTGCCGTTGGTCACTGACGGTATCGACACCTTCCTTGCCGGAAAGCACTTCGGAAACCACCTGGTATTTTTCAGGATTCTTGAGTTTGAGCCACAATGAATCCTGCATGTCATCGGCAGTGAGCGTACGCCCCTGATATTCGCCGTTCGGATATTGCTTAAGGAAGGTGTCGTTATAGAAATCTTCCTTGCTGACGAAGGTGATCTGCGAAACATCATCGGCAAGCTCGTTGCGGATGGTTTGCTGCAAGTCATTTATCTGTGCCTGTGTCGCGGCGGTTCCTGCGGTGCAGTTCACGGATTGGCTGGTGCCGTCGGGGCACATCCACACCACCACTTCGACCTTGGAATACCAATCGCCTTTGGCTTTGGTGATCTGTGCCTGGGTAAGCACCGACGCTCCGATGAAAAGGAATGAGATGAAGGTAACGAGCATCACCGAAAGCAGCATGGGCACGTTGCGCTTGAGGCTGCTCCAGGTTTCGGAAAGAATGAAACGCAAACGCATCAGTCGTTCTCCTTGTTTTCGGACGTTTCATGCTGTTCGGCGGATTGTTCTGCGCAGTTCGCCGCTCCATCGTCGGTCACTGCAGGAACGGCAGGAGGTGCCGGAGGCGCTGGCGGCGCGGGAGGCATCGGCGGTGCCGGAGGCGTAGGAACCGTTGGCTCAGCCGGCTGTTCGTTTTCATCCGCGTTGCCTGATTCGACGCTCGTTTCAGACGAAACGATAGTGGTATCGGCATTGGATTCGCTCTGGGAACGTGCAGACGAATCAGCTTGTTCCGGCTCTGCAAGCTCCTCGAGCTTCAGGCCCTTGCCCCAGGTCAACGTGGTCTCCACCGAGGCGAACGCCTCTCCGTAACGGCCGGTGCGACCGGAATGCACGGAATTGGCAAGTCGCGCAATGCCCGCATCTCCATTGCCATCGTGGATGGCCGCAGCCACGGCATCAACCGCATTCGCCGCGGTTTCGGCTCGCGTCGCACCTTCCACATCCACCGTTCCTTCGGAAGCATCGGACACGTCCAAACCTCTTGGCGCGCGGTATTTCACGTCGACATCGCCACCATTCAGCGCCTGATGCGATTTGGATTCCACTTCGGCATCCGGGAAGTACAGTGCGGAATCGTAGGATCCCTGCTGCTCATCACGCACGATTTTGCCGGTATGCAGTTCGACCACGCGCTTGCGCATGGAGTTGACGATTTCCTCATTATGCGTGGCCATGACGACGGTGGTGCCGGTGCGGTTGATGGCGTCCAACACTTCCATAATGCCCAACGATGTGGTCGGATCAAGGTTTCCGGTAGGCTCGTCGGCCAGCAGAATCTGTGGATGGTTCACATACGCTCGCGCGATGGCCACACGCTGCGCCTCACCGCCGGAAAGCTCATGCGGATAGCTGTCCTCCTTACCGGTAAGCCCAACCGTCTGCAGAACTTTCGGCACCAACGATTTGATGGTGGAACGGCTTGTGCCGATCACTTCAAGTGCGAACGCCACATTCTCCCACACCGTTTTGTTGTTCAACAGCTTGTAATCCTGAAAGATGAAGCCGATGGAACGACGATAATGCGGCACCTGCCGTGCGGACAGGCGTCGCAAATCGTTGCCTGCGACGCGGATCTCGCCGTCCGTGGCCTCCTCTTCACGCAGCAACAGGCTCAGCAATGTGGTTTTGCCGGAACCTGATGCGCCCACGAGGAACACGAAATCCCCTCGATTGATGTCGAGATTGATGTCATCCAACGCAGGCCTAGTGCCTTTCGGATACACCTTGCTCACATGTTCAAGCGAAATCAGCGCCATCGTCGTACCCCTCCACTATGTGCTGTTCTGATTACGGGAATCGCGGCTTTTAGGCTTCCGCTTCTTCCTCCGCCTTACGACGCTGTTCATGACGCCAGCGGATACCAGCTTCGATGAACGCGTCGATATCACCGTCGAACACGGCTTGGGTCTGCGAGGTCTCATAGCCAGTGCGCAGATCCTTAACCATCTGATACGGATGCAGTACGTAGGAGCGCATCTGATCACCCCAGCTGGCCTTGATATCGCCGGCGAGTTCCTTCTTTTTCTTGGCTTCCTCTTCGTGGCGCAGCACCAGCAGTCGGGACTGCAGCACGGCCATAGCCGCGGCACGATTCTGAATCTGCGAACGCTCATCCTGCATGGTCACCACGATACCGGTCGGAATGTGGGTGATGCGTACCGCGGAATACGTGGTGTTCACGCCCTGCCCGCCAGGACCGGAAGAGCAGTAGGTATCAACACGGATTTCGGAATCAGGCACGTCGATATGATCGGTCGCTTCGACGAGCGGCACCACTTCCACAGCCGCGAAGCTGGTCTGACGGCGGCCCTGGTTGTCGAACGGGGAGATGCGTACCAGACGGTGGGTGCCGCCCTCCACGCTCATGCGACCATACGCATAGGGGGCATCCACCTGGAAGGTGGCGGACTTGATGCCCGCCTCTTCCGCATAGGAGGTGTCCATGACCTTGGCCTTGTAGCCGTTGCGTTCCGCCCAACGCAGGTACATGCGCAACAGCATCTGCGCGAAGTCGGCCGCATCCACGCCGCCGGCACCGGAGCGAATGGTCACCACTGCGGAACGTTCGTCGTATTCGCCGTCAAGCAGGGTCTGGATTTCCATGTCCGCCAGATCGTTCTGAATGCTTTCGACTTCGGACCGCGCTTCCGCCAACGTGTCGGCGTCGTCTTCTTCCTGCCCCAATTCCACGAGCGTTTCGACATCGTCGATACGCTGGCTTGCGGAGGAGAGACGCTTCAGCTGGGACTGTACTGCGGAAAGCTTGCTGGTCACCTTCTGCGCGTTTTCGGGGTCATCCCACAGTCCCGGTTCGGCCGCCTGCACTTCAAGATCCTTGGCCTGTGCGGTCAGTCGGTCGACGTCCAGCGCCTTGGAAATCGATTCGTATTTGGCGCGCGCTTCGCCGATTGCCTGGGAAAAATCAAATTCTGCCATCGTTTACACCATACATTTCTTTATGCGTTCTTTATATTCTGTCATGGAGCCTCATACGGCTTTCGCACAATCCTCAACTTTTCCACGTGCCCGCATGCTCGCTCCCATCCTGCCGAGCCGTGAACCAGTCTCGTTATGTATGGGAATGCAGACCCGGGGAGGATCATACCAGGCCAAGGGCGTCAAAGACCTGCGTAGATAGCAGGAATCACCAGACTCAGCAGCATCGCCGCGGCAATGACGATGCACACCGCTCGCACCAAAGTGCGGCGACGGCGCTCTCGCTGCTCGCGTTCGCTTCTGTAGTCACTCATGGGGCACCAGTATAGGCAACACCTTCTACTTATCGACTTCCGGCATTCTTGACGCAGTCTCGTATTTCATGCGCGGAAAACATGCGCGAATCATTCGAGAACGTGAACGAATCATTTATGGTAGGGCTCTCCGGCATTGATTTTGTACGCACGATAAATCTGTTCCAACAAAATAACGCGCATTAACTGATGCGGGAACGTCATTTTGGAGAAGCTCAGCAGGTAGTCGGCCCGTTTCACAATCGTTGGATCGAGCCCGAGAGAGCCGCCGATGATGAGCTGGATATGGCTTGTGCCGTGCAGCCCGAGACCGTCGATTTTCCGCGCAAGTTCCTCGCTGGTCAGCTGCTGGCCTTCGATGGCGAGCGCGATGACGAACGCATCGTCACGTATATGTTTGGCGATGCGTTCGCCTTCCTTGGCTTTGATTTGCCGTTCAACTCCCTCACTGGCATGCTCGGGTGTTTTCTCGTCGGCTACTTCGACGATGTCAAGCCTGCAGTATCGGCTGAGTCGTTTCGAATATTCGGCGATGGCGTCGCGCAGATATTTTTCCTTGACTTTGCCGACGGTGATAAGGGAGATTTTCATGGCTTGTTTTTAGTTCTTGTGCAGTTTTTCGTTCAGTTCGATACCGGTCTTGCGATAGCGCGCTTCGATACGTCCGGACACCGAGTTGCGGATGAACAGAATGTTGTCTTTGCCGGAAAGGTCGGCGCCCTTGACGGTTTCGAGCGGTTCTCCCGCTGCAACCTTGGCCTTGTCGTAGATGGTCACCTTGGTGCCGGCGGTCACATACAGGCCGGCTTCAACCACGCAGTTGTCGCCGAGGGAGATGCCAATGCCCGCGTTCGCGCCGAGCAGCGAATGCTCGCCGATGGAGTTCTTGAGCTTGCCGCCGCCGGACAGGGTGCCCATGATGGATGCACCGCCGCCGATGTCGGAACCATTGCCGACCACAACACCTTGGGAGACTCGGCCTTCCACCATGGAAACGCCGAGCGTGCCGGCGTTGAAGTTCACGAAGCCGGCATGCATGACAGTGGTGCCTTCGGAAAGGTGGGCGCCCAAACGCACGCGGTCGGCGTCGCCGATACGTACGCCGGTCGGCACCACATAGTCGACCATGCGCGGGAACTTGTCGATCGACAACACGTTCACGTCGACCTTCGGCAGGCCCGGAGCGTTCTGGTTGGCGGCGGCCATCACATCGAGCTTGCGCAGCGCGAAATCCTCGACCGCGAAAGGACCATAGTTGGTCCACACCACATTGTTGAGGGCCGCGAAAATGCCATCCAGGTTCAGTGTGTTTGGCTTGGCCAGACGCATGCTCAGCAAGTGCAGACGCAGGTAGGCGTCGGCGGCATCTTCGATCGGCTCGTCAAGCTTCGACACGGTGAACACCGGAATGCGGCGCACACCACGCACGTCCACTCCCTCATGGGCAAGGTTGCCGAAATTATGGTTCGGGCGGGCCACTTCCTTCGGCGCCTCGCCAAGCTTCAATTCCGGATACCAAACATCCAAAGTATTGCCGGCCGCGTCCACGCTGGCCAGACCCCAACCCCACGCAGTGCGTTGATCGGTCATTCTTCGCTCCTCCACAATAGTGATTGCATTACTTGCACGTTTCCGTGCAATACTTTAGCCGCAGGGCTTGGCGAAAGACATCACGATTCCATGAAGCAGCGAAAAAACAACTATCGACGGTCGATTGGCACGTAATCGCGTTCGGTGTAACCGGTGTACACCTGACGTGGGCGACCGATCTTGGTGTTTGGATCGGCAAGCATCTCACGATATTGCGCAATCCAACCGGGAATGCGCCCCAATGCGAACAATGTGGTGAACATCGACGGATCGAAACCGATCGCACGGTAGATCAATCCCGTGTAGAAGTCGACATTCGGATACAAGTGACGAGACACGAAATACTCGTCATTCAACGCGATCTTCTCCAATTCCGTGGCGACGTCGAACAATGCACGCTCATCGGCCGGCAGTTTCAACGTATCCGCGCGTTCCATGATCTTCTGCAGATACGTCTTGGCGATCGCCGCACGAGGATCATACGATTTGTACACGCGGTGGCCAAGTCCGGAAATGCGCTGACCACTGGTTTTGGCGTCTTCCACGAATTCCTTGACGGTTTTGCCTGAATCGCGAATGGCTTTGAGCTGGCGCAACACCGCCTCATTCGCGCCGCCGTGCAGCGGGCCCGAAAGCGCGTTGATGCCTGCGGCGACCGCGGAATACAGGTTGGCGTGAGCGGAACCGGCGATACGCACCACGGACGTGGAGCAATTCTGCTCATGATCGGCATGGATAATCAGCAGTCGGCCGAGCGCGTGCACGTACAGCGGATCGGAATCGAACGGCTCGTACGGCACCGCGAAGCACATGCGCAGAAAATCGTCCACGTAACCGCGCGAATAATCCGGATACAGCATCGGCTCATCGCGGCGACGGCGGAAAATGTAGCTGACGATGGTTCGCGCCTTCGCCATGATAATGGTCGCGGCTTCGTCAAGCTGGTCGGAATCGTTGATATCCGTGGTATCCGGGTAGAAGGTGGCGAGCGCGTTGACCGCGGACGCCATCACGCTCATCGGATGCGCAGTACGCGGGAAGGAGCCCATGAAAGTGCGGAAATCCTCCCCCACCATCGTACGATGGTTGATGTCGGAGATGAAACGGTCGTACTGCTCCTGATTCGGCAGTTCGCCGTGGCGCAACAGCCATGCGACCTCAAGGAAATCAGATTGCTCGCACAGCTGCTCGATCGGGTATCCGCGGTAGCGCAGAATCGAGTTCTTGCCGTCGATGTAGGTGATTTTCGATTCGCATTGCGCGGTCGTCAGAAATCCGGGGTCAAGCGTGACCCAGCCATCATTACGCAGCGTGGATACCACGATGCCGTCCGCGCCTGCCGTGGCTTCGACCACCGGCAGGGTGAAGTTTTTGGATTCCACACTCAGATTGGCTGTGGCCATACTTGCACACTCCTTAACCGTCCATAACCGTTCGGAAGTATCGAATACTATATGGCATGCGCGTTTCCAAGCATGGTTTCGTCTCAAAATCAATCGATTGACGTTCGATTCTCTATTCTCATATACCGAATAATTCAGTTTTTCCCGTACAAATACGCATATAAAAAGCCGATGTCTAGAATTGCAAAAGAATTCCAGACATCGGCTTCACCTGATGAATTTCGTTAGTCCACTACGAAATCACAACGTTTTCGCCAACAACTGATCACTTGTCGCGAACGGTGAGGATCACCGGGCCATTATCGGTGATGGCGATGGTGTGCTCGCTGTGCGCGCCACGGGAACCGTCGGAACTCTTCAGTGTCCAACCGTCCTTCGGATCCTGGTAGATCTCGTCGGTGGTCTTGAGGAACCACGGTTCGATGGCGATGACCAGGCCCGAACGCAGCTTGTAGCCGTGGTGGGCGCGGCCGTCGTTCGGCACATGCGGATCGCCGTGCATGATACGGCCGACTCCGTGGCCGCCGAATTCAAGGTTGATCGGATAACCGTATTCGCGAGCCACATCGCCGATGGCCGCGGAAACATCACCCAAACGGTTGCCCGGCTGTGCAGCGGCGATACCGGCTTCCAAAGCCTCTTCGGTGCACTTGATCAGTCGCAAATCCTCAGGATCCTTATGTTCGCCGACCACAAAACTGATGGCGGAATCGGCAACCCAACCGTCGACGTTGATCGCCAAATCGAGGCTGACCAGATCGCCGTCTTTCAGGTTGTAGTCGAACGGAACGCCATGCAGCACCGCATCGTTCACGGAAACGCAAATGTAGTGTGCGAACGGGCCGGTACCAAAATCCGGAGCGTAGTCGACATAGCAGGATTCGGCTCCCTTGCGATCGACGATGCGCTTGTGCACGAATTCGTCGATTTCCAGCAGATTGGTACCAACTTTGGTGAATTCCTTGAGATCACGTAGAATACCGCCGACGAAACGGCCGGCCGGCTTCATCTCTTCAATCTCTTTCGGTGTTTTCAGTTCAATCATGCTTATAACCCTACTTCGTACGCCCTACAGTGCATGCATTTCTTGCGATCAGGCAATCGCGTCTTACATATGAAATTACATAATGACGATTATTCGTTTCGGATACACTGTTTTGTCACCAAAGATGGATAGTGTGAAGTCATGAGTACCACTTTGAATTCGGGCATCGATCCGGCATCGTTCTCCGCCGTGACCGGCCCTGCGCAAGATCTGTTCCGCTATGTCAATGGCCCGTGGATCGACATGTATCGTCTTCCTGACGACCGTTCCCGTTATGGTTCGTTCGACAAGCTCGCCGAAGACGCCGAAAACCAGATTCGCGAGATTCTTGAAGACGATGACTGCCCTGCCAAGAAGTCCCACGCCCTGTATGCAAGCTTCCTTGACGTTGATGCCATCAACGCTTCCGGGCTCGCCGCCATTGAACGCCAGCTTGAGGCCATTGATGCCGCTGCCAGCAAAACCGAGCTCACTCGCGCTTTGGGCGCGATGAATCCGGCTGGCGGCCCTGACTTGATTGGCATTGCCGTATATGGCGATCCCGGTGCTCCCGAAACCAACATCATCCATGTTGAGCAGGCCGGTTTGGGACTGCCCGATGAGGCGTATTACCGTGAAGACCATTATGCGCCGATTCGCGAAGCGTACGTCGATATGGTGGCCAAGCAGCTTAAGAACGCGAAGCTTGCCGCCGATAGCGAGCAGGCCGAAGCCGACGCCAAACGTTTCCTCGATGTTGAGACGCGTATCGCCGCGAACCATTGGGACAATGTAGCCACCCGTGATTCGGTGAAGACCTATAATCCCACTGATTATGCGGAATTGAGCGGCATGCTTGCCGATTATGATCTCGACACATGGATTGAATCATGGCAGTCCGCATATGATCAGACTTCCGCAGCACAGGTGCAACCGCTTGATTTCCGCGGTATTTTCAACCGTGTGGTAGTGCATGAGCCGAGCTTTCTCACCGGTCTTAACGCGTTCTGGAAGACCGCGGATCTTGATGATCTCAAGCTGTGGGCTCGCGTGCATGTGATCATCGGATCCACATTGGAACTGCCGCACGAATTCGATGAGACGAATTTCGAGTTCTATGGCAAGACGTTGTCTGGCCAGAAGCAGCAGCGTGTGCGCTGGAAGCGCGGCGTTTCGCTGGTCAACGGCATTTGCGGCGAGGATGTGGGCCGCGAATATGTGAAGAGGCACTTCCCCGAGTCGTCGAAGCAGCGCATGGAACAGCTGGTCGGCAACCTGATCGACGCCTACCGCATGTCCATCTCCAGTTCTGCCTGGCTTGGCGAGGAAACCAAGCAGAAGGCGTTGGAGAAGCTTTCCAAGTTCGTACCGAAGATCGGTTACACGAACCATTGGCGTGACTATTCCGCACTTGACGTGCGTGAGGATGCCGGTTTCGCCGAGAACATGCGTGCCGCCAACCTGTATGAGACCGGCTACCAGTTGTCCAAGGTCGGCAAGAGCGTCGACAAGGACGAATGGCTGATGAACCCGCAGACGGTGAACGCCTACTATGAGCCGACCATGAACGTGATCGTATTCCCGGCCGCCATTCTGCAACCGCCGTTCTTCGATCCAAATGCCGAAGACGCCGCGAATTACGGTGGTATCGGCGCGGTGATCGGTCATGAGATCGGCCACGGTTTCGACGATCAGGGTGCCCAGTATGATGGCGACGGCAAGCTCAACGATTGGTGGACCGAAGAAGACAAAGCCAATTTCGAACAGCTCACGCAGAAGCTCATCGACCAGTACAACGCATTCGTACCGACCCAGCTCTCTGAAAAGTACGCCGACGATCCCGCCCAAGCTCCGCATGTGAACGGCGCGCTGACCATCGGCGAGAACATCGGCGACTTAAGTGGTGTGAACATCGCGCTCAAGGCGTACGCGTTCGCTCTTGACGAGGCAGCCGGCCGTGAGAAGAACGGATCCATGGACGCAGTTGAGGCTTCGCTGGCTGAAGCGCCGCAAATCGACGGTTTCACCGGATTGCAGCGTTTCTTCCTCAGCTATGCATCCATCTGGCGCACCAAGAATCGTGACGAGCTGGCGGAGCAGTATCTGCAGATCGACCCGCATTCCCCCGCTGAATGCCGCACGAACGGCATCGCACGCAACGTTGACCTGTTCTACAAGGCGTTCGATGTGAAGCCTGAGGATGGTATGTGGCTTGATCCCGATCAGCGCGTGCGCATCTGGTAACGAACCGCATCATCAGTAGACAATCGTCGCCCATCGTGCGAAACATCGGCGCCTCCTAATATATGTCGCCGCCGAATTCTTCGGGATTTCCCGAGAATTCGGCGGCTTCGTCATCTTCGGGAACCACTATCTCAACCGGAGCCGCACTGTCGTGTCTTGCGAACGGGTCGACTCCCACTTGAGGTTCCGTGCTCTTCGTTTCCGGTTGGCTTTGGTCGTTTGGCTTGATGAACTTGCGCAACGTAGTGACGCCACGGTTGAGGTCATGTCCTGCGGCGCTGGCTTCCAGCACAATACGCGACTGCGGTTTACCATTCATATCGGTCCATGTTTCCGTGGCAAGCGAACCTACTACAATAACCGGTTCGCCTTTCTTCAACGATTGGCAGATGTTTTCGGATAGATTCCGGTACGCTTTCACCGTGATCCACGTGGTAGGAAGATCTTTCCATTGCTGTGTGCGATTGTCGAAATACCGTCTGGTGCTCGCCATTCTGAACGAGCTGGCATGGGGCATGCCATCCTTGTTGAATTGCGTGGGATTGGCGCCCACATATCCGGTGATGGTGATGAAAGCTTGCTGTTGTGCCATGATCGGCCCTTTCTGTCGCTTTGGTGATAAAGGGGCCGCGGAAAGCACCGATGAAGGTGCGAGGGCAACATGCAGTCGGAGAAATGGGTTGTGAGAGAGGGGTTCTGCACGCCTTTCCGCTTCCTTGCGTTTCCGCGGTAGAACCCACTATCCCCGATTCGACCATACTGGCACAAGCGCAACCGACAAATGTGGATAGAGGACGCCATTTCGGGCGAGTCGTGGATAGTCGGTGGATAAATCTCACTTATCCACAGCAATGCACTGTCGATATGTGCATGGTTTTTAGTTTGTTTGCCGTTGTAGATGACTTTGTTTTAGCTTGCCGCTAGAGCGAAGTCATCTGCATGGCCTCGTTGCCAAGGTCAGCTCCAAGCCTCACGCGACTCTCGCCGCCGCTTGGTTCGCGTTTCGCCGGATGCCGCGTTGCCCGACGCGATGCGTTGGCCCGTCTTCCGCTTCCTCCACGCGCGTTTAACGTCTCCGGGGCACTCCCGGCGACTTGGATGTTGATGGCCGCGTTCACATCACGGTCAATGGCAAGCCCGCACTCCTCGCAATGGTAGACGCGCTCGGACAAGGACAGTTTGGTTTTCACCATCCCACAGTTCGAGCAGGTCTTCGAGCTTGGATACCAGCGGTCGACGACATGGAGTCTTGCGCCGGTGCGTGCGGCCTTATAAGTTAGTTGACGGCGAAATTCATAGAACGAGGCGTCCTGAACCGATTGGGCGAGCCTGTGGTTTTTCATCATGCCCGCCACGTTCAAGTCCTCGATGCTGATGTCCGCGTAGGTATGGGCGAGCATGGCGGTGGTCTTGTTGAGCGCGTCCGAACGCAGGTTCGCCACCCGTGCGCATAGTCGGGCGACCTGCGCTCTCGCCTTGCGGCGGCGGTTGGAGCCCTTCTGCTTGCGGCTCAGATTCCGTTGGGCTTGCTTCAGCCGTCTGAGGTTCGATTTGAGCGCGTGCGGGTTGTGTATCACGGTGCCGTCCGACAATGTGGCGAGTTCCTTCACGCCCAAGTCGATGCCGACGCTCCCGCCTTTCGGCGGCGATGGAATCGGCAGGTCGGCGCGTTCGACGGTCAGGCTGGCCTGCCAGCGTCCACCACGCTTGGATACGCTCATGCGCAGCGCCTTCGCGCCGTCCACTCGCTTGGACACGTTCTCCATGCAGTGCACGCGGCCTATCTTCGGGAGCCGCAGCGCATGAGGGTCACGGTCAATGAGGCCAAACGAACCCGTCGTGTACGCGAATCCGGGAACCGCCTTGTCCTTGGATTTGAAGCGTGGGAAGCCCATCCTGCGGCCTTTCCGCCGCCCTTTGCGGGACTTGGAGAAGTTCTTCAGGGCGTCGGCCAATGATTCGAGGCCGCTGTTGTATGCCTCCTTGCTGTTCTCCGGCCACCATGTTTCTCCCGTGGTCTCGTCCACGGCGAGTGTGTTCTTGGCTTGGTTCCACCACCTGCGCAGGGCGTAGTACGACCATTCGGGTTTATCGCCGCGTTCGAGCATGTCCTTGACATGAGCGAGTCCCGCGTTGTAGGCGAACCGCGCCGCACCAGCATGGGACTCCAAGAGTCGTTCCTGCCGTGGCGTCGGGTCAAGCGCCACCTTGACCGCCTCAAGCATCGCGTGCCGCCTTCAACGCCGCGTCCGTCTTGCGCTTGGCTGCGCGACGCCCGTACAGCCGGGCGCAGAACGAGGTCAGCACCTCGGTCATGTCGCGCACCAGATCGTCGTCCAGCTCCGTGTCGTCCACCACGATGATTCGGCGTCCCTGCGCTTTCAACGCGCTCTCCACCAGCCCCGCGTTCATGCGGGCGAGCCTGTCCCTGTGCTCCACGATCAGCGTGCCCACGGTCGGGTCGGACAATAGCCGGTTGAGCTTGCGCCGCCTGTCGTTCATGCCGGAACCCGTCTCCGTGACCACCTCGGGCTTCTCGACGCCCATGCTAAGAGCGAACGCCTTCAACCGGTCGGCTTGACGTTGCAGGTCGTTCTTTTGGTCGCCGCTGGATACTCGCGCATAGCAGACGGTGCGGGGTTCCATGCTTTTCGATTGCGGCATGGTCTCGTATTTCGGGTCGTGGATGAGCCACATGCCGGTCGGCGTCTGTTCCACAGGAACGGGCATGGTGCCCTGACGGCACCATTTCCACACGGTCTGCGGATGCAATCCTTCCAGTCTGGCCCATTCCTTTACCAACATGAGATTTATTATAACATAGGATTACTTAAGAAAACAAACAGTTCGGTAACAGGCAACAACCCCATAAATGTTTTCCGCAAAATCATACTTCCTTCCATCTGTTTTCTAGATAAAAAAACGGAAGACTATGGAATTTCCATAATCTTCCGTCTATATGATGAAATAATCAGAAAAAATACGATTATTACTTCAGCAGTGCGGCAACACGCTCGGCGATCATCTGGGCGGCGTCGGCAACAGGCACGGCTTCGGCGTTCTCGCCATTGCGGTCACGCACTTCAATGGTGCCATTGTTGACAGTGTCGCGGCCTGCGACGGCGATCAGCGGCACACCGATAAGCTCGGCATCCTTGAACTTGACACCCGGGGAAACCTTCTTGCGGTCATCGAAGATCACTTCGATGCCCTTGGCTTCCAGCTCGGCGATCAGTCGCTCGGCGGCTTCGAATGCGGCCGCATCCTTGCCGGTGGCCACCACATGCACCTGGGCGGGAGCGATGATGGCCGGCCATGCCAAGCCCTTCTCGTCATGGTGTGTTTCAGCGATGCAAGCCATCACACGAGACACGCCAATACCGTAGGAGCCCATCCATACCGGCACGGTCTTGCCGTTCTGGTCGAGCACCTTCAGACCGAGCGCGTTGGAATACTTCAGGCCAAGCTGGAACACCTGACCGATTTCCACACCGCGTTCGAAGCTCAGCGGTCCGGAACCGTCCGGGCTCATGTCGCCGTGGCGAACCTGTACGGCCTCCACCACGCCGTCGGCCTCAAAGTCGCGGCCGTACACGAGATCGTAGTAGTCGACGCCGGCTTCATCGGCACCGGTGAACCATGCGGAACCGCGGGCGATATGCGCGTCGATGAGGTAACGCAACGCTTCGCCGGTTTCATTGGCGTTTTCAGCCTTTTCACCGCCACGAGCCTGCGGGCCAAACGCCATCGGGCCGATATAGCCCTTGACGAGTTCCGGATGCTTCTTCAGATCCTCGTCGGTGGCCTCTTCGATTTCAGCCGGAGTGAACTGCGCTTCAAGACGCTTCATGTCAACGGTACGATCGCCAGGCACGCCGACAACCACCAGTTCTCGCCACGGCTCATCATGATCGTCATCCTGCGGATGCATCACGGCGATCACCACGTTCTTCAGAATGTCGGAAGCCTCCCACGCGCGGCCATCGGAACGCGGATGGTTGGCATTGGCGAATTCAACCATCTGATCGATGGTTTCAGCATTCGGCGTCGGACGCTTTTCAGCGGCTGGAGTGTTGCTGAAGTCGATGGCTTCCGGTTCCGGAGTGGTCAGCGCTTCAACATTCCAAGCCTTACCGCTCGGCGACTGTGCGAAGGTGTCTTCACCGATTTCCATCGGGGCAAGGAACTCTTCGGATTCGAAGCCGCCCATCGGGCCGGCCATGGCGTGCACTGGCACATACTTCAAATCGAGACGGTTGAAAATACGCTCGTAGGCGCCACGCTCGTCCATATACGCCTTGACAAGGCCTTCCTTGTCGAGCGTGAAGGAGTAGGCGTCCTTCATGATGAATTCACGGCCACGAATCAGGCCTGCACGCGGGCGGAATTCGTCACGATACTTGGTCTGAATCTGGTAGAGGGTAACCGGCAGATCCTTGTAGGAGGAGTACAGGTCCTTGACCAGCAGGGTGAACATTTCCTCATGGGTCGGCGCCAGCAGGTAGTCGGCCTCATGGCGATCCTTCAAACGGAAGATGTTGTCGCCATATTCTTCCCAACGGTGGGTGGCCTCATACGGTTCACGCGGCAGCAGACCGGAGAAGTGAACTTCCTGAGCGTCGATCGAAGCCATTTCCTCACGGATGATGTTTTCGATCTTGTTCAGAACATTCAGGCCCAGCGGCAGCCAGGTCCAAATACCCGGAGCGGCCTTGCGCAGGTAGCAGGCACGCTGCAAAAGCTTATCCGATACAACATCGGCATCGGCGGGATCCTCACGCAGGGTGCGCAGGAACATGGTGGACATACGAAGTGCTTTAGTCATACGCTCAAAACTACTCAGGCAAGGGGACGTAACGCCCAATCCGACCACCCGTTCACCAATGCATGGCAGCACACAGACGGAGTACAACAGTCATATCCGTCGAATCCCAAAAACATCGTAAATGCCAAACGAGGCAATCGCCGTACTAGAACAGCGCATCCTGCGCGAACTCGTCATCGTCTGAGGCTGCAGTCATCTGCTGGAACGCGGCGATGCCATCATGAGCCAACATATCGGATGCCTGCGCCGAGGCGAGACGCAACTCACCATCCAATCGCACCGCATCGGGCGAAACCAAAAACATGCGTTCGTTCACACCGTTCAGATACAGGCCTTGCAGACCTTCCACACGAGACAACGCCACATACCCCATGCCGGGCGCGAAAGTGCGCCGCAAATCCATCACCGCACGGTCGAGCGTCATACCTTGCGATTTGTGGATGGTGATCGCCCACGCACAGCGCAACGGCACCTGGTTGACGCTGGCGAGCACTGTGTCGCCGTCCATCATTTCCCAGCAATTCGGCTTCATGGTAACGACATTGCCGTTTTCAAATTCAACAATCGGCCATCCGCCCTTGTTTTCGGCGGCAAATCCGCGCACGGTGCCCAATGATCCGTTCACGAATTGGTGGTCGGTGTCGTTACGTACAGCCATCACCGCAGCTCCGGTTTTGAGCTGCAAACGTTCGGGGGCAAGCATGTTTTTCTTCAAACGTTCCACCAGATTGACCGGCCCTGCGGCTTCAGCGAAATATTCGTGCGGTTCCTCGCTGATTTCGAACAGGCGCATGTCGTTGAGCGTGTCCGCCTGCTTGTTGACGGGAAACAGATTGACGGCCTGCTGACCAGGTTCGGGAATTGCGCCCAGCCTGGTGAGGAGTACATTGCGGTCGTCGTCGTTCACGCAACCGTTGCGAATATCGGTCAACACGGTGAGCAGACTGCCGTCATCCTGACGATGCTGTTCGGTCAGGTAACAGATCGCAGGATTCAATTCCCGCCATACTAATGATTCAGTGACGAAACCGTCTGGATTGAGTCCCGCGTTCGCATATCGTTCGCGGGAAGCCACGAATTCCGGGCTTGGTGTGACCAGATCGTGGTTGCGTCCACCCACGCTCACCGGCGGAAGCTGGAAGAAATCGCCGGACAGCACCACTTGAAGCCCGCCGAACGGGCGCTGGTCACGGCGAATGATGCGGCACACCTGATCGACCATGTCGAACAGCCACGCATGCAGCATGGAAACCTCGTCGATGATGAGAATGTCAGCGCCTTGCAACTTACGTTTACGTCGGGTACGTATGGTTTTGATCAGATTGTCGGTGAGCGCGTTGGCAAGTCCGACACCGCTCCATGAATGAATGGTCTGCCCGTTGATGTGCGTGGCCGCGATACCGGTGGACGCCGTCACCGACACCGCCGCACCTTCGGCACGGGCCTGACGTACGAACTCGTTAAGCACGTAAGTCTTGCCGGCACCCGGCGCGCCTGTCAGAAAGACGCTCGTACCACTTTGCAGAATCGCCAATGCCTCAGCCTGCCGCATGCCGCACCGCCTTTCCTGTTCGTTCGACCATCAATTTCGAAAAACGGCTTCCTTACGCAATCAGCTTGTCGACAACCTGAAGCACCCCGTGATCGGCATTGGATGGAGCCACAAAATGCGCAGCTTGCTTCAACGCGGGGTGCGCATTGCCCATGGCGAACGACCACTGCCCCGCCGAGAGCATCTGCAAATCGTTAAGATAATCGCCAAATACCGCCGTTTGGGCCGCAGTAACGCCAAGCACGCGTTGCAACGCTTCGACGCCTTGCTTCTTATCGGTTGCAGCATTCATGATGTCGACCCACAGTTTGCCGGAAACCACCACCTGATAATCGTTTTTCAGTGGCGTCAGCTTTTCCGCGGCCATCGCTTCGGCACCGTCGAAATCGAGAATCGCCAGTTTGAGCATGGTGTCGCTTTCGCCGTTTGATGCGATCACATCTTCAAGCACGCTATGCAGATCGTCCACAATCTCCAGTGCCGCATAATATTTGCCGACTTCGTCAAGGAATGGCTTGTCCGTACGCTGCACGTATGCCGTGCGCAGGCCACAAAGCACCAATCCCATATCATATTCGCCAACCGCGGCAGAAGCGTTCACCGTGTCGATGGTCCAGCGGGTCACATCGGTATCGACGCCGTGCACTTCGGCAATATTACCGTCAATGGCCACGACATTGCCGTTTTCCGCGATATACGAAAGTTCTCCGCCGTCAAGCACCTGCGCCGCCTTATCGGCGAACATGGCACGCAAGGTAGCGTACTGGCGTCCGGACGCCGGCACGAATTCAACGCCTCGTGAGCGCAACCGCGCAAGCATCGGCCAAAAACCTTGCGGAATCTCGCTATGCTCATCAAGCAGGGTGCCGTCCATATCGGCAACCACCAAGCGAATGTCTTGCGGGATTTCGATGCTGGTCCAATCGGCTGCGCTCACTGGAGTCCTTTCCATGTTTTCGTTGGAATATCAGATTTTCCAACGATTATGCGATATGCAGAATCAGTTGTTGTTCAAAATGCTGGTTGCCACGATCTGATCGGCGATCGCTTTGGCTTCGGCTGCGTCAGGACCGGGCGCCGCTGCCATGAACGCCTTACGGTAGTAACGCAGTTCATCCAGGGATTCGATGATGTCGGCGAGCGCGCGATGTCCGCCGTTCTTCGGCGGACGGTTGTTGTATACGGCCGGATACCAGCGGCGGGCAAGCTCTTTGAGCGTGCTCACGTCGATTACGCGGTAGTGCAGGTGTTCCATGAGGTTCGGCATGTAACGGTCGAGGAATTTTTTGTCTGATCCGATGGAGTTGCCTGCGAGCAGCGGCTTGACGCCGTCCGGGGTGAAGCGGGACACGTATTCGGTGACTTTCCGTTCAGCCTCTTCGACGCTCAGGCCGTTCTCCCATTCGTTGATGAGTCCGGAACGGGTGTGCATGGCGCGCACGAAATCGTTCATATTAGCCACGGCCGCATCGGAAGGCTTGATCACGAAATCGATGCCTTCGTCGAGCACGTTGAGGTCGAAGTCCGTCGGCACTACGGAAATCTCGCACAGTTCGTCGTGGAAGATGTCAAGACCAGTCATCTCGCAGTCGATCCAGATCAGGCGTGAATCCTTCGCCGTGTATGTTTCACCGTCATGTGCGTCAACCATCTTGCCTCGTTTCCTTTGCGTGTGCGCGTGCCGCTTGGCACGCTTCAGCTGAACATTCGAAGATACCGCGAGGTAGGGAGATTGGAAGGCCTACGCACTGGAAAGTCACGCTTTTTCGCGATTTGCTTCATGCACCAATGCCGCTACTTGGCGATAGGGCGACGTTCGGTGATAAATATTCACGTTGCGGATATGAATAAAGCCTCTTACTTTCGGTCTTTTCCGAGAAGTAAGAGGCTTTTACCGATTATTGATTACTGGGATTCAGTAATCACTGGCGGCCGGAGTAGTTCGGGGCTTCGGCGGTCATGACGATGTCGTGCGGATGGGATTCGCGCAAGCCAGCGTCGGTGATACGGATGAAACGGCCACGTTCCGGCATTTCGGCGATGTTGTGGGCGCCGATGTAGAACATGGACTGGTGCAGGCCACCAATCATCTGATACAGCACTGCGTTCAGCGGTCCGCGGTACGGCACTTCGCCTTCAACGCCTTCCGGAACGACCTTGTCGTTGGAGGTGACGTCAGCCTGGAAGTAGCGATCCTTGGAGTAGGACTTCTTGCCACGCGGAGCCATGGCGCCGAGGGAGCCCATGCCACGGTACAGCTTGTACTGCTTGCCGTGCAGCAGCACCTTCTCGCCCGGAGCTTCCTCGCAGCCTGCGAGGGTGCCACCGAGCATGACGGTGGAGGCACCGGCAACCAGAGCCTTGGCGATGTCGCCGGAGTAGTGAATGCCACCGTCGGCGATGCACGGCACGCCAGCGGCACGGCAGGCCTGAGCGGCCTCGTACACTGCGGTGAGCTGCGGCACGCCAACACCGGCCACCACGCGGGTGGTGCAGATGGAGCCTGGGCCGACACCGACCTTGACGGCGTCAACACCGGCGTCGATCATGGCCTGAGCGCCCTGACGGGTGGCTACGTTACCGCCGATGATGTCAACGCCCTTGAACGCGGAATCGGACTTCAGGCGACGAATCATGTCGAGAGCCAGCTTGGCCTCACCGTTGGCGGTGTCGACCACGAGCACGTCCACGCCGGCTTCCATCAGAGCGGAAGCACGGTTATAGGCGTCGCCCAGGAAGCCGATGCCCGCGGCGACGCGCAGACGACCCTGCTCATCCTTGGTGGCGTCCGGGTACTGCTCGGTCTTCACGAAGTCCTTCACGGTGATCAAGCCGGTGAGGTGGCCTTCATCGTCGACCAGCGGCAGCTTTTCGACCTTGTACTTGGCCAGCAGGTCGTGGGCGTCTTCCTTGGAGATGTTGGACGGACCGGTGATGAGGTTTTCGCGGGTCATGACCTCGGAAACCTTGAGGCGGTCGTAATCCTCGGATGCGATGAAACGCATGTCGCGGTTGGTGATGATGCCAACGAGCTTGTTGTCGTTGTCAACGACCGGCAGACCGGAAATATGGAAACGACCGCACAGCTTGTCGAGATCAGCCAGCGTCACATCCGGGCTGACGGTCAACGGATCGTTGATCATACCGGATTCGGAGCGCTTGACGATGTCGACCTGAGCAGCCTGGTCGTCGATGGAAAGATTGCGGTGCAACACGCCGATGCCGCCATTACGAGCCATGGCAATGGCCATATCGGACTCGGTGACGGTGTCCATTGCGGCGGAAATCGCCGGGACCTTCATCGTGATGTTGCGGGTCAGATGGGTGGTCGTATCCACTTCGGACGGAATGACATCCGTCTCGTTCGGCAGCAGCAGCACATCGTCATAGGCGAGGCCAAGCTGTGCGAAAATCGGAGGAAGTGGAGCGTACGTGGAATCTGCATTCATATCAGGAATTGTAGCCATAAACCTACTATATGAACGCGGGCTGACTTAGCGCGACACGGCAAAATCAGCAGCAAACAAAGGTGCCATGAAAGTCAACCAATGCCGCTAGGCAAAGCGTTTAATCATTTTTTGCCGTACTTCGATGACCGTAACGCGGCGTGCCTGCTGGCGTCCGCAGCATCCTCTTCCAGTATCTCAGGAATTCTATGCTTTAAATACGGATGCATGGTGGCGACGGTCAATACCACAGCCGCAATCAGAAATCCGATAAGCACATGCTGTGCCTTGAAAAACAGCGTCATAATCGAACCGAAGGCGATCAGCGCGGCCCACCCCCACAGAATCAGCACAGCACCCTGCACGGAATGCCCGATACGTAGCATGCGATGATGCAGGTGCATACGATCCGGATGCATTGGCGACTGCCCCTTACGCAAGCGGCGCACAATCGCAAGACACATGTCGAGGATCGGCAGGAACAATACCAGAATCGGCAGCAGAATCGGCATGAACACCGGCAGATAGATGCTGGCATGAATGCTGGCGGGATCAAGGCGACCGGTCATCACAATCGAAGCGCAGGTGATCAGATAACCAAGCAGCATGGAACCGGAGTCCCCCATGAACAACTTCGCCGGATGCCAGTTATGCAGCAGAAAGCCCACGCACATGCCCACCATGGCAATGTCAATCAGCGTTGCCATCGAAGCGTATGAAGGTGAATTGCGGGCAATGATGTACGAATAAATGGCGAACGCGATACCGCCGATCGCTACAATGCCCGACGACAAGCCATCCAGACCGTCCACGAAATTGACCGCGTTAATGGACGCGACGACCAAAAACGCGGTGATGGCCATCGACAGGCTCGGCGATGCCGTCACCAACGAACCAAGCGGAAGCGAAATGATCTGCAAGCCGCCCCATGCCACAAACACGGAAATCAGCAGCTGGCCGGCAAGCTTGAGCATCCAATCAAGATCCCACAAATCATCGGCCATGCCCAGCAGACTGATCATAACGGCACCGGCGAGAATCACCCACGCCTGTTGCGATTGCGCGAACAATCCCTGAATAAACGGAATGCGTGATGCGAACAGCATCGACACAGTGAAGCCGATCAACATGCCCAAACCGCCCAGTCGCGGAGTTGGAATGGTGTGCACGTCTCGCGCACGCACTTCGCCGACCGCACCGATCTCAATGGCGATATGGCGAATCAGCGGCGTGATCAGATAGGTGACACCACCAGCAATCGCAGCAATGAACAGATAGATTCTCATACGCCCAAGGCACCGCCATTCAACGTCAAGGCCTTTCGGATAACCGGTTCGCGAATCACTCCCTCTCGAAGAATCGCAATGCCGTCACGCCCATGCGGGTCGGCTGCCACCACTGTGGAAGCCACATGGCCGGGGGTCGCTCCCCCATCCAAATACAGATCCACCGCATCGCCGAACGCCTGAACGGCCTCGTCAACGGTTTGCGCGCTTTCATCGCCGGAACGGTTGGCGCTGGTGGCGGCCAACGGACCGGTAGTACGCAAAACACGTAATGCGGCCGCGGAATTCGGAATGCGCACGCCTTGCGTGGCCTTTCCTGTGGCGGGATCCGTGCGTACCGTGGCGAGCGTGCAGTTGTCGCCCGCCACAGCGATCGGAGAAAATGCGCCCGGCATGAACATGGCGGACAGGCGGTTCAACGGCACCGGCAAATCCAAATGCAGCTTCTCCAGGCTTTCAATAGACGGCAACAGCACCTGCAACGACTTGTATTTCGGGCGTTGCTTCGCCGCGAACACCTTACGGATCGCCTCAATGTTGCGCGGATCGCACGCAACGCCGTAGACCGTGTCCGTAGGAATCACAATCAATCCGCCGTCACGTACGATTTCGACAGCCTGGGCAAGGGATTCGTCTGAAATAGCGCGAATCTCGCTCATGACACCTCCCTTTTCGGCTTGCTGACCCCACCATTGTAAGGCAGGATTCTTCAGCTACGTTGAAACTGACCTTATGCGCCCAGATACGCCTTGCGCACCTGCTCGTTGTTCAGCAGTTCTTTGGCGTCGCCTTCCATCGTGATACGGCCGGTTTCCAGCACGTATGCACGGTCCGCGATCGACAGCGCCATCTTGGCATTCTGCTCAACCAACAGAATCGTGATGCCCTGCTCGTGCAGTTTGCGGATGATGGAGAAGATCTCCTTGACGAGCTTCGGGGACAGACCCATGGACGGTTCGTCCATGAGGATCGTCTTCGGATGGCTCATCAGCGCGCGGCCCATCGCGAGCATTTGCTGCTCGCCACCGGACAGTGTGCCGGCTTTCTGGTTGCGACGTTCCTTCAGACGCGGGAACAGACCGTAGACCATGTCAAGATCCTTCTTAAGGCTCGACTGGTCCTTCAGGCTGAACGCGCCCATTTCGAGGTTCTCCTCAACGCTCATGCGCGTAAAGACGTGACGGCCTTCGGGAATGTGAGCCATGCCGAGGGTCACGATCTTGTTGCTGTGGGTTTTCAGCAAGTCCACGCCGTTGTACATCACGGAACCGGATTTAGCCGGCACCAGACCGGTGATGGTGTGCAGCGTGGTGGTTTTGCCCGCGCCGTTCGCACCGATCAAGGACACGATCTCGCCATCCTTCACGGTGAAACTGATGTCCTTGACGGCTTCGATGGCACCGTACGAAACGGAAAGGTTCTTGACTTCCAGCATCAGGCTTCCTCCTCGCTTTCGTCATCTTCGTCATCGGAACCAAGGTATGCGGAAATGACCTGCGGATTGTTGGCAATCTCATCCGGCGTGCCGGCTGCGATGGTGCGTCCGTAGTCGAGCACCTGGATGCGCTGGCAGACGTTCATCACCAAGCTCATGTCATGTTCGATCAGCAGGATGGCGATGCCGAAACGGTTGCGGATGGTGTTGATGCAGTTAAGCAGATCCTCGGTTTCCGTCGGATTCATGCCTGCGGCCGGTTCGTCGAGCAGAAGCAGCTTCATGCCGGTGGCGAGGGCGCGTGCGATTTCCAGCTTGCGCTGGGCGCCGTACGGCAGATTCGCGGCTTCGGTTTCCGCCAGACCTTCCAATCCGAAGATCTTGAGTAGGTCGATGGCTTTGGCGTGCATTTCGCGTTCCTGCTTCCAGAATTTCGGCGTGCGGAAGATCGCGCCGCCCATGTGGTAGCTGAACGATTCGTTGAACGCGACCAGCACGTTCTCTTCCACCGTCATCTGACCGAACAGACGAATATTCTGGAAGGTTCTGGCGATTCCGGCACGCACTACCTGGTACGTCTTCTTGCCGTTCATGCGTTCGCCGTCCAGGAAGAACTCGCCTTCCGTAGGCTGGTACACGCCGGTCAGTAGGTTGAACACAGTGGTCTTGCCTGCGCCGTTCGGTCCAATCAGACCGATGAGCTCACCGGAGTTGATGGTCATGTTGAAGTCGGATACGGCCTTCAAGCCTCCGAAGGTGATGCCGAGATGCTCGGCCTTGAGGATGGGCTCGCTCATGCCTTCGCCTCCTTGGTAGTGGTGACCGTCTCAGCAACCTTTTCAGCGGTTTCGACTTTTTCAGTCGTCTTCTTAGCGTTCTTGCCGGATTCCTTGGACGCCTTGACCTTTTCAACGGTTTCGGCCTGCTTCGGCTTACCGTGTGCTTTGAACTTCATCGGGTAGAACAGCTTGTTGATGGTCTTGGTCAGGGAGAATTCCCAGTTGCCGAAGATGCCTTGCGGCCGGAAGATCATAATGAGCACCAGTGCCACCGAGTACACGAGCATGCGGTAGGTGGAGAAGGCGCGCAGCAATTCCGGAAGAATCGTCAGGCCGATGGCGGAGACGATGGAACCGGTCAGCGATCCCATACCGCCGAACACCACCATGATCACGTAATTGATCGACTGCAGCCATCCGGCCATGGACGGATTCAACGAACCGATGTACTGTGCGAAGATGCCACCGGCGATGCCTGCGAAGAACGCGGAAATCGCAAATACGAGCACCTTCATGTAAGTGATGTTGATGCCGGATGCGCTGGCCGCGATCTCGTCGTCGCGGATGGCCTTGACGGCACGTCCGTAACGGGAGCGGGCGAACATGAACAGCAGCACTACGGTGACGACGGTAATCCAGAACACGACATACAGGTTGGCGAGACGGTCGATGCCGATCAACGCCTGTCCTGCGGCACCCTTGTCGAGACCCATGCCGCCGGCAACCTTCAGGTTCTGGATGATCACGCGGATGATCTCACCGAAGCCAAGCGTGATGATGGCGAGGTAATCACCATGCAGACGCAATGCAGGAATGCCAACCAGAATACCGAAAATGCAGGCGATTACACCACCGACGAGGGTGGTAAGCAGGAATCGCAAAGTCGGATCCATCGCAACGCCATTGGCGACGAGCAGCTTGCTCAGCAAAGCAGCGGAATACGCGCCGATTGCCTCGAAACCGCAGCAGCCCAACGTAAGCTGGCCGAGCACGCCGATAGTGAGGTTCAGCGAAGTGGTCATGATGATGGCGATGCAGATGGTCATCATGATGCCTTTGATATAGGCGCTGGCCATGCCGGATTCACATACGCCCATCAGGATGCCGAACAGCACGACCACACCGATCGCGCACATCAGATAGGACTGTTTGGTGGAAAGCATTGATTTCTTCATGGGATCACACCTTCTCTGTTTCCGGTTCGCCCATCAGGCCGGATGGCTTGACCAGGAGCACGATGATGAGGATACCGAACACGATGGCGTCGGAGAACGCGGACGTGATCACACCTCCGGTAATGGTGCCGATATACGCCTTGGTCAGGCTTTCGACCACGCCGATCACCAGACCGCCGACCATAGCGCCCGGAATGGAGCCGATACCACCGAGCACGGCCGCGACGAATGCCTTCAGGCCCAGCATCGCGCCCATCATCGGAGACACCTGCGGATAGGAAATGCAGTACATAAGCGCCGCCACCGCAGCCAGGCCGGAACCGATGGCGAAGGTCAGCGTGATGGTGGAGTTCACGTTGATGCCCATCAGAATCGACGCTTCCTTATCTTCGGAAACCGCACGCATGGCCTTGCCCTGCTTGGTGTGGGAGACGAACAGCTGCAGCGCGACCATGATGATGACGCCGAGCGCGATGGTGATGATGGTCGCACCGTCGATCTTCAGCTTGCCGAGCGACAGCGTCGGAATCTGGATGATCGTTGGCACGGTCTGGTAATCGGCGCCGAAGATGGCCTGAGAGCCATTCTCCAGCAACAGGCTCATGGCGATTGCGGTGATGAGGGCCGTCATGCTGTTGCCCTTCTCACGCACCGGCTTATATGCGGCCCTCTCCACGATGACGCCCACCGCCACGCACATGAGGATCGCAGGAATGACGGCCACCCATGCGGGCAGGCCGAACGCGACGATTGCCGGAATGGTAAGCATCAGCACATATGCGCCGACCATGATGAAATCGCCGTGCGCGAAGTTGATCAAACGAATGATGCCGTACACCATGGTGTAGCCAAGTGCCACAAGCGAGTACACGCTACCGATCTTCAAACCATTGAAGATCTGGCTGATGAACATGATGATCTGATCGCCCATCATTCCTCCTTTCAAAAATTTGTCTGCCGTCAGGCTCTCGAACCCGACGAATATGGATAAAACGCCTTGATACGCGAAAGGGAGAGAACCGGTTTCCCGGTCCCCTCCTCTTATATGCTCAGGCTTTCAAAATCCTTGCCTTCAAGCAGATGGAAATCACTTGGATGGCTGGATGGTGGTCTTGTACTGAGGCTTGCCGTCCTTAAGCTCAAGGACGATGACGGACTTCTTCGGGGAGCCCTTCTTGTCGAGCGTGAAGTTGCCGGTCACGCCTTCGAAGCTCATACCGGAGATAGCGTTGCGCACAGACTCGCGGGTAGCGTTCTTACCGGCCTTCTCGATCGCCTGAGCCATCATGTACACGGAATCATAGGCCAGTGCGGTGAAGGTGTTTGGATCGGCGTTCTTGTTGGCCTTCTTGTAAGACTTGATGAAGTCCTGTACCTTGGCGTTGGAGGTGTCGTCTGGAGAATAATGGGTGGTGTAGAGCACATTGTTGTACAGCGACTTATCGTCGGTCATCTTCAGGCCATCGTAGCCGTCAGGACCCATCACATAACCATCGTAGCCGACGGAACGGGCCTGCGGGATGATGTACGGGCCAGCAACGGAGTAATAGTACGGAGCGTACAGGAACTCGGCGCCAGCGGCCTGAATCTTCTGCAGCTGGGAGGAGTACTCGGTGTCGTCGGCGCTGGAGGAATTCTCCTCTGCCACGACCTCAAGGCCGGCCTTCTTGGCGGCATCGGCGAAAGCCTTGCCCACGCCGGAGGAGTACGGGTCGCCGGTGCCGTATAGCACGGCGACCTTCTTGACCTTCAGGGTCTCGGCTGCGAACTTGGCTGCAATCTCACCCTGATAGGAATCCTTGAAGCAGGTGCGGAACATGTAACCACCGGTCTCGATGGAGTCGGAGGTGGCGGCCGGAGCGATGGCCGGCAGCTTGGCCTGATCGGCCAGCGGAGCCACTGCTGCGGTGGTGGAGGAGATGGTCGGACCGAGCACGCCGAGCACGCTGTTGTCACCGGCGAGCTTGTTGAAGGCGTTGGAGGCTTCGGTGGCGTCGCCCTTATCGTCCATGGACTCGAGCTTGACCTTCTTGCCGTTGATGCCGCCCTTGGCGTTGATCTCGTCCACAGCCAGCTTGAAGCCGGCGACTTCGGCCTCGCCGTATGCGGCGGCGGTACCGGAGTTGGTGGTGATGGATCCCAGCGTGATGGTATCGCTGTTGGCCGCACTACCATTGGAGCTGCTGGAACCGTCCATGCTGCCGCCAGAGCAGGCAGCGAGGGACATTGACATTGCGCCTGCCGCGATCACGGCAACGCACTTAGCGGAGAACTTGACGTTCATTCCGTTCTTCCTCTTTCCTTGAAAATGCCGCACATTTCTCTCAACGCGCACCATGAAAGCCATTCATGTTCATCTCAATCCCGTGCGCGGAACCGCAACGGCCGCTTATGGCTGCCATCCGTTCTTCATGTGCATTCCGATTGTTCTTTATAGCCCGACGGACAGCGCCATGCATAAAATGTTCTTATAGTGAGACTCAACTTCCGGCTATATTTTCACCGGCATGCCGTGAAACGTCTTGTATTATCCGATTTCTTGCTTTTCTGCCGTCAGATAACGCGGACGACCGGTGTAATCGTTGTGCACGACAACATCGACGAAATCGCAAGTACGTGCAAAAGCGGCAAGCCGCTCCCCTTGCGTGACATCGTGTTCCATTACCATGAGCCCGCCTGGCTTGAGCAGTTTCGAAGCGCGTGAGATGATGCGCTCCGGAATGAGCGTACCATCCGCGGAACCGCCATACAACGCCAGATCGGGATCGTAATCGCGTACTTCTGGCTGTACGGGAATGTCGGAAAGCGGCACATACGGAGGATTGGTGAGCACGATGTCGATTGTGCCGTCAAGCTGGTTCAGTGTCGGCATCTGCGTGGCGTCGGCGATTTCCAGATGATAATTACCTGCGATCGCCGGATACCGTTTCGTGGTTTCGTCAAGATTGCGACGCGTCCACTGCGCGGTCCGTTCGCTTTTTTCGACGGCCCAGACTTCGCTGCCCGGCACTTCCGTGGCGAAAGCAAGGCCGATCGCACCGCTACCGGCGCATAAATCGACCACTTTGGCACGGTACATGCCATGCCGGGTGGTCCATTCGATGCCTTCCTGCACCACCAACTCGGTTTCAGGACGCGGAATGAACACGCCCGGTCCGACTTTCAGATCGAGATAGCGGAACGGCGCATGGCCGGTGATGTGTTGCAATGGCTCACGTTTGGCTCGACGATCCACCATGGAATGGAACCGTTCCATGGCCGCCGCGACGGTATTCCCGGTGGTTTTCGCATTCGCCCAAGCGCCCGATTCTGGTGAATCGGACGCCAAGGCACTGTTCAGATGTCCAACGTCCTCTCCCATAAGCATGGCCTTGTCCACGTCCCGCAAATCGACGTGGAAGGCTTCGGCGAGCAGCAGTTTGACGTCATGTTCCGGAGTGTCGACACCTGCCGCGCTCAATATGGCCGCGGAGGAACGCACCGTTTCGAATACCGTAGCCACAACCACGCCTTACTTCTGGTTGGCGAGACGATCGGCCTCATCCGCCTGGATGTCGGAATCGATGACGGCCTGCAAATCGCCGTCAAGCACGGCGTCAAGGTTGTACGCCTTGTAATTCGTACGATGATCGACGATACGGTTCTCCGGGAAATTGTACGTGCGGATTCGTTCGGAACGATCCAGCGAGCGCACCTGGGAGTGACGCATGTCTGCGGCCTGTGCGGCTTCCTCCTCGTGCTTCATGGCGAGCAGGCGGCTCTTCAACACGCGCAGTGCGGCCGCACGATTCTGGATCTGGCTCTTCTCATCCTGCATGCTCACCACGATGCCGGTCGGAATGTGGGTCATACGAACGGCGGAATATGTGGTGTTCACGGACTGGCCACCCGGGCCGGAGCTCATGAAGATGTCGATTTTCAGATCCTTCTGATCGATTTCAATCTCATCATCGTCTTCGTCGGCTTCCGGGAACACAATGACACCGGCCGCGGAAGTTTGGATGCGACCCTGCGATTCGGTGACGGGAATACGCTGCACGCGATGCACGCCACCCTCATACTTGAGAGACGCCCATACGCCATCTTCCGGCGCAGGAGTACCCTTGGCGCGAATGGCAAGCTGCACGTCTTTGACGCCACCCAGCTCGGTGGTGTTTTCGCTTTGCACGGCAACCGACCAGCCACGCTTTTCCGCATATCGCATGTACATGCGCAGCAAATCGCCCGCAAAAAGCGCCGCTTCCTCGCCGCCAGTGCCCGCCTTGATTTCCATGATCGTGTCACGCGCATCATCGGGATCACGCGGAATCAACGCGGTACGCAGCTTCTCCTCCGCCGCTGGAAGCTCGCTCTCCAAACGTTTCGCCTCTTCCGCGAAATCCGGATCTTCGGAAGCCATTTCCTTGGCTGCCTCCAGATCGTCTTTCACCTGCTTGTATGCGGTGTATGCGGAAACGATGACGCCCAACTCAGCGTGACGACGTCCCAGCTTACGCATCTTATCCGGATCCGACGCGACTTCCGGCTCGGCCATCTGCTGTTCGATATTGTGATATTCCTCAAGTGCGGTAACTGCCGCGGGGAACTGCTCGTCTGCCAATGTACGCCTTTTCTGTCTGCTTATAAATCTGCGCTTCAGCGTGAACGCTTCGCTGAACTCCACTCAATCTATCCATCATATAAGGTGCCTTGGAAACGCTGCCGAAGCGCGGTATTTCGCAGGCATTCCACGCATCTTACGAATATCCCAATCGCATGCACGCAGCGCATACGCATCCGTTAATGAAAAACGCCAGCCCACAATCGGACTGGCGTTTTTCATTGCCTAAGCAATAAGACTCACTTGGCCTTCTTGCCGTAACGCTTCTCGAAGCGTGCCACGCGGCCACCGGTGTCGAGGATCTTCTGCTTGCCGGTGTAGAACGGGTGGCAGTTGGAGCACACGTCGACGGTCATGTGATCGCCGTTGTAGGTGGAACGGGTGACGAAGGTGTTGCCGCAAGAGCAGGTAACCTGCACTGCGTGATAATCAGGATGGATACCCTGCTTCATAGTTTGTCTCCTAGAGATTCGGGGGACCCGGGTCGCAACGCCCCTATAGCATCGCGTGAACCGGATAACCTTTCGGATTGTATCAGAAGCCTTGACTTTACGAAAGAGTGGGGCGTCACGGGCTTGAACCGTGGACCGGCGGATTATGAGTCCGATGCTCTAACCGACTGAGCTAACGCCCCACGTTGCAACATGCGAACATGCCAACTCGGTAAGTTTAGCAAATGGGTGGACTAGTTTTGCCCCATGAAACGCAACGGGTTGTCGATGAAGCGTCGCAAGCCAATCTCAGCCGCGCCCATCAAGGCTGGACGTTCGATGACATCGGCCACGAGCACGCTCGCCTCGACTTCCGGATATGCCAGCACTTGCGGGCGTACCATGCGTTCGATTCTGCAGATTAGTTCAGGCTCGAAACGCGCCCATAAACCGCCGAGCATCACCACGTCGACGTCGCAGACATTGATGGTTGATGCGATTACGGAAGATATGGCTTCCAACGCTTTTTCAACAACGGCCACGGTTTGCACGTCGCGCTGGTGCCAACGGTCGATCAGTTCGTCGATGGCACTGCAGGTCGCGGCGGCATCGCTGCTGGCGATTCCGGCCGCACTCACCATGGAGCGCCTGCCCGCATACACTTCAAGGCAGCCGCGACGGCCGCAACGGCAGATGGGACCACGCATGTCGACGGAAACATGACCCAATTCGCCGCCGAAACCGTGATCGCCGCTCATCACACGTCCCTCACGGATCACCGCACCGCCGATGCCCACATCGGTCGACATGTAGATAAACGAATCGGTCGGTTTGATCTGCCCCGAACCTTCACGCTGCGTGGCATAGCCGGGAATCTGCGCCAACGCAGCGGCATTGGCCTCATTGCAGGCAACAGGATCAAGTCGTTTGACCACATTGAACTGTTTGAGATCCAAACGTTCCCAACCGAGATTGCGTGCGCTCAGCAATCGCTGATCATCGGTGACGAGCCCCGGCAATGCCAAACCGGTACCGGCAAGCACATAACCCTTCCTCGCAAGAGCATCTTCCTGCCGCAAAGCCAGTTCATCGAGACGGGCGAAAATCTCCTGTTCATCAGCATTGGCCATGTCGGCGTCAACCCATTGCTCCCCCACAACGGAACCGTCGAGATCGAGCACCACCACGCCGTAGCCGTCGGTGTTGGCCTGCAATCCCATGCCGCACAGGCGACCAGACTTGATTTCAAGCGGAATGCTGGGTCGCCCATACAGCGACTGGCCGGATGGCGCGCCTTCCACCAGAATCTCATTTTCGAGCATCAACGACACCAGCACCGACATGGCGGCTTTGGTCAAACCGGTTTTCTTGGCGAGATCGGCGCGACTCATCGGCTCGGTGGCACGCAATAGCGAATCGAGCACAACGGAAAGATTATGGTTTCGTAAATCGTCTTGATTGATACTCCGCAGTGAAGCCATGGTTCCCTCCTTCTCGACGCGTCTTCGCAGAAAAAGCGCACCGTCCCTATAGTCAAATCACTTTATGATGGTACACTAGACATTATAGTTCATTCATCTAACTAAATGAGGTGGCGGACGGTGCAAATTCCTTGCACTTCGCTACGCCAGCTCACTGCAAGGAGACACAATGACTCGAACTCTCGTGGCCGGCGTCGACACCTCGACCCAGTCCTGCAAAGTGCGCGTGACCGACGCCGAAACCGGTGAAATGGTGCGCTTTGGCCAGGCCAAACACCCCAATGGCACGTCTATCGACCCGAAATTCTGGTGGGACGCGTTCCTCGAGGCAGCCCAGCAGGCCGGCGGACTTGACGACGTTGAAGCACTGGCCGTTGGCGGTCAGCAGCACGGCATGGTGATTCTCGACCAGCAAGGCAACGTGATTCGCGACGCCATGCTGTGGAACGATATAAGCTCGGCGCCGCAGGCCGCGGCCCTCATCGAAAAGATGGGCGAGGCTCCCGCCGAAGAAGGCGAACCGGAAGATGTGATTGCACGCGGCAAGCAGCGTTGGGTCAAGGCCGTTGGCTCCTCTCCCGTTGCTTCCTTCACGCTGACCAAGGTGGCGTGGGTGGCTGAAAACGAACCGGAAAACGCTAAGAAGATCGCCGCGATCTGCCTGCCGCACGATTGGCTGAGCTGGCGTATCGCCGGCTACGGCCCGGTCGCGGAAGGCGAGGACGCACACTTGGAAGCGCTGTTCACCGACCGTTCCGACGCTTCCGGCACCATCTATTACGATGCCGCTTCCAACGAATACCGCCGCGATCTGATCGCCATGGTGCTTGAGCCAGCGGAAGGTACCGAAGCGGCACGCGAGCACGCCAACGCAATCATGCTGCCGACCGTGCTTGGACCGCACGATGCCGCCGCAGTCAAGGCAAGCCCGGAAATCGCCGGCAAGAACGTTGAGGGTGGTTGCATCATCGCACCGGGCGGCGGCGACAACGCCATGGCGTCCCTCGGACTTGGCATGAGCGTGGGTGACGTTTCCGTTTCATTGGGCACTTCCGGCGTGGCAGCGGCCATTTCCGAAAATCCGACCTACGATCTGACCGGTGCCGTTTCCGGCTTCGCCGACTGCACCGGCCACTACCTGCCACTGGCCTGCACCATCAACGGATCGCGCATTCTTGACGCCGGCCGTGCAGCCCTCGGCGTCGACTACGACGAACTCGCATCCCTGGCATTCGCTTCCGAACCGGGCGCCGGCGGTATTACGCTGGTGCCGTATTTCGACGGCGAACGCACGCCGAACCGCCCGGACGCGACCGCAACCCTTTCCGGCATGACGCTGGCCAACACCACACGCGAGAACATGGCCCGCGCGTTCGTCGAAGGCTTGCTGTGCTCCCAGCGCGACTGCCTAGAGCTTATCCGTTCGCTTGGCGCTGAGATTTCCCGCATTCTACTTATCGGCGGCGGCGCGAAGTCCAAGGCAATCCGCACGCTCGCGCCGAGCGTTTTCGGCATGGACGTAACCCGCCCGACCACCGACGAGTATGTTGCCATCGGCGCCGCCCGTCAGGCCGCTTGGGTGCTGTCCGGCGAAACGGAACCGCCCGCATGGCCGCTCACCATCGACGGCGTAGAAACCGGCGAGCCGACCGAAGCCGTGTACGAGGCCTACGTAAAAGCACGCGGCTGATCAATCAGCCATCGTGAATCCGGCATGATCCAACACAAAAAATGGGTGCCGTCACAGCCAAACCGTGACGGCACCCATTTGCATTAAAATCACAATCCCCAAAAACACTATTCAGTGCACAAACCAGTACTGGCCCCTATTCACCAACACTCTCGAGTGCATCAGAAACGGACCTCCCCAATTCATTTCCGAAATCAGGAACGTGCCGTCTCCATACACTGCTTCGACGACGGCGACATGACCATATGAGCCATCGGCACCGTCTTGCCCGGGGAGGAAAGAGATCGCCGCTCCGACCTGAGGGCTATGATCGACTCTCAAACCATATGCCGGCGCAGTCAGATACCATTCCCCTCCGTTATGCAAATAAGACGGCGTGCCGATGCCCATTTCCGCACGACGATTGTACGCATACCATGTGCATTGTCCGGCCGGATACATGTTTCCGTAGTCTCCGTTATGTGTGCCCTGACCAGTAGTGGACGGCACACTTGGCGGGGACGGCTGGGACGGCTGAACTGGATTCGAAGGCTGCTGCGGAGTCATATTTCCCGAGGAAGCAGAATTGCCCGGTTTTGCAGGCTGCGGAGCGGACTGACCGGGATTGGCGCTGCCAGCCGCATCTGCCTGTTGCTGTGCGTACTGTCTGTTGGCATCATCGATTTTTGATTGAAGAAGCACCGTTTGCACGGCCTGTTTCGCCGCATCGGATTGCAGCTGATCCTGTTTGCCTTCCAATTCCGCACGACGATTCTCGCCTTGCACACGCAATGCATCCAAGGAATCTCTAACATCCTGCGCTTCCGACGCGGCAGACAACGCAGCTGCAGCTTTAGTATCGGCATCAGACTTGAGTTTGGCGATGCGTTGTTCGATGGCCTTCAGACGCTCGCCACGATTCATGGACACATTCAGATCATTAGCATCCGCAGCGGCAGCATTCGCCTCGGTTCGCGCCAAAGCGTCTCGTGTCTGCATGGCGGACACGAATTCCTTCGTGCTTTTTGCACCCGTAGCAACAGCCATCGTGTCCGCGGCATTCGAGCCATGCAACGATTCACGCGCCATTGATGCCACGGCAGCATGTGAATCGTCATAATCCGCGCCAGTTTGAGCTATTTTCTCTTTGAGATCCTGCTCATCCTTACGCGCAGCATCAAGCCTGTCCGCAGCGGCATCAGCTTCGCTTTGAGCCTGAGCCGCAGCATCATTAGCTACATCAGCCTTCTCTTGAGCTACCGGAATCTGAGTATTCGTCAGTTTGTCGAGCTCGACGACCTGTTCGAGCAGATCGGACTGGACACCTTTCAACTGCTCACGAAGCATCTGCTCCCGCTGCACACTACTGGCATGGGAATTCTGCGCCGCAACCAAATCCGAATAGGTATCCGCGTGAGCCTCGAACGGCAAAACCGCGCAGACCATCATCATCCCAACCGACACTGCGCACGATACGTATTTCAATATATTTGAAGCGAAAACTCCCATATGATTCAATACCCCTTCACATTTGTCCTTTGTATCCTATCATGGATAAAACCAAGAAACTCGGGGGCATTCTGCATATGATCATGCACCACTCACTCAGCAATAATCGCACATCTCTGCTGTGTTAGCCCTACAGCCACGTTACCCAGCCTCACAATTCAGTCATTTTGTCGCACGGTCCTCTTTATTTGATCTCACGATTCCTTCTTTCTTATTATTTTACGAATCGCGAGATGAAGATACCGGTTAGAGGGCATCAATCCGCGCCTTTCATCCATATCCATACCCTCCAATCTCACTTCTGGAGGATATCCGACCTCACGATCTCTTTTTCATTCCCAAAAATCGAATCATGAGGTCAAATACGAAGAATCGTGCGACGAACTGCCCGAATCGTACGACAACGAAAAGGAATCGTAAGAAACTAGAATCAGAATTATAGGATCAACGATTCTTGGATTTGCCAGAACCCTTACGACGCTTGTTCTTCGGCTCGTATGGCTTCAAAAAATCCCACTTTGCAACCAAAGCCTCATGCAGAGGCGGAATCTTGCCGACCGCAAAACCAACAACGATGCCACCAAGAATCGTCCAAGTCGCCAAATCCTGCCCAGTGAACATCAACACGACGAACACAATGGCGATGATGAAACACAGCAACGACGACGCCTTACGTTGCGCATCAGTCATTTTGCTGTTCTGAATGGGCATGGCTCCCAAAAACACACCCGCCACCAGACATAGCAGTCCGCAGATAATCGCCACAGTCAACGACAATGCTGGAGGCATCGCAATCCCCTTCTTTTCTACGATTTTCTACTTTACATTTCTGAATTATCCAGAACTTCTATAACGCATTCACTAGCTTAATACCGTCTGATTCAGAAGAATTCTCAGACTCATCGACATCATCACCACCAAAATCGTCTTCTTCGTCCCCATCTTCATGCTTGTCTGAGATCATCCATAATTGCGCCGCGCTGAAACCGGTATATGCAATCGCACCAACAATGCACACAATCAGAATAATGCTTGGCGCGGTAGCCAGCGTACCATCATTCAAATCGGAAGAAATCGACTGCGCCAACCATGCGATGCATACGACACAGGTCAACGCATACAGCCTCATACGAAATTTGTCGTCCATAATTCACTCCTTCTGTAATGACGGCACCATCAACGGCATTCAATAATATTAATATTCAAAAGATTAAATAATTAAAATACCTAAGAACTAAATAATTAAGATTAAATGATTGCAATTTAACAGCTATATGAATAAATCGCAAAGCTGGGGCGGCACTTTACAAAGATACCGCTCCAGCTTATGCTATTTTTTTGACGGATATCACGCCTTCTTACGCTTGCTGACCAGATCGTAAGCCACAGCCGCGATCACGACGAGGCCCTTGATGGTCTTGACCCAAGCTGCGTCAACACCCATGATGGACAAGCCTTGGTTCAACACGCCCATAATCAGTGCGCCAACCATAGCGCCCGGAATGGTGCCGATACCACCGGTGACTGCAGTGCCACCGATGAAGCAAGCTGCGATGGCGTCCATTTCGAATTCCATACCGGTCTGTGCAGTGGCGGAAGCCAAGCGAGACAAGGTGATGACTGCTGCGATCGAAGTCAGGAAGCCCATGTTCAGGAAGATCTTGAAATCGGTCGCCTTGGTGTCGACGCCGGAAAGAATGGCGGCCTTGCGGTTGCCACCGACGGCGTAGACGTTGCGGCCGTAAACCGTGCGGTTCAGTGCGAACCAGTAGACGCCGATCAGCACGCCGATGATGAGCATCACAATCGGAATGCCACCCTAGGTGGCGTTGCCGAGCAACAGCTCCTTGAGGGACTGGGTTTCTACCTTGTCGTCGCCTTTCTTGACGGCGGCGTTGTAACGAAAATTAGTGCATTCATTTAACTTACTAAGCGCACATCCAAAAAGAGCATTTCTTTCAAATCTTTCTGCATCAATCTTAGATATAGAAAGAATCGAAAGAAATACTATACGTAAACTTCTGATTCTTCGCAACACGCCAATGGAGATCAAGATTTAATTCCGTAACGAGTGCGTTGAAGCGTAACGTCAGATGATGCCCTCGACATCGGCGAAGGCGGGATCGCGTTCGGGAATCTCGCGGATTACATGCGCCGGATTGCCGACTGCGATCGAATTGGCGGGAATGTCTCGTGTAACCACAGAACCCGCGCCGATAATGGAATTCGAGCCAATCGTGACGCCAGGCGTGACCGTAACGTTCGCACCAAACCACACGTTGTCACCAATCGTCACCGGCGAAGCATGTTCCCAGCCAGCCAGTCGCGTTGCCGCATCCAAGGCATGATTCGGCGTGGCAATGGTACAACGCGGCCCGATCAGGCAATCCTCGCCAAGCGTTACATATCCGCCGCCGCACACCATAAAATCCTTGTTCAAGAACGTGCCGCGGCCAATGGTCAGGCCGATGCCATAATCCACATTGAACGGCGGCGTGAATTGTACGCCCTCCCCCGCGTCGGGAACGAGCTCGTGGAACAGTCGGTAGGCCTCGTCAGGATCATCGAAGAAGATGCGGTTGATCGTGGCGCAGGTACGCATGGCCTCGCCAGTAAACTTCGGCAGCGACTTCGATTTGCGGTATTGCGTCGGCTTACCGGCGAACAGCCTAGTCAGATCCTCGTCGGACGCGATCAGCGTCTCCGTCTCCTTCGTCATGCCCGTCTCCTTCGTCACGATTTCCATCACACTATAGTGAGCGCTCACACTATACTATATTCATCTACTTGACCTGGCATACGACATACTATCCGATGTATCGTGGCACCCGCCGAGCAGCATGTATCGTCGGCAATTGGGTCCGCATGCCGGGCATTCGTGCAATCCGGAACCGTTCGGATCGCCCGTCGCCGCGAAATTCGTCCAATACCGAATCATGACACGAAACAAATCGTAATGCGCCAACGGGAAGGCTTGTCATAGGGGATGCCACGAAACACGGCAATCACAGAGTCCGTATCGGAGAATCCATCGACGAGTCCTTGTCGAAGCGCGACCTGCCTACGCATGAATCCCCTTATCATCGTCCGTGGGCAATGTCAGGCGGAACGGCGGAATCAGCATGCCGTCGCCGTCGCAGATGAGTCCGGATTCCGGATTATTGCTCCACGCGTACCGCACCTCATCTGGCCTGCGCGCCGTCATGCGCGCCACGATATCACAGCCGTCCAGCCATGCCTCGGCCCGCGCGGATGTGGCGCAGTCGCGCCATAGAAATTCGATTTCCCGAGGAGCGTCACCGTCCAACGTCATCAGCCGGCGGCCCTCCGATCGGATCCGCTCGTCCGAGCGACTCCGCCACACACAGTGCATCCGCAACAAATCTCCGCAGACCTCGATGGTTTCCACGGCCGGTTGAGGCTGAGCCTGGCGACCGTATACCAAATCCATCGCGGCATTGAACACGCGATCCGCGACGAGCTTCTTGTCATACGGATGCAGATCGTTGCCCTCGCCGGCGTCAAGCGTCACCACCGTCGCAACGTTTTCAAGTTCGTTTGCGACGTTCCACTCCTGTTCGCGGACGAGTGGCCAGCCTCCATCCTCAATGGCGTCGATGTCGAATTTTGGAAGCTGGACGATCAGAAACGGCATATCCGGCTGATGCCATTTGACGCGCCACAATTGAATCATGGCCTTCAGCTCGTCACCATATTGCATGGCGCGATCGCCGGTATTCGATTCGCCCTGATACCACAGCACAGCCCGCACCGCATATGGAAAACACGGGGCGAGCATGGCATTGTACAGGCCGGTCGGCTTCCATCTGACGAAATCCTCGAATGGGCAATCGCGGTCAGCTTCGGCGGTCACGGCATACTGCCAAATGCCGGACAGGTCGAAGATATCGTCTCCGATGGTCAGTGTCATCCGTTTGCCGGGCGTCACACGGCCGCCGGGCCGTTCAATGACCAGCCGCATGCGGATTTCGTTCGCGCCGGCGCGCAACACGCCGGCTGCGACCGGATAGTCCCGCGGCTCATACACATTGCTTCGCCCACCGACCAACACACCATTGACCCACGTATGGTCGGCATCATTCATGGTGCCCAGACGCAGTAGGGCGGGCTTCCCCGCATCCGACGGAGGCAGGAACACGGTTTTTCTCATGGTAATCTCGCCGCGGAAACCGGCAAGTCCGCGATCCTTGTACCATCCCGGCAGGCGTATGTCATGCCATGCCACGTCGCACGGCTCGATGTTCTTGGATTCCGGACAGTCCCACGCGATCAATGGCAGCCATTCATGGTGGGCATCGGCCACAGCCTCGTATCCAAGCGCCTGGTACCACCGGTCCCGCTCGGCAACGGAATCGCGGCTTTTCTTCGACGCCACGCCATCGCCAAGATACGGCTCAAGGTCAGCGAGCGCTTCGGGGAACACCCGCAATGCGTCGGCATCCATCCAGGATTCAATCGGCGATCCGCCCAATGAAACGTTCAACAGGCCGACGGGCACATTCAGCCACTGACGGATTCTGCGTCCGAAGAAATAGGCGAGCGCGGAGAAATCTCCAAGGGTTTCCGCATCGCATCCCTGCCAGAATGCATGATCATGATCGTTGCGGGGACCGTTGAAGTCACAATCGGGAATCACTTTGTATTGCCGCAGCAATGGGTCAGGCTCACGATCCCACTCCAGCGGATAGTCCGCACGCACCCAAGCCATGGGCAGTTCCATGTTCGACTGTCCCGAACACAGGAACACTTCTCCCGCATAGCATTGGCGCGAGATGCATTCGGTTCCGTCCTCATAACGCACCGTCAAATCGTACGGTCCGCCTGCTTTGATCGGACCGTACGGCACGCTCCATGAGCCGTCGTCCTTCACCCGCGTAGTCCGGTCCTTGCCATCGAGGCGTACCAGCACGCCGCGTCCAGGGTCGCCGGCGCCCCAAATATGTATGGTCGCACCGGCCTGCAGCACGCAACCGTCGTCAAGCAGTTTCGGCAATTGCAAAACCATGCTTGTCCGCTCCTCATTGCCCATAGAATTCAATCCCGTCGAGCATGCCGGCTGACGGCGGACGCTCTGTCGCCAGCCGGCACTGTCTACTGGTTATCGGAAAGCTCCCGATAGTCGAAGTAGTCGAATTCGGCCTGCGCGTCGTAGCCGGACAGATCGACGCAGGCAAGTCCCACGAACGCGCCGGTGAAGAAGCCGCCGTAACGTTGGTTCACGTAATCGTCGGACAGGATCTTCGCATCGAGCCTGACCGGAATCTCGGTGAAATGTTCTCCGTCAAAGGAATATTCGTAGGAATAGTATTCCGTGCGGACCTTGGTGCGCAGCCATACCGCCTCAGCCTCTTCGGGCACTACGATGGCGTCATCCTTGAGGAACGACGTATATTGGTTGAAATCGTTCTGAGCCACTTCGATGACCCTTGCATGTCGTTTCTCATCCCAAGTGACAAACGCCCATGACCAGCATAGGTCATCGTAATAGTTAGTCAGGCCTGCCATCTGCATGTAATTCTTCGGATCGAAACGCACCTTGGTTTCGGCGTCGAAATCAAATGCCTGCCAGCGACGAGCCACAAGAGACAAGTCAAACAGGTTGCACAGCGAGCCCTGACCACGCAATGCCAGTTTGCCACCGCCCACCGCGCCCATGGCGTCGGTGAACGGGACGCGTAGAGTGTTCCAATTCGGACCGAGCTCGCCGGAATCGAACTCATCATGTTCGTCACGCGTCGTTGGGGCCAAAGTCTCGATAGCATCTTTCGGAGCATCAACGTAACGCTGTCCGCCGTGACCTCCAACCACGCGCGGCCAACCGTCCTCATCCCATTCTACTTTCTGGATGGAGGTCTCGCGTCCGAGTGTGCACCATCCGCGGGTACCATGGGCCGGTTCAGTATCATGACGCCACGGACGACCGCATAGGGAGGCGTAATACCACTCGCCGGACGGGGTGTCCACCAACGCTCCATGGCCCTGCTTCTGCAAATAGGTGTCAGGAGTGTCGAAGTTACCGATGAACGGGCCATTCGGCATAACTTCGAAGGAGCATTCGTCAAGGGTACGGGAACGCGCCACAGATTCCTGATGTTCATACACCGTGCCACCTTCTGCGGCAAACAGGTAGTACCAACCATCCTTCTTGTATAGGTGAGGACCTTCGGTGACCTTCACCGAGGTGCCATCCCAGATGGTGCGGGCCGTTTCTGGCTTGAGCTTCATGGTGTCGACGTCGAATTCCGTCAATGTGATACCGTCGAACTGGTGGTGGTATTCACGGAAATCCCATGTCTGCTGCACCAAGTATTTGCGGCCGTCGTCGTCATGGAACAGGCTGGCGTCAAAACCGACCCCGTTGATACGAATCGGCTCGCTCCATGGCCCGTGGATGTCCTCGGCAGTAACCAAATAATTAGTGCAATCCTTGAATGCACCATTGACCACCTTGACATCAGTGTAGATCAACCAGAATCTGCCATCCGCATAGCTTAGGTCAGGAGCCCAGATGCCTCCCGAAGAGGGGTTTCCTCTCATATCAAGCTGGCTGGACCGGCTCAACGGGCTTGGAAGAATGTTCCAATGCACCAGGTCCTTGGACTCATGCAGGCGAACGCCTGGGAACCATTCGAAAGTGGAATTGGCAATGTAATAAGTGTCACCGACGCGAATCATTGAAGGATCGGCATGAAAACCGGTGAGCACCGGGTTGGAAATCTTCATAATGTACCTCTTGCATAAGAGATGAAGCCCGGAAGACGGAAAGGAACATCTTCCGGGCGTGGGTTGTCACATTCCGTCAGCCCTTGACCGCACCTGTCAGGCCGCCGACGATCTTCTTCTGGAAGATGGTGAAACAGATCAGGGCCGGAATCATAGCCAGAGAGGTGAAGGCCAACACCTGTGCGGTGTCAACGGAGTGTTCGGAGCTGAACATCTGTACGCCAAGTGGCAATGTGTACTTGCTGGCATCACTGAGCACGAACAGCGGCAGCATGTAGGCATTCCAGCTTCCCACGAAGGTAAGGATTCCAGTGGTGGCCACGCCAGGCATGGACAGCGGAATGACCATGCGCCAGAAGAAGCCAAGGCGGGAGCATCCATCGAGAAGACAGGCCTCCTCAAGCTCATTAGGAATCGACTGTAGGAACGGCACCAAGATGATGATGGTCTGAGGAAGTCCGAAGGCAATTTGCGGAAGGATCAGACCCCACAGGGAGTTGGCCAGACCCAGATTGCGAATCAGCAGATACAAAGGTGTAATGCCAACGGTCATCGGGAACATGAGACCAGCAGAGAACAACGCGTACATAAGCGGCGCATAGCGGAATTTGTATCGGGCGATGACAAAGCTCACCATGATGCTAAGCACCACGACGCCTACCATGGTGGCGATACCCACGATGGTAGAATTCTTCAGTTCCGTCCAGAAAATATCACTTTCGACGACCGTCTTGTAGTTGTCGGGAACCCATGGGTTCGGCATCCCGGACGGATGGTTGGTGATCTGCGAATTGGTACGGAAGCCGCCGAAGATAATGTACAACACCGGAGTGATGCAGATGGCCACAAGCACCAGGGAGAAGAAGTAGACGATTGGGTTGCCCCATGGCGTCTTGGATGACTTACGGTAACCATTCTTCTTGCTGTACTCGCTTTTGTTGGAATGTCCTGCGATTGTTGCGGCAGTCATCACTTCACCTCACTTGCCAGGGCAGCAACCTCACGATGCTGCACTTCTTTTGCGCGCTTCCTGGCACGCTTCTCGGCTTCTTTCTGTTCAGTAACAGCACCGTCCAAGTCACGGTTCAGCACGAACTTCTGATAGACGAGTGCGATGATCAAAGAGATCACGAAGATGATCAGAGCAACGGCGGAACCATAGCCATAGTTGCCGGCTCCACGACCTTCACGCACCATGTAGGTGGCCATGGTGGACACACCAGCGGTGGTCGACACATACTTGCCCCACACGATATAGACCAGATCGAAAAGCTGCAGAGAGCCAATCATAGAAAGGAACACCCAGATCCGCAACGTCGGAGCAAGCAACGGCAACGTGATGCTTTTCTGCATCTGCCAGAAACTCGCCCCATCCACTTTGGCTGCTTCATACAGTTCATCAGGAATGGATTGCATGCCGGCGAGCATCAGAATTACGGCGAAACCGACGTATTTCCAGCTGATCAGCAACAGCAGCGTCCAAATAGCGATTTTCGGGTCGGCCAGCCAATCAGGACCATTGATGCCGAAGTTGGCCAGAATCTCATTGATGGCGCCCTTCTTCTGTAGCAACAGGCTCCATCCTGTGCCGACGATGACCTCGGAAACGACATACGGCACGAAGATGAGGGTGCGGATGAGACCACGCCCCTTGAACTTCTGGTTCAGCAGCAATGCGAACAGGATGGCGAGCGGAGCCTGGATAACCAACGAGCCGATCACGACCTCGAAGGTATGCAGAATCGCCGCCTGGAACGCGGGATCCTTAAGCGCTGTGATGTAGTTCTGGAGACCAACGAATTTACCTGTCTTGGAGGGAAGTCCGTAGCCCTTCCACTGATAAAAGCCGTAATAAGCACCCAAGACGATAGGCAGAATCACAAAGCAGACGAACAGAAGAATCGCAGGTGCGGACAGTACGAAAATCTCAACATTACGACGCACTTTGCCATCGGACGGTTTCTTGGACCGCTTAGCGCGCAGCGTCACCGCGTCTTTGCTTGTACTTGACATGGTTTTCTCCACTACCAGATACGTTTCTCGAATAGGAAGGAGGGCAGATGAAGATCTGTCTATCCACCCTCCTTTGGCCGTCAACCAGCCATGTTCACTATCAGCCCTTGGCCGCTGCGTCCTTCATCGCCTTAACGATGTCAGCCGAAGTCCCCTGTCCGGAAAGCAGATTCACCACTCCGGAATTAAGAGCGTTGCCAATATTTCCGCCGAGAGCGGTATCCATCCACAGCTGCATGCCATCAGACTTTTTCATAGCTTCGAGGATAGCCTTAAGATTTTCATCGGTAACCGCATCGTAAGCCTCGACAGAAGCCGGAATGGTGCTGAACGCAGTGGCGTATTTCTCCTGATTTGATTTCTCAGCCATGAAATTGACGAAATCAACAGCAGCGTCCGGAGCCTCGGGATTGACAGCGAAACCGGTCACAGCGCCCATCAAAGCACCTTCCTCGCCTTTTCCTCCGTCCACGGTCGGGAAGGCGAAGAAGCCAAGGTCAGCCATTGGCTTCTTGTCCGGAGTCAGGTCCTTGAGAACTCCAGGCTCCCATGTACCCATGAGCTCCATCGCAGCCTTATGATTGGCCAGCAGACCTGCGGACGAGCTGGCGCCCTGCTGGGCCGTCGTGGTGAGGAATCCTTCGTTAAAAGCATTCGCATCCAACAAATCCTTCAGATCATCTCCGGCCTTGGTCCAGCAGGAGTCGGAGAAGTCCTTGTCATTAACGCCCTTGGCGTAGGCCTTCGGAGAGCATTCGCGCATGGACAACCAGTAGTACCAGTGACCGACCGGCCAAGCATCCTTGCCGCCGAGTGCGATCGGATCGATGCCAGCGCTGCGAAGCTTCTGTACATCGGTCTTCAGCTCGCTGAAAGTGGTCGGCACGGCATCGATGCCAGCCTGCTTGAACAGATCCTTGGAATACCAGATGCCACCAGGCTGCACAGTGACTGGAACACCATAGACCTTGCCGTCATAGGACATGGACTTCAGCGCAGAAGACATCTGCTTCTTGACGGTGTCACTGATCTTATCAGTGAGGTCCATGGTCTGTCCGGCGTCAATCATGTCCTTGGTCTTGGCTCCACCAAGGGTCATGTACACATCCGGGCCGGAGGCGGGATCCTGCATAGCGGTAGTCAGCTTGCCTTCGAAATCCTCGTTCTGGATGGCCTGAATCTGAACCTTGACACCAGTCTTCTTCTCAAACGCTTTGGCCAGATCCTCCCAATACTGCTTGCCGTCACCAGCTGTTGCGTTATGCCAGAACGTAATGGTCTTATCGTCTTTGGCACCAGCGCTGGAGCCACAGGCACCCATGCCCAACATGGTCGCCACCGCAAGAGTGGCAGCTGCAATGGTTTTGAACTTCATTGTCTTCTCCTTATTGACCAAATCATCATCGACAAAATGATGGCAACGACAGGAACGATTTCTCTCGAATGGGTCGAATCGGGAAGCATGACCGCAACGAATGCTGCTGCAGCTCCCCTGGCAGACAGAGAATCAGCCTTTGACTCCCTTCGAAAATTTCCATTTCGTTTTCGTTGTACCTACAGACTACCGAAACAAATCACACAAAGTCAAGTTTTTTGTAAAATCAGAAAACTAACTATTTTTCGTTGATTTTACAACGTTTTTAAGCATTGCCAACATATCGAAAGTTTCGAAAAACGTAAACCGAAACTTTCGTTCGCATTTTCGGATATGATGAAAATAAAGAAGGAGTGACTCATGCGCAATACAGCAAAAAAAGCTACGGTACGACTCTCTGACATAGCTAAAGAGACCGGTTATTCCCTTTCCACCGTATCCAAGGCGCTCAACGGCAGAGCCGACGTTTCCGAAGAGACGCGGCAAACCATCAACGCGGTGTTGAAACGGTATGGGTATTCCCGTAAAGCGACAAGCACGAAAAGCCAACGAATTATCGAAATCGTGTTCCAAGATTTCGATAATGTTTGGGCCCTTGAAGTACTCCGTGGCGCCATTCGCGAAGCCAAGTTGCATGATTTGAACGTCATCACCACCGAAGGCGGCAATCGCCAGCACCCGGACTCATCCTGGATTGACAACATGCTGCGTCGGCAGACGGATGGCGCCATTCTTGTCTTCTCCAGTCTGACACGTATCGAGCGGAACAAACTGCATTCCAGAGGTATTCCCTTCGTCTTGTTCGATCCATTCGGTAATCCAGATCCAGACACGCTGTCGGTGCAAGCGGACAACTGGACCGGAGGCGTAATCGCCACCAGGCATCTGCTCGCACTCGGACATACCCGCATAGGCATCATCACCGGACCGGAGGAGATGATGTGTTCCAAAGCACGTCTGGACGGATATACATCAGCGCTTGCGGAACATGGAATCGAAACCGATCCCGAACTTATCACCGAAGGCGATTTCACCACTTCCGGCGGTTACGCACAGTCCATCTCCCTGTTGAAACGACCAAATCGTCCGACCGCAATCTTCGCCGGCAGCGATCTGCAAGCCATGGGCGTCTACGAGGCGGCAAGGCAGCTGGGATTACGTATTCCCGAGGATTTATCCGTGGTCGGATTCGACGATGTGCAGACTGCCGCATTCCTTGGCCCGGCGCTGACCACCGTACGGCAGCCGCTCCAAGACATGGCAAGGGCCGCCGTACGCATGCTGGTCGAAGCGCTGTCCACCGACGTGATCCAACCGCACATCATCATGCCGACATCGCTAGTGGTACGCAACAGCACACAGCAACTCGAGGGTTAATCAGCGGGGCAAACCTCACAGGCACAACCGGAGGGAGAATACAGCGCTCCTAGCCTTTCGCCCCGTTTTCAACTCGTTCTAAGACGGCCCGTCGGAACACCAGCAGTGAACCATCCTGAAATTCCGTAGAATCTATGCCATGAAGCCGGCCATGCAACCGACGAACCCACCGGCCCATTCGGTGCTGAGGAAACGAGCATCGACACTCAGCAGGACCTGCCCCTGACGCACGAACGTCGCAGAATCAACCAAACCATGCATGCCAGTCACGATGACCGACAAGCGGTTGTCGTCGAAAAGTACCGCCGGACGCACTCCGTCAGCCTGTACGGCAACAGACCCAGCTTGCGAATCGTCTCCATTCACCATCTCGTAGCGCACATCCGCGCCATGCATCGAAAACACCGCGTAATGTGTGGAATTCTGCCGGATCACTAAAGAACCGGACATGGGAATCGGCATGAGCGTCGGCAGTTTCGCTATTCTGCGGTAGCTGACATCACGCTCATCGCGCACCACCACATCGTTCGTCGAGCCATCAGCCACATCCACCAGCGCAGGTTCCACGTCACCGGCGAGCGAGGATTTCACCCTAGGCTCGATGGCGATGCCATCGTCTTCAGTAGTAACCGTGATCTCGTCGGCCAAGCGGCCAAGACCAGCGCAAGTCACTGGCCATCCGGGGTCACCCTCATGCGTACATGATGCACCGTTGCCGTCCAGCTTCCAATCGGCCGGATTATGTTCCCAGGATACCGGAGCGACAAAGCTCTCCCTTCCCAAGTAGCTCAATAATTCGCCGTCACGCTTTCCCCGTGTCTCTCTCACGCCGAGACACACCAGCCACCATCCCAGTTCCGGATGAAGCAACAGGTCCGCATGTCCCACGCATTGCAGCGGTTCCGACAAACCCAGATGTCGGTGGGTGAGAATCGGATTCTTCTTATCCGCATGGAAGGCACGGATTGCGGTGCCAAGATAGCAGCGTTCCCCGTCACGAACCTGCGGAATGCACTCACCCAATTCGGATACTTCCCGTTCGTAAGCTTCGAACGCCCGAAGTAGTCCATGCGGCGCATAGATGCGCATGGCCATTTCGCTATGTTCGAAACTGGTGCCCCCCTCAGCGGTCATCAGATACACATAATCACCCACGCGATAGAGATGCGGCGCCTCAGCCCACACCGATTCCATACCGTATCCGCGCCATATTACCGTCTTGCCCGATCCCGCAGGAAGACCGTCATCGACAAAAGTCCAAGTCTCCGGATTAATGCGTTGGGTCCAGACCTCGGTCTGGCCTTCCCATTGCGGATTGACCGCAGGACGGGTCTGGGTCCAGTACACGTTGCCATCCCCGTCCTCGAATATGTCTGGATCGATGCCTTCAGCGCCCTCAATCCAGAACGGGCCACGCCATGGCCCTTCGATAGAATCCGCTTCAAGGATAAAATTGCCCTCCGCGGCGTGGAACCGCATCAGCTCGCTTTCTGTGCAACCACCTTCCATAGCACGGCGATCATCAAGACGGGCAATGGTGCATGCAATCACATATTTGCCATGAATCCTGCGCAGCGTCGGCGCATAGACACCGCCCGAATCATCCACGAAAGGAATAAGTAGGCGCCTCGCCAAGTCAGCATCTATCACATTCGACACATGCTTCCAGCACGTCATATCCTCGGAAACGTAAATGGGAAGACCTGGGACAAGCTCAAAAGTAGAAGTCACCAACACAATTCGCTGGAACTCATCATCCCAAATCCAACTCGGATCAGGATTCATTCCACTAAGAATGGGATTGGTAATGGTAATAGTCGCGGTCATAAATACACCTTATTCAGAAACGCTTTTCCACATCGTATCATTGCGAATAATTGAAATTTTCGACTTGTTTTCATAACACATGCAAGTCGTCCACCGACGACATAGCCGGCAGACGACTTGTATGCGAAGGAAATTTAAGGAAGGATGAGGTAAAAATATATGGTGTGCCGGAGCACCAACGCTTCGACACACCATATTCGGCTTTGTTGCAACCGAGCCTCGCTGTTTAATCCAGCGATAAATCAGAGTCCTAGCGAAAACTCCTTGTTGGGCCACGCCCGCCCCGGCAATTTCGGAGCGCTACGCGCACCCAACCACTGCTCGATTTCGGCTCACGCCTCGGCCAATGCGTCGATCATATAGTTGTTGATCGTGGCCTTGACGGACTCGAGGTGATCGGACTTGGTGGCTTCGATGAGCTTGGACTGCGGGATATCCAGAGCATACTCCTCGAGGGAGGCCAGGGAGGCAGTGCCGTTCTCGACGGTCGCGCCGATACCGGAATCGAAGGAGCTGTAGCGCTCGGCCTGCAGGTTCTCGATGACCTTGTCCTCGTGCATCTTGGCTGCGACCAAGAGACCTGCAGCGAATGCATCCATACCTGCGATGTGGGAGCGGAACAGATCCTCGGCGGCGAAGGAGGTGCGGCGCGGCTTGGCATCGAAGTTCAGGCCGCCGTGAGGGCCGATCTGACCCTCGGCGAGGACCTCCCACATGACGGTGGAAGTCTCGTACAGGTCGGTCGGGAACTCATCCATATCCCAGCCGATGAGCTTGTCGCCCTGGTTGGCATCGAGGGAGCCGAGCACACCGGCCTCGCGGGCGGTGCGGATCTCGTGCTGGTAGGTATGACCGGCCAGGTTGGCGTGGTTGCCTTCGAGGTTCAGCTTCATGAAGTCGATGTCGTAGGTCTTAAGGAAGGCGATGGCGGTGGATGCATCGAAGTCATACTGGTGCATCGTCGGCTCCTTGGCCTTCGGCTCGATCAGGAACTGAGCGTCCAGGCCGATCTCCTGAGCATACTCGTGGCACATGTGGAAGAACTTGGCCATGTGCGCCTGTTCGCGCTTCATCTGCGTGTTCCACAGGTTCTCGTAGCCTTCACGTCCACCCCAGAACACGTAGTTCTCAGCACCCAGGCGCTTGGCAATCTCCAGGGAATGCTTCAGCTGGCCACCGGCGTAAGCGTAGATGTCGGCGAACGGGGAGGTGGAAGCACCGGAAACGAAGCGCGGGTTGGTGAACAGAGAGGAGGTGTTCCACAGCAGCTTGATGCCGGTGGACTTCATGTTCTCTTCGATCTTGTCGACGACCTTGTCCAGGTTCTTGTCGGTCTCGCGCAGGGTATCGCCTTCCGGAGCGATATCACGATCATGGAAGCAGAAGTACTCGACGCCGAGCTTCTGGAAGAACTCGAAGGCGTAATCAACCTTGGCCAGGGCCTCATCCTCAGCATTGGAGTACTTGCCGTACCACGGACGCTGGGCGGTGCCGGTGCCGAACGGATCGACCAGCTCCTGATCGAAAGTGTGCCACCAAGCGACGCCGAAACGCAGCCAATCCTTCATCTTCTTGCCGGCAACAACCTTGTCGGCATCGTAGTAATGGAAAGCCAGACCCTCCTGCGGTCCCTTTTCACGACCGACATACGGAATCTTTTCGATATCCCACAGACCCATGGGTTGCTCCTTTGCTATTAGTTTTTACTTTCGCAAGACATTGCTTTTCCCGTCAAGCGGATTCCCGCCTGTCTTGATGTATATAATAAAATCAATTTCCTAAGTTTGTCAATTCAGTGAACTATTCGGCGTTTCTATTGAAGAATAGCCAATTATCAGCTCAGTGATAAGGTGAGCATGTTTGTTGCACCGCAGCGCTACGCAATGAAGCGCCCAATCGAAAGAAGGAAATCCATGAGCAAAAACGTCGACACCATCTGTGTGCAGGGAGGCTACCAACCTGGAAACGGCGAATCCCGCACACCCCCAATCATTCAGGCGACAACCTTCAAATACAAGTCAAGCGAACAGATGAGCCGACTGTTCGACCTATCCGAATCCGGATACTTCTACACCCGACTGCAGAACCCAACCAACGACACCATCGCGGCGAAAATCTGCGAAATGGAAGGCGGCGCGGCCGCAATGCTGACCTCATCCGGCCAGGCGGCAAACTTTTTCGCACTCTTCAACATCTGCAACAACGGTGACCACATCGTTGCATCCTCCGCAATCTACGGAGGCACGTTCAACCTCATCAACGTGACCATGCGCAAAATGGGCATCGAATGCACGTTCGTAAGCCCGGACTGCACCGAGGAAGAACTCGAAGCGGCATTCCAGCCGAACACCAAGGCGGTCTTCGGCGAATCCATCTCCAATCCGGCGCTCATCGTTCTTGATTTCGAAAAGTTCGCGAACGCAGCGCACCGCCACGGCGTGCCACTGATCGTCGATAACACGTTCCCCACACCAGTCAACTGTCGTCCATTCCAGTATGGCGTGGACATCGTCACGCACGCCACCACCAAATATATGGACGGTCACGGCTCCTGCGTGGGCGGCGCAATCGTGGATTCCGGCAACTTCGATTGGATGGCTCATGCGGAGAAATTCCCCGGACTCACCACACCAGACGACTCCTACCATGGCGTGACCTACGCCAAAGATTTTGGCAAGGCCGCCTACATCACCAAAGCCACCGCACAGCTTATGCGCGATTTCGGCTCAACACCGGCACCAATCAACTCGTGGATCATGGGCATGCATTTGGAGTCCCTGGGAGTACGCATGGAGCGCCACTGCGCGAACGCGCTCAAGGTGGCACAGTGGCTGAGCGCCGACCCGCGCGTCAGCTGGGTGAGCTTTCCGGGCCTTGAGGGAGACAAATACCATGCGTTGGCCGAAAAGTACATGCCGAACGGCACTTGCGGCGTCATCTCCTTCGGCGTGCCTGGCGGACGCGAAAAAGTGTCCGCGTTCCTCGACCATTTGAAGATGGTGTCCATCGCCACGCACGTGGCCGACGCTCGCAGCTGTACCCTGTACCCGGCAGGCACCACACACCGTCAGCTCACCGAGGAACAGCTCATTGAAGCGGGCGTAGGCATTGACCTGGTACGTTTGAGTTGCGGCATCGAAAACGCCGACGACATCATCGCCGACCTCGATCAGGCACTCGCCGCCGTGCAGTGATTCTCACTCAAAATCACATCAGAAAGGCCGTATCCCCACTCAGAGGTGCGGTCTTCCTCCTATCCGAGTAGACTCGCACCTCATACTCATCTTGCACGGGCGCGCCAATCATCTGAAATCCCTTATGTGTGGCAGATTAAGGCATCTTCAAAATCCGATTTGCGCTATATGTGGCAGATTCACACTACATTCGAGGGTATAAATCTATAGAAAAATCCCGTTAAGAAATCTCAGGTCTGCCACATATAACGATTTTGACTTTTCCAGCACCGTGGAATCTGCCACACATAACGGTTTTCATTCAGCCTGTTGGTACGTCCAGCGACCGGCAAGCATAGTGCCAAGCACATGCTCGGGCATGGCACGCATGGCCTCCGGAGAATCGATTATGCTCGGATCACAGTCCAGAAGCACCAAATCGGCCGCGTCTGCGTCCCGCAACGCCACGCGTCCGACCGCGGTGGACGAAGCGAGCGCCGTTTCAAAATCAAGGCACTGCTCAGGTTGGAAAGGCTCGCGGTCGGAACTTTCCGTACCGAATACCGCCGCGGAGATGGCCATCCATGGGTCCAGCGGCGCGACCGGCGCATCCGAGCCCATGAGCAGTTTGGTCCCCGCCTTATGCAGGCTATTGAATGCATAAGGGATTCCGGCGGGGGTGCCCCAGAATCGCGCGATGACGTCACGATCGTCCATGGCGTGCTGCGGTTGGATGCTTGCGGCAAGTCCCAGCTGCGCGAGTCGCGGAATGTCGCACTCCTTGAGCATTTGGGCATGCTCAATGGAACCATGCGCATGGGTGCGTTCGACACAATCAAGCACAATGGTGTTCGCTTCATCGCCGATGGCATGACAGGCGATGTCGAAGCCATGTTCGACGGCGAGTCGCATGTACGACTCGATTTGCTCAGGGGCATAGCTCAATGTGCCGTAGGTTTCCGGTCTGATGCCCGAATATGGCATGGAACAGTAGGCGGAACGGGTGTTGAGCGAGCCGTCGGAGATCATCTTCATCGCGCCGACGTGGCCCAAACCATGACTTCCGGGCAATTCGTCTCCGGTGTGCCAGCCGTCGTCGATGGCTTGCCGGAGTCTCTCGGGATATATGCCAGCCTCGACACGCAGACCATCAAGCCCTTGCGAGAATCGGCTAATCCACGTGTCGATGTTCTCCGCCATCTCATAGTCACGCACGCCGACCACGCCTTTGCTCGCAGCGTCGCGTTCGGCGTTGCGCAACAGATGCATCAGCTCATTGGCCGCACCAGGTCCTTTGTCCAGCTTGCAGTAGGCGTCGAACCACTCAAGCTCGCCGACGAGTCCGGATTCGTCCACATCTACGCCAAGCTTGCGCGCGGCGGCAGAGTTCACCCAACCGCAATGCATGTCGGCACTTGACAGCGCCACCGGCTGGTCTCCCGCCACCGCATCGATCGCGGCCAGGGTCGGCTGGGCGTCATCGGACCACAGGGAATGCCGGAAGCGCATGCCGACCACATATTGGTTCGGGTCGAGTGTGCCGCTTTCACGACGCTCCTCCAAGTGCCGACGCAACATGTCGAGCGCTTCGCTGGCGCTGCGTGCATCAATCAGATCGAGCCGTCCCAACGTGTACGACCACTGCGTGAAATGCGTGTGGCAGTCCCACAATCCGGGAATCACCCATATCTTCGAAGCAGTATCCGTTGTCCTTTCCGAAGGTCGCACCGAAGCTATTCGCCCGTGACCGACAGCAATGTCGACCGGCTTATCCGAACCTACGAAACACACGTTTTCAATCACACACGGCTCGCCCATACATCCTCATTTCAACGTGATGTTCTACCCGTGCCATGGTATCCCGCAGCAGCGCAGCAGCGCACGTTCGTCTCAATCAGGCATGCCGGCGGCCGACTGTTTATCCACATTTTTTCGCGCATAACCTCGGTTATCCACTTATCCACTGTTTTTCGAATGCGGATGGACAGAGACCGACCAATCCCTTTATTTTTGCTCCATGGACAATGGAGCACAATATTCTGAGAGTCTCGCGCAGCTGCGGGCGCATACCATCGAACAATGCCTTGCGGCGCAGCAACGAACCGGTAAGCAGCTGGTGTTTACACACAGCACGGCATTATGCCTGCAAAGAACCGAGATGCCAAGATATCCCGATCAGCAAATGCTGTCTTCCCTGCATGCCCTTGCCACAGATAACAACGCACGCACGCATCTTCAAAACGTCCAATTTGAACTGTGGACAGGACCAATCATCGAAACCGCTACGCATTATGGCAAGATCCGCCATACGGATCCAGTAACCACATGGGCAATGCACGCGAATCGGCTTCCCCAAGAAGAACTGATAACGCTTGGCGATTCAATGCTAAGAAGGAACCAACGTTTTCCCCAAGTCTGCATTGACGACTTCCATGAATATCTGGAACGGCTCAAAGATTTCAGCAACTACGCGAATGCGAATAGACAACGTCCCATCCGAGGAATCAGAAAAATGCAACATGCGTTACAGTTCATGCGCGAAGGCACGGATTCCTCGCAGGAAAGCCGTTGCAGAATCGCTCTGATTCGCAATGGGCTACCATGTCCGCAAGTCAACTGGAAGGTTCGACTGAACAATGGGAAAATCGTGCTTTTGGATATGGCCTATCCAGATATAAAAGTGGCCATCGAATACGACGGAAGACATCACGCCGGCCAATGGCTCGCCGACAGCAAGAGACGTGAAGCCTTGGAAGACGACGGTTGGGCATACATTCAAGTGACCGCCGAAAACCTTATGAACGACTTCGAGGAACGGGCACTCGCGCAACGTGTGGCCGACCGGATGAGCCAACGATTAAGCAAGCCCATCATGCTCTGTCAAAGAATGTCCTCAGGGAGGATACACATCCGCATAACGTCTCTCGCCAATGGAAGCAGAAAGATTCTCATCTGAAAGCCACTATATGTGGCAGATTTGTCATCCCCAGAAAAACCAAAACCGCTATATGTGGCAGACCAGACCGGTTTCAAGCCTCAAAAGACCCCAATCAGTACCCCCTAGACGAGATTTTCCTTGGGAGACTGCCACATATAACGGAAATCATTTTTCTGAAATGCCAAAAACTGCCACATATAGGACATTTCAAACTGAAAACACGGCATAGGCATATCCCTTTTTCGTCAGATCGAAGACAGTATTTCGAAAACGTCATCATCATCGACGACGAGGCTATCGATTTTGCGGCGGCCGAGTTCGCGCAGCCATTCGTCGGGTTCCGTATCGGCGAGCGCACGGATGTCGAGATGCAACGGCTTGTGCCTTCCGACCACCACCTCGTTAGCAGCCACAGCTTGGACCGGTCCGTCGAAATGGGCAAAGGCACCATCTGAAACATCCAGCCGATCCGTCCGACCCGAAAGGCGTGCGGCACTTCCCACCGATCCTTCCGTACCGTTCGAATTACCCGGGGCACCCGCACGGCCACCAATCGGACATATGCCCAACACCGCCGCATACATGTCATATAGCCCGCGTCGACGTACAGCGTATTCGGCATCAGATTCCTCCGCATGTTTTCTGCCGTCCACAATGTACGGCATTCCTGTGGTGATGTAGTGGAAGAAATGGCGATTGATGGCGTCGCATTCCGCCCGCATCACGTCATATACCACTTCCACACCGTTTTCCTCAAGAATGCAAAGTCCTTTGCCGGCCACGATGGGATTCGGATCGATCGAACCGACCACGACGCGCGTTATGCCGTGCGAAAGAATTAGATCGGTGCATGCCGGCTGCGATCCGACATGGCAGCAAGGTTCGAGAGTGTCGATGACCGTGGCTCCATGCATGTCGACACCATGCTCGTCGGCGTAGTCGAAGGCCATGCGTTCCGCATGCGGTCCGCGGTAGCGGTCGTGGTATCCGGCTGCGAGAATCTCGCCGTCGCGGACCACCACCGTGCCGACCAACGGATTCGGATTCACCCAACCGGCTCCCTTATGGGCCAGTTCCAGCGCCTGCGTCATGTATTTCCGATATTGAGGCATGTCATCCATGGTTCCAAGCATATTGCGTCGATTGCGGTCCCACATTTCAAAATCGCCACGAGACATTCCGTAAAAGGATAGGCGCGAACCGGTCATCCGTCCCATCGCCGTACGGCGTCGCACAATAACGCCATACAATGTTGGCAGACCAGCAAAGGAACCAGCGAGAGGAAACATCACATGCAGCGCGAAATCATGACGTCCATTCCGTTTTTGAGCCAGCCGTCGGCGGAGGCGCTCAATACGCCCGAGGATCTTGCCGTCGCGCAGGATCTCAAAGACACACTCGACGCACACCGCAACGGCTGCGTCGGCATGGCCGCAAACATGATCGGCGTCTCGAAGCGCATCATTGCATTCGTGGACGAGGATTTCGGCGGTCGCATCTTCGTAATGTTCAACCCGACGATCACTGCGAAAGACGGCGCCTACGACACCTCCGAAGGCTGCCTGTCCCTCAAAGGCGAGCGCCGCACGGTCCGCTTCCAGCGCATCGAGGTCTCGTATGCGGATCGCAAGTTCCGCGAGCGTCATGCCACATTCACTGGTTTCACCGCGCAGATCATCCAGCACGAGATCGATCATTGCGAAGGCATTATCATTTAACGACTTTTTCAGGCATGGCACCTAGCGGCTTTTCGGGCGCTCCATCTAGCGACAGGCTTAGGAAAAATCGTTTGATGTAGCAATCGTACGTAACTGCCTTACGTTACAGTTTCCGTAATGCACCGTAAGGCAGTGTCAAAGGAGATTTCATGGGTGCCATCAATATGTTCAACGATTTCGTCAAACTCATTGAAAGCGAGTCCCTGCCCGTCGAAGCCGTTGCGATTGCGGATGGCGACGCCATTATCGCGGAACGTCATTTCGTTCCCGACCAGGATCGTAATATTTATTCCCATACGAAAAGTTATGTTTCGACGGCTATCGGCATTGCGATTGAAGATGGCTTGCTGTCGCTCGATTCGCGATTGGTCGACTCGTTCCCCGAGTATGTTCCCTCCGATGCGCAACTGGAGTTGGATCAGATCACGCTGAGGCACTTGCTGACTATGTCGAGCGGTTTCAATCATGCGTATTTGATGAACCCTGACCGGCGCAGTGGTGTTGGTGCGCCTGATTATTTACGGTACATGTTCTCTCGCAGGGTTGAAGTGGAGCCCGGCAGCACGTTCTGCTATTCGTCTGCGGATTCTGATTTGGCGGGCCGCATGTTGGAGCAGGCTGCCGGCATGCGTCTTGGCGAGTATTTGTATGGCATGATTTTTTCCAAGTTGGATCAGGGTTGGCCTGTTTGGGAATGTGACCCGCAAGGTCATCCGATTGCAGGCGGCGGGATCTACATGTCGCTTGCGAATATGTTGAAACTTGGCCAGGTCTATTTGAATGATGGCACTTGGCATGGCACGCGCATTGTCAGCGAATCGTGGGTCAAGCAGGCTTCCGGTAAGCAGATCGACACTCCGTATAGCAATATTTGGACGTGCGGTTATGGCTATCAGTTCTGGATGTCGCCTTATGAGGGGGCATATCGTGCGGATGGTGCGTACGGTCAGATCACTACGGTTTTGCCGAAGCAGGGTTTGGTTGTTGCGATTCAATGCCCGGAATCTGGCGATTTCGACAATATCGTTCGTCCTGCTTTGCATGAGCATCTGCTGCTTCCGCTTACTGCCTGAGCGCACGACTTTCGCCCATACCGCCGTGTAGATGGGGTATGGGATAATTATGCACGGTATTGTGCGTGGGTTGCGTTCCGGAATCCTTGATTGAGTTTCCGTTGACCGCTCATGCAACACGCTGGAATTCCAACGTTTCTTAAGGATGGAACACAACATTGGCTGAATTCATTTACCAGATGATCAAGGCCCGCAAGGCTTACGGCGACCGTGTGATTCTCGATGACGTGACTTTGAGCTTCCTGCCAGGCGCGAAGATTGGCGTTGTTGGCCCGAACGGCATGGGTAAGTCCACGCTGCTGAAGATCATGGCCGGACTCGACACCGTGTCTAATGGCGAGGCTTCTTTGACTCCGGGTTATACCGTCGGCATTCTGCAGCAGGAACCGCCGCTGGATGACACCAAGACTGTTGGCGAGAACATCAAGATGGCGTTCGGTGAGATCGCTGAAAAGGTGGCTCGTTTCAATCAGATTGGCGAAGAGATGGCCAATCCGGATGCCGATTTCGATGCTTTGATGGATGAGATGGGCAAGCTGCAGAACGATATCGATGCTGCAAACGGTTGGGATCTTGATTCTCAGCTTGAGCAGGCTATGGATGCTCTGCAATGCCCGGATCCGGATACTCCGGTGACGGTGTGCTCCGGTGGCGAACGCCGTCGTGTGGCATTGTGCAAGCTGCTGCTGGAAGCTCCTGATCTGCTGCTGCTTGACGAGCCTACCAACCATCTTGATGCCGAGTCGATTCTGTGGTTGGAGCAGTTCCTGCACCAGTACAAGGGTGCCGTCATCGCCGTTACCCACGATCGTTACTTCATGGATAACGTGGCTGAGTGGATCTGCGAGGTCGACCGTGGTCAGTTGTACCCGTATAAGGGCAACTACACCACGTACTTGGAGACGAAGGCCAAGCGTATGGAGATCCAGGGCGCCAAGGACGCCAAGCTCGCCAAGCGTTTGAAGAGCGAACTTGATTGGGTGCGTTCTTCGCCGAAGGCCCGTCAGGCTAAGAACAAGGCTCGTCTGGAACGTTACGACCAGATGGAGCAGGAGGCTCGTAACAATAAGAAGCTTGACTTCTCCGAGATTCAGATTCCGGCTGGTCCGCGTCTGGGCTCTACTGTGCTGGAAGCCGAGCATATTCACAAGGCGTTCGGCGACCGCGTGCTCATCGACGATTTGAGCTTCACGCTGCCGCGTAACGGCATTGTCGGCGTGATCGGCCCGAACGGCGTGGGTAAGTCCACCCTGTTCAAGACCATTGTCGGTCTTGAACCGTTGACGTCTGGCTCGTTGAAGATCGGTGAGACCGTGCAGATCAGTTATGTCGATCAGAATCGTGCTGGTCTTGACCCGAATAAAAACCTGTGGGAGGCCGTGTCTGACGGTCTTGACTTCATCGAGGTTGCCGGCGTTGAAGTGCCGACCCGCGCGTATGTGGCGTCCTTCGGTTTCAAGGGTTCCGACCAGCAGAAGCTCACCGGCGTGCTGTCCGGTGGTGAACGCAATCGTCTGAATCTTGCTTTGACTCTGAAGCAGGGCGGCAACCTGCTGTTGCTCGACGAACCGACCAACGATCTTGATGTTGAAACCCTTGAATCGCTTGAAAACGCACTGCTTGGCTTCCCGGGCTGCGCTGTGGTGATTTCTCACGACCGTTGGTTCCTCGACCGTGTGGCCACGCATATTCTCGCGTGGGAAGGCGATGATGAGAATCCGGCCAAGTGGTACTGGTTCGAAGGCAACTTCCAGGCCTATCAGGAGAACCGTGTGGCCCGTCTTGGCGAAGACGCGGCTCGCCCCCACCGTCTCCATCGCAAGCTGACCCGCTAAGCCGTTAAGCAGACAGTCCTATGGACTGTCTGTAGGCTTAGGCTGAGTGAGGCGACAGCCGAACGAAGGCAACAATGAGCCTTGCGAAGCAAGACCGTAATTGCAGGGCCACAGGCTGACCTGTTAAGCGAACAGTCCAGTGGACTGTTCGTAGGGTCAACCTGAGTGAGGCGACAACCGAACGAGGGTAGCAATGAGCCTTGCGAAGCAAGTCCATAATTGCAGGGCCGGTTAACCCCATATTTCAGTAAAGCGCCGTGCTTCGTTACGAAGTGCGGCGCTTTGCCGTATGCGAATCGTTTGACGATTACCTGCCGTTCACGCTTCTCACGCATTCGTTACAAAACAATCCGGCGAAATTTACCGCCCTTGCGTAGACTCGAATCCGGAACGAAGCGTTACCTATGTGACTCAAAAGAATCGAGGAGTGTCATGACAGAAACGGCAATCACACCATTGCAACGGTTAGCAAAGGTGCTTCAACTGGGCACGCCGTCCATGTACCGCAATCATATGTATGTGAATGGTGAAAGCCTGTATTTCCCCACTGGCCGCGTGTATGGCGGTCAGGTGATTGCGCAGGCTATGATGGCCGCATCCAAAACGGTGTCGCCGTCTCGCCTGCCGAATTCGATTCATGGCTATTTCATTTCTGCCGGTGATATTCGTCAGGATTTGCTGTTTGATGTGGAGAATCTGCGTGATGGCCGCTCGTTTTCAGCTCGTCGTGTAAATGTCACGCAGGCTCAGGGTTCGATTCTTACCGCCATCGCCAGTTTTCAGGAGCAGGGTCAGGAGGGTGTTGAGTTCGCTGATCCGATGCCGGAGGGTGTGCCGGAGCCGGAAGCGTTGACCAGCGCGAAGCAGCTTATGGAACCATTTGCCGAGAAGTCTTCGTTTGCCAAATATTATGCGGAAAAGTCGCCGTTCGACATTCGTCATGTGACGCGCACGATTATGTTGGGTGCCGATAAGAAGAGCGCCAGCAATGATTCCGGTAAACAGATGGTGTGGATGAAGGCTGATGGCACGGTTGATGTTCCGCAGGTTATGCATCGTGCGATGTTGGCGATGGGCTGCGATCAGGTGATGTTGGAGCCGGTGTTACGTCGCGCTGGGTTGAGTATTGCCACGCCTGGTATTTCGTTCGCTTCGATCGATCATTCGATGTGGTGGTATCGCGATATTGATATCACTCAGTGGCATTTGTATGTGCAGGATACGCCTACTGCAGCTCACGGCCGTGGCTTGGGTCAGGCGAAGGTGTATACGCAGGATGGTGAGCTTGTTGCCTGCATGACACAGGAGGTGATGCTTCGCGTTCCCGAAGAGGATCTGAAGAAGTGAGGTAATCAGACTTTCGATTGTGTCGCTGATTTGGTAGCCGCGGCCGCGTAACGATTGCGTTGCGTGGCCGTTTTCATTTTCGGACTTTCCGGGCCGTCGATTGGTGGGATTTGGCACAGCCACTCCCCCACAATGCCAATGATCATATCGATTATGCATACGATTGCCGCGATCGCGCATTCGAGGATGGCTTGGCTGTAGAACGCTGCCTCACCATGCGGCAGGCTCATGATGAGCTGCCCACCATACCAGCCGGCTAACGACGCTCCTGCCACGCCCAACGCTTTGCACGACACCAGTGTGGCGAACGCCTTCTGCGGGTCCAAAGGTTTCAGCTGCGCGCGTTTTTCGGGATCTGTGGTGGTGTATTTGTGGATCTGCAATGCCATATAAAGCACGACGAATCCCAGAATCGCCAACACCACGGGCACAATCCATGGAGCGCCGACCAATGGGAAACCTGAAATCTCGCCATATTTCGCCAATCCTATTCCGGCAAGCAATCCTAATGCGGCAGCGAGAACGTAGCACCACCAAGGGGTTCTGCGCGCTTTCATAGCGTACCTCCGATAATCCAATTGTCGGTCAGCAGTCCCACCTGCGCGGCATCGGGGGCCATGGCTAGCAGGAATGATACCGGATCCTTACCCAGTCGTGCATCGGGATCCATGTCGAGCCATGGCGCAAGCACTGCGGCATGATTGCGTGCGGTGGGCCACGGCACCTTGCAATCGGGTTCGTCGCATTCCACGCCTTCCATGTCGATCAGGTCGAGATCAAGGTCTTCGCCAATGGAAGCTTCCACATTGCCTAATGCTTCGATCAGATCATGGGCGCCCATGCGCGTGGAAATCTGGATTACCGCAGCCATTTTGTCGGGGAGTCCGTCGAGTTGGCTCACATGGTAGAGGGGTGAGATGCCCTCGACTTGGTTGCCGGGAATGCCGTCCAACGTGACGATGGCCATGCGGAACTGCTGTTCGGCATCGGTTGCTGGGCTGTCGAGTGAGATCACCGCGCGTTTCGATGCGGGTTCTGGCTGTGCAGAAGCAAGTGCCGCCGCTTTGGCTGCGGCGGTTCCTTCCGGCAGATCACTGGAATCGATCGCACCATACGCTTCGTCCATATCATCCGCATCGCCCGTATTATTGGCATCGCAGGCAAGGTCGTCGATACCGTAGCCGGTCGGGCTTCCCACCATCCAATCATCAGCGATTTCGTCGATATGGTCGCGATCGGATGCCTCGTGCAATAGCTGGGCCACGGAACCGGCATGTTCGCCCGACAATTCAGCGTCCGGCTCGAGTGCCAGCCACGGCCCCAACACAAACGCACGCTGCCATGCACGGGGGTGAGGCAACGTCAGATCCGGATCATCGTTGCTCTGCCCGTCAAAATCGATGATATCCAGATCGAGTGTGCGCGAAGTCCAATGGTCGGTACGCACTCGACCATGTTCGGCTTCGATGCGCTGCAGTCCTCGCAGCAGTTCCATTGCCGACAGTTTGGTGGTCACGGAAACAACCGCATTGTAAAAGTCGGGGGTACCATCGGGCATACCCCACGCATCGGTACGGTACAGCGGCGAAACGCCCGTAACCTGAGTGGATGCCAGTCCGTCGATCGAACGCACCGCGTCACGCAAGGTGGCCGCCACATCGCCTTGGTTACCACCCATGGCAATGATGGCATGATGCACTTGCGATGCAGCCGAAGTTGTTTCACGGGAACGTTCCACGGTTACGCTCACGTCGTCGAATGGTACGACGATTGGCGCGCTCGGCTTGTGCACGGTCACCTGCGTCTGTGCCACGGCTGGATATTCAAGAATCATGCTGGCGATGCGATCAGCGAGTTTTTCGATGAGATCGACATGTTCGCCTTCGATGATGGCGACTATTCCTTTGGCGATGGCACCGTAATCGACGGTGTCCCGCAGGTCGTCGGAATGCCCGGCTGGCGCAAGATCAAGAAACAACGTGGCGTCGACGACGAACGTTTGCGCACGCTCATGTTCGAAATCAAGCACTCCGTGTTTGCCGACCGCGCGAACGCCAGTCAATCGAATCTGATCCATGCCAGCCTTTCTTTGCATATCTCAAGGTTTAATGGTGGAAATGCGTTGCCGCACCTACGCTGTCGGGAACGCACGACGTATGCGAACGCCGTGCATCAGTCGTTAGCGAAGGCACGCCACGCGTTGCCGATCGCCACCGCATCGCGGCTTTTCTTCACGTCATGCACGCGCACGGCCCACGCTCCATGTTCGGCACATAGGGCGCTGATGGCGGCGGTCGCATTGTCTTTGCTATCCATGTCTGGCTTGTCAATACCAGCATCGGCAAGCGCCGCGCCGACGAATCGTTTGCGCGAGGCTCCAATCAGCACCGGATATCCGGTAGCATTGAACCTCTCCAATGCCGTCATCAGCGGGAAGTTATGCTCGACGCTCGGTTTGGAGAATCCAAGACCCGGATCGATGATGATTTGTGACGGTGAGACGCCTGCCTGAAGCACGTCGTCGACCTGCTTCATGAGTTCGTCATACACGTCATCCACCACGCCATTGGCGTACACGGACGTATCAGCGTCAGGCACGTCGCCTGCGGAGCCGGCAAGCCAGCCGCGCCAATGCTGCACAATGTAAAGGCTTTCCGAATGCTCGGCCACCACATGGGGCACTTCGCGGTCCAGCCGACCGCCGGACACGTCGTTGATGATCTGCGCACCATGCTCCAACGCCATGCGAGCCACCGATGCGCGCGTGGTGTCGATTGACAGCACCGCACCTTCCGGAATCAACGCATCCACGGCACCTAGCACGCGGGTTTGCTCATCTTCCTCACTGACGCGTTTGGCTCCGGGGCGAGTGGATTCGGCACCGATGTCGATGATGTCAGCCCCATCCTTCATCATCGCCTCGCCGTGCGCTTTCGCATTCGCGGGATCGAGCCACAGCCCTCCATCGGAGAACGAATCCTCCGTAATGTTGAGCACGCCCATCACCAGAGTACGGTCACTATCATGAATCGCTTTCATATCAATGGTCATCCGGTTTCCCCTCCTATATCCGGTTATTGTTATTTACGATTCGACTTGCTGCGGCCGCGTCGATCACGAATGCTGCGACAGGATCAGGCTCATGGCTTCGGCTCGCGTCGTCGCGTCTCGCATGCAGCCGCGCACCGCCGACGTGACCGTGCGCGATTGCGCCTTCTTTACGCCACGCATGGCCATGCACATGTGGTCGCATTCGGTGACCACGATCACGCCACGTGCTTCGATGCCTTCCATCAGCGCGTCGGCCACCTGTTGGGTGAGGCGTTCCTGCACTTGCGGACGTCGGGCATACAATTCCACCAGTCGGGCAAGCTTGCTTAAGCCCGCCACTTGGCCATTTGACGGAATATAGCCGACGTGGGCCACGCCATGGAACGGCAGCAGGTGGTGTTCGCATACCGAGAAGAGTTCAATATCGCGTACCAGCACCATTTCGTCAGTATCGACTTTGAACTTGGTTTTGAGCACTTCCTCGGGGCCGTGGCCAAGGCCTGCGAATAGCTCCTTGCAAGCACGCCCGATACGGTCTGGGGTGTCGAGCAGGCCTTCACGGTCCGGATCTTCGCCAATGGATTTTAAAAACAGGCGTACCGCCTGGCGCACGCCTTCCTCGTCATAGCCGACAGGCCCGGCCGTATGGGCGGCACGGGCCTTGTCATCGAAGAGGGTATCGAATGCTTCGGTATCGCTCATCAGTTGGTCAATCCTGCGCTTTTCTTCAGGGATTCGGGAATCGGAACCGGCGGAATGTCGGAATCCGGGCGCTTGCTGTCGCTCAGCCACACTTCACGCTTCGGTGCCTTCTTGACATTAGCGAAGATTTCCGCAAGCTCCTTTTCGTTGAGTGTTTCCTTGACGAGCAGCTGACGTACAAGCTCGTCAAGAATCTCACGATTTTCGTTGATGACGTTCCACGCTTCGGTATGCGCGGTTTCCACCAGTTTGAGCACTTCCTCATCGATGATTTCGGCGGTGCGTGCGGAATACTTGTGGTTCAGCGATCCAAGGTCGCTCTGCTCGTCATCAGACCACTTGATGGCACCCAGTTTGTCGGAGAAACCGTAGTCGAGCACCATCTGACGTGCGATGTTCGTCGCCTTTTCGATGTCGTTGGAAGCACCGGTGGTCGGATCGTGGAACACGACCTCTTCCGCAGTACGACCGCCCATGGCGTACGCCATCTGGTCGAGCAGCTGGTTGCGCGACATGGAATATCGATCTTCGGTAGGCATTACCGCGGTGTAGCCAAGCGCACGGCCACGCGGCAGAATGGTGACCTTGGTGACCGGATCGGTATCGTTCATGGCGGCTGCCACCAGCGCGTGACCACCCTCGTGGTATGCGGTATTGCGCAGTTCGTCGAGCGCCATGCCCTTGGAACGGCGCTTCGGGCCCGCCTGCACGCGGTCGATGGCCTCATCGATGGCACGATTGTCGATCAGCTGCGCACCGGCGCGGGCGCACAACAATGCAGCTTCGTTCAGCACATTGGCCAGATCGGCGCCGGTGAAGCCCGGCGTACGCACGGCAATCATATGCAGATCGACGTCAGGCACGAACGGCTTGCCCTTGGCATGCACCTTCAAAATAGCCTCGCGGCCTTCCAAATCAGGCGCTTCGACGGCCACCTGACGGTCGAAACGGCCCGGACGAAGCAGTGCCGGATCAAGCACATCGGGGCGGTTGGTCGCGGCGATGATGATCAGATTGGTATCGTTATTGAAGCCGTCCATCTCAACTAGCAGCTGGTTCAGCGTCTGCTCACGTTCGTCGTGGCCACCGCTCATACCGGAACCGCCACGCTTACGACCGACGGCATCGATCTCATCGATGAAGATGATGGCCGGAGCGTTCTTCTTGGCTTCATCGAACAGGTCGCGCACACGGGATGCGCCAAGGCCCACGAACATTTCCACGAAGTCGGAGCCTGCCATGGAATAGAAAGGCACGCCGGCCTCGCCTGCGATGGCTCGTGCCAGCAGCGTCTTACCGGTACCTGGAGGACCATACAACAGCACGCCACGCGGAATACGGGCGCCCAAAGCCTTGTAACGAGACGGATCCTTCAGGAAGTCCTTGATTTCTTCGACTTCCTGTACGGCAGCCTCTTCGCCGGCCACGTCGGCGAACTTGGTGGTCGGAGTCTGGCCTTCGAGCAGCTTGCCGCTGTTCTTCTTACCGCCCATACCGAACATGCCGCCGGCACCGCCCATACGGCTCATCATGAACCAGAACAGACCAAAGATAATGAGGAACGGCAGTAGCGAGGTCAGCAGATACGTCCAAATGCTGCTCTGCTGCATGGTCGCCGTCCAGCCCTTGACCGGATCAGCCTTCTGCACGGCCTTGACCACGGTCGCGGACTGCGCGTACGTGTAGTAGAACTGCACGTTTTTGCCGTAGTTCTTCATACGCCCGGTATCAGGGTTAGTAGCGGAGTAGTCGCTCTTAAGCTTGAGCTTGACCTGCTGGGTGTTGTCTACGATCTGCGCGTATTCAACATTGTTGCCGTTGAGGATCTGCAGACCATCCTTGGTGTCGATGGTCTGGGAACCGGTTCCAGCGAAAATCTGGAACATGGTCACGGCAAGCAATGCTACAACCACAACCCACAGCCATGGGGACTGCCAGAACGGACGCGGACCGCCATTGGATCCGTTGCCGTTGGACTTATCGCCGTTGCCGTTGGAATCTTTGCCATTGCCGGCGTTATTGTTGCGTCCAAACGGATTGGTGAACGGGTTATTGCCGCCGCCGTTGTTATTCGGCGACTGGCCCGGACCAGGAAAACTCATGCCTGACCTCCTTCATACACTTCCGGCTTCAGCACCGCGATCGAATCAAGGTTGCGGTATCGCTCGTCATAATCCAAGCCGAAACCGACCACGAATTCATCGGGAATCTCACGTCCCTTATATTTCACAGGAACATCCACCTTACGGCGCGCCGGCTTTTCCAACAGCGCAAAAATCTCCACGGAAGCGGCACCGCGGCTCTTGAGTTCATCGACGAGCCACGCCAACGTGACGCCCGAATCGATAATGTCTTCCACAATAAGCACGTGACGACCGCGAACATCGGTGGACAGATCCTGCCGCACGGTGATCTTGCCGCTCGATTGAGTGCCGGAACCGTAGCTCGACAAGCTCATGAAATCCATCTCCGCCTGGATGCTCATGGCCTGTGAGAACGCCGCAAGCGTGTTCACTGCACCCTTGAGCACGCAAACCAGCAGCGGGTTCTTGCCACGGTAGTCTTCACTGGCCTGAGCAGCAGCATGGTTGATGATGTCGGCAATCTCTTCTTTGCTGATCAGCTCGTGATCAATATCTTCTTGTACGTCAGCGATTCGCATGCCCACCATCTTGGCACACGCGAATGACGTGTTTCTGGCGATATGCTGAATATCCGCTGGGAAGATTCACACCTTTCTGGCCGTGCCAGTCGCAGATCAGCCTGTCGATTCCTTCAACCTGCCGTGCCATGCACGAAATGCCTGCTTCTGCAAGCGAGCGTACAATCACCCGTCTTCTGATGGCAATGTCTTGCGATTGCAACGCACGCGCGTCGATGATTATCTCGCCGTTGTTCACGGTTACGCCCTGTTCGCACACGCGTTGCGCCACACCGTCAAGATATGCGCGATCGTCTTCGGCAAGCCTCGCTCCAAGCGCAAGTTTCGACACAACGTCGCTTCCCGCAAATGATTCAAGATATGGCATGAGATCGTGCCGTATTCGGGATCGCAGCGGATAGTTCGCGGGAAGAGGCTCGTTTCCGCCCGAATTCCCCACATCCGGCCCATTTGTGGGATCGTCCCACCAGGCAAGCCGCAGATCCTCGCAGATGCCGGTGGTTTCTTCGCGGGTCATATTCAGCCACGGGCGTAGAAAACGCACCCCGTCTCGTATGAAGGAACCGTTCATACCGCAAACCGCATCGAGGCCCGAGGAACGCAACAAACCGATGATCACGGTTTCCGCCTGATCGTTTTTCGTATGAGCCAGCAGCACGGCCGAAGCGTCGGAACATGCGTCGACAATCGCATGGTAGCGTGCTTCACGCGCCGCTGCCTCAACACCGATGCCGCGGGAGTCGGGTACGTCAATCGCACGAACACGAACTGGGTCAAGACCCAACGCAACACAACGATCGGCGGTTGTTTGCGCGACCCCGGCAGAGCCTTGCTGCAACTGATGGTCGATGATAATCGTCCCGCATCGCAATCCCAATGAAGCGCATGTTTTCGCAGCAACCGCAGCCAACGCCATCGAATCGCGGCCACCGGAACAGGCCACCATAATCAGAGGAGCGTCCGCATCGGGCGCGTGCTCGCCATGGCGGGCGAATCGGGCATCCTGCAATCCAAATCCGGCCGATTTCAGCGCGGCCCGCAACTCACCGACACCCTTACGCAAACGAGACGAATACACCATGGCATCACAGCTTCGGCAGCGCGGCCACAAAAGTGTCGATAGCGGATTTCGCGGCCTCGAAATCATCGGGATTATTGACAATCACGGCAAAGCTCAACGCGCCTCCGTTGTGACGCGACACATTGCCGGTCATGGAGGTCGCATCTCCCAAACTGCCGGTTTTGACACGGATGAGACCAGCCTCGTTGTCATCGTTCAAACGATTCGCGGCAGTGCCCACGAACCCCACGACCGACAGTCCTTCGGCAGCGGCAGCTCCGACACCGCTCGTTAGGTTGCGTTGCTGCACTTCAAGCAGGGTACGCGCGGTGAGTTTGGACTCCTCGGACAGACCCGAACAGTTGAGCATGATGAGACCTTCGGTGGAGATTCCCTGCTGAACCAGCACCTGTTCGACTGACCGCACAGCCCCGGTCGGCGAATTGTCGGCGCCGAGATGCAAAGCCAGCAGTCTGCCGAATTCCTCAGCCAAGGAATTGTCGGAATGCCGAAGCATGAACGCCATGATCTCATTCAGCGATGCGGAACGCACGGCCGCGATGGGACTGGTGCCCTCGGGGACCGTTCCCTGTTCCACGGAAGAGTTCACGGCAATGCCGTGTTCAGCCAAGCGTTGCGCGAACACCTGTGCGGCCTCGCGGGCTGGCTGCGTGCTCAAAGCTGGGTATGTGCTGAACATATCGGGATCGGCGGGATCGGCACCGTTCCAATTGCGCCCGCCGTCCACCGCCATGGACGAGGTCGGCGCGTAGTACACGTGGTTTGAATCGAGTTCGGCGATGCCGCTTGGCCAACGGTCGTTACCGAACAGGGAATCATCGTAGACAAGCGTCACGGAAGTGATGCCCCGCTGACGTAACGCCTGGGCCGTGTTCGCGGCAAGCGTTCCCAATCCAGCACGCCCATTGATATGCGACGAATCGGACGCACCGGCACCGAGCAGCATGTCGCCATTGCCTTTGAGCACCAATCGCGAAGTGCCGTCCTCGCGCTGTTCCAGATAGGTTTGCGTGTCCAGAGTCTCGCCCATGTCAAGCGTGGTCGCCACCGCATATGCCGTCAACGTTTTCATGGTGGATGCCGGCGTATACGACTTGTCGAGAGCATGCTCGGCGACCACATTGCCGGCCGCATCGGCGATGGCGATGGCATATTCGTCACCGAAGTCGGAGGCGGCCGTTTCGAATTGGCTGATCAGCGCCTTCGCCGCAGCTGCATCCACGGTCTTTGAAGCGTCAAGCCCTCCGACCACCGTTGCCGCAGGAACGGCGTTGCCCGGCGTCTTGGCGGTGATGTGTTCGACCTCCTGCAGGGTAAGAACGCCCGGCAGGAGGTCGAAAATGTCGGCCACGACATAGCCAACGCACAATACCGTAGTGAGCGCCACGGAAAGCGCCACCGTGATGTATCGACGACGTTTCACATGCCGGTATTCAGCCGAATCATCCATGGAACAGCAACACTCCAGTCATAAGCAGAAATCGAAATGAAAAATCGAAATGAAAACGAAAAAGCAGGAAACGCGAAAGCCAGCGAAAGAACGTCATCCTTTATGCTCGATTGGCTTCCATTCCGACTTGGCGAACATCGCCTGGAACGAGATCGGCACATAGCTGAACATGTAGATCGGGAAGCTCAGCACGTACGCGAACAGCTCCTTGTTGGTGGCGCCAATCTGATCGCGTTCCACAATGATCGTCAACGCGGCCAACGCCATCATGCCGATCACCGACGTCACAATGCCGGACGTCCAACCGGCCAACGAGCTCAACTGGCTCTGCCATGTAACGAATCCGCATGCGGCAAACAGCAAACCAAGCAGAATGCGCACAATACCGATCACCGTGAACGGACACAACAACAGCGTGAAATCAACGGCGGAGAAATCACGTTCCCTGATGGCACGTTTGATCAAAGCCGGCCCGTAATAACGGAACACTTGCAGGAAGCCCTTGCTCCAACGCAAACGCTGACGCCAGCTCTGCGCGAAGGTAACAGGCTGCTCGTCATACAGAACCGCAGTACCGCAGTAGCCGATGCGGTCACCGTGCAGCAAGGAATCCATGGTGAATTCCAAATCCTCAGTCAGCAAATGGAATTTCCAACCATTATTGCGACGCATGATCTCCCGCGAGAACATGAAGCCAGTACCCCCTACATGGCAGCTGTTGCCGAGCCACATGCGCGAGGCCGACAGGAATCGAGATTCACGAATGAACCACAATGCAGAACCAGAAGAGACCCAATTGTCGGACAAATTCACGGAATTACGGTAGCTGGTGAGAATCTTGAATCCCGACTGGAACGCCTTGTTCATCTCTTCGACGTAATGCTTGTCAAGCTTGTTGTCGGCATCGAACACGAAGAACGCGTCGTATGGATCGGACGCGCCGGATTCGTTCATCTGGTCAAGCAGATACGTCAATGCGTAGCCTTTGCCCACGAGCTCCTTGTTGAAACGCTCGATCACATGGCATCCCATATTGCGTGCCACTTCGGCGGTATTGTCGGTGCAATTGTCGGCAACGAGCCAAATGTCGATCAGCTCGCTCGGGTACGTCTGCGTTTGGATGCAAGTAATGAGGTTGCCGATGACGTTCGCTTCGTTTCGTGCGGAAATCAGCACCGCATACCGCTTGTCCATCGGCGCTTGTGGGAATCTGATCGGCTTGGTGAACAGCGAGATAAGAATGCATACCGCCTGATAGACCATGCCTGCGCCGCCGACAATGACCAGCAGAATGTCAAGTACGCTCAGCAGTACCATTAACGCCACCTACTTCTTGGATTGTCATCCGCGTTTTTCGTGCTTCCTTCAGCTTCCCGCGATTCGTCGTTCTTCCGCTCATTGCCGGATTCCGATTTTTCGTTGGATTCCTGCGATGTGTTTTCGCTCTCAAGACCCTGCAATGGCTTGTGTTCCGTTTTGTCCAACACGTGCTTCGGAATGGCGACGGTTTCGTTCGATTCCAGCGATTCCTCGGAACGGCTGATATTGTACGCCTGCTCCTGTAACTGCCGCACTTCGTCGGAAATCGGCACATGCGCACTGGATCCCTGCACCGCGCGAGGCATATTGTGCAGATGCTCGCTGATCGCTTCGGCGCCTTCCACCAGCTTCGACTTCTTTTCAGGCACCGGATCGTCCATCAGCGGGGAATCGACCAGCTCGTACCGCTTTGTATAGGTGCGGAAAATCGTCTGCACGGACGCGACCACCGGCAATGCGAGGAATGCTCCAAGCGCGCCGAACAGCGAAGTGAACGCCAGCACCGCAAGAAACGCCACGGCATCGTTTATATCCATGGTGCGCTGGGAGATCTTCGGCGCGAAGATCAGATTCTCAATCTGCTGATACACGCAGATGAACATCAGCACCACCACGGCCTGCCACAATCCGCAGCTGCCCCACGCGAACAGCACCGGCAATGCGCCGCCGATATACGTGCCCAGCATAGGAATGAACTGCGAAACCATACCGCAGAACAGCGCCAACGGTAGCCAATAGGGCACGTGCAGCAGCATCAGACAGATTCCGGTGAAGAACGCGTTCAGCAATGCGAGAATGGCGCGGGAGAACAGGAATGACGAGATCTGGCTCTGGCTCACCGTCCACACGAACAGGAATCGGCGCTGAGCCGCCGGAGCCATCCACTGGCATGCGGCACGACGCAGTTTCGGGCCAGCCGCTGAAATGTAATACGTGGTCATGATTACTGTCATGAGGTTGATCAGGAACGAAAACAATCCCGACACCGTATTCAGCGCGGTACCCGCGAAATCGGTGACCCACGACGTTTGAATGTTCTTCAGAATCTCATTGCCGAGATTATTGATCTCAGGAAGTCGGAAATTCGCGTATTGACTGACGAACTGGCACATCTGCTCATACAGGTCGGGCAGACCGTTCACCAATGCGATCACCTGCTGCACAAACAAATTGCCGAACAGCGTGAAGAGCACGCCGAGAATCACGGCCAGCATCAGCAGCGAGAACAGCGAGGCGAACGATCGTTTCCAGCCATGCTTGACCAGCGGCACCACCATCGGCTCTACCGCGAGCGCGATGAACAGCGAGACGATGATGTCGATCACCAAGTATTCGATTTTGCCCCAGCTGCGCCAGCAGAAAGTAAACACCACAATGGCTATGGCAATGTATAGCAGCGCACGCCCCAGCCATTCCGGCGGTTTTCGGGAATCTCCTTTGGCTGGAAACAGGGTGCCGAGATCCCAACGCTGTTCGCTGGTGTTCGCATCGTTTTCGCTCTGCGTATTGTTCATTCGCTGTTCGCTTTCGCTCATGGCTCCCTATTGTAGCGATAGGCGTCGTGTACAGGCTGAGCTATTGTGGTAGTTATGCTGAACGTTTCAATTGTCATCCCCGCTTGGAATGAAGAGGAGCGTATCAACGATTGCCTGTTGAATGCCACTAGGCAGACCGTGATGCCCCATGAAGTGATCGTTGTCGACAATCGTTCCACCGATTCGACGGTAGCCGTGGTGGAGCAGTTTATGAAAGACCACCCTCAAGCCCCTGTCCGTTTGTTGCATCAGGATGAGGAGCAGGGATTGATTCCGACGCGCGATTATGGTTTGAATCACGCTACTGGCGATATTTTGGGCCGTTTCGACGCTGATTGCATGATTCGCTCGGATTGGGTCGAGGTGGTGTCCGGCATTTTCACTGAGGATCCGGAGGCCATGGGTGCCACTGGTCCGGTAATGTATTACGATCTGCCGAGCCGCCATTTTGGTTTGCGTGGGGATAATTTCACACGCAAGCGCATCTACAAGGCCGATGGTGGCCAGCCGTTGCTGTTTGGCTCGAATATGGCGGTCCGCGCTTCAGCTTGGCGTGAAATTTGCGACGAGGTGTGCCGCGACAAGGCCGATGTGATGCATGAGGATATCGATATTTCGCTGCATCTGCTGGGCAAGGATTTGAAAACCGTGTACTGCCCGCGCATGATCGCCGGCATCAGCGCCCGCCGTATGGACACGTCGCTCACGTCGTTCAATAATTACATGCGTCGTTTCAAGAACACGTTCGACGCGCATCCACAGCATTCACGCAAACATAAGCCGGAGATTCTGCTCACCGCGCTGTATCCGGTAATGCATTTGCTGTATCCGGTGTGGCAGAAGGTGCTTGACACCGCCGATATCAATCCTGCGGAGGCGGCGTGGATCAACGAGCAGATGGAGTTGGCCGAGCAGGAGGGACGTGAATGGTATGACGACACCCCTACCGATGAGGAGTGGAGCGAAAAGCACGAGGATTCCAACGATTAATCCGCATATATTCATATTGAATTGAGATATCGAAATATTTCAGCATGTGCGATTCATCAACATACATGATATGTAATCGCATACAAAAATCGTGGTGTGAATTTATTACGATTCACACCACGATTTTTATGTTCTCAGCGACGTTCTCCCACGATTCGTCGTTCGCTACGCACGATTGCCGATTCGTGGGAATTGCCGCATTACATCAGGCTCTTGTAGATGGCGAGAATGTCCTCCTGCGTGGCCTGACGGGGGTTGCCCGGCGTGCACACATCGTGGAAGGCATCATGGGCCAGCGGCTCAAGATCGGCTTCGGTGGCACCGACTTCGGAGATGGTGGTCGGGTTCTTCAGATCCACGGTGAGCTTATGCACAGCCTGGACGGCCTCTTCGCGCACGGTTTCGATATCGCCGGTGTAGGCGTCCGCGATACCAAAGGCGTCGGCGATATCACGGTACTTCTCACCGGTGTAGTCCTTGTTGTATTCCATGACCGGAGCCAGCAGAATGCCGTTGGCAACGCCGTGGGCCACGCCGAGGCGGCCGCCCAGCGGGTGGGCCATGCCATGCACCAAGCCGAGGCCGACGTTGGAGTAGGCCATACCGGTGATGTAGGAGGCGTATGCCATCTGCTCGCCTGCTGGAATGTCGCCATCGGCGCTCTTGGCGAGGTTCTTGGCGATCATACGGATGGTCTGCATGGACAGGCAGTCGGACAGGCTCCATGCGCCCGGAGTGATGTAACCTTCGATGGCGTGGGTCAGGGCGTCAAGGCCGGTGGCAACCTTGAGGCCGCGCGGCATGGAGTCGGTCAGATCCGGGTCTACGAAAGCGACGATCGGAATGTCGTGCGGGTCGACGGCCACGAACTTGCGCTTGTTGGCGGTGTCAGTGACCACATAGTTGATGGTGGTTTCCGAAGCAGTGCCAGCGGTGGTCGGCACACCGAAGATCGGCACGGACGGATTCTTGGTGTCGGCAACGCCTTCCAGGGAAAGCACGTCGGAGAATTCCGGGTTGGCGGTGATGATGCCGATGCCCTTGCAGGTGTCTTGCGGGGAGCCGCCGCCCAAGCCGATCAGGAAATCGGCACCGGATGCGGCGAACTTGGCGACACCGTCCTGAATGCATTCGACCGGCGGGTTCGGCTTGACGTTGTCGAAGACCTCATACGACATGCCTGCCTCATCGAGCACATCGGTGACCTTCTTGACGGTACCGGTTTCCAGCAGCACCGGATCGGTGACGATGAATGCCTTGGTGAAGCCGTGCGACTTGGCAACGCCCGGAATCTCCTTGATGGCTCCGCGACCGAAATACGCCGTCTGGTTGAAAATCATGCGATAGACCATAGTATGCTCTCCTTTAAGCTACTGTGCGTTCATAGGCTTCGTCATACCTTGCCGAAGCCAACGCCTCCATCATAAACCCATTTTCGACTGTTATGCGATCAACGACACCGCGACATTATGTAACCATTCTCACATAATAAAACCAGATAGGGGGTAAAACATCCATTGAACAACCTGCCCTTCTGCTACGGCAGGTCCTTACGTTCGAACACCCACATGGTCTCGTCCATGGATCTGTTGTCGGTAAGAATCGTCAACATGAACCGCTCACCGTCGTTCTTCACGTAACCGCATTGCACGACACCTTCCGACTTGAGCCGGCTACGGACAAGTATGGGCAACGAATGATTTTCGCCTCCAGACGGTAGGTGCGCGCGTAATACAGGCAGAGTTCTTCCGATGCTCGAGACATCAGGCTTTTGCTGGTATCGCGTACGTCGGCGTTTTCCGGATAAGTGAATTCGGATTCGGGGCCGCTGACCATCAGCATTTGCGTTTGCCTGTTGCGAATGGCATGCAGAAGTCTTCGCAATGCTCCCAGATCGCCGTCTCTGTCGCTGTGTGGGGTCAGATTTTCGGAAAAGAATACGATGCGATCAAATTCGTATGTGGTGATGGTTTCGGCAAGGGCGTTGGCGTCAGACATGTTGACGATTCTGAGACGGTCATTGCCGTCTACGGTGCCTTCGCGTTCCGCTATCACCACATGGTCTTGGGGAAAGGCATGCTGAATCCACTGTTTGGTAATGAAATCGGTATTACCGACCAAAAGCACTTCCATGCTGCCGCCCCAGTGAGTATTCCCTTAACGGGGTTATGGCATAGCTCTGCCCACAAACCCTCCATTGTTCCTGTCATATGGTATTCCAGTGTAATCCGCCAACAGACAAATTCACCCCTCAACGGGGGTTCTTAGTCATTTCTATAGTAAATCATAAGATGACACACCCGTACGGGGCATTGACACGCTCCACATCACGAATTCAGCAAGACTTGAGATTGAGCGAGCCATGACCGAAGAGTCTGCCCCTTCAAAAAGTCATGGCCTCTCTGCAGTCAGTCCGCCGTAATTTTGGTTCCTATATGACTAAAAAAGTGACGAAAAAACAAAAAACCTCGGAGATTTCCGAGGTTTAAAGCCATGGTGGCTCCGAGCGGCATCGATCCGCTGACCTAACGATTTTCAGTCGTTCGCTCTACCAACTGAGCTACAGAGCCATGAACAGGAACCTGTTCGAGCGACCCCGGCCGGACTTGAACCGGTGACCTCCGCCGTGACAGGGCGGCGCTCTAACCAGCTGAGCTACGGGGCCATTGCCACCTTGTTACCAAGGCAAGTACCCCCTGAGAGAGTCGAACTCTCGTTGTCAGATTGAAAGTCTGGTGTCCTAACCGTTAGACGAAGGGGGCGCTTTCAGCGTTTCCGCTTGACAACTCGCTTAACTATACGCGAATCATCGAAACATGCAAGTCTCGGCGTGTCGCAACGTTGCGCAATTGCGGAAAACATGCTGTTCACATGTTGAAAATCGTTGAAATAAAGCCATTTCAGCACATGAACAGCACAACATGAAGCCTCATACGCGGCGATAGGTGAAGTCATGAATCACACGACCGGCAGCAAGTCCTTTTTTCTCGAAATTCGTCAAAACTCGACCAGAAAAACGTTCGGATTCACTGAAATCGGCGTGTCGCAGACTTGCGGCTTCGTCGGCATTTCCCTTGCCGACATGCTCAACCGGCAGACTCACCGTCAACGTGCCGTCATTATGGAATCCTTCAATACCATCCATGACCTCATGCACATGCAATGCATAGTCTTCAATATCGGTAGCGATACGCCACACTCCTCCAGCCTGCAGCGTGCGATGAATCTCACCGGCAAGCTCCGGTTGTACGATACGGCGCTTGTGATGACGCATCTTGGGCCATGGATCAGGGAAGAAAGTCCACACTTCGGCGATCGAGCCATCTGCGGCGGCCTTGAAGAGTTCGGGAGCGTTGACCTGTGCGATGCGCAGATTGGCAAGGCCTTGTTTGCCCGCAAGCAGCATGGTGTGTGCCACACCCGGATCGTAAACTTCGAGCGCCAGAAAATTCATTTCTGGGTGTTCGGCGGCCGCGGCAACAACGTTTTCGCCTTGACCGGTGCCGATTTCCACAATCAGAGGATTGGCATTGCCCCACGCTTCCGCAATATACGGCTGGTCGAACACCAGATCGTTTCGCACGTCAAGGGAACCTTCACCTGCATTGATATTCAAAAGATAGGTATCGGCATAGGTATCCCATGCACGCTGCAAGCGCGCGTCGAGCCTGGCGGAACGACGCACGAAGGAAAGCACCTTGCGCCCATACAAGGCAGGACGCTGACCAGCATCAGCCTGTAGTTCACCTTGCGTTTTTGACATGTTTTGTTCGTTTTCGCCGTTTACTTGATTTTCAGTCGGCGTGTTCACATCTTCTTGCATACCCTATTTATAGAGGAAACGCAGGAACGGGGCGATTATGTGCGTTACTGTTCATGTGTTATACTCAAATTGTTCAAAAAGTAACAAACTAGAGCAAAAGTGAACAATGTTCGTTGAACGTTCGTTTTTCGAACCAAAGCGCTTTATCGCTCATTTGGAGGAAAGGCCAGAACATGACAGTTCTCGTCACTGGTGGGTGCGGCTACATCGGCGCCCACGTCGTCCACGCTCTTCATCAGGCCGGCGAACAGGTCGTCGTCGTTGACGATCTGAGCTACGGCAAGCCGACCCGCATCGAAGGCTCCCGCCTGTACGGCATGGATATCGCCGCTCCGGGTGCCGGCGAACGTCTCGCCGAAATCATGAAGGCCGAAGGCGTCGACTCCGTCATTCATTTCGCCGCTCGAAAGCAGGTCGGCGAATCCGTTGAGAAGCCGCTGTGGTACTACCAGCAGAACATCAACGGCATGCTCAACGTACTCATCGGCATGCGCGACTCCGGCGCCAAGAAGCTCGTCTTCTCCTCTTCCGCAGCCACCTACGGCGTTCCGCCGGTCGACGTGGTGCCGGAAGACGTCGTTCCGATGCTGCCGATTAACCCGTACGGCCAGACCAAGCTGTTCGGCGAGTGGATGGCTCGCGCCTGCGAAGAGCCGTACGGCATTCGCTTCTGCGGTCTGCGCTACTTCAACGTGGCCGGCTGCGGTCCGGTCGAGCTCGAGGATCCGGCAATCCTGAACCTCATTCCGATGCTGTTCGACCGCCTGAAGAAGGGCAAGGCTCCGGCGATCTTCGGCGACGACTACCCGACTCCGGACGGCACCTGCGTGCGCGACTACATCCACGTCTCCGATCTGGCCGACGCCCACATCGCCGCCCTGAAGTATCTGGACCGCGACGAGCGCAAGTACGACGCCTTCAATGTCGGCACCGGCGAAGGCACCTCCGTGCGCCAGATCGTCGATGAGGTCAAGAAGGTCACCGGCCTGCCGTTCAAGGAGGCCGTCATGGGCCGTCGCGCGGGCGATCCGCCGCACCTGATCGGTTCCCCGAAGCGCATCAACGAAGAGATGGGCTGGCACGCACAGTACAGCGTGGAAGACATCGTGAAGTCCGCCTGGGCAGCATGGCAGGCCAATCCGGAACACCACATCGACGTCGAAACCTGGAAGCAGGCCGACTGATTTCAACAAAACGTAGTGTCGTGAGCGACAACACGGCACCGCAAACGTAACGGCCGGTCGTATATGAGAAGTTTTCCCCTCATATACGACCGGCCGTTGTTTTGTTTTCCCGCTATTTTCCGATTCCACAAATTTTTTCCTTCGCCGATCCATGCAAATATTTGCCGATGACACGCCGTGATTTGCACAATGGCGACTTTGCCGTAATATATACATCTGTTGTCAGTTGCAAGACTGAAACAACGGCCCCGTAGCTCAGTTGGTTAGAGCGCCGCCCTGTCACGGCGGAGGTCACCGGTTCAAGTCCGGCCGGGGTCGCTTTTTTATTTCTTTTTTTAAATCTTTTCACATGTTTTTTGCAATTGTCGTATTGCGGTCGCCACGCAAGCATATCTCTCATACAAAAAGCCCGGTTCAAACGAACCGAGCTTTTTCAATCGCCTCGAATGGCACATTCAACATAGGTTCAGAGCCGCTGTTCGACCCAATCGACGATGAACGGAGCCACTTCCTCAATCTGATCGATCGCCACTTCGAATTCATGGGCGCCACCATACCATGGATCGACCAGGTCAATCTCGCTTTCGTAACCTGCAGCAGGCTTGGTGAGGTTCGGATCGAAACTACGGTACATATGCACGTTCTCACGCTTGGCCTGCGGAAGCTGACGCAACAACGCACGCATGTGGGAAGCGGTCATCGGCAGGAACAGGTCGGTACGCTCGATCTCATCACGAGTGATGCGGTGCGCGAAATGGTGCGCCGGAAGCTCATATCCACGCTCACGCAACACCTTGACGGCGCAACGATCGATAGGATTGCCGTATTCTTCATCGCTGACGCCGCTGGATTCGACATTGACCTTGTCGGCGAGTCCACGACGCTCGAATTCGGTGCGCAGAATGATCTCGGCCATGGGAGAACGGCAGATGTTGCCGGTGCACACGGTCATCACGGTATACATGGGTTCACTCCTCGTGATTTCTTTCAAAGGTTATGAAACGGAATCCAGCAATATCGTCGGAACCTTTTCTTGTGCCCTGCCATACGCCTTCCTCGGCCACCTTCCACGCCCCAGACTCCACCAGTCCTTTGATGTCAGGCGCATAGGTGTCGGTGTCAACGTGCATGCTGATTTGCGTCACGTACGCCTTGTCCGCAAACGGCATCGCCTCGTGGAACAGCTGACCGCCACCGATGATCCAGATTTCACTGCGATCGAGACCATCATCCGGAATGGCTTCCTGACGGGCCAGATCAAGCGCATCGTCCAAACTGTCGACCACGGTCGCTCCAGGCGCCGTATAAGACGAATCGTGCGAGACCACGATATTGTCGCGATTTGGCAACGGACGATACTTCAGGCTCAGGGATTCCCACGTCTTACGCCCCATGATGACCGGATGCGAGACGGTAAGCTCCTTGAAACGCTTCATGTCTTCGGGCAGATGCCACGGCATACCACCCTTAAATCCGATGGCGCCGTCATGACCTTCCTTGTCACAAGCCTGCGCCCAAATCAGATTCACCGAGAACGTCTTGGGGAAATCATCACCCCAATCCTCCTCGTCCTCAAGCCCGGCATGTCCGGGCTCGGGTTCGTGATAGCCACTGCGGCTACTGTCATGCTCCATTTCACTCACTCCTTGAAGTTGAACTAGGGTCAGTAGTCTAACGTCTGGCGACGACTCTCAGACCGCCACCGGCGCCTTGATGGTTGGATGGTGCCGGTAGTCGACGATTTCAAAATCACTGTAATCGTAATCGAACAGAGAAGCGGCTTTGTTAATGCGGATATGCGGATACGGATATGGATCGCGGCTCAATTGCTCCAGAACCTGATCGATGTGATTGTCGTACACATGGCAGTCGCCACCCGTCCACACGAACTCCCCCGGCTGCAGTCCGGCCTGCTGGGCAATCATCAGCGTCAGCAACGAATAGGACGCAATATTGAACGGCACGCCGAGGAACATGTCGCAGGAACGCTGGTACAGCTGGCATGAAAGCTTGCCATCCGCTACGTAGAACTGGAACAGCGCGTGGCATGGCGGCAACGCCATATTCTCCACTTTGGCTGGATTCCAGGCAGACACGACCATACGGCGGGAATCCGGATGGTTCTTGACCAGATCGAGCACATTGCTAATCTGATCGATGGTGCGATTGGGATCATCAGGCGTAGGCGCCGGCCAGCTGCGCCACTGCGCACCATACACGGGGCCCAAATCGCCGTTCTCATCGGCCCATTCATCCCAAATATGCACATTGTGTTCCTGCAGCCAACGCACATTCGTGGAACCCTTCAGGAACCACAGCAACTCATAGGCAAGTCCCTTGAAAAACACCGTTTTCGTAGTGAGCAGCGGAAAATACTCGCTCAGGTCGAATCGCATCTGCTGGCCGAACAGGCTGATGGTGCCCGTACCCGTACGATCGGACTTCAACGTGCCCTCCGTCAGGATACGACGCACCAAATCCTCATATGGCATGGGAATGCCGGTTTCCGGGCGTGCCGGAATGCGAGTACGAATATCTGCAAGTTGTTCAGGTGTCAAAGCCATGCTTGCAAGCTTAACAGCACAGAATCGCAGGTCAAGCATATACCGTCCGCGCGTTGATGTTTCTTGCGCTTTCGGAATACTTCACGGTGAATGGACATCGATGGATTACATTAGGTATGTAAGCGAGGAGCGAATGGCGCTCCCGGCAAGACGATGAGGAGTTCACCATGGGCAAGAGACTGTGGGTCGAGCGTAACAAAGACGGTTCTTGGGATGCGTTCAGCGAGGATGGCGCGCATATCAAGTTCGGCAAAGGCCGCGGCCAGTTCACGCCTGGCGACCTGATGAAAATCGCTTTGGCCGGCTGTGCCGCACTGTCGAGCCAGTTCGCCGTCGAACATACCTTGGGCGAGGGCAAGGGTGCGAAAATCGTTGTGGATGGCACCTATGACGCCGACAACGACGCTTATATCGGTTTCGACGAGCAGGTGGTCATCGACGCTTCCGACGCCGGCCTGAGCGACGAGGATGCCGAGAAATTCAAGGAACGTGTCACCCGTCATATTGACAAGGGCTGCACGGTGAAGCATACGTACGTGGAGAAAACTCCGGTCCGTATGAACGTCACCATCAAGCACTGACGTTTTCTTTGTAAAAGATTTTTTAAAAATAAATGGCGATTGCGACGCTTTTCACAGCGCTGCAATCGCCATTTTCATATATATTTATTGATTTTACTGACGTTCCGGGTCGATCTTGGTTTCGATGGCTTCGACCACTTCCGGCTCGGCCTTGGCGACCGGCACCTCTTCGACACCCTTGATATCGTCGAGTGCCTTCGGCTTGACCTCGGCCGGCGAACTCGGAACCGTATCAAGACGGGTTTCCGCAGCCTCGACATACTTGCGAGGCACCACATACACCGGGCCGACCGCGTGCTGCAGCAAGCCCTGGCTGGTGGAGCCGAGCAGCAGACCAGTGAAGCCGCCACGACCACGGGAACCGACCACGACGACATCGTGATCATAGCTAGCCTTGGTCAGCGCGCCAACCGCCGGGCCAGGCACGATCTGCTTGTTGATCTTCAAATCCGGATGGGCTTCCTCAAGCGGCTTGATACGCACTTCAAGATCATCCTTGAACGAAGCCATCACGCCTTCATCGTCGGAACCCTTCATATTCGGCACCGCGGAGATGACGTCAAGCTCGGCATCCCATGCGGCGGCGAAATCAGCCGCGATCTCAAGGGCCTTCAAACCCCACTTGGATTCGTCGGAGCCGACGGCCACCTTGGTGATGGTGTTGTTCAAATGCATCAGATTGCCATCATCATCGGTGTACGGCACCACTACGATCGGGCAGTACGCATATGCCGGCAGACTGGAGCTGGTGGTACCCAGCAGACGTTCCGCCAAGCCACCCTTGCCGCGATTACCGATGACGATGAGATTGTAGTTTCGAGACAGTTCCACGAACACGGACGCCGGATCGCCCGTGACGATAAGGGTCGTCGCTTCAACGCCCTGCTCATCGGCGATGGCCTTGGCCTTCGACAGAATCTCCTGAGCGTCGCTGTGGGCCGCATTGTCATCTCCCATGGCGGTGTACGTCGCGTCAAAGGAGACAGCGGCATAGCTCGGCAACGAGTACGCACATACGATTTGCAATGTCAATCCCGCATGCTTCGCATAATTCGCAGCCCACCACGTGGCCTTGTAGCTGGCGTGGGATCCATCAACACCAACGAGGATTGCCTTGTCATTAATCATGGGACGACCTCCTTGAATCACCTCGGCAACGCCACCATGCATCGCCTCTAAGCTCCACCATACCGCGCGACATGCGGTTTTGTCAGCAACGACTCGATCTTTTCCATACAAAAAGGCGCATCCCCGAAAGGATACGCCTTAAAAAGTCAAACCGTATGTTCGCTCAGAGCACACGACGAATCGCATAGCCACCCGAGAACACGGCCAGCGAAGTAACCTGCGTTCCCTGAGCCGGATTCAGCGCGTTGATCACCATGCCGTTGCCAATATAGATCGCGGCATGCTGAGTATTGACGATGATATCCCCTGGAGCTGCTTCGGCAATGCTTCCTACAGCCGTTCCAACGCTCATCTGGGCACCAGAATAATGCGGCAGGCTTACACCGAACTGGGCGAACACCCACTGCACGAAACCAGAGCAATCCCAGCCGGACGGAGTATTGCCTCCAGACACATACGGATAGCCTTGGAACTGCAGAGCATAGTCGGCCAATGCCTGACCAGTGGCACTCGCAGGAGCCGTGGGAACGCTGCTGATGTCGGCACGTTCGGAAGAACGGCTGGCAGTCTGAGCTTCAGCCTGCGTCTGTGTCTGAGCCTGAGCCGCCTGTGCTTGAGCCTGAGCTTCAGCCTCAGCCTGCTCCTGAGCCTTTCGGTCCTTTTCTGCCTGAGACTCGGTCTGGGGAACATCCAAACTTTCGATGCCACCCCAATCGGCGTTGGACTCAACATCCGTGGATGTGTGCTCGGCGAGAAAATCACGCTTGGCCGCGGCGGTCTTCGGGAAAGAACGTGTAGCGGTTACCGTAGTATCAGCCATAGCACTGCCTGCGCTTGCGGCTGGAACCGCCGCACCCAACGAAGCAGACACAGCAACAACGGCGAAGATACTCGTGAAACGTTTAGCAATATTCATCGTGTTCGAAGCTACCATAAACGTTCCCCTGCAACAAGCAGCAAGACAACCAGAACAGTGTCATATCATGCGACACGCCGACGCGATCACACTATGCCCAAAAAACAGGACGGCAAGCGCATATTAACGAAAAACAGAAAAATCAGTAATGAATATATGTCAACTGCGAAGCTTCCTGCGCAGTGAACGTACGATCGGAAATCACGCCAAGACCCTTGACATTGGATTCCGAAATCTTAATCGAACCGTCGGCATTCACTTCTTCGACAATCGCGACATGCCCGTAATAGCTGTCCGCACCCTGTTGTCCTGGAGCGAATACCACGATATCGCCAACGTGGCGTGCCGTGTTATCAACCCAATAGCCGAGAGCGCGAGCGGAATCACCCCAACTCCGCGCATTGCCAAAATGGCTTCCGGCAGGCAGGCCAAGCTGTGCACGACGGGTATACGCCCACCATGTGCACTGGCCGTATGGGTAGTCATTGCCGGTATCACCGGTGTCGTGGTTCGGATTGAAGCCCGAAGGAAGAAGACCGGCGTCCTGATCCATGAGGACGGCGACATTGGGATTGTCGGCAATGGACTTTGACAGAAGATTCGCATCCATGGAGGAACTGGTTTCGCCAAGCTGCCAATCACCACTGTTGCTGGTGGAGGCCAGAGCGTCAAGACCGCTACGGGACTCGGAACGGGATGCCGCATTGTCGGAGACGCGCTTCATCTGCGTAGTAGTGGTGGCATTGTCGGCAAAAGTCATTTCAGACGCATTCTGCTGGCCGACCGCCATGGCAGTGGCCGCGGTGCCGACCAACGCAGCCAGCGATGCGGAAGCCATGAATGCGGAGCGACGACCGGCTACACGAGCAGCCTCACGCATGGCGCGGCGACTCATCGGAGCCACCTCATTCAGCTTCTCGGCAACCGCAGGCTCAAGACCCACAACGGCACCCTCACCATTTGCCAGCTGGACCATACGAACGGCCTTGGCGGTGTGGGAACCGCGGCTCGAGGTGAACAACGCCTTAGCAACGCTGAAACGCTCATTCGAAACCTTGGCAGCTTTATGCGCCGCATGCCTCATATATCAACACTCCTTGCGGATTACTTCAACCACAGCAAGCTTATGACCGCGTGGTTACAGAACCGTCACGGAAGCTCAGGCTACACCGACACCGGGATATCGCAGTCATCATCGCCACATCATGGTTCCGAAAAGCGGTCATCACCACGCACAATCCGACCGTCTGACTACCCTAGGTTGTCATGACGAACACTGTGACCATTCCTTCCAACATGCTTCCGGAAGACGGACGCTTCGGCTCTGGCCCGACCAAAATCCGCCCGGAGCAAATCCAAGCGCTTGATAAGGGAGCCCGTAATCTCCTGGGAACCTCCCATCGACAGACCCCCATCAAGCAGGTGGTCGGCTCAATCCGCGAAGGACTGTCCGAATTCTTCCAGACCCCCGACGGCTACGAAGTGGTGCTGGGCAACGGCGGAGCCAGCGCGTTCTGGGATATCGCCTGCGCCTCGCTGATCACCCGCAAGGCCGCATTCGGCACATACGGCTCATTCAGCTCGAAGTTCGCCAAGTCAGCGCAATCCGCACCGTTCCTCGAGGAACCGGAGATTTTCGCAGGAGAGCCGGGAACCTACCGTCTGCCGGAGCTCACGGAATACGTGGACACCTACTGCTGGGCCCATAATGAGACTTCCACCGGCGTTGCCGCACCGATCAAACGCATCGCAGGAACCAAGGAACAGGGCGCGCTCACGTTGATCGACGCCACCAGCGGTGCCGGAGCGCTGCCGGTCGACATCAGCCAGACCGACGCCTATTATTTCTCCCCGCAGAAGGCCTTCGGTTCCGACGGCGGCCTGTGGATCGCCGTGCTCTCCCCCGCCGCGGTCGAACGCGCATACGGCATCGCCAAAAGCGTGGACCTTCCGGGCGCACGCCGCTGGATTCCCTCGTTCCTATCGCTTACCTCGGCCATCGAGAATTCACGCAAGGATCAGACGCTCAACACTCCAGCCGTAGCTACGCTGATTATGTTGGAAAATCAGGTGCGCTGGCTCAACGACAACGGTGGCCTCGCCTGGGCTTCGGCACGTTGCGCAAGGTCGGCGTCCCTGCTGTATCAGTGGGCGGAAAAGTCCGATTACGCTTCCCCATTCGTCGCCGACAAGAACGCTCGTTCCAACGCCGTGGTCACCATCGACCTTGACGAACGCATCAGCGCCACCCAAGTGGTTGCCGCACTGCGCGAAAACGGCATTGTAGACACCAACGGATACCGCAAGCTGGGACGCAACCAACTGCGCATCGGCGTGTTCCCATCGGTGGATCCAAGCGACGTCGACGCGCTCACCCGCTGCATCGACTATGTGGTGGAACATCTGTGACGCAAGGTAGGGTATGACGATATGAAGATTGCTCCGATCATTGACCCCAGCGCGAGGAAGCCCTCCCCCAAACCAGTGCGCGTGGATTTACGCAAGGTGTTCACGTTCGGCACCGCGCTTTGGGCCATCGCGCTGATCGTCTGCATCGTATTGCTGGCATTCGGCATCAACGCCGAGCGTGCACAGACCGTATGCGAGGCCGGCACGGTCATTGGCGTACTTATGCTGGTTTGGGAGCATTTCGACCGTTGGGACTACCGACGTCTCGGCGAATAACCGTCAGCACACCCCTGAAAAATTTTTCATAGAAAAAGCATGATGCCCGCCTTGCCTTATTGAAAGCAAGACGGGCATCATGCTATCTCCCTGTATTATTCCCCAGCCAATGGCAATACCAGCGCGAACGTGCTTCCCTGACCCGGACTGCTCCACACTGAAGCGGAACCATGATGCGTCAACGCAACATGCTTGACAATCGCAAGTCCCAAACCAATACCATCGCCGGAATGATCATTCTGATTATCGCCACGATAGAATCGCTCGAAAATACGACTTTGCTCGCCAATGGCAATGCCAGCGCCACGATCAAGCACGCTGATTACCGCCTCCGTGCCCTCCTCATTGGCTTTGGCCACAACATTGATCGTTGAACCGTCCTTTGAATAGGTGATGGCGTTTTCAACCAGTTTGGCAAGCGCCGCCTGAATCTGTTCGGCCTCGCCATTGATTTCCAGGCTTTCATCACCCTTCATATCGATGGTGATATTGCGTTGCGCCGCCACCTCACGATGGGAGTTGACCACAACCCGCACCGGATCCATCACATTGATGCGATTGTCTGTGGTCGGCAGGATCGGCTTCTGCGCCTTGATAAGCAGCAGCAGGTCAGAAATCATATGCTCCAAACGGGAGCAGGACTGACGCAGCTGCATGGCGTTGCGCTCAACATCCTGCTGGCTTGTTCCACCTTGTTCCACGATATCCGCCAATTTTTCCAGCGATTGTGTGGGCTTGAGCAGCTGTTCGGACACATTGGTGATGAAGGAGTCACGTACCTGCGAGAATCGTACGCTTTCGCTGACGTCGCTGATCAGCACCACCACCAGATTGTCACTGAGTTTACCGACGATGACCTTCAACCAGTTTGGCCTTGACACGGTTGCCGTGGGCTTACTGGCTGGCTGTTGCCCAATCAGCGCCTGTTTCGCGGCTTGGCGAGTGGAAAGCTTGCCTGCTTTCGGCGTATGTTGCGCAACATACGCGGTGGTGGTGGTCAGATCGAACTGCTTTTTGCCACCGAAGGAGCGCACTTCGCGTACCGCCCGAAGCACACTGTCTTCGATGATGACGTCGTCTCGCACCACACCAAGCGAATATGCGGAAGGATGCGCACGAATCACCTCATCATGCTCATCGACCACAATGGAAGCCAACGGAAGCATGGAAAGCAATGCATTGGTGGCATCATCCAATGTGTCATCATCGGCATCATGCTCATCATCGTCATTGCGGTGCGTCAATGAACGCCACCACGAGCCCAAAGATTCAACCATGATTTCATTCTCGCATACTCCTACAGCTCTATGTTCCACGACACCACAGCCCGTTCATGAACGTAAGGTGAACGCGCCGGTGAACTTTCACAGAACAACACGAACGCTGGTTATGAATATGGCGTTTTTCCAATAAACTTATGAAAGGTATTACCAGACCTGAAATTGTGAAGCATTGAAAGGCAAGTCACATGCGCGTTATTTTCAACGAAGAGCTCAAGGCTGTTGCCGATGATCTCGACCACATGGTCAAAGGCGTTCGCAGGGCGATCAACGGTGCCGGCGACGCGCTGCTGAACCAGAATCTTGAAGCCGCCCAGGCCGTTATCGATGGCGACATCGAGATCGATGCCCTCGAAGCCAGCGTTGTCGACCAGTGCGTGAAGCTGCTGGCCAAGCAGAACCCGGTTGCCACCGATCTTCGCGTGGTTGTTTCCACCATGCGTTTGGCCACCACTTTCGAACGTATGGGCGATCTGGCTCGTCACATCGCCGAAGCCGCCCGCCGCACCTACCCGGCTTCCCCGCTGCCGGCCGAAGCCCAGCCGCTGTTCACCGAAATGCAGGCGTTCCTGAACGACGTCGCCGACCAGACCGTGGCCATGCTGTCTGACCGCGACACCAAGACCGCTGAGCAAATCATCATCAACGACGACAAGCTCGACGAACTGCACAAGAAGACCTTCGAACTGGCTCAGTCCGAGAATTGGGCCGGCACCAACCAGCAGCTCATCGACGTGGTGCTTATCGGCCGCTTCATGGAGCGTCTTGGCGATCACGCTGTGTCCGCGGCTCGCCGCGTGGTGTACATCGTCTCCGGTTTCGACCCGTCCAAGGAGCCGGCCCGCGACGAAGACACCGACATCGCCTGATTTTTTCTCGCGATCTTCTTTTCCATCTTCCTTTTTGAGAAGGCGGCTTCCGTTCCCCACGGAAGCCGCCTTCTTGTTTTGTTTATGCAATTGTTCAGTACGAATCGTCAAGCACTATCTCCCGCATTATTTCACTTCCGTCAAGCCGTAAGAAAAATTAAACAACATGTCTATTTTTTGCCCATATACTTTTACGTAATATCGCGGCACAATATGTGCAGTGACATCCAAAGGAGGCAGTCATGTATTATTCCAACGGCAATTACGAAGCATTCGCCCGACCGAAGAAGCCCGAAGGCGTGAACGACAAGAACGCGTACATCATCGGCACTGGCTTGGCCGCACTCACCGCAGCCTGCTACCTGGTGCGAGACGCTCAAATGCCGGGCAGCCACATTCACGTATTCGAAAAGGACGCGGTTCCGGGAGGAGCCTGCGACGGCGCGAATATTCCCGGTGTTGGCTATGTGATGCGCGGCGGCCGTGAAATGGACAACCATTTCGAAGTGATGTGGGATATGTTTCGCTCCATTCCATCCATCGAAACGGAAGGCGTTTCCGTACTTGACGAGTATTACTGGCTGAACAAGGAAGATCCCAACTTCTCACTCTGCCGCTCCACAAAAGCGCGCGGTGTTGACGCAGGCACGAACGGCAAATTCAATCTGTCGGACAAAGCCTCGATGGAGATCATGAAATTGTTCTTCACTCCGAATGAGGAACTGTACGGCAAGAAAATTTCTGATTATTTCGACGATGAGGTTTTCAATTCGAATTTCTGGATGTACTGGCGCACTATGTTCGCTTTTGAAAATTGGCATAGTGCGTTGGAAATGAAGCTGTATATCCGTCGATATATTCATCATATTGGCGGATTGCCGGACTTCAGTGCGTTGCGTTTTACCCGTTACAACCAGTATGAGTCGATGATTCTGCCGATGATCAAGTATTTGGAAGGATTCGGCGTGCAGTTCCACTACAACGTGAAGGTGGAGAACGTCGATTTCAAGATCGGCGGTGGCATGGGTCCAGTTCGGCAGCATACAGGCACCGGTCAAGACACGATTTTGAAGAAGCAGGCTGAATCCGGTGTGTTCGTACGTAATCCGTATAGCTCGCCAACCAAGAAAATGGCCACGCGCATCGATTTGACTGAAGCGGATGGCACCGCGCGAAGCATTGACTTGGGCGAGAGCGATCTAGTGTTCATTACCAACGGCGGATGCGTGGAGAACTCGTCGATGGGCTCGCAGACCGAGCCGGCCGCGTGGACTCCGGAAATTAAGCCCGGCGGCGGTTGGGATATGTGGCGTCGCATCGCCAAGCAAGACCCGAGTTTCGGCCACCCGGACGTATTCTGTGGCGATCCGGAGCATTCGAAGTGGATGAGCGCCACCGTAACCACGCTTGACATGGAAATTCCGCCATATATTCAGAAAATCTGCAAGCGTGACCCGTTCTCCGGCCGCGTGGTGACAGGCGGCATCGTCACCGTGGAGGATTCCAACTGGCTGCTGAGCTGGACTTTGAACCGCCAGCAGCAGTTCCGAGACCAGCCGAAAGACCAGCTGTGCGTGTGGGTGTACGGCCTGTTCCCCGACAAGCCCGGCAACTATGTGAAGAAGCCGATGCAGGAATGCACCGGCGAGGAGATCTGCGAGGAATGGCTCTACCATATGGGCGTACCGGTCGAAAAGATCGCGGATCTGGCCAAAAACCACGCGAACACGGTTCCGGTGATGATGCCGTACATCGACGCGTTCTTCATGCCTCGTTCCGCCGGAGACCGTCCCGATGTGGTACCGGATGGCGCGGTGAACTTCGCTTTTCTCGGTCAGTTCGCCGAAACCCCGCGCGACACGATCTTCACCACTGAGTATTCGATGCGCACCGGCATGGAGGCTGTGTATACCTTGTGCGATGTGGACCGTGGCGTGCCGGAAGTGTGGGGCTCGGTCTACGACGTACGCAACCTGCTCAACGCCACGGTGATGCTGCGTGACGGCAAGCCAATTACCGACATGAAGCTCAACCCCATTGAAAAGACCGTGTTGAAACAGGTTCTGAAGAAACTCGATTCCACCGATATTCCGATGTTACTTAAAGAATACGGTGTGATCTGAGCCGATTGCGATTGACGTCCGTCTGCCGCACGTCCCATGTTCCGTATTTCATCCGGCAGACGGACACAATAACCCAACAAAGGCACCGGACGCAAAAAGGCGGAAACCCACATACTGTGGATTTCCACCTTCTCATATACGTTCCGCGCGATTGAACGCGATTACCTGCGTATCAATCGCAACAAACTCACTTCTGGCCCTGGGCGGCGACAGCGGCGGCACCGGCGGCGGCGGCCTCCGGATCCAGGTACTCACCACGCGGCTTGATCGGCTTGAAGTTCTCGTCCAGCTCGTACAGCAGCGGCATTGCGGTCGGGATGTTGACCTTGGCGATCTCCTCTTCGGAGAGGTTGTCGAGCATCTTCACAATGGCGCGCAGGGAGTTGCCGTGAGCGGCGATCAGAACGGTCTTACCAGCCTTCAGTTCCGGCTCGATGTCGGACTTGAAGTACGGCTCAACGCGCTTGACCACGTCGGCAAGGCATTCGGCTTCCGGAACCGGATCGCCGGTGTAGCGCGGATCGTTGTTCTGCGCATACTCGTCGTTCGGATCGATCTCCGGCGGCGGAGTGGCGTAGGAACGGCGCCACAGCATGAACTTCTCGTCACCGTACTCCTGACGGATCTCGGTCTTGTTCTTGCCCTGCAGAGCACCGTAGTGACGCTCGTTCAGACGCCAGCTGCGCTGGACCGGAATCCACAGGCGATCGGCCTCGTCCAGCGCCACGTTGGCGGTATTGATGGCACGACGCAGCATCGAGGTGAAGACGATGTCCGGAAGAACGTTCTTCTCCTTGAGCAGGCGACCGCCATTCTTGGCTTCCTCGACACCCTGCTCGGTCAGCGGGACGTCGACCCAGCCGGTGAACTGATTGGTTTTATTCCATGCGCTCTGTCCATGACGGAGCAGTACTAGTTTGTAAGTCATACCTGCCAGTCTACCGCTTCGCACACCCAAAAACGAGTGTTTTCTCGATTATTCGAGTTACGTTTATGCAACAATTTTCATTCCGTTGCAATCTACTGTCAGTCAAACGTTATGTAAGCATCGTCGATAGCATGAAAATCGCTGCGACAGTCAACGAATCGAGCGAACATAGCGGCAATGCTCTACGGTAGGTTTTTCTTGCGATTGCGTATGATGCGGCAATTTGCGCCGCACACAGTATTGCAATAATTGCGATTAGTGCGATGAGTGGAATGCTGTTTGCTGCATATATCGACGATTGCAACAGATGGTGCAACGCAATCAATGCTGAAATAATCAGGATTGCGATAGTGAAGATAGTGCCGTTTTGCCGTCCCATTGCGGTCATCCACGTATGTTTGCCGTGATTGCTGTCAGATTCGATGTCGCGCAGATTGTTGACGCACAGCACAGCAACCGCAACCAATCCCGCAGCTGAACCACCAAGCAGTCCATCAGGCGTAATCGCGCCAGACAAGGCGAACATAGTGCCACAGGTGGCCACCAATCCGAAGAAAATGAATACGAAGACCTCACCCAAATAGTGGTAGCCGTATGGGTGTTTGCCGCCGACATAGAACCAGCCGGCCGCCAGACATGCAATGCCGACCAGAATGAACCACCAATATCCGGTTAGTGCAATAACAGCCAACCCACATAGACAGGCAGCCAGAGCGCAGATTCCTGCTGCAACCAGCACTTTCTTGGGATTCACACCGGAAGCCACGAGACGAGCAGGGCCGCGCGATAACTGTTCGCCAGCAATCGCACGCCCCGCATCCGTACCGCGAATGCCATCGGAATAATCGTTGGCGAAATTAGCCGCGATCTGCAACAGCAATGCCACGAAACCGCACAGCACTGCCACCGCAACACGACGCTCGCCCGCATCGCGCCAAGCCAACGACGCACCAATCAACACCGGCGCAATCGCCAACGGCAACGTTTTCAGCCTCGCCCCACGGATCCAAATCATTATTCCCATATGCGGCAATTTTATAAGGATGGCTCCGGCGGGCTGACGGCCCACTGGACCGTCAGCTTTTCAGCCTCGCGCGAAGCCGATATTGAATTAAGGCTTTGCCTTAATTCAGCGGCAATTTTTGTAAGGATGGCTCCGGCTGGAGAACAGTCCACAGGACTGTTCTCTTTTCCGCCTCGCGCGAAGCCGATATTGAATTAAGGCTTTGCCTTAATTCAGCGGCTTCACTAGTGGGAAGGTGATGGTTTCGCGGATGGTGGCGCCGGTCAGGGCAATCAGCAGTCGGTCGATGCCCATGCCCATGCCGCCTGCCGGAGGCATACCCACACCGAGAGCCTCGAGGAAGTCCTCATCAATATCGCAGGCTTCTTCGTCGCCCGCGAGCGCGTCCTTGGCCTGGGCCACGAAGCGTTCACGCTGCACAACCGGATCATTCAATTCGGAGTAACCGGTAGCCAGCTCGAAGCCGCGCACATACAGATCCCACTTTTCGACCACACCTGGCTTGGAACGGTGGCCCTTGACCAGCGGAGAGGTTTCGACCGGGAAGTCACGCACGAAGGTCGGCTCAAACAGCTTGTCTTCGTAGAAGTGCTCCCACAGGTGTTCGACGAGCTTGCCGTGGTTCTCCACATCGTCGCGTTCCACACCGAGCTTGTCGGCAATGGCACCGAGATGTTCCACGGAAGTGCCCGGATTGTCCGGGCCGCCATTCGGCACGATTTCCTCGCCAAGAGCTTCGGAGAGGGAATCATACATGCTGATGGTCTTCCATTCGCCGCCGAAATCATATTCAGTGCCGTCCAGCAGGGTCACCTTGTGGGTGCCGAACACGTCCATGGCAGTGTCTTGCACGAGCTGCTTGACGAGCGCACCGATAGTGTCGTAGTTGCCGTAAGCCTGATAGGCCTCGACCATGGTAAATTCCGGAGCATGGGTGGCGTCAACGCCTTCGTTACGGAAGTCACGGTTGATTTCGAACACGCGGTCGATGCCGCCGACGAGGCAGCGCTTGAGGAACAGTTCCGGCGCGATGCGCAGGTACAGGTCAAGATCGAACGCGTTCATATGCGTGGTGAACGGACGAGCCGCGGCACCGCCGTGCACGGTCTGCAGCATCGGAGTCTCAACTTCGAGGAAGTCGTGATCGGCGAAGGTCTTGCGCAGGGAGGCGACGGCCTTGGAGCGGTTGCGCACCATGTTGCGGATCTTCTCGTCGGCGATCATGCCGATGTACGGCTTGCGGGTGCGGGTATCTTCGTTCAAGTCCTTGTGCAGGGCCGGCAGCGGCTGCAGCGCCTTGGCGGCGATGGCCCATTCGGTGGCGAACACGGACAGTTCGCCGGTCTTGGAGGCAATCACACGCCCCTTGATGAACAGGTGATCGCCCAAGTCAACCAGCTGCTTGAACTGCTTCAAGGAGTCGGCACCAATCTCCTTCTTGGAAATCATGCCCTGAATCTTGGTGCCATCGCCAGCGGAAAGCTGCACGAAGCACAAGCCACCGGCGTTACGCAGGAAGAGCACGCGACCGGCGATGCCGACCACGTCTTCGGTTTCGTCTCCGGCTTCAAGCTTGCCGTCATACTTGGCGCGAACCTCTTCGATGGTTGCAGTGACGTCGAGGGTCACCGGGTACGGCTGAATGCCGTCCTTAAGCATCATGGCACGCTTGGCCACGCGCATCTGCACCTGTTCCGGGTGCGCCAGCGGACCGAATTCCTTATTGCCCGGATCAACGGCCTCATCCAAGGTAGCGCCGTCATTGATCTTGGCGTAGATAGCCGCATCCTGCTGCAGCAGCATTTCGGCACGTTCCACTGTGGTCATAGCGGGAACGGCAGCCTCTTCATTCTGATTTTCTTGCGATTCGATGGTCTCACTCATAAGCCCACAGTGTACCGAGAAGCCACTACACCACACGCGACACGCCGTATTTGCATTACCTGAGCAATCGTGTAATATTTCCAACTGTTGCAAAACGGGCTGTAGCGCAGCTTGGTAGCGCGCTTCGTTCGGGACGAAGAGGCCGCGGGTTCAAATCCCGCCAGCCCGACAACTCAAGGCGGAACTTCGGTTCCGCCTTTTTTATTTCCCAGCGCATCAGCGGTACAAAACAGCATATGCAAGACGCAACCACCTGAGAAATCAAAAACACGTAGTACACAAGCGCGTAAACAATCGCGCACACCGACACGCTTCACATTCATGGAGGAGAGACTATGAAAAGACGCATTCTGGCTTTGGCTTCCGGCGCCTTTATTCTTGGTGCCGCCGAATTCGTGATGATGGGCATTTTGCCCCAGACCGCCGCCGCCATGCAGGTTAGCATTCCTGCGGCAGGACATTATATTTCCGCATATGCGATCGGCGTGTGCGTGGGCACGCTGATTCTGGTGTTCGGCCGTAAAGTACCGCCGAAGAATCTCATTATTCTGTTCATGATCATCGCGCTGGTCGGCAATACGTTGAGCGCGGTTTCGTTCAATTCCCCCATGCTGTTGGCCGCTCGTTTCATTTCGGGCTTGCCACATGGCGCGTTTTTCGGTACGGCCACGCTGATTGCCAAGACTTTGGCCGATAAGGGCAAGGAAGCGCAGTCCGTGTCGATGATGGTGACGGGTCAGACGGTTGCCAATATGTTGGGTGTTCCTGCGGGCACATTACTTTCGGAAATGCTGTCGTGGCGTTTGGCGTTTGCGATTCTTGCCGCTTGGTCGTTGATGACGATGGTGTTGGTGATTGCGTGGGTGCCGTTCGTCGCGCCGATCAAGGACGCTGGCATTAAAGGGCAGTTCCGTTTCCTCACTCACGCTGGTCCGTGGTTTATTCTCATGGCGGTGTTCTGCGGCAATTCCGGTATTTTCTGCTGGTGGAGCTACATTTCGCCGTGGCTGCAGAAGGTTGGTGGATGGGATTCCTCGATGGTTCCCCTGTTAATGGTGCTTGCTGGTTTCGGTATGGTGCTTGGCGGTATTGCTGGCGGCCGTTTGACTGATTTGTGGAAGCCGGGTGCCACTGCCGGTCTTTCGCAGGCCATCGCCACGGTTGGTTTGCTGTTGGTGTTTTTCGTTCCCGGCAATCTCGTTACGACTGCGGTGTTGACGTTCATGATTGGTTTCGCACTGTTCTTCAACTCGTCTCCACAGCAGCTGCTCATGGTGCAGGCCGGTGAGGGCGGTGGCGAGCTGATTGCAGGCGCGGCCGTGCAGATCGCGTTCAATTTTGGCAATGCGATCGGTTCGATCGTTGGTGGCGCCGCATTGACGGCAACCGCCATGAACTACCATTACACCGGTTTGGCCGGTGCTCCGATCGCTTTGATCGCGGTGATTATGCTGGTCACCTATTCACGTCGTTACGAAACGCATACGGGTGCTACGGAGCGCATGCGCGAAGTGCATGTCTGACATTCGACAGTCAGTTATTTCGATTATTTCTGTTATTTAACGGGGTATCTCATCAAAATAATTATGATGAGATACCCCGTTGTTCTTTTTACGTCGTATCGCATGTTCCCTATCTTTTGTTGTTTCGCCGTCTGCGATGCCGTCTGCAGTTCGGGAGATGATGAAGGTCACCGATGAAGGGATTGCGATGGCAGACAGTGATGTCAATCTGAATATGAATAATTGCGATGACGGTTGCGCAATATTTGATGTACAGCGATTTTTGCGTGGTCTTGATGCGATTTTCGATGCGCATAAGGCTCCTGAACAGGCTGAACCGTATCTGCAGAAGGCGCGAACCGAAGCCGAACACAGTCATGATGACGCCGGTTTGCTGACGGTGTTGAATGAAACGATGGGGTTTTACCGTTCGCAAGGTCGACATACCGACAATCTGCCGATTATCCGCGAATCGTTAAGCATTGCGGATCATTTGCATTTTCAGGAAATCGACCCGCAGGCGTGGGCTACGACGCTGATCAACGCGGCCACGGGCATGCGAGCCGCAGGCCGGTACGAGGAGGCCGAACAGCTGTACTGTCAGGCGCTTGACGCGGCCACGTCCGTCTTCTCCCCCACCGACCGACGCCTGGCCGCGCTGCATAACAATATGTCCATGTTGTACAGCGAAACCGGTCGTCTCAATCAGGCGAAGCGCGAGCTGGAACAGGCGCTGGACCTGTTGGAGCAATCTTCCCCCGATGCGAGCGCTGACATAGACGTCGCCTCCACGCACACCAATCTTGCGTTGCTGCTCCTGCAGATGGGCCGGTATTGGGCGAGAGACGCCATACAGCACGCTCAGAAAGCGTTGACAATCTACCGTACCGGGCATTTGGAACATAGTGCGCATTATGCTTCGGCGCTGGCCGGCTATGCGCAGGCCTGCTATATGGCCGGCCGCCTGCAGGATGCAGTTTCCGGTTATGAGCATGCGTTGAGCGTGATTGAAGAATGCTACGGACGCAACACCGACTACTATCACACGACTGCAGCCAATCTTGAAGCGGCAAAACAGGCGTTGCATAAGCGCATGCCATCATCTCATAAAACGCAGGAATCGCAAGAATATCAAGAATCGCAAGAATCCTTGAAATCTCAGCATTCACCGAAATCAAGCGAATCTCAGCAATCAAGTGAACCGCACTATATGGCAGAATCCGGCGCATCTTCGATTCCTGTGATTTCTCACCATATTTCAGGACTTGCTTTGTCTCGCGCATTCTGGAATGATCTCGGCAAACCGTTGCTTGCCGGCGCATATTCGGCATATCAGGGGCGGATTGCCGCAGGTTTGGTCGGTTATGGTTCGGAATGTTTCGGTTTCGACGATGAGTTTTCGCGCGATCATGATTTTGCACCGCGTTTCTGCCTGTGGCTTACCGATGAGGATTATGATGCGATTGGCAAGCAATTGCAGGCTGATTACGATGCGTTGAGTCGCGATTTCACTGTTGACGAGCAAGGCAAGCTGCATTTTGCAGGGCATGGTTCGGCTGATTCCAACGCTCTTGCCGCATCTCAATCGCCACTTACGCCGCGTGCGCAAGGCGAGTTCCGCCGCGATGGCGTGTTTCGTATCGGTGATTTCTTCGAGCGGATCACACTGTTTCGTGAGGCTCCGGCGCAAAACGACTATGCGTCTTGGCTGAGTTTGGACGATGCGACGCTTGCCACTGCCACAAACGGTCAGGTGTTCGCTGATCCGTTGGGGGTGTTTTCCAAGACTCGGCAGGGGTTTAAGTTCATGCCGGAAGATGTTCGACTTTCCTTGATTTCTCGCCGTTTGGGCATGATGGCTCAGGCGGGGCAATACAATCTGCCGCGCATGCTGCAGCGTGACGATGGTGCTGCTGCGATGTTAAGCATTCATGAGTTCGTAAATGCCACGGCTTCGTTGGTGTTTCTGATCAATGAGCCGGTGAGCGTTGGGTATCTACCATATTACAAATGGCAGTTTGCTGCCATGCGTAAGCTAAGCCACCGTATGGCAACAAGGCTTGCCGGCGTGTGCGAGCAGTTGGAAGACATATTGCGATTGAGTTCCGCCGCATGTTTCGGCGGTGCCGGTTTCGGTGAGGGCGGCAAGGGTGCGAAGCCTGCGGCAGAGCATATTATCGCCACCGTTGAGCGCATCTGCAGTGATGTTGTGGACGAATTGCTGCGGGAGGGATTGACCGAATCTCACGAAACTTTTGTGGAATGGCAACGTCCGTATGTTGAGGACCATATCAAGTCCGATGCAAGTTGTCTGCACAGCTTGTGATTGCAATAACTTCATTGCAGGCATCGCACATCCAGATCAGCAATAAGACGAAATCAAGAATCGAAATCATATGAATGGCAACGTAATTTCAGATGTAATAGACGGTCACGATACAGCAAATCTTGTTGAATCCATTATCAAACTGGAGTGGAATCAGTTTCAGCAAACCAATAATGAGGGTGGCCGCGCGTCCTGCCAAGGCAATTGGCCGATGTTTCATCAGATGCGTGCCAGTCAGTTCATGACGTGGCCGGAGGAATTGCTGCACAGCTACCGGTCGGACTTGCAGGAAGCCGACCGTGTTGGACGTAATTTGGTGACGGAAAAGTATGGCCGCATGATGCAATCCACATATCCACAGGAGTATTGTGCAAACATTGCGCCGTATATTCCCCGGATTTCCGCGGGTCGCAACGCCTTGCAGGAAGGCATCATAACAGTTCAGGTGGCGTGGGCGCGTGATTTTCGTGAGCGTTTTCCCCATCTTGGCGAGGCGATGCGTGTGCTGACCACTGTCGAAGATACGCCAGAGACCACGTCGTTCGAAACGTATCTGCGCGGCGAATTGGGAACCTATTCCGACCGCACTGTGGCATTGTACCGCGATTTTGTGGAGCGTTTGCGGCATGAACAGCGCAATCTCACCGAAGAGACGATTCGCAATACGGTTCGTTTGGCTGGATTTGAGGACTTGGCACAGGCTGAGGCCGCACAGTAAAACACAGTGAAAACACACCATGAAAATTACCGAAAACTGCAGCAAACCCCATAAATCACAATAAAAATGACCACCATGGTACGACCAAAATCCAACGTCAAGATGGAAAAGCAAGTGTTGGATTTGGCCATGCCATGGTGGCCACGCATTTGTTTGCGATGTCAGCCTTGATTTCGTTGGTGCGGCTGACATCAGGGGTTATTCAGCTGATTCTCACGATCGTTCCGAAAGCGGCAACTTATCCGAATCAGTCGAAAAGGCCGTGGTATCCGAGCTATGGGGAGCGTCAAATGGATCGTCGCTGTCCACATCGTTTCCATTCTTGGATCGGTTTGAACGCACCGCGCTGACTATCGCCCAAATCACGGCGACGGCGATAAGCAGCACGCCGATGCCTCCGAGAAGGAACACGAAGGACTGTTTCGGATCGCTGGCCCACCACCAGAGATTCATTGGCACATGCATGCCGCAAAGCAACGTCACCACCCCCATGAAGCACGTGAACACGCCGAGCGCGATGGTCGAACCGCTTCTTCCGGAAGGTCTGATGATGTCGTCTCCAATCTGTCGATTCTTATGCCCGCCATTCGCACCGGCTGCCGAAGCGGTATAAGTCGGAACGCTTTGCGCTGGGACGGATTCCACGCGCGGCTTATCATCCTGCGTTGCACGCCCACTGTGCTGCGACTGGTCATACGTGGACTGCGCATCCACGGTATGCAACGTTTCGGTAGGCATATCTCCGGCATCCGTCATAACCGGCATTTCCTGGGTTTTGTCGTCACTCATGGTCACTCCTTTCCCGCTTTGCCCAATGTGTTGTCGGACGCATACTGCACCGCGACACTGCCGCCGACCGTTGCCATAGTATTGATCTGCAGTCCGGTTGTCATGACCGGAGCCTTGTCATCACCGGTGAAGCACGGCCAATATTGATGATTGTCGTAGATTTCGCGGTAGGCCTTGTCCACATTCCCGTCTTTGAAAGGGGAATCGGTCCTAGTGGAATCGGTGCCGGTATCCGTGCCATCTTCCGTATCGGTCTCATCATCGAAATCCTCGATGCCGGATTCGTCTCCGTACGAGCCGCAACTCCAATCGTAAGTTCCCAGCGCACGCTTTTTCACTACCGATTTCGTGGAATCGTTGCTCAGAATCGAGAACTCGACCTCGCCGGAATCCAACGTGAGCCCGTCCGGACTGCCGACGAAATCGGTGATGGTATAGAAATTGCTGTCAGACCCGAACGTCCACCAGCAACCGTTCGGCAAGGTCACCACGACCTGCGCGCTTGAGGCCACCACATTCAACGTTCCGGTAGGGCAGGAAGTTGTGCCCTGCGTGCCATCCTGAAGATCCACTTTGTGCGGACCGTTGTTTTTTGCGTAATCGCTTAAGTCGATATGCAGCACGTCGGTGGCGTAATCATTGCCTTTTGCGACGATGCCCTGCTCGTATTCGCTCATTTCACTGGCGGTGGAGCCCATGGTGGTTATTCCCGACACATTGACCGTCTTGTAGGATGAGGGAATGCCCGTGTTAATCCGATGGCTGAACAGCGAATAACCCGCCAAAGCCATCACCATGACCAACGACATGAATACGGATATCCATGTCAGAGGATGCAATCCTCCCGTTCTTCTGCCCACGAATCCGAGCGCGACAATAACGATTCCCGTCACTAGGCAGATGCCACCGACGCATGCCGCGGATGCCTGCAACGTGTATTCGATGCCCCGCTGCCCGCCTTGGATGCCGTACGTCATAATGCACCATACGCATAGCGCGCATGCGATCAACGCGAGACCGGACATCACCAACACCAGCAGCGGACCAGCCGGTTTACGACGTCCCCTTCTTGGCGACGTAGGCGTCTGCGCTACCGGGGCTACCGGAGCGGTGAATGTTGGAGGAACATTGGCCGTGGCAAAAGCGGCCGGACCGTTGGCCTGCTGTTGGTAGGCATGATACGGAGGCTGTTGAGACTGAGGGCGTTGGGGCTGAGGCGATTGCGATTCCGGTGACGAAGCCGTGTTGGCCGCCCCGTTATATGCGCCGCTCGCCTGCATCGGCTGAGTATAAGGATTCGATTGCGCTGGAGACGGCGATGCAGGATGCACCGGCTGTCTGTACGAAGGACTTCCATATTGAGGCTGACCATATTGCGGTTGACCGTACGGAGCCTGACCATATGGGGGCTGACCATACGGAGCCTGACCATATGGAGGCTGCTGACACTGATTTGGACGAACATTCGGCGCATAAATCTGCCTATTGAGCAGAAGCCACAGCACCAACGCGGCCAACGCGAAAGCAAGCCATCCCGCACCCGGCAAACAGATGGCCACAATGCAGAACAGCAACGCGCCAATGCAATTCCAATCCCACTTGCCGTTAATCAAATCCTCAGCAAGAATCTGATTGTCACGCTCATCCGGCAGCACAAACCACGCCAGACCATAGAACGCGGCACCCGCGCCGAAAAACAGCGTGGCAACCACCACAAGCGCACGAACCAACGTGGTATTCCAACCAAGACGACGTGCTATGCCATCGCACACGCCGCCAATCCAACGGTCATGTCCACGCTTGACCTGGCTGGAACGAATCCACGCGAAGAAACGGCCACCGCGGGAAGGTTGCGGCGAACCGTACGCAGGCTGCCGATGATACGGTTGTCCAGCAGCGGGCTGCGGCCCTGCGTTGCCGCGATCGCCCAGCGGATCATTGTTTGCATTGCTCATGGTTCCATTACAGCAACTCGCGCGTGCCACACGTATCGGGGAACACCCTGAATCTGCCCTGAACACTATATGAATGCCCTGAAACAGCGTCCCTCACAGGGCACAATGGAAGTATGAAATCCTTAGGAAAACCGTGGTACACGCAAAGCCAGTACGACCAGGCGAGCGCCGTATATATGCGCTACTGCTGCGACCAAGCCCTGCATGAGGGACGTCCGATGCCGACACAGCCGGCCAAACTGCCGTTGATGCGTCCTCCATACGGACGCATGGGAGCCGGCGTATGCAAGGCGATCAGCATGCATTTGGGCATTGCCGTGCTATGGGTGCGCCTGTTTTTCCTCGCCACCACATGTCTGTTCGGTTCAGGGCTCATCGCTTACATTTTCCTGTGGATGGCACTTCCCGTGGGAGACCCCGTACAGCAGGCGTACATTATTGCCGGCAAGCGTTCGCCATGGCAGGCACCGCTTTCCCGGGGCAACATGCCGTACGGGACATATCCCGTTTCCCTGGAATATCAATCTTTTACAGCTACGCAAGATGGTCAGCACACGCAACCACCATCTTTTGAAGATACGACTGAACGCAACGACGAAACGTATGGTAATACGCAATCTTCCAGCGAAAACCTTGAACAGACACTGAAGAAAGCGCCAAAACCCGCTTTGCTTGCATTAGCTGGTCTGATACTGCTTTCCATCTGTTTCGTCATGTTCGCAGGCGGTATCGAACGCACTCTGATTGTGCCCCTGCTGCTTGGTCTGGTCGGTATCGGCGTCTCTTGGTTGCGTTTCAACGCCGAAGAAGGTCAATTATGGACGATGCTTGGCGGCATTGCGATTATTTTCGCCGCATACGCTTTGTACGTCAGTTCCTGCATACATTTTGACGCGTTTTCCATGATTCGCATACTGTGCGCCGGTTTGGCACTGCTGATTGGCGTATTGCTTGCGATTGTGCCATGGATCATGGCGCTGATTCGCGATTTAGGTACGGAACGCGCATCGAAGGAACGCGAAGAGGAACGTGCCGACATGACCGCGCATCTGCATGATGGCGTACTGCAAACGTTGGCGCTGATTCAGTTGCATGCCGACGATCAGCAGACGGTGTTTTCGCTGGCACGCTCGCAGGAACGCGAATTGCGTGAATGGCTGTATCAGGAACGCACCACGTCTGACCGTTCCGTGAACGCCGGTTTGAAAGAAATCGCCGCACATGTGGAAGACACGCATGGCAAGCCAATCGAAGTGGTGACGGTGGGCGACGCACGTCCAAGCGCGCAAACCGATGCGCTGCTTGACGCCACGCAACAGGCGCTTATCAATGCGGTAGCGCATGGAGGAGAGCCGATTTCCGTCTACTGCGAAGCAAGCAGCAAACTTGTGGAAGTGTTCGTACGCGACCATGGCAACGGATTTGACGTGAATGCGATTCCCGCGAATCGCCTTGGCATTCGTGAATCGATTATCGGACGAATCAAGCGACGTGGCGGTACAGTGGAGATTGTATCGAGACCGCAATGGGGCACGGAGGTGCGCATGCATATGCCAATCGCAGACATGCCCGTATCCGCAGCCGCAGACACGAATGCGCAGCAATCGCACGAACCGCAAAGCAACTCACAACAAACCGATTTTCCCGATCACCATAACCGTCAATCCAACAATCAACGTACCAATCAATTCAGCAATCAACCCACCAACCATTTTGAGGAGCAGCAATGAACGAGCAGGAACAGCAGATACGTATCGCCATCGTTGACGATCATGAAATGTTCCGTGCGGGCGTTATCGCAACGCTGCAGCCGCATTTCGACATCGTCGGGCAGGCGTCCGATGTCGAGGGATCGGTGGCAATGATCGCGCAGACGAAGCCGAATGTGGTGCTGCTTGATGTGCATGTTCCCGGCGGCGAGGGCGGCGGCGGAGCTGAAATTCTCATGAAATCGCGCGCATACTCCCCTAATACCGTGTTTCTGGCACTGTCGGTGTCTGATTCGCCGCAGGATGTCGGATCGGTAATTCGTGCCGGAGCGCAAGGTTATGTGACAAAGACGATTTCCGGCGATGATTTGATTTCTTCCATCAAGCAAGTATATGAGGGCTATGCCGTGTTTTCGCCGAAATTGGCGGGATTCGTGCTGTCTGCCTTCCAAAATGGCTCACCGGCTGGCATAGGAGGCTCTGCAAGCGGACCGATCCACGATGACGAGTTGGACCGCTTGTCGAACCGTGAGCAGGAAGTCATGCGCCTGATCGCGCGCGGCTACACGTACAAGGAAGTGGCAGCGGAACTGTTTATTTCCATCAAAACCGTGGAAACGCACGTCAGCTCCGTACTACGCAAACTGCAGCTGTCAAACCGCACCGAACTCACCCGCTGGGCCGCCGACCGCCGCATCGTATAACAATCAGTCTTCCCTTTCACCCCGCCTCGCCCCATCCCACCCACTGGGAGGATCTGGACGCTCACAGGGCCGACAACGAGATAAAACTTCCAGCAAATGGAGGAATCCGGACTCTCAAACGCTTTTGAAGACCCGTTTTGCTGCGATATACATGAACGGGGCTTACTGAAAAACTTCAGTAAGCCCCGCAGAAAATGGCTTGCTTGCGATTTTTTTACTTCAGAATAGCGTCAGTGTTGGTAACGGTGACCAGCGGCGTGAACAATGCCATAGTGTTCAATGCCATCTGATGGTTTTCTGGCGAACTGCCTGCACAAGCGTCAGCAGCAACGCGCACCGCTACACCATTGTCAGCTGCGGCGAGCACAGTGGTAAGCACACAGCAATCGGTGGCGACACCACATACCGTGATCTTTTTAGCGCCTTTAATGGCTTCGCTCAGCACGCTTCCCCACTTGCCGAAAGTGTCGCAACTGACCACGGCATGGCCTTGCGCCAATTCCGCGGTATCCGCAGTGAGATCGTACATCGGATCGTCGGGAGCAACTAAAAACTGCGGCCAATCCTTGAAATAATCAATCCAAGCGTTTTGCGGCGGCTCAGGCGCAACATATCGCGTGTAGACCACACGATCGCCGAACGCCTTAGCCAATCGTGCGAACGCTTCATCAGTAGTGTGATAGGAGCCGTCCGGGCAAGCCCATGCGGACCATTCACTTTCCGCAAAAACACGCTGCCTGTCGATAACTACCAGCCATTCATCTTCCGCAATCATGACTTTTCCTTTCCTTGTATTATCGCAATAAGCAACTCATGCTTCCGAAACCGGCAGATCAGCTTCCTGCTTGGCAATATCGCCGCGCTGGAACATCAACGATCCCGCAAGACCAATAATCAGCGCAACAATCACACCAAGATTGGCGGCAGCCCAACTACCTTCTTTGCCACCGATAAGGAACAGCAGATAACCCTGCCAGTTCAGCCAGCTGGCGGCAGTGTTGACCACCAATCCCCAACCAAGCACGGTACCGACGACGAGAATGGCGAAAGACTTACCGTTCCACGCACCGTAACGCCCTTTCGGATCATACAAATCAGCGGTGCTGTAATCCTTCTTGCGAATGATCACATCGGCCACGAACATGCCAGCCCATACGGCCATCGGCACACCGAGCGTGGTCAGAAAGCCCTGGAACGGGCCAATGAACGTGTCGGAGAAGAAAGTCACGTAGACCACACCAAGCACAGTCAAAGCGGCGGTGAGCGCGGCAGCCACGGTACGAGGCAACTTCACACCGAACGACAGCAGCGCAAGCCCGTTGGAATAATTGTCCATAATGGAGCCGGACATCAAACCGAGCACGGCCACGATGGTGTACGGAATCAAGTACCAGGTCGGCAGAATGGAAGCCATGGCTCCAATCGGATCATTTCCAACGTTTTCAGCCATGTCGGCATTGGAAACCGCGAGCAGCAGACCGTAGAAAATCAGGAACACATTGGCAATGGACGCACCGAATGTGGTCCAGAACACAATGCCGCCATTGGAGGATTTGCGCGGCAGATAGCGCGAGTAATCGGCAGCGATGTTTACCCAGCCCAAGCCAAAGCCGGTCATCACGAAGAAGCAGCAGCCGAGCATGGCTGGCAATGATCCCGTCGGAACCGAGTTAATGGCGGAAAAGTCGATATGCCCCCAGCCGAGAATAAAGAAACCGACAGTGATCACACCGGTCACGATGGTGATGACCTGCTGGCAGCGCATAATCAGGTCGTATCCGAAAATACCTGCGACCACTACAAGGCCGACCACCACAATGGTGGAGATAATCTTGGGCGCGGCACCAGAGCCCCAACCGAGTTTTTCGATGGTGCTTGATAATGCCAGCACAGCGGTGGTGGTCAGTGAAATCTCCCAGCCTAATGTGGCGATCCAGCTCAGCGCCGCTGGCACTTTGGCACCTTCCACACCGAACGTGGCGCGGGTGAGCACCATGGTGGGCGCGTTGCCGCGTTTGCCCGCGATGGAAATGATGCCGACCAGCAGGAACGAGACAACCACGCCAATAATGGTCATGGCGGTGGCCTGCCAGAACGAAATGCCGAAACCGAGCGCCCACGCGCCGTACGACATGGCGAACATGGAAACATTGGCAGCGAACCAAGGCCAGAACAGGCTGGCTGGCGTGCCTTTACGTTCCTCTTCAGAAATGGTGTCAATGCCCTGCTCCTCAATGGAGAGGGTTCCTTTCTCATTGCTCATACGAATCCAATCTCCTTGAATCTGCCGCACGACACTGCGGACAGGCTATATGCACGCCGCATCAACGTAATCGCGTACATGATATAACCACTTATAGTCATTTGTACCATAAGTCTTAGAACGCCATTCCCAGGAGCCGCTCAACCTCCTTTCGATCAGGGCAGGTAGCCGGCCCCGATTGCGTTACAGCCAACGCCGAAGCAGCATTGGCGCAACGTACAGCATCCTCCAACGGCACACCTTCGCACAGCAGGGCGCACAACACACCCGCGTGACAATCACCGGCGCCATTGGTATCCACCGCTTTCATTGGAAAACCAGGAATTCGCAGCGCTTCGTCACCGGGAATCGCCAACCACGCACCATCCGCGCCCACGCGAACGATTACAGGAGATCGCAATCGATCGCACAGCCACGCAACCGTCTCTTCATCGACATTCGCGTTCTCAATCTCTTGCACAATATCCTGCGAAACCTTGCAATCGCAAGAATTGCCATTATCGAGCGCCGCCAAACGTTGCGCAATCAACGTTGCCTCGCATTCATTGCACGACCATATCGGACGATATGCGAGCATCGTACGAAAAACGTCATCATCAACTGTCGCGATCATCGGAGAAGGATCGAATACTGCAGTAAACTCGCGATGTTCAGTCGTTCTTTTCATAAAAGCAAGCAGTGCGTCCGCCGTGTGATGCACCAACGTGTATCCGCTCACATGCACGACATCCTGTTTTTCTGGATTCACAGAATCGAACGCATCGACACTGCCGTATGCTTCCGCGCCTCTCGTCGAAATGAACGTTCGTTCAGCATTCGCGTCGGTCAACGCCACGCAAAATCCCGAATCGCGCACGGCATCCCGCTTGCCAATATGCTGAATTCCCTGATTTTCCAACGTTTGTAGAATCTGCGAAGCCCACGGCCCCGTACCAATCACACCAGCATGAGACGCCTTAACGCCCATGCGGCGAACGGCATACAGCGTGTTGAAGCTGGCACCAACCTGCGTTTGCACATTGCCGGCGAACACATCTTCACCTGCACGCGGCACCGCGTCCACATTCATGGTCAGATCGACAATAACCTGTCCAAGAGAAATAACTTTTCCAGTCATTGCAATGTCTTTCGCACTTTCGTCATAGTTTCGCCAACCACGGCTCCTGCAGATCAAACGATATTTGCATCATTAAGCGCACTATCATCACGTAACGCGCTTAGTGACGTAACAGTGCCGACCAAATCAAGGTGATCATCTTCAGCAAGTTGTGAAAGTACCTGATCAAGCATGGTTTTGTCGAAACCTTGCATACCATGCCACGCCCCCAGCATCGCACCCGTAATGGCCGCAATGGTGTCAGTGTCACCACCGACAGAAGCCGCGAAACACAAAGCATGCGTGGGATCGTCAAAAAAGCGCGCCGCAATGGCGAAAGCGGCGGCCACGGACTCGTTCGACTCCACGCTGGTACCGCAATCCCGTTGCAGCACAGCAGCGAATTCGTCGTCATTGAGTCTGCATCCATCAGTTTCGGCCCAATTCATGAAATATTGCACGCGCGCAAGCACCGAAGCCTTTGCCGACCAATTGCCACGCTGCGGAAGCTTCTGCACGAATTCCACCGCGAGGTGCAAAAAGTCACGTTCTCCTTCAATAGCAAAGCTCACCGCAGCAGCCACCAAAGTGGTCGCTTCAATGCCCTGCACCGTGTTATGCGTCACCACACAGGATCGCCAGGCGGCGTCGGCGAGCGCTTGGCCTGGACGGAATGCGATGCCCACCGGCGTGGCACGCATTGCACCGCCGTTGGTGGTGCCGAATCGGCCGGTTTCTTCCAAACTTACGCCTTCGGTAAGTTTTTGCAGCGCTGCTTTGGTGGAAGGTCCCAGCAGGTCAAGCGATCCCTTAGCCTTCATCGCAGCTTCCCATTGCAGCAGATCGTGGGCATATCGGGTGTTATCAATGCAGCCGTTATCGTCGATAAGTCGCTGTGCGAGTACGAAAGCCTGTTCTGTATCGTCGGTGACGGCACCAGCTTTCATATTCGGTGCGATTGGCTGCTGCGGCACGGCATTCATAAGTTTCGTAATCGGACCGTCGTAATACTGGCGAATCTGCTCGGCCGACATGCTTTGCGTAGGCATTCCCAACGCATCGCCCAACGCAAGCCCAGCCATAGCTCCCATCGCCCGGTCCTTCATTTGCATCCCATTCTTACGCATAGTCGCAGCAGCCTTTCTCATAGCTCAGCCTGATCGTACACCGAACAACATCACAATCCCTCCCCAATCCTTCCAGTCACTGGAAGAAAGTGGACGTATATCGGCTCCCCAGCGGGAAAAACCTCCAGCAACTGGAAGAATTGAGACTTGGACGGTGCTGAGCCGAACTTGGGCGGAGTTTGTCCGGATTGCAGCAATAAAAAAGGCTTACTGGGAGCTTAGGACGCTCTCAGTAAGCCTTGTAGGCGGGTAAGGCGAGATTCGAACTCGCGGAGGCTTGCACCTCAACGGTTTTCAAGACCGTCTCTTTAGACCGCTCAGACACCTACCCTTTGTGTGTCGACATCACTGCCAACACACAAGATGTCAATATATCACAGCGTAAGGAAGTTGTGGAATCAGGCTTCCCACTTGGTCGGCTCAATGACTTCCTTGCCACCCATGTAGGCACGCATGGCCTGCGGAATGACGATGGAGCCGTCCTTCTGCTGGTGGTTCTCGAGAATGGCGACCAGCCAGCGAGTGGTGGCCAGCGTACCGTTCAGCGTGGAAACGGCGCGGGTGCCGCCATCTTCCATACGTTCGCGAATGTTCAGGCGACGGGCCTGGTATTCGGTGCAGTTGGAGGTGGAAGTCAGCTCGCGGTAGCGACCCTGGGTCGGAACCCAAGCTTCGCAATCGAACTTACGTGCTGCGGAAGAGCCCAGATCGCCGGCAGCGGTATCGATGATGCGGTACGGCACCTCAACTTTGCCGAGCATCTCCTGCTCCATGGCCAGCAGGTGCTCATGCTCCTTGTAGGAGTCCTCCTGCTTGGTGTAGACGAACATCTCCACCTTGTCGAACTGGTGCACGCGGATGATGCCGGAAGTATCCTTGCCAGCAGCACCTGCTTCGCGGCGGTAGCAGGAGCTCCAGCCGCAGTAGCGCAGCGGACCGTCGGACAGGTCGAGAATCTCGTTCTCGTGCATGCCTGCGAGCGCCACTTCGGAGGTACCGACCAAGTACTGCTCGTCAGGTTCGCGCAGACGGTAGATTTCGTCGGCGTGGGAGTTGAGGAAGCCGGTGCCGCGCATCACTTCCGGACGCACCAACGTCGGGGTGATGGCCAGCGTGAAGCCATGCTCTTGAGCCTGGTCCACAGCCATGGTAAGCATGGCTATCTGCATGCGGGCCACCTGGCCGCGCAGGAAGTAGAAGCGGGAGCCGCCGACCTTCACGCCACGTTCCATATCAATGCCGGCAACACCACGACCGAGGGTCAGGTGGTCCTTCGGTTCAAAGCCTTCAGCTGCGAAATCGCGAATCTGGCCAACCTTCTTGACCACCACGTAATCGTCTTCGCCGCCTTCCGGAGCTTCCGGCTCAACCACGTTGGAGAGCTTCCACATGGCGGTGGTGTACTCTTCGGCTGCGGCGTCCGCTGCGGCCTTGTATTCGGAAACCTTCTGGGAGAGTTCCTTGGTTTCGGCAATCAGCTTGGCCTTTTCGTCGGCCGGAGCCGCGGCGACCTTCTTGCCGATTTCTTTCTGCTGCGCACGTGCAGCCTCAAATTCCTTCAGAGAGGAACGACGAACCTCGTCGGAGCGCAGCACCTCGTCGACCAGTTCGACCGATTCGCCACGCTTGCGCTGGGATTCCTTAACAACGTCAGCATGTTCACGAATGAATTGGATATCAAGCATGTTTTCTAGACTAGTGCTGAAAGCCGACACTCGCCGCAAACCTTCCATTTTTGTATACAACGTGCAGGAATCGTCGAATAAATCGTGCTTGATTCGCTTTTTTCACGTCTTACGTGAAAAATAGGTGACATGCCTATGCCAGTTATCATTGTGATTGTCGTTCTTGCGGTTGCAGCGGTGTGCGCGGCCGCCTTTTTCGCGGTGCGTGCATATAAGCACCGTAGGTTTGCCGAGCAGCTCGACAAACGCGACGACGATCAGGTGCACTATGCGTTCGTGATCAATCCGTCGAAGCCCCAGGCGGAACAGCGCAAGCAGCATATTCAGGAGTTCTGCGAGGCGAAGCATCTTACGCAGATCGAATATATCGAAACACAGCTTGATAAGGATGGTCGCGCCTGTGCGTTGGAGGCGTTGGAGCATGGCGCCGATGTGGTGGTCGCGGTTGGAGGCGACGGCACGGTGCGCACGGTGGCGAGCGCGCTGTCGGGAACCGGTCACGCGCTGGGCATCATCCCTATTGGCACCGGCAATCTGTTTGCCCGCAATATGGGCATTCCCGTAGATGATATCGATGCTGCGTTGACCGTTGCCACGTCTCACGGCTCGCGTTTGGTGGATGTCGGCCGTTTGACGTTGCTCGATGATGAAACCGCCGATCATGGTCATGCGTTCCTCATTATCGCAGGCATCGGTTTCGATGCGGTGATGATCGACGACACCGATCCTGAGTTGAAGAAGAACATCAGCTGGCTCGCCTATTTCGTGTCGGGCGTGAAGAACCTGTTCGCCCCGAAGTACAAGGGCGACGTGACCATTACCAGCGCGGATGGCAGCACGCATACAACGCACGGACTGACGTTCCGCACGTTCATGGCCGGCAATTGCGGACAGATTCCGGTGTTTTCACTCATGCCTGACGCCGTATACGATGATGGCATCCTCGATTATGAGATTATTGACACGTCCGGCGGTTTGATCGGTTGGGCGAATCTGTTTGGTGATGTACTGCATCAGACCATCACCGGCAAGGCACAGCAGAGTCCGTTCTCCACGAATTCCACGGTTGACCAGATTCAGGGCGTCAGCGCGGAAATCAAGTTGGAGAAGCCTGTTTTGGCGCAGGTTGACGGCGATATGCTTCCCGAAACGCAGCATATTCGTTTCAGTGTGGAGCGTAAGTCGTTGTGCGTGCGTGTGCCGGAAGCACCCGAAGCCAATACTACCAGTGTAAATCAGTAACTATTAATCGTAATTATCAATAATTATTTATTACGACGATTATGCATTTTATGCAGGTTATGCATTGATATTGTCATTCTTATGCGATCCAGCCGCATAAGAAGTCACTCGTGCGACATGCAAGGTAAGATAGGCGATTTCCGCTTGCGAAAGACTTGCATTCAATCGCATTTTGATGATGATCGCGAGTTTGTTTGCGCAATCCGATGCTTTCGGATACGAGGTTTTGATGGATTCCACGATTGGTTCAGGCTCGTCATCAAGCTGTTCATGTTGGTGAATGCGCACGAAAAGATAGCGCAGATGCGTGATGAAACGCGCCACATTGACGCTATTCTGGTCAAGGTTGATGCCGTAATAGCCTTCGATGACCGTCAGTATTTGCTGGATGACGCCGGTCATGGTGTATGTGGCGGAAAGGTCGCCGGTGGAGAAGCCCGCATTGACCAAGTGCAGGGCCAAAGCCACGGCTTCGCAGTCCGGCAGGGCGCCGCCCAGATACGTGTTCATCGCATCGACCAGAGCTTTGCCTTTGGCATATTCGCTCGCGTAGAGCGAACGCACTTCGGCTTCCAGTGGATATTCGATGGTCTGTTTGTTTTGCGATCGGCGAATCGCACCGCAAATATGGTCGGATAATGCCAGCACCAATGCAGGCTGCCGGTCGGCCTGTTCCTTCAGGCCTGCACGGTTCATGGCGTCCGTAACGAGACGAATGATTTCGGGTGGGATCCCGGCCACCTGTTGGGCCATATGGTCGGGATCCTTGCCATCTGCGGGAATGAACCGACGGACGATCTTCGCGTCATCGACATGCTGTCCGGGCTTGGCTTGGAAGCCTATGCCTCGACCGGTGAGAATCACCTCACTATTGCCGTCTTTTGCCAGTACGACATTATTGTTGAATACGCGAAGAACGTCCACGTCGGCCCTTTCCGACTATGCGATTGGTCAGTGCTGAATGTCGATCACCGACTCACCGGCCTTAACGTCGACGCCGGTCTTTGGCGCGACGGACGCGAAGGCCACTGTGTTCAGCACCGTCATCAACGTGGTGGTGCTGTATCCAGCTTCCTTAACCTTATCAAAGTCGACGACAACGAGGGTGTCCCCCGCGTTCACATGTTCGTTGGCCTTGACCTTCACATTGAAGCCTTCGCCGTTCATCTTCACCGTGTCGATACCGACGTGCACGAGCACCTCCACGCCATCATCGGTTTTGATGCCGAATGCGTGACCGGTTTCGGCGACGGTCTGCAGCACGCCGGATACCGGGGCCACGACTTCGCTATCGGCCGGCTGGATGCCGACGCCCTCGCCAAGCGCGCGGGATGCGAACACCGGATCGCCAGTTTCGTCCAAGGAGATCACATGACCGGCGACCGGCGCGTTCACCACGGTGGTGGTGGCAGCAACCGAGGCTTCGGTCTTGGTGGCAGCAGCAGTGGCAGTCGCGGTGGCAACAGCTGGAGCGGCTCCCTCGGCTTCGACAGACGAGACAGCGGCTTTCTGATCGGCGGCCGCGCGGGCCAGCACTTCAGCCTTCTGTTCCGGAGTGCGGTAATCGAAAGTGATGATCAGAAGGAAGGTGGTGAGGAAGGACACGGCGATGGACACTGCATACACCCACATCTGGTTGAAGACCGGAATGGTCAGCAGCGAGGTGAATGCGAAGGTGGTAGTGGTCACGCCGTGCACGGTCTGGCCGGCGGCGGTGACGGACGGGAAAAGCCAACCAAGAATAGCGATGACGACGCCACCGAGACCGCAGCCCACCAGCATGCGCTTGTAGATGAGCTTGTAACGCAGATGGATACCGTACAGGGACGGTTCGGAAACGCCACCGAGCAGGCCGGCCGCGAGCGCACCCAGAGCGGTCTGGCGCATGGCCTTGTCCTTGTCACGCACAGCAAGGAAGAGCACGCCAGCGGTAGTGCCGAAGCAGGCGAAGTTCCACACGCCCATCGGGCCTTGGATGAAGTCGTAGCCGAGAGTCCGGATGTTCATGAGCATCAGGGCGTTGAGCGGCCAGTGCAAACCGAGCGGCACGAGGAACGGGTACAGCATCGGAATGATGATGGCGAAGATGAACGGGGCATGGGTGTTCATCCAAGCCAAGCCGACGCCGAGGCCGTTGCCGACCCACACGCCGATAGGACCGATGATGAAGGCTGTCAGCGCGCCAACGATGATCATGCAGAAGAACGGCACGAAGACCAGCTGGACGCTTTCGGGGATGATCCTCTTCAGTCCGTGGTAGACGAGAGCAAGTACGGCGGCCATGAGCAGCGGCACGAATACGTTGCCGGAATAGTCGCTCAACGCCATCGGCAGACCGAATATGTTGGCCGTGCAAGACTTGGTGCCCAGAGCGGCGTTCTCCACGCACGTGGTGGTCTTGGCATCCATCAGGCCGGTGAACTGCGGGGTCATGAGGATGGCCATGATGGCACCACCCAGCCATGGGTCGACCTTAAGCTTCTTGGCTGCGTTGTAGGCGACCATGATCGGCAGGAAGTAGAACACACCCTTCCAGATGGCCTTCACGAACACCCAGCCTGCGGAGGCCTCGTCATTCGGAATAACGTTCAGCGAAATAAGCAGATTGACCAGCGCGATGATGATGGAAGCGCCGAGCAGCACGCCCAGAATCGGGCGGAAGGAATCGGCGAGATACTCGAAGAAGGAGTCCAGCCAGGCCACCTTGCCGCGAGCCTTGGAACGGGCTTCGGCCTTGACGTCGGCATTGCTCTTTTGACCATCGCCAGACGCGGAGGCACCACCGACACCGGCCATTTCAGGCAGATGCATGATGTTTTCGTACACGGTGGCAACGCCACCGCCGATGACGACCTGGAAACGGTCACCGCTCTGCGGCACCGCACCGAGCACGCCTTGCATGTGCTCGAGACCGTTCTGATCGACCTTGGATGCGTCAACCAATTCAAAGCGCAGTCGAGTGGCACAATGCGTCAGGCTGCGAACGTTTTCAGGACCACCGATTGCAGTGATGATCTGCGATGCAAGTGAGCCAGCCATCCTGTTTTCCTTTCTTTCCCTTACAACCGATTCGATCCAAGCAACACTGCTTCGGGCAACAAAAAAGACCTGAGATATGGCTATGGTTAAGCCATATCTCAGGTCTTGCGTCATTATGTTGACTAGCAACCCTGCTTCAGTCGAATAGCACAGAACTATACACCATCATCTGACATTGCGCAAATCAACCGAGAACACAATCCATCACTAGCGAAAATTCTTATATTTATATCCAAACATGCAATAAACAGATAACGTATTCATCGCACGTAATGGGACAATTACGCACATTCGCAGCAAAAGCGTGGCAGAATAGTGGCTATGGTTGCAAACAATGCGGGAATGCCCGCCACCCCAGCAGATCTGATCAATGTCGACGAGGTCATCGGCAAGTACTATGACGTCGTCCCCGATCCCAACGTTCCCGAGCAGCGTGTCTCCTTCGGCACCTCCGGACATCGTGGCTCGTCCCTGAAAACCTCGTTTAACGAGGCCCACATCGTGGCCATCACCCAGGCCATCGCCGAATACCGCAAGAAGGCCGGCGTGACCGGCCCGCTGTATATCGGCCGCGACACCCACGCCCTGTCCGAGCCGGCTTGGAAAACCGCCATCGAAGTGCTCGTCGCCAACGGCGTGACCGTGCGCATCGACTCCCGAGACGACTTCACTCCGACCCCGGTTGTGTCTCAGGCCATCCTGACCCATAACCGCGCAGCGGACGGCACACAGCGTTTCACCGGCGAAGGCCTGGCCGACGGCATCGTCGTGACCCCGTCGCACAACCCGCCGACCGATGGCGGCTTCAAGTACGATCCGGTCACCGGCGGCCCGGCTCCGGCTGACGTCACCAACGCCATCGCCGACCGCGCCAACGAGCTGCTCGGCGATTTCAAGAACATCAAGCGTGTTCCGTTCGAACAGGCCGTCAAGTCCGATCTGGTCGAGCGCTTCGACTTCCGTGAGCACTACGTCGCAGATCTGGAGAACGTCATCGACTTCGACGTGATCCGTTCCTCCGGCGTGCGTCTGGGCATCGACCCGCTCGGCGGCGCTTCCGTCAACTACTGGCCGCTGATGAACGAGAAGTTCAACCTGACCATCGACGTGGTGCGCCCGCAGGTCGACCCGACCTGGAGCTTCATGACCATCGACCACGACGGCAAGATCCGCATGGATCCGAGCTCCCCGTACGCCATGAAGGGTCTGGTCGATTCCCTCAACAACGGCGCTTGGGACAAGTACGACCTGGTCGGCGGCACTGATCCGGATGCCGACCGCCACGGCATCGTATGCCCGAACTGGGGCGTCATGAACCCGAACCACTACATCGCCGTGTGCGTGGAGTATCTGTTCGGCGGCAATCGCCCGGGTTGGCCGGAAGGCGCCGGCATCGGCAAGACGCTGGTCTCCTCCTCCCTGATCGACCGCGTGGCCGCTTCCATCGACGCCAAGCTCGTTGAGGTTCCGGTCGGCTTCAAGTGGTTCGTCGACCCGCTGTTCAAGGGCGAAGTCGCCTTCGGCGGCGAAGAGAGCTCCGGCATGAGCTTCCTGCGCAAGGACGGCCGTGTGTGGACCACCGACAAGGACGGTCTGATCCCGGATCTGCTGGCTGCGGAAATCACCGCCAAGACCGGCAAGAACCCGGCACAGCTGCATCAGGAGCAGGTGGAACGCTTCGGCGAAAGCTGGTACAAGCGCATCGATACCCCGACCACGTTGGAGCAGAAGCAGAAGTTCGCCAAGCTTTCCGGCGACGACGTTGCTGCCACCACGCTGGCCGGCGAAGACATCACCGCCAAACTCACCGAGGCTCCGGGCAACAACGCCAAGATCGGCGGCCTGAAAGTCACCACCAAGAACAACTGGTTCGCGGCACGCCCATCCGGCACCGAAAACATCTACAAGGTGTATGCCGAGTCCTTCGAATCCCCGGAGGCCCTCGACAAGGTGCTCGCCGAAGCCACCGAAGTCGTAGACAAGGCCCTGGCCGAGTGACATTCGGATTAATCGCCATACAATAATCGCGGTCGATATGTGACCGTGACGCAAGCAAAAGGTCCGTTCCATAAAATGGGACGGACCTTTTGTCGTCTATTGGGAAATGCGACCGTGCCCCGTCTCAACGAAGCACGGTGGCACCGGCCTGGGCAGCGAAACCATACGAGGGACGGGCGAACGGAACCATGGCACAGCCCATTCGATTATGGCGATGGCGCGTTCCAGGCTTCGGTCATGCTCTGTCTGGACGATTAGCACCCCGCATGGATGCCCTTTCCCTTTGCGAACAGACGTGGAGCGAGTCGCATGGCTTTCGTAGGGTAGAGGCATGACGATTACGGTTTCTACAGACGGTTCCGCTTTGGGTAATCCGAATGGTCCGATGGGTTGGGGTTGGGCCGATCACGAACTCGCGACAGGCGGCAAGCCGGGGCACCACCATGAGGGCGATTGCGACGCCGGCGGAGCAACGAACGGCACCAACCAGATCGGCGAACTGTGCGCGGTGTTAGAGGCGCTGCGCGCGCATCCCGGTTCCGAACCGTTGGTGATCGAAACCGATTCGCAGTATGCGATCAACTGTTCCACCACGTGGGTGCATGGCTGGAAGAAGAACGGCTGGAAGAACTCGCAGAAGAAGCCAGTGAAGAACGCGGATTTGATTCGCGCGATCGACGCCGAGATTTCCAAACGTCCTGGATCGGTAAAATTCGTATGGGTCAAGGGCCATGCCGGCAATGCGGGCAATGAAAAGGTGGATGAGCTTGCGCGCACTTATGCTGGCGATTGCCGTTCGAAGGTTCGCGAAGGATATCTTCCCTTGGAGGGTTGGCAGTCGCTGCTGGCTTCCGAATACTCGCAAGGCATCGATGTTCCCGACGACGCCCAGATGCTGCTCGACGGCAAGATCACTTCGGACGAATACCATATCGGACGCGGGCAGGGCGAATCTGCCGGCGGCTCTCTGGCCGACGATCTGATAGGTGTGTCCGATCCGGAACCGCGGCCACGTTCCATAGCGGACATGCTGGTGGAGCCCGAAGGCTACCCCACGCCCGACGAGGCGACGTTGCCGCTGCCTCCCAACGGAATGCCGGCAGAATCCGACGAAATGCCGGAACCGACCACAGTGCTTGCCACGGCGATATCCGACTCCACGCCATCGGATACCACGACGTCTGACTCTACGCAATCCGATACCACCGCACCACGCAAATCGTATGCGGAAATGCTGATCAAAACGGATTATTTCCCGCGTGAAGACGCGGAAAACGCATCCGACGGAACGCTGCAGCCAACACAGTCCGAGCAATCGGCGACGCGGTCCGATGAAACCGCCGACTCCCTGCAATCACCAGAAACACAGGAATCGCTGGCAGACGCACCGCAATCGGCGATGCAACCGCAACAATCCCAGCAACCACGCCGGAAAAGCCCTTCGGGACTGTCAGTGTCGGGTACCATTCGTTTCACGCCCCCGCCAAATTCCAGTCCTACGTTCGACGGCAGGCTCCGCCGTATTCGCGGCTACATCGCGGTGGAAGGGTATGTGCAGGGCGATGGCACACTGGTATTGGAGGACGCGCCGTTCGCAGTCAAACACAATTAATGGAATCGTGCATCGGAGCCCATATCCCCCATCCAAAAAAGCACGTGAAACATCTCGTGAAAACATTTATCGGCAATTAATTGCACATCATCGGTCAAGACATGTCGACAAACGCACAAAAATCAACACATCCGATAATATGGAGACGGTCTTAACCCCATATCGAAGGAGGATCATGGACAAGGCACAGCAGGACGCATTGAAGAAAGCAGCCGGCATCGAAGCTGCCAAGCTGATTCAGAACGGCATGATCGCAGGTCTGGGCACCGGCTCGACCGTGCGTTTCCTAGTCGACGAGCTCGGCCGCCGCGTACAGGAGGAAGGCCTGGAGTTCACCGGCGTGACCACTTCTCGCCGCACCCAGGAGCAGGCCGAAGGCTACGGCATCAAAATCGTCGACATCGATGATGTTGATCACATCGACGTGACCATTGACGGCGCCGACGAAGTCGACAAGAACTTCAACGGCATCAAGGGCGGCGGCGCTGCCCTGCTGTGGGAGAAGATCGTGGCCACCAACTCCAACAAGATCGTGTGGATCGTGGACGAATCCAAGGTCGTTGACACCATTGGCAAGTTCCCGCTGCCGGTCGAGGTGATTCCGTTCGGCGCAGGCCAGGTCGTCAAGAGGTTCGAAGCACGCGGATACAAGCCAGTGCTGCGCCTCGACGCCGAAGGTAAGCCGGTGCGTACCGACGAAAACAACTATGTGGTCGACCTGCACCTCGAGCGCATCGAACATCCGGAAGCTCTGGCCGATGACCTCATCAACACCGTCGGCGTGGTGGAGCACGGCCTGTTCCTGCACATGGTGGATCAGGTCATCGTGGGCGACCCGAACGGCCCACGCGTGCTCACCAACTCCAACAAGTGAGATTAGAGCAGTAGCGGAAGTTCCGCGAATCCTTATGAGGCTGTGCGTTCACATCGAGCGCACAGCCTCATTTGCATCTATTGACGTTAATGTTACATTTTGCTTATGATTTCGTTTTCATGATTTTCGTTTATTTCCTTGAGATATGCAAAAATCCCGCATATCAAAAAGATATACGGGATTTTGTTTAAGCGACGCTTCAACCGCGCCTGAAGACTACTTGCGCTGGTGGCGAGTCTTACGAAGCAGTTTGCGGTGCTTCTTCTTGCTCATGCGCTTGCGGCGCTTCTTGATGACCGAGCCCATCTCAGCCTCCGTTCTTAAACTCAAAGGGTAAAAGTTTGCAACTTGCCCAATACTACACTGCTTCGGGGACGAACGCGCACAACCGCATTCATATGGTGGAAGCACACACCTTTTTATTGGAAAATCAGATTAAACCACAACCCTCATAAGCCACGACTGAATCATGCGTGCATCATGCGAATCTAGTATCCGACCACCAAATGTCACAGCGGGAACTGCTGGTAGAAGCGCTGCACCGAATCCTTGGCACCAGTAGCCTGGAACACTACGGTATCGTTACGCCAAACGGCGATGGCCTTGGTCTCATCGTTCGGATCGGTTTTAGCGCTGTAGGCGCCGGTAGCCTCGCCGGAAACCTTCACATTGCCACTGCCCAGCTCCTTGCCGGTCATGGCGCCAGTCAGATTGTCGTACTGGCTTTGCGCATCCTCATCCTGGGACCACTGAGCCACTTCAAGAGTGACTTCCTGACCGTCCTTACCGGTTGAATACGTCAACGTGTACTCCTCAACCGGAGACGCACCACTCCAGGAAGTGCTGGCATCGGCCTTGGTACGTGCGAAATTCAGCACGGAATCAGGCATGGCCTTCAGCAGTTCGCTGGCATCATCCGGCAAAGCCACCGCGTCTATGGACGGCGTGGTCGGCTCGGAGGCATCCTGCGACGCGCCCTGAGAAGTGGTGCCTTGGGAGTTCGCCTCGTCACCCTTGTTCAACGCCCAGCCGGGCCAAATAAAAGCGGATACCAAAGCGAGTACAACTACCAAGGCGGCGGCAACGACAGCCACAATCAGCTTGCCGTGAGAAGAGGAAGTTTGCGTATTAGACATGGCTGTTATTCTTTCACATCCGCAAGACGCTCAAATCCGGACGACACAATCGCGCAGCACCCTCACATCAGTACCCCCTTAACATCGCGGCGAACACTTGTCTCAAAATATCCGTATTGTCGGCGGTATGGCAAAGACGTCCTCACAATTTGTATGTTCCGAATGCGGCTGGAATGGCCCGAAATGGTTGGGCCGCTGCCCCGAATGCGGCCAGTGGGGCACCATCGAGGAATTTCACGAGGCCCGTCCCGCCGCTTCGAAACGCACCGCGGCCCCCGGGCGCACATCGCGCACGCAATCGCATACGGTGCCCGCTTCCGCCGCAAAGCCCATCACGGAAATCGGCACGGAAAACATTTCCAGAATCAGCACGGGTTTCACGGAATTCAACCGCATACTCGGCGGCGGCATCGTACCCGGCTCCGTAACGCTCATCGCAGGCGAGCCGGGCATCGGCAAATCGACACTGCTGCTGGAAACCGCCGGCAACGTGGCCCGTCTTTGCGCGGCGCAACCGGAACGCAACACGGTACTGTATATTTCCGGCGAGGAATCGCAGGCGCAGGTGCGTATGCGAGCATCACGCATAGGCGCGGTCGAGCCGAATCTGCTACTGTCCGCCACCACCGACCTGTCGACCGTGCTCGGACTGATCGAGCAAAGCAAGCCTGCGCTGGCCATCGTCGATTCCGCACAGACCATCGTCTCGCAGGAAGTCGACGGAATTTCCGGAGGGTCGACGCAGGTGCGCGAAGTGGCGAGCGCCCTGATCGACACTGCAAAAACGCTTGATATTCCAGTATTACTGGTCGGTCATGTCACCAAAGACGGCTCGATTGCCGGTCCGCGCACGTTGGAGCATCTCGTTGATGTGGTCTGCCAATTCGAAGGGGATGCTGAAACCGCGCTTCGCATGCTGCGCGCGGTGAAGAATCGTTTCGGTCCCACCGATGAGGTCGGCTGTTTCGATATGAGCGGCGAAGGCATCGAAGAGGTGACGGACCCGTCTGGGCTTTTTCTTTCATCATCCAATTCCGCCAGTTCCGCTCCGGTGGAGGGCACGTGCGTGACGTTCACCTTAGACGGCCACCGCAGCCTGCCCATCGAAGTGCAGTCGTTGGTCACCAAATCGGTATTGCCGACGCCTCGCCGTGCGGCGAATGGCGTGGATGCGAACCGCATCGCCATGCTGGTGGCGGTGCTATACAGGCATGGCAACGTCAATCTTCTGGCAAACGATCTCTATATTTCCACAATTGCTGGAGGTCAGGCACGTGAGCCGGGCTGCGATCTGGCGATTGTGGGCGCGTTGGCGAGCGCCGCGAAGTCGAAGGCGATTGGCCGCACCACGTGTGCGATCGGCGAGATTTCGTTGACCGGGCAGGTGCGCCCGGTGCCGCGACTGGAATACCGGTTGCGCGAGGCTGCCCGTCTTGGCTTCACCACCGCTGTAGTGCCGACATTACGTAGAGAAATCGCAATTCCCGGATTGTCGATCGTTCAGGTCGACACATTGCAGGATGCGCTTGGCGCCATGTTGCGATAATACACACCCTACATACCGTTTTCGCATGTATGCACGCGAAGCATATACATTATGTTGTTTTTTAACCTATACTAGTGGGGCTCTTACGTAGATTCTTACGTAAGAGCCCCACTATTTTTTTGAATGCTGATACGTTTTTATCGAAAATATCAGCATTCATTAATCACTGTCATTATCGTAATTATTATTGCGATTAGAATCAGGCAGTAATTCGCTTGGTTTCCTCGACATTGCGCTTCAGCTCGTCGATCAGATCCTGTGCGGAATCGAACTTGATTTGCGGACGCAGGAATCCTGTAAATTCCACGCGCACCTGATGATCGTACAAATCAAGCCAATCGTCGGTGATGGCGTAAGCTTCGACCACGCGATCGTTCATTCCGGTCGCCTCGTTGAAGGTCGGCTTGGTGCCGATGGAAATCGCAGCGGGCCAACGATACGGCGAATGATCGGCAAGGCGGGCGTCAACGGAAGACGAGTCAAACTGTTGCGAAATACCATCGGACGCTGCTCCCGCATGATCGCTCTCTACAGTTTTCGATCCCAAGTCAACGAGCCAACCCGCATACACGCCGTCAACCGGCAGATAACCGGCCACATTGTCACTCAAATTCGCCGTCGGGAATCCAATGGTGCGTCCACGTTCCTCGCCGTGCACCACAATGCCTTCCACAGCGTGCGAGTGCCCCAGAATCGCGTCGGCGTCTTTGATGCGTCCCTGGCCTAGCAGGTAGCGCACGTTCGTGGAACTCCACACACGCACGGGCTTGGCTTGGTTCTTCTTGCTCCATGCGCGGCGTTCCGCCTTGGAAGCGCCTTCCAGCGGGTCTGTTGGCTCGCCGTGGCCGGTCGGCATAACCGGTTGGGCATTGGCTGGCACTCGGGTCTCTCCGGGACCTCGATCATCAACCACTTCAAGCTGGAACACGCCAGTAGCGAGCGCTAGATTCTCGATGGCTTTTACGTCTCCGGCGCGATTTGCCCCCATGGCCGCGTCGGAGCCGAGCGTCAAAGTGCGCATACCCAGCTTGCCGACCATCTGGCCGAGGAAGAATCGGTATGATTTCGCCGCGAATGCCAGTGTGTAGTGCACGATGAGCGTGTAATCCACTCCCAGCTTGTCGATGGCGCGAAGACGTTCCTGCATGCTGGTGAGCGCTTGCGTATCAACCATGTCGGCCGGCGGCTCCTGACCGCCGTTCTTCGCTGCGTAACCGTGTACCAATGCAGGGCGCGGATCGAATAGCACCACCACGGAGAAGGACTGCTCCTTCTTGGCGAGTTCCACCACGCGGCGAATCACCGCCTGATGGCCCTGATGCATGCCATCGAACGAACCGATGGTCACCACGGATTTCTTATCGTTGCTCAGCGTAGGCCAATCCACCATGCCACTGGCATCAGGCGTGAGTGTGATTGTCTTCATCATGTCCTTCTTGTGTATGAATTCGTATCTGTAGTCTGATTGGATGGTTCAGTTGAATACCGCGACCGGTTTGGCCTCACCGCGTTTCGCACGTTCGAGGATAGCGACCAAATCGTTGGTTTCCTCAACGTACGCCGCCGTGGTCGTACATATGTCATGCGCGATTCTGCGTCCGAAACGCAAGTCGGCCGCCTCTTGCTCGCTGACGGCCAGCATACTCATGGAAGCCGCGGCGCTGGCCACGGGATCGAGCGCATGATCGAGCGCATGATCGGCATCGTCAAGCACCGCACGATTGCGCGTCACTTCCATGCCTTCACGATTGGTGAATGTTTTGGATTCAGCGTGGGCGCTCATGACGTTGGGCATATTCACTGAGAATCTGCCGACGCGCGTGCGCCGCAACATCGTCAGGTGGCCTCCTAACCCGAGTTCCTCGCCCAGATCGCGTGCGAGCGCGCGAATGTAGGTGCCTGCGGAACAGGTCACGGTCACGTCGAGTTCCATAACGGGCTGCATGTCTTCATGCGGTGCAATGTTGGCAATCCATCCATCGCTTGCCTTCTCGGCCACGACTGCGCCAACAAGTTCCACGCCGGCACGATCGCTATGCGTGTAGCCGTAACGTACCTGCCGTACGTTGAATTCTTCGATGGTCACAGGACGTGCCTTAAGTTCCACATCCTTACCTTCACGCGCCAGATCATAGGCGCGCTGGCCGTTGACCTTAATGGCGGAGTAGACGTTCGGTACCTGTTCGATGCGCCCGGTAAACCGTTCTGCAATCAGCTGTTCCACAGCTTGACGCGAGGGAAAGCTCGCTGCCCACTCCCCCGGCAGCAACTCGCCTTCGGCATCGTCCGTGGTAGTGCGCTGCCCAAGGCGAATGGTGGCCTCATACGTTTTGTTATGGTCGACAATGTAGTTGAGCAGTCGCGTGGCATTGCCGAATCCGACCACCAGCACGCCGGTGGCCATCGGATCGAGCGTGCCCGCATGCCCGACTCGTTTCATATGCAGGGCGCCGCGTACGGCCGCGACCACGTCATGGCTGGTGACGCCCTGCGGCTTGTCGATGACCAGCAGACCGGAATGTTCAGGCTTCTTCGTCATCGTCCCAATCTTCGACTTCGACGTCGTCATCGTCGAAATCATCGTCGTCTTCCTCTTCCGGATGCTTGTACGGATCGGCTTCGCCCGCATACTGCGCGGTTTTGCGGGTTTTGGCGAGCTCTTCGTCACGCTTGCGCGCGATGGCGAGAATATCTTCGATTTCATGCGCTTCGCCCGGCACCTCGTCAAACACGAATTCGAGCTGCGGAGTCAGGCGCAGGCCGGCTTTAGTGCCCACGAGGGAACGCAGACGGCCCTTGGCTTGGTTCAACGCCTGCTGTGCGCGGCGACGCTCGCCCTGCTCGTGGCCTTCACGGCCAAGCTGGGTCCAGTAGACCTTGGCTATCTGCAGATCGTTGGTCACACGCACTTCGGTGATGGTCACGTTTGCGAGACGCTTGTCGTGCAGCTGCGCCTCCATGGAGGATGCGATCACACGTTGGATCAATGCCGCGATACGTGCGGCGCGAGGATTGGTTCCTGCCATTATCGTCCTTCAATCAGATGAATGTATCAGCTTAGTTTTTGAAATAAGTTCTTGTTGTATCGCGGAACGCCCGCAGCCGTATGTCAGCTGTGGGCGTTCCTTTCCTGTTATCGATCGCTGGTTCGAATCAATCGACTACTTACGTTCGATTTCCCGCATCTCGAAGGTCTCGATAATATCGCCAAGCTCGATATCGTTGAACGAACCGAGGTTGATACCCGCTTCGTAACCTTCCTTGACGGAAGTGACGTCGTCCTTGAAACGACGCAGCGAGGAAATCTCGAGATCGTTGACGGTTGCGATACCGTTGCGCAGAATACGGCACTTCGTACCGCGCTTGACTTCGCCGTCTTGCACCATGACACCCGCGATGTTGCCGAACTTGGAGGAACGGAAGATCTCGCGGATCTCGGAGTGGGAAGTAACGACCTCTTCGAATTCCGGCTTGAGCATGCCCTTGAGGGATGCCTCGATGTCTTCGATGGCCTTGTAGATGATCGAGTAGTACTTGATTTCCACGCCTTCGCGTTCGGCCAGATCCGCCACCTGACGGTTCGGGCGAACGTTGAAGCCGATGATGACGGCCTTGTCGACGGTAGCCAGGTTGACGTCATTCTGGGTGATGGCGCCGACGCCACGGTGGATCACCTGGATGCCGACCTCGTCGGACACTTCGATCTTCATCAAGGAATCTTCCAGCGCTTCGACAGAACCGGAGGAATCGCCCTTGATGACGATGTTGAGCATGTCGACTTCGGACTTGGCGAACTGCTCCTTGAGGCTTTCCAGAGACACGACCTTACGACGTTTGGCCAGCTGGGCGGCACGCTCAGTGGCCTGACGCTTCTCGGCGATCTGGCGTGCGGTACGGTCGTCGGAGGCCACCAGGAACAGGTCGCCTGCGGTCGGCACGGAGGTCAAGCCAAGCACCTGCACCGGAGTGGACGGTGCGGCTTCCTTCATGTGGTTGCCGTTCTCGTCAAGCATGGCGCGGACACGTCCGTAGGAAGTGCCAGCGACGATGGAGTCGCCGATGTGCAGCGTACCGGACTGAACAAGCACGGTCGCCACGGCACCACGGCCCTTGTCAAGTCGAGCTTCCACGGTGGCACCGCGAGCGTCCATATCCGGGTTAGCACGCAGATCAAGCTCAGCATCGGCGGTAAGAAGCACGGCTTCGAGCAGCTTGTCGACATTGGTGCCCTGCTTGGCGGAAATGTCAACGAACATGGTGCTGCCACCGTATTCTTCCGGCACGAGACCGTATTCGGTGAGCTGGCCGCGGACCTTGTCGGGGTTCGCTCCCTGCTTATCGATCTTATTGACGGCCACCACGATCGGCACGTTGGCTGCCTGCGCGTGGTTGATGGCTTCCACGGTCTGTGGCATCACGCCGTCATCTGCCGCGACCACGAGAATCGCGACGTCGGTGAGCTCGGCGCCACGGGCACGCATGGCGGTGAAGGCTTCATGGCCTGGGGTATCAAGGAACGTGATCTTACGCGGTTCGCCCTCAAGATCGACGGTCACCTGATATGCACCGATACGCTGGGTGATGCCACCGGCTTCACGTGCGATGACGTTGGTACGGCGAATGGTGTCGAGCAGTCGGGTCTTACCGTGATCGACATGGCCCATCACGGTAACGACCGGCGGACGCGGCTTCAGGTCCTCATCCTCCTGCAGCTCTTCCTCATCCAAGTCGATGTCGAACTGCTGCAACAGCTCCTTGTCTTCCTCTTCGGCAGACACGATCTTGATATCCCAGCCGATTTCCTCGCCGAGAATCTGGAAGGTGGACTCGTCCAAGGACTGGGTTGCCGTGGCCATCTCACCAAGATGGAAGAGCACAGTGACCAAAGCAGCCGGATTGACATTGATCTTTTCGGCCAAATCGGCGAGGGATGCACCCTGACGCAGGCGAACGGTCTGGCCGTTGCCGGTAGGAATGCGCACACCGCCGATGACCGGGGCCTTCATCTCCTGGAATTCCTGACGCTTTGCCAGACGATTCTTACGGGCCTTCGAGGACTTGCCGCCCTGACGTCCGAATGCGCCTGCAGCACCGCCGCGACCGCGACCGCCGCCGCGTGCCGGACCGTTGCCCGGAGCGCTATTGCCACCCTGGAAACCGCCGCCGTTGGTATTGGAGCCGCCACCGAAACGGTTGCCACCGCCTGCAGGGCGCTGACCGCCACCCTGACCCGGACGATGCTGGCCCCACTGGCCCGGCTTCGCGCCGCCACCCTGACCCGGACGACCGCGGAAACCACCACGCTGGCCGCCACCCTGACCCGGGCGGCCGCCACGACGGCCTTCGCCATTGTTGTTGGCGCTCGGACGGTTCATCGGATGCGGACGCGGAATGTCACCCGGTGTCGGGGTACGCATGCCCTGCTTGCGGCTGAACGGATTGTTGCCCGGACGCGGACCCGGAGTGTGCGGCTTCGCACCATTGGCGGCATTGTTGCCATTGCCGCCCTGCGGAGCATTGGTATTGTTGCGCTGTGCGCGAGGTCCCGGAACCGGAGCCGACTTGCCGCCCTGACGGCGTTCGCCCTGCGGACGCGGAGTGTTACCGTTGGCGCGATTGCCATGCTGGCGGGAATCACCCGGACGAGGCATGCGCTGGCCGGGCTTCGGGGCTTCGGACTTGGATGCTGCAGGACGTGCCGGCTTTGGAGCGGCAGGCTTTGCCGCGGATGCCGCGGGAGCAGCAGGAGTGGCGCGAGGCGCAGGAGTGGGCGAAGCCGCGGGGGCAGCCGGCTTCTTGGCCGGGGCCGCAGGCTTCTTGGATTCAGATGCGTTGCTCTGCGCGTTGGAAGCGAAAGCATTCCTCAGCTTACGGGCAACCGGAGGTTCAACGGTAGACGATGCAGACTTCACGAATTCGCCCATCGCCTCAAGTTTGTTCAAAACAGTCTTGCTGTCAACGCCAAGTTCCTTGGCAAGTTCATATACGCGTGCTTTCGGCACTCAATTTCTCCTATCTTGGGCCGCGCGCATACGAGCGCGACCGCTACTGATTCACGGCGAGCTTGTTCCTTCTCATCGTGCAACCATGTTCGTGATACCTCGTCTTTTCCCTGGGCATGACGGCATGAACCCCCACGCTTTGGATTATCGAGTCCAGCATACTCAAGCCCGTGGATTGAACGCCCACGGGCTTGCCGTTGCTGAAAGCGTTGGTTATTCGGCAGTTTCCTCACTGGTCGAAGCCTGCGCTTCTGCCATCTTCTTGGCGTGTGCCTCGGCGGATTCGATACCAATCTTCCAACCGGTCAGCTTGGCGGCCAAGCGTGCGTTCTGGCCTTCCTTGCCGATGGCAAGAGACAGCTGATCATCATGGATGAAGGCGATTGCGGTCTGGTTCTTCTCGCTGATCACCTGCACACCGGTGGCGACCGCCGGAGACAGCGCCGCGGCGACGAACTTCGCCGGATCGGCAGACCAGTCGACGATATCGATCTTTTCCGGTCCGAGATTCTCCATCACCGCACGCACGCGAGCGCCGCCGGGACCGATCAGGGCACCCTTCGGATTAACGCCTTCGGTGTTGGCTCGCACCGCGATCTTGGTGCGGGCACCGGCCTCACGCGCAATGGCCATAATCGACACGGCGCCGGAAACCAGTTCCGGAACCTCACGCTCGAACAGGCGGCGAACAAGCTCCGGATGGGAGCGGGACACTACGATTTCCGGGCCCTTGAGACCGCGTGCAACATTCACCACATATACGCGGATGCGCTCACCGTGGCGGTAGCGTTCTCCCGGCACCTGCTCACGACGGGGAAGCAACGCCTCGACATCGCCAACGGCCACGTGCACATTGGAGGTGTCCTTCACGTCCTGCTGCACGATACCGGTGATCAGCTTGCCTTTCTGCCCTGAGAACGCGCCGAACACCTTGTCGTCCTCGGCCTTGCGGAACAGCTGGCTGATGACCTGACGTGCGGTGGCTGCGGCCAAGCGGCCAAAGTCACGCGGAGTGTCATCGTATTCCTCGCCCAAAGTCGGCGCAGGGTGCGGATTATCCTCGGTCGGTTCGACCGGAATCTCATCCTGAGCCCAAACGGTAAAGCTTCCGGCACGCGGATCAAGCTCCACACGAGCATGCTTCGCCGCGTGCGGCGTTTTCAGATATGCCAGTCGTAATGCTTCCGAGAGTGCGGCATCCAGCGTCTCGGGATCGATTCCCTGCCCAGCTGCGAGCTGGTGCATTCCTGCCAGGTCCAGTTCCATACTTCCAAGACCTCCTATATGAAGTTATTCCGAGCGCTCGGCCCAATGGTCACAGTCAACTATTAGTCTAATGTTTCATGCAGACACGTTCCCCTCTTTTCCCCTCGGTCTCGTCGACCTCAAGACGCGTCTGCGTCTTGGCATGCATAGGCGTGCTTGTAGCGTCTCTGACTGCTTGCTCCGCACCCCGAATCGCGGGCCGCGCCGAGGCTGAAATGCAGCCAAGTCCTTGCGAGAAGGCGTATGCCGACGCGACCGCCAACGCCGACATCATGGCAGACAGGTCACGCCATATCATTATGCGCTATCTTGCCGCGCAGGAAGCGGTTTCAGATTGGGCAAACACCGCGGCCTACTGCCCTGCACGGTTCGCCGACGGCACGTTGCGTAGCGCGCAGGCCCGTCACACCGCCCGTTTGATGGCGGCGCGACTTACGATCAACATCGCACAGCCCACGCTGTCACGTTGCGACGGCATCGATTCGTTTGATATTGACGCGGATTCGCTTTCCGCCATGTCCGTTGCGGAAGATCAGGCCGGATTCGCAATGGAGGTTTTCGCGGCACGTTCCATCGGACATGCGACGCTCGATATCAGCGATCGTCATAAAACAACTTCGCAGCGGCTGATTTCCTTCTCTGGAGCTGAAGATACCCGTGCGAAAACCTATGATGTCGCGCAATTGCTCGCCCATCCCGATACTATTGTGGATTCCGCAACTGGATTGTTCGCACCGACCGACGCCGTCATTGAAATGAATTGCGCACGCAGCGAAATCGCAGCCGTCGAATCAAGTTCGAATTCGACAAGCGACTCGGCGCAATCCCGCACGACCGCAGAAAACTCTTCAGATGATTCAAGGCAACAGTCTCTGGGCATACTTACCAGCATGATCGCCGACCGTGTGGACCTGGCTCTCACTTGGGGCTATCCATCATTCGACGAAGCATTGTTCGAATAGCGCACACCAACACACGCCAGCACATGCCAGTTCATACAACAACCTACGCGATACCTGCGCAACCGCGAGCCTGACAACGCGACGCATCATCCATGCAGATAAGACACGCCGAACAATCGCGGACATCGCAAAAATCTCATAGCTGGATTTGACAATCGACAAAGCTGTGGCAAAATAATCAAGTTGCTTGTTTTCAAGCGGCGCAATGGATAAGTGTCCGAGCGGTCTAAGGAGCACGCCTCGAAAGCGTGTGAGGGCAAACCCCTCCGCGAGTTCGAATCTCGCCTTATCCGCAAGTAGAAAAACCGGAGCAACGGCGCTTCGGTTTTTTATTGCCTACAGCTCCTGTTCGTGCACGGAAGCGTTCACCCACTGATGCTGTTGCACATTGCAACCGGAGAAAATACCAATGTCGAGCATGCAGTCACGGTAATCACGGCCGTGCGCGATGGTGATGTAGTTGTCGTCGACCATACGGTTGTGTGTCGGAACAAGCCCAATCCAACGCTCGTCATGATACACCTCCACCCAAGCGTGCGTGGCACCCTCTCCACCCAACAATCCGGCGATATAACGCGCGGTGAGACCAACATGGCGGCACACCGATTACGGAATCCGGATTGAATGCGAACGGATCGAGATATTCGTCCGACAAGCGACGGTAGACCACGCCCACACGATGTCTTTTGCCCGCATAATCAAATACCGAAACGCACACCATTACGGCTCAACTCGCGGTTGATCGACTCCCGGCGGTTCACCAGTTCCGTCGCCAGTTTGCGTGCAACTGTACAGTATGTGCTCTTACAAAGTACGTTTCGCACGAATCGCTTCGGCACGAATCGCCAACTGGTCGTCTTCCGGATATTCGATATGTTCGAGCGTCAATCCTTGCGGAGCGATCGGGCCAGTGCTGCCTTCACGCAACGGCGTCGCCATTTTTCCGGCGAACCAATCCAAGGAACGTTTGCCAATACCAACCTGTACGCAACCGTTAACCAACGAACGCACCATATTGCGTGCGAAAGCGTCGGCGACGATGGTGAAGCAGAGCAGTCCCGACTCCAAGGCGGGCGTTCGGTACCGCTCCCCCATGGTGGTTCCGTCGTCGATAAGCGGATGCTGCGGTATGCGCCTCCAATACGCGGTTTTGACCTCGCGTATGGTGGTTCCTCCTGGATTGGGAGTTGCGAACGAGCCGAAATCATGCAGACCGATTGTCATTTCAGCAGCCTTGTTCATGACGGCGATGTCAAGATTATCGTCTATATGCAGCACGCTATTTCTGGTACGTGGATCGATTTCGCTTGATCGGTCGGCAATGCGATATACGTAAGTGCGTTCCAACGCGGAGAAGCGTGCGTCGAATCCTTCAGGAGCCTCTTTGATGGAATGAATGGCGATATCGTTCGGCAGCATGCGTTGCAGTCGTCGCGTCAACGCCATCACCGGTTCGACCTGCATATGCCCGACGCAACGTGCAAGCGTCTCCTCATTGATGTCGAGATGGCAAACTTGGTGCGACGCGTGCACGCCGGTATCAGTACGACCTGCGACGGTCAGGCGCAGCGGCTCATTGTCGTCGCCTTCCGGCACGCGCAGAATGGTATGCAGCACACGTTCGATTTCCCCCTGCACGGTGCGCATGTCAGGCTGTTTCGCCCATCCGTAAAAATCGGTGCCGTCATATGCCAAGTCGATACGTAATCTCACGGCAATGAGCATAACAAAAGGCGCATAACAACACATGACAACGCATAACAAAAAAGGCTGGGAACCTTTCGATTCCCAGCCTTTTCATCAGCTAGTCAAGCCTGCTTGATGCCAATCACTCGGCGTTCTCTGCGGTGGCTTCCGGAGCCTCAACCGGTGCCTCTTCGACAACCGGAGCTTCTTCAGCGGCAACCTTGGTTGCAGCTTCGGCTTCCTTGACCACGGCCTGCTTCGGGCTCACCGGCTCGGTGACGAGCTCGATGATGGCTGCCGGAGCGGCGTCGCCACGACGCGGAGCGATCTTGACGATGCGGGTGTAGCCACCCTCACGCTGCTCCATCTGCTCGGCGATCTCGGTGAACAGCTTGTGCACAACGGACTTGTTGCGGATGACACGCATCACGCGACGACGGCTGTGCAGATCACCACGCTTGGCGAGCGTGATCAGGCGCTCAGCCAGCGGACGAAGGCGCTTAGCCTTCGGCAGGGTGGTGGTGATGCGGCCGCGCTGGAACAGGCTGGTAGCCATGTTCGCGAGCATAAGACGCTCATGAGCCGGGCTGGAGGCCAGACGCGGACCCTTCTTTGGTGTAGGCATTGTTTCTCCTTGAAAGCCCCGTTGGATTCAGGTGGGCAATCGCCCGAACATCCGAATCCAACGAAGCGGTTAGGTCAAAGGCAGCGAATCACTCGTCTTCCGGCGAGAAGAAGGTGCCGCCTTCGAGGTTGTTGGTATCGAAGTTGCCCAGCGGGGAAGCCTTGAGAGCCAGACCCAAGGACTGGAGCTTTTCCTTGACTTCATCGATGGACTTCATACCGAAATTGCGGATGTCGAGCAGATCCTGCTCAGTGTGGGCGACCAGCTCGCCAATCGTGTGGATGCCTTCACGCTTCAGGCAGTTGTAGCTGCGCTGGGTGAGGTTGAGATCCTCGATCGGAACAGCCATCTCCGGGTTGGTTTCCTCTGCCACCGGGGCAGGTCCAACCTCGACGCCCTCAGCCTGGGTGTTAAGCTCACGGCACAGACCGAAGAGTTCCACCAGGGTGGAGCCTGCGGATGCGACTGCATCGCGCGGGGAGATTGCCGGCTTGGTCTCCACGTCCAGGATGAGCTTGTCGAAGTCAGTGCGCTGTTCAACGCGGGTGGCTTCCACACGATAGCTCACCTTGAGCACCGGGGAGTAAATCGAGTCGACCGGAATACGACCGATCTCGGCGTTATCCTGCTTGTTCATCTGGGCAGGCACATAGCCGCGACCACGCTCGACGGTGAACTCGATTTCGAGTTCGCCATCTTCTGCGAGGGTTGCGATATGCATATCCGGGTTGGCGATGGTGACGCCGGCCGGAGGGGTGATGTCACCCGCGGTGGCCTCGCCCTTGCCGCTCTTGCGCAGATACATGACAACCGGCTCATCGTATTCGCTGGTGAGCACGATGCCCTTGATGTTCAGCAGGATCTCGGTAACGTCCTCTTCAACACCCGGCAGAGTGGTGAACTCGTGCGGGACGCCGGAGATACGCACCGAAGTCACAGCCGCTCCAGGGATGGAGCTCAGGAGGGTGCGGCGCAGCGAGTTGCCAAGCGTGTAACCGAAACCAGGCTCGAGAGGCTCGATGGTGAAGCGGGAACGCTGAGGGTTGAGAGATTCCTCGGTAAGTGTCGGACGCTGTGCGATAAGCACTGTGGTTATCCTTTCAGCTTCAGGCCGGTGGTGCACTCACCGGCCATAAGCGGCGTTGGATTGATGATTTCTTCTAGTGCTCAGACGCGACGGCGCTTCGGAGGACGAACGCCGTTGTGTGCCTGCGGGGTGACGTCGGTGATGGAACCGACTTCGAGTCCGGCGGACTGCAGGGAACGGATAGCGGTTTCACGACCGGAACCCGGACCCTTCACGAACACGTCGACCTTCTTCAGACCGTGCTCCATAGCCTTGCGGGCTGCGGATTCAGCGGCCATGCCAGCGGCGTACGGCGTGGACTTGCGGGAGCCCTTGAAGCCGACATCGCCACCGGACGCCCAGGACACAACTGCGCCGGACGGGTCGGTGATCGAAATGATGGTGTTGTTGAAAGTGGACTTGATGTGCGCCTGCCCAACCGGGACCGACTTACGGTCGCGGCGACGCGGCTTGCGCGCGGCTTGCTTTTGAGCTGCCATTGACCCTCGTTTCCTAATAACGAATTTGCTTTGTTGTTCAGGCGATGAAACTTACGTCTCGTGGTCTGAACTGACAGCCACCGATTACTTGGTGGCCTTCTTCTTTCCGGCGACCGTACGCTTCGGACCCTTGCGGGTACGTGCATTGGTCTTGGTGCGCTGACCGCGCACAGGAAGTCCCTTACGGTGACGCTGGCCTTGGTAGCAGTTGATCTGAATCTTACGACGGATATCCGCATCGATTTCACGACGCAGATCACCCTCGATCTTATAGTTACCCTCGAGGTAGTCACGCAGCGTAATCAGCTGCTCATCCGTCAGATCCTTGACGCGAATATCCGGGTTGATACCGGTCGCGGCAAGCGTTTCCTTGGCACGAGTACGACCCACACCAAAGATGTAGGTGAGGGCGATCTCGATGCGCTTCTCATTGGGGATGTCGACTCCGGCAAGACGTGCCATTGCGATTCCTTCTGTTTTCCGCAGGTCTTGCACCGAGTCGTCCGGTTTCCCGGCCCGGGCCTGCGTACCCGGGGTTCATATCGCTTGCGCGATCTGTGACTCAGCGCCTGTACTTATTGTGCCGCTGGATCTACTCTCAGCCCTGACGCTGCTTGTGGCGCGGGTTGACGCAGATCACCATGACGCGGCCGTGACGACGGATCACGCGGCAATTCTCGCAGATCCTCTTCACACTAGGGCTGACCTTCATGGTTTTCCTTTGCTTATGTACCTTACTTGTAACGGTACGTAATACGGCCGCGGTTCAGATCATAAGGGCTCATTTCAAGCACAACACGATCCTGCGGCAGAATGCGGATGTAGTTCTTCCTCATCTTGCCCGAGATGGTTGCGAGCACGATATGCTTGTTCTCGAGTTCAACGCGGAACATCGCGTTCGGCAGTGCTTCCACTACCTGTCCTTCGACTTCAATCACACCGTCTTTAGCCATGAGCCTCGTTCCGTTCTTTGGCGATTACTATGCGTGCCCGAAGACACACCAACTTGCAAGAATACACGAAAACGGGAATTACGGCACATTCGGCGTGTCGCAATTCCCGTTTTCGATTGATTTGTGGTATTTTATTGGGCTTTCTTATCTATGCATATGCTTCGAATCAGCCCAATCCTCAGCTATTTCAGCCGAGTTCAGCCACGATGGTGGACTGGATCTCTTCGACGGAACCGACGCCGTTGAAGGTCTTCAGCAGGCCACGCTCTTCGTAGGTTGTCAGCAACGGAGCGGTTTCCTTGGCGTATACGTCGAGACGCTTGGCAATTGCTTCCGGAGTGTCGTCGGAGCGACCTTCGATCTCGGCGCGCTTCTTCATGCGCTCCATAAGCACGTCATGATCGGCGTCGAGAGCCACCACTGCGTCCAGCGGAGTGTTCAGATCGGTGAGGATGGCGTCCAGTGCTTCGACCTGGGAGGCGTTGCGCGGGTAGCCGTCAAGAATCCAACCGTTCTTGGCATCGTCCATGGCCAAGCGATCCTTGACGATCTTGTTGGTCAGCTCGTCAGGAACCAGTTCGCCTTTATCGATGTATTTCAGTGCTTCAACGCCAAGTTCGGTCTTGTTCTTAATGTTGTAGCGGAAGATATCGCCGGTGGAGATTGCCGGAATACCGTAGTGCTCGCTCAGCAGAGCAGCCTGGGTGCCCTTGCCGACGCCCTGAGGTCCCATGATCAGCAGTCGCATGTTATTCTCCGTTTCATTTGGCCTCTTTCAAGGCTTTCTGATTTTCGATTGGTTACATGAAAATCGTGATACCGCCTCACGTCGAAACGGTATCACGATTTTGAGGCTTTACTTGCCTTCCTTGTGGTCAGTGCCCTCGAACAGGAATCCAGCGTACTGGAACTGTTCGGTCTGGGCCTTGGCCTGGCGCAGGGTGTCGAGGCCGACGCCTGCGATGATCAGGATGGTGGTGCCGCCGAACGGCAACTTGGTGTTGAGGTCAAGCGCCATGATGAGCACGGTCGGAATAAGCGCCACGAATAGCAGATACACGGCACCGACGGTGTTGAGCCTGTTCATCACGTAGCTCAGATAACGGCTGGTGGCGCTGCCTGCACGGATTCCCGGAATGAAGCCGCCGTACTGCTTCATGTTGTCTGCGGTCTCGTCCGGGTTGAAGGTGATTTCCGTGTAGAAGAAGCAGAAGAACACGATCATCAACGCGTACAGTGCGATGTACCACACGGAAGTGGTATTGGCCAGGTTGGAGTTAATCCACTTGACCCAGGACTGGTCGGATTTGCCGAACTGTGCGATCAGGGTCGGGATGGCCAGAATGGAGGACGCGAAGATCGGCGGAATAACGCCGCTCATATTGATCTTCAGCGGCAGATAGGTAGAGGATCCGCCGTACATCTTACGGCCAATCATACGACGGGTGTACTGCACCGGAATACGACGCTGGGAAAGCTCGACGTAGATGACGAGGATCATGATAACCAACAGCACGCCGACGACCGCGGCGAACTTCGCCCAATTGCCATCGGTGCCTTTGGTGCCCCAACCGATCTCCCACAACTGCGGCAGGAAGCCGGAACAGATGGACATGAAGATAAGGATGGACATACCCTGGCCAAGACCCTTATCGGTGATCAATTCGGCCATCCACATGATCAGGCCCGTACCACCGGTCATGATCAGCACCATGACCACGAGGTTCCAGACGGAACCGTCAGGCACGACCTGGGAGCACTGATAGTTGAACAGGGCACCGGAGCGGGCGGTCACCAGAATGGTGGTGGACTGCAGCACAGCGAGGCCAATGGTCAGGTAACGGGTGTACTGGGTCAGCTTGGCTTCACCAGACTGGCCTTCCTTATGCAGCGCCTCAAAGCGGGGAATGACCACGCGGAGCAGCTGGATGACGATAGATGCCGTGATGTACGGCATGACGCCTAGCGCGAAGATCGACAGCTGCAACATTGCGCCGCCAGAGAAGAGGTTCACCAGACCAATGAAGTTCTCGGAGGTGCTGTTCATCGAGCCGACGCACTGCTGGACCACCTTGTAGTCGACACCTGGGGTCGGAATGAACGAACCAATACGATAAATGATGATGATACCAAGAGTGAAGAGGATCTTGTTCCTCAACTCCTTGGTTTTCAAGGCCTGGATTAACGTCCTCACCTGGGATTCCTTCCATCGACGTGCGCGCCGGCGCACCCGTGCAAAAACAGACTCTACCGGTCGAGTCTAGCGTACGGCGTCTACCTACACATGGAGTGTTCCATTGTCGGTTTTCATTAGATCTCTGGGCACTGTTTTTCGATCCCCGTACTGGACCGAAAAAACGAAGTGAGGCCTCCCCCGCCCCAGCGGGAGAAGCCTCACTTACGAGCTTAAGTCAGCTACATTCCGTGGAATCAGTCCTCGGAGATGGAGCCGCCGGCAGCCTCAATCTTGGACTTGGCAGAAGCGGAAGCCTTGACACCCTTGATGGTGTAGGCAGCCGAAACCTCGCCGTCGCCCAGGACCTTGACCGGGTAGCCGTCACGCACGGCACCCTTGGCAACCAAATCGGCAACGGTAATCTCGCCACCCTGCGGGAACAGTTCCGCAAGAGCTGCGACGTTGACGACCTGATATTCCTTCTTGAACGGGCTCTTGAAGCCACGCAGCTTCGGAAGGCGCATGTACAGCGGCAGCTGGCCACCTTCGAAGCCCGGGCGAACCTGATAGCGCTTCTTGGTACCCTTGTCGCCACGGCCCGAGGTCTTACCCTTGGAGCCTTCACCACGACCGACGCGAATGCGATCCTTCTTGGCGCCCGGAGCCGGCTTCAGGTCATGCATCTGCAGAATATCTGCCATAATCAGTCAGCCTCCTCAACGGTGACCAGGTGACGGAGAACCAGCAGCTGGCCACGAAGGGCCGGGGTGTCCTCACGAGTCACGGTCTTGCCAATCTTGTTCAGGCCCAGAGTCTGAGCCGCAGCACGCTGCTTCGGAGTGGAGTTCACCAGACCGTGGTGCAGCTTGATGTTCAGGTTAGTCATCACTCACCGTCCTTCTGAGCGGCCTTGGCCTGTGCTTCTTCACGGGCCTTGCGAGCCTCGGCGATGCCTTCGGCGCGAGCACGCAGCAGGGAGTCAGGAGCCACCTCTTCGAGGGACATGCCACGACGAGCTGCGATCTCTTCCGGCTCTTCGAGCTTCTTGAGAGCGTCGACAGTCGCACGCACCACGTTGACGGCGGTGGCGGAGCCCATCGACTTGGTCAGGACGTCGGTGATGCCAGCGCATTCCATGACAGCACGGACTGCACCGCCGGCGATAACGCCGGTACCCGGAGCAGCCGGGCGCAGGAGCACGGTACCTGCGGCATCATGACCGATCACCGGGTGGGTGACGGTGCCCTTGACGCGCGGAACAGTGAACATGTGCTTCTTGGCATCCAGCTGGCCCTTGGCGATTGCAGCCGGGACCTCACGGGACTTGCCGTAGCCGACGCCCACGGTGCCGTTGCCGTCGCCAACCACCACGAGGGCGGCGAAGCTGAACGTACGACCACCCTTGTGGGTCTTGGACACACGGTTGATGGTCACCACGCGATCGAGCATCTCGTTCTCGTGAGATTCCTCACGACGGTTGCGACGCTCGCCACGACGACCCTCACCACGCTGGCCACGACGGGACTTGCGATCCTCGTTGGTAGCCTCAGCAGCAGCCTGAGTGTTCTGAGTTTCTTCAGCCACTTGGGTTTCCTTTTCGTTGTCGCTCACAGTGCCAGACCTCCCTCGCGGGCGCCTTCAGCGACAGCTGCGACGCGGCCATGATACTTGTTGCCGCCACGATCGAACACAACCGCGGTGATGCCTGCGTCCTGAGCCTTCTTGGCAATCAGTTCGCCGACCTTCTTGGCGGCTTCGGTCTTGGTGCCCTCAAAACCAGCGAAATCGCTCATCAGAGTGGATTCGCTCACCAAAGTAATGCCCTTGGTGTCGTCGATGATCTGGGCAACCATGTGACGGTTGGAACGGGTAACCACCAGACGCGGGAGCTCCGGGGTACCGCTGATACGCTTGCGCAGACGAGCGTGACGGCGCTGGAGCGCGACCTTCTTGCCCTTACCGAAAATCTGGACGCTCATTACTTACCAGCCTTTCCAGCCTTGCGCAGGATGCGTTCATCCGAGTACTTGACGCCCTTGCCCTTGTAGGGTTCCGGAGCGCGAAGCTTGCGGATGTTAGCGGCGCACTGGCCGACAGCCTGCTTGTCGATACCCTTGACGATCACCTGATTCGGGTTCGGCAGTTCGAACTCGATGCCTTCCGGCGGCTCAACGGTGATGGTGTGGGAATAACCGAGGGAGAACTCGATACCCTTACCCTTCGCCTGAGCACGGTAACCGGTGCCGACGATATCCAGGGTCTTGGCATAGCCCTCGTGCACGCCCTTGACCATGCTCGCCACAATGGAACGAGCCAGGCCGTGCTTTGCACGGGTCGGGCGCAGATCGTCAGCCGGGACGAGGATGATCTCGTTGCCTTCGACCTGAGCGGTGATGCCTTCCGGAATCTCGTAGGAGTCAGTGCCCTTAACGCCCTTGGCGGTGAAGGACTGACCGTCGATCTTAACTTCCACGCCAGCAGGAATGGTGACGGGGAGCTTACCAATATGCGATGCCATGTTTCAGCTCTCCTTTCTCACCAAACGAAAGCGACGATTTCGCCGCCGATGCCTCGGTCGAGGCATTCCTTCTGGGTCAGCAGTCCCGAGCTAGTCGAGATGATTGCGATGCCAAGGCCACCGAGCGGCATCGGCAGAGCATCGGACTTTGCGTAACGACGCAGGCCCGGCTTGGAGATGCGCTTGATGCCCTGGATGGAACGCTCGCCGTTCGGACCATACTTGAGGGTGACCTCGAGAGTCTGGCCGACCTTGGCTTCCTTAGCGGTGAAGTCCTTGATGTAGCCTTCGCGCTTCAGAATCTCGGCGATGTTCGCCTTGAACTTGGAGTACGGCATATCCACGGTTTCGTGCTTTGCCGCGCTCGCATTACGCAGACGCGTAAGCATGTCTGCGATCGGATCTGTCATTGTCATTTGGGCTTATTGCCCTTTCTCGCCGTGGTTTCCGCCGCCCGCACGCTTTTCAGCGATTGGGCCGCGGACCTTCAGCGTCGTTATTTACCAACTGGACTTCGTAACGCCGGGCAGCTCGCCGCGGTGGGCCTTCTCACGAAGGCAGATGCGGCAAAGGCCGAACTTGCGGTAGACGGAGTGAGGACGACCGCAGACCTGGCAACGCGTGTAAGCGCGCACCTTGAACTTCGGCTTAGCGGCCGCCTTGTTCTTAAGAGCGGTTTTTGCCATATCAGTTCTCCTTGAAGGGGAAGCCGAGATGCTTCAGGAGCACGCGAGCTTCCTTGTCGTCCTTGGTGCTGGTCACCACGGTGATGTCCATACCGCGCTGGTGATCGATCGAATCCGGATCGATCTCGTGGAACATGGACTGCTCGGTGAGACCAAAGTTGTAGTTGCCCTGACCGTCGAACTGGTTGCCGTTGATGCCACGGAAATCGCGGATACGCGGCAGAGCCATGGTCAGAAGGCGATCCAGGAACTCCCACATGCGCTCGCCACGCAGGGTGACGTAAGCGCCGATGGCCTGGCCTTCACGCAGGTGGAACTGTGCGACGGACTTCTTGGCCTTGGTGATCTTCGGCTTCTGGCCGGTGATCAGGGTGAGGTCCTTGACGGCGCCTTCGATGAGCTTGGAGTCGCGAGCAGCGGCGCCAACGCCCATGGAGACAACGACCTTCTGGACGCGAGCAACCTGCATCGGGTTGGAGTAGTGGAATTCCTTCTCCAGCTCCGGCACGATCTGCTCGTTATACTTTTGCTTCAAGCGCGGAGTTGCCGGCGCTTCGACAGTGGTATCGGTCATGCCAGCTCCTTTCCGGACTTCTTGGCAACACGCACACGCACGGTCTTCACCTTGCCGTCGCGAGCCTCTTCCTTTTCGACGATGCGCACGCGGGTCGGCTGCTTGGTCTCCGGATCGATGACCATCACGTTGGAGCGATGAATCGGAGCCTCGACAGCCACGATGCCGGCCTGCTGGCCCTGCTGCGTAGCGCGAACGTGCTTCTTGACGATCTGCACGCCTTCAACGATCAGACGATCGTCCTTGAGCACCTGCTTGACGGTGCCTTCCTTGCCGCGATCCTTGCCGCGGATGACCTTGACCAGGTCGCCGCTCTTAATCTTGGCTGCCATGTCAGATCACCTCCGGGGCGAGGGACACGATCTTCATGAAGCGCTTGTCGCGCAGTTCACGACCGACCGGTCCGAAGATACGAGTGCCCTTCGGTTCACGGCCAGAGCCGAGAATGACGGCGGCGTTCTCGTCGAACTTGATGTAGGAGCCGTCCACACGACGGTGCTCCTTGACAGTGCGGACGACGACAGCCTTGACGACGTCGCCCTTCTTGACCGACCCGCCAGGGATGGCGTCCTTGACGGAGGCGACGATCACGTCGCCGATGCCGGCATAGCGTCGCTTCGATCCGCCGAGCACTCGGATGGCGAGGAGTTCCTTCGCACCCGTGTTGTCGGCGACATGAAGCCGCGTTTCCTGCTGAATCATTGATTCTCCTTAGCCGAGCTGGTTCTCCCCAAGCACCCCGCCTGCCTGCTTGAAGCAGGCGGGGTGACTCACGGAGCCTTGCCGAACTTATTTACTTAGCGCGCTCGATGATGCTATCGAGACGCCAACGCTTGGTCTTGCTCAGGGGCCGAGTCTCCATAATACTCACGAGGTCGCCAATGTGAGCCTCGTTGTGTTCATCATGGACCTTGACCGTACGAGTGGAACGCACGACCTTGCCGTACAGCGGGTGGGTCGAACGCTGCTCGAGCTCGACGGAAATCGTCTTGTCCATCTTATCGGACACGACGTAACCGCGACGAACCTTGCGGAAGTTACGCTCTTCAGCCATTACTTCTCCTCAGCTTTCGTTTCGGTCGCCTCGGGGGCCTGGCTGATGCCGAGCTCACGCTCGCGCAGGACGGTGTACATCCTGGCGATGTCGTGCTTGACCGCCTTGAGGCGGGCGGTGTTTTCGAGCTGACCGGTCGCGGACTGGAAGCGCAGGTTGAACAGCTCTTCCTTGGACTTCTTGAGGAAGCCCTCGATCTCCTCGTTGGTCTTCTCGTTCAGATTCTTCATGGTGTAGTCTGCAGTTCCGACTGCCATCAGATGTCACCGCCTTCACGAGCAATAACACGGCACTTCATAGGGAGCTTGTCGATTGCGCGGCGCAGAGCCTCGCGAGCGACATCCTCGGACACGCCACCGATCTCGAACATAACGCGACCCGGGTGGACGTTAGCGATCCAGAATTCCGGAGTACCCTTACCGGAACCCATTCGGGTGCCAAGCGGCTTCTTGGTCAGCGGACGATCCGGGAAGATCGTGATCCACACGCGGCCACCACGCTTGATGTAGCGGGTCATGGCAATACGAGCGGCCTCGATCTGGCGGTTGGTCACATAAGCTGGAGCCAGAGCCTGGATACCGAAATCGCCGAATGCGATCTCGTTTCCGCCCTTGGACATGCCACGGCGGACCGGACGGTGCTGCTTACGATACTTGGTTCTCTTTGGGATAAGCATTTCTCAGCTCACTCCTTCGTTTCCGTTGCGGCAGGTGCCTCAGCTGCGGCCGGAGCCTCTGCTGCTGCGTTCTGCTGCGGGGCAGCATTGCGCTGGCCACGACGCGGACGGCGATCGCCGCGGCGACCCTGGCGGTTGTTGCTCTGCTGTGCCTGCTGCTCTTCGAACTCACGCTCGGTCATGTCACCCTTGTAGATCCAGACCTTCACGCCGATACGGCCGTAAGTGGTCTTGGCTTCGAAGAAGCCGTAATCGATGAGGGCGCGCAGGGTCTGCAGCGGAACGCGACCCTCGCGATAGAACTCGGAACGGCTCATTTCGGCGCCACCAAGGCGGCCGGAGAGCTTGATACGAATACCCTTGGCGCCTGCACGCATGGCATCCTGCTGGGCCTTACGCATCGCGCGACGGAAGGTCACGCGGTTGGTGAGCTGCTCAGCGATGCCCTGTGCGACGAGCTGGGCGTCCAGTGCTGCGTTCTTCACTTCGAAGATGTTGAGCTGGACCTGCTTGCCGGTGAGCTTCTCAAGCTTGGCGCGAACGCGCTCAGCTTCAGCACCACGGCGGCCGATGACGATGCCCGGGCGAGCGGTGTGGATGTCCACACGCACGCGGTCGCGGGTACGCTCGATGACGATACGGGACACGCCCGCACGCTCGAGATCCTTGCTCATGGCCTTGCGGATGACGTCATCTTCGAGAACGAAGTCGCGGTAGCGTTCGCCGACCTTGTTGGAATCGGAGAACCACTTGGAACGATGGCTCTCAGTGATTCCCAGGCGGTAGCCAAACGGATTGATCTTCTGACCCATCTTTAGCGGTTTCCTTCCTTGTTAGCGACGACGACCGTGATGTGGCTGGTGCGCTTGTTGATACGAGCGGCACGGCCCTGTGCACGAGCGCGGAAACGCTTGAGCGTCACGCCTTCGTCCACATAGGTCTCCTTCACGACCAGGTCGTTCTCACGGAACGGTTCGCCGGCCTTGTCGGCCTTCACGCGAGCGTTCGCGATGGCGCTCTCTAGGACCTTACGCACCGGAAGGGATGCGTCCTGCGGAGCGAACTTCAGAATGGTGATGGCTTCGGTCGCCTTCTTGCCTCGGATGAGGTCGACCATACGGCGAGCCTTGCGCGGCGTCACGCGGACGTGACGAGCGATTGCTTTAGCTTCCATGTGTCCTTACTCTCCTTTAGCGGCGTGCCTTCTTGTCGTCCTTCACATGACCCTTGAAGGTCTTGGTCGGGGCGAACTCACCGAGCTTGTGGCCAACCATGGATTCGGTGACGAACACCGGAACGTGCTTGCGGCCATCGTGAACGGCGAAGGTGTGTCCGATGAAATCAGGGGTGATCATCGAACGACGGGACCACGTCTTGATGACGTTGTGCGTACCCTTCTCGTTCTGCTCGTCGACTTTCTTCTGCAGGTGGGCGTCGACGAAGGGGCCCTTCTTGATGCTACGAGTCATCTACTCGACACTCCCTTACTTACGGTTCTTACCATTCGGGCGACGACGAACAATCATCTTGTTCGAAGCCTTCTTCGGACGGCGGGTACGAACCTCGCCCTTGCCCCACGGAGAAACCGGCGGCTTGCCACCGCGGGTACGACCGCCGTGCGGGTGATCGACAGGGTTCATGGATTCACCACGGGTGATCGGGCGCTTGCCCATCCAACGTGCACGACCTGCCTTACCGAGCTGGATGTTGGCGTGATCAGAGTTGCCGACCTCACCAACGGTTGCGCGGCAGCGAGCATCCACGTTGCGGATTTCGCCGGACGGCATACGCAGCTGGGCGTAAGCGCCATCCTTGGCGACGAGCTGTACGGAAGCACCTGCGGAACGAGCGATCTTGGCGCCACCCAGCGGGCGGAGCTCAATCGCGTGCACCACGGTACCAGTCGGGATGTTGCGCAGCGGCAGGTTGTTGCCCGGCTTGATATCAGCCTGGGCGCCGGTCTCGATGACGTCACCCTGCTTGATGCCTTCCGGAGCGATGATGTAACGCTTCTCACCATCTGCGTAGTGCAGCAGTGCGATGCGAGCGGAACGGTTCGGGTCGTACTCAATGTGAGCGACCGTTGCCGGCACGCCGTCCTTGTCCCAACGCTTGAAGTCGATGAGACGGTACTGGCGCTTGTGACCGCCGCCACGATGACGGGAGGTCATACGGCCGTAGGAGTTACGACCGCCAGTCTTGCTGAGTTTGCGAACCAGCGACTTCTCAGGCGTGGAACGCGTAAGCTCGGAGAAGTCCGAGACGGACGCGTTACGGCGGCCTGCAGTCGTCGGCTTATAAACGCGGATAGCCATAATCTAGTTCTTCCTTTAACTTTTCTCGGCTAGCCTTCAGTTACCGAAGATGTCGATCGTCTGGCCCTCGGCGACGGTCACGATGGCGCGCTTCTGATTGACGCGCTGGCCGAAACCGTTGCGGGTGCGCTGACGCTTGCCGGCGCGGTTGAGGGTGTTGACGTTCGTCACCTTGACATTGAAGATCTCTTCGATTGCCTGCTTGATCTGAACCTTGTTCGCGTTCGGAGCCACCACGAAGGTGTACTGACCGCGATCGGACAGAGCGTAGCTCTTCTCAGAAACAACAGGCTTGAGGATGATGTCGTGTGCGGGCTTGTGAATAGCGACCATGAAAATCAGGCCTCCTTTGCAGCCGGCTCAGCCTTCGCAGCGAGGAAAGCGTCGAAGCCTTCCTTGGAGAAGACCACGTACTGAGCGGTGACCACGTCGTACGTGTTGAGCTGATCGGCGAAGATCGGGTGAACGGTCGGGATGTTACGAACGGAAAGCCATTCGTTCACATTCTCGCGAGAGAGCACCACGGTGGTGAACTTGTTCTCGGTCACCGGGGTAAGAGCGGCAACAGCGGCCTTGGTGGACGGGGCTTCGGAAACGCCGAAGTCCACGACTGCCACGTGACCTGCGTTGGCGCGATCGGAAAGCACGTACTTGAGAGCAGCGGCCTTCATCTTCTTCGGGGTGCGCTGGGAGTAGTCACGCGGCTGCGGACCGAACACGGTGCCACCGTGGTACCACTGCGGTGCGCGGATGGAGCCCTGACGAGCACGACCGGTGCCCTTCTGCTTCCACGGCTTGCGGCCACCACCGGAAACCATGCCACGAGTCTTGGTGGCATGGGTGCCCTGGCGAGCAGCGGCGCGCTGGGCCACCACAACCTGGTGGATCAGCGGAATACGGGACTGGACTTCTTCGGCAGAGAAGCCGAAGATCTCAGCCGGAGCCTCGACGGTTCCGGTTGCATTGCCCTGGTTATCGGTAACGTTCAGAGTAACGTTTGCCATGATTTATCAGGCTCCCTTCACTGCCGAACGGACGAGAACGATGCTGCCCTTCGGGCCCGGGATGGCACCCTTGATGGCGAGCACGCCGTTCTCAACATCCGACGAAACGATGGTGAGGTTCAGCGTGGTGTTAGTTACATGACCCATGCGGCCAGCCATACGCTTGCCCTTGAGGATACGGCTCGGGGTAGCGCATGCGCCAACAGAACCAGGACGGCGCTCGTTCTTGTGAGAGCCGTGGGTACGACGATAGGACTTGAAGCCCCAGCGCTTGATGGTGCCTGCGAAGCCCTTGCCCTTGGTGGTACCGGTCACGTCGACCAAGGTACCCTCCGGGAACAGCTCAGCGGTCAGCTCCTGACCCGGCTCGAACTCTTCGGCGTTATCAGTACGGACCTCAGCGAGGTGACGACGCGGGGTGACGCCAGCCTTGGCGAAGTGACCGGCGAGCGGCTTAGTCACCTTGGTCGGGTCAACCTGGCCGTAGCCAAGCTGAACAGCCTTGTAGCCGTCGGACTCTTCGGACTTGACAGCGGTCACCACGTTAGTGGAGACATCAACAAGGGTCACAGGAACGAAGAAACCGTTCTCGTCCCAGACCTGAGACATGCCGAGCTTCTTGCCCAGCAGTGCGGTGCGATTAGACATAATGGTTCCCTCCTCCCTTACAGCTTGATCTCGATGTTCACGTCTGCGGGCAGATCAATGTGCATAAGGGAATCCACGGCCTTCGGGGTCGGGTCCACAATGTCGATGAGACGCTTATGAGTGCGCATCTCGAAATGCTCGCGAGAATCCTTGTACTTGTGAGGAGAACGGATAACGACGAACACGTTCTTCTCGGTCGGGAGCGGAACCGGGCCAACCACAGTTGCGCCCGCGTTCGTCACCGTTTCGACGATCTTCTTCGCCGATTGGTCGATGACCTCATGGTCATAGGACTTAAGCCTGATGCGGATTTTCTGTCCCGCCATTGCCTTCCGCCCTTTCTAGCGATTCGTTAGTTACTGTTTACCAGCCTGCTTCTCAAAGGGCACCGGCGTAGAAGCCCCCGGAACCGTGGAAGTTCCGTGGCCATACCACATCAGTGCGCAGCTATGCAGTTTTCACTCTCGTGATCACTGTGCCACGCTCGCTTTTTTAATTCCAATTTGCGAGCCCTAAAATCAGGCAACTTCTTTATTTAAGCATCAGGGGTAGTCTTAAGAAATCCTCGCGTGTCGCAGTCTCAAGTCCTGTTTTCAAGTCCTTGAAAACGAATGCGATGCACATTGCTGATCGTCGGCTGCGATCATGATGCAGCATCATCCGAACATGCTGTTCTATATATAGAAACGAGGAATTCGATTGAACAAATCCAACCGAATTCCTCGTTATCGATAGCATCTGTCGATGTAACGCAAGTACCTTATATATAGATCAATATCGATGACCTATATATGCGAGGTGACTCATGCGCGCTCGGAAGCCTCTTCCGTGGCGGCCTCACCCTGACGCTGGACGCGCAGCTTGTGGCCTTCCGCCTGGCTGACGCCGTAGTAGGCGGCAATGGCGATATCCTTCATATCCTCGATCTGCGGGATACGCGGATTTGCCGGAGCGCACTGATCTTCGTAGGCACGCATGCCGATCTGGTCAAGGACGGACCAGAAATAGTCCTCGTCCACACCGCACTCCTGGAAGCTCTTGTTCATGCCGAGCTTGTTGTCACGGTAGTCCTCGACGGCCTTGGCCAGGTTTTCGACACCCTCTTCCGGAGTCTTGCCCGGGTTCACGCCAAGGTTCTTGGCGATCTCCTGGTAGCGTTCCGGAGCGACGTACTTGTTATACTTCGGCCAGCTGGTTGGTTCCTCCGGGATGGAGCCGTTGTAGCGGATGACGTACGGCAGCAGGATGGAGTTGGTACGACCGTGGGCAACGTGGCACAGAGCACCGATGGTGTGGGCCATGCCGTGGCACATGCCAAGGAATGCGGAGCCGAATGCCATGCCGGCCATGGTGGCGGCGTTATGCATCTTCTCCTGGGCCTTGATCTTGTCTTCGCCCGGCTCGCCGTTGACGGACTCGGCGAGGTTGTCCCAAATCAGCTTGGCCGCGTGCAGCGCCATGCCATCGGTGAAATCGTTGGCGTAGACGGAGACGTATGCCTCGAAGGAGTGGGTCAGGGCGTCGAAACCGGCATCGGACGCGAGCTTGCGCGGCTGGGTGCGTGCCAGCACCGGATCGACGATGGCGACGGACGGTGTCAGCGCGTAATCGGTGATCGGGTACTTGTAGCCGGTCTTATGGTCGGTGATCACAGCAAACGGCGTGACTTCGGAACCAGTGCCGGAAGAGGTCGGGATGCACACGAGCTTGGCCTTCTTGCCCAGCGGCGGGATCTTGAAGGCGCGCTTGCGGATATCGAAGAACTTCTCACGCACATCGGAGAAGGAGATTTCCGGGTGCTCGTACAGCAGCCACATGATCTTGGATGCGTCCATCGGAGAACCACCGCCGACTGCGATGATGGTGTCCGGCTCGAACTCCTCGCGCATCATGGTGGCGCCGCGCTCGACGGTCTCGACGCTCGGCTCCGGCTCGACGTAGTCGATGATACGGAAGGTCACGCGGTTGGAACGTGCACGCAGCTGGTCGATGATCTTGTCGACCACGCCGAGCTGCTCCATGACCTTATCGCACACGATGACGGCCTTTTCGATGCCGTACATGTCGCGCAGGTACTTGATGGCGTTCGGCTCGAAGTAAGTCTTGGCCGGAATCTTGAACCACTGCATGTTGTTGTTCCTCCGAGCGATGCGCTTGATGTTGAGAAGGTTGACTGCCTGGACGTTGCCGGACACGGAGTTGCCACCGTAGGAGCCGCAGCCGAGGGTCAGCGACGGTGCGATGGCATTGTAGATATCACCCACGCCGCCGAGGGAGCTCGGAGAGTTCCAGATGATGCGGCATGCGTGCATGCGCTGGCCGTATTCGCGGACCAGAGCCTGATCGTTGGTATGGATGGCTGCGGTGTGGCCTGCACCATGCTTGAGCATGGCTTCGCACATTTCGAAGGCCTGTTCCTTGTTGTCGGACTTCAACACGGCCTGGACCGGAGCGAGCTTCTCCATGGTCAGCGGCTCGTTTTCGCCGATTTCCTTGCACTCGGCGGCAAGAATGGTGGCGTCTTCCGGAATCTCAAAGCCTGCGGCCTTGGCGATGTACTGCGGGGACTTGCCCGGCACCACAGAGTTGAGCTTCGGGGTCTGGCCGGAGTATGCGGTGCAGCCGAACATGTACTGCTCAAGCTTGGCCTTCTCTTCGTCGTTCACGAAGTAGGCCTTGCGACGCTTGAGTTCCTTGATCAGCGGAGCGTAGACTTCCTTGTCGGCGATGATGGCCTGCTCGGTGGCGCAGATCATGCCGTAATCGAAGTGCTTGGAGAGCACCAGATCGTTGGCGGCGCGCACGATGTCAACGTTCTTGTCGACATATGCCGGAGCGTTGCCAGCGCCGACGCCGAGGGCCGGCTTGCCGGAGGAGTATGCGGCCTTGACCATGCCCGGACCACCGGTGGCGAGGATGGTGGCGATACCGTCATGCTTCATCAGGGCGCCGGTGGCTTCGATGGACGGGTGCTCGATCCACTGGATACAGTTCTCGGGAGCGCCTGCCTCGATGGCCGCGTCACGCACGATCTTGGCGGCTTCTACGGAGCACTTCTGCGCGCCCGGGTGGAAGCCGAAGATGATCGGACAACGGGTCTTCAGTGCGATTAGCGACTTGAAGATGGCGGTGGAGGTCGGGTTGGTGACCGGGGTCACGCCGGCGACGACGCCGACCGGTTCGGCGATCTCATCGATGCCCATGACATCGTCTTCGCGAATGATGCCGACGGTCTTCTGTCCGGCCAGATAGTTGGTGACGTGTTCGCAGGCGAAAATGTTCTTAGTGGCTTTGTCTTCCACCAGACCACGGCCGGTTTCCTCAACGGCCATCTTGGCGAGCACCAGATGCTTGTTCAGCGCTGCGACGGAAGCCTTGGCGACGATACGGTCAACCTGCTTCTGATCGAGCTTTTCGAAATCGTCAAGAGCCTTCAGGCCCTTCTTGACCAGAGCGTCGACCTCAGCCTCGGCTGCGGCGAGCTTCTCTTCCGGAGTCGGCTTGGTCGGCTCTTCCTTCTTTGCGTCTGCCACTTGAAGTCCTCCTCGATTCTTTGGGGGTTTGCAAAGTAGTTTCCCGTTATTCCACCCACCTCGAAGCGGATGGACGCGTTGCTGGTCTTTTGTGACCTAGGACACACTTTAGTGAGTATGCAATATGATTTTCCACTGCGTCGTGTCGCAAGAGAAATATTATATTCTGTTCATTTAATGTTTAGATTGCGTTCTTTTGTGAAGAGAAAAAGCTTTAAAAACATCATTTTGAGCGTTTTTGTTGCTTTTTATCATAAATCACACACACTTTCTCAAGTCTCACCTCCTCATCTTTTATAAAAGTATTTTCTATATGATGTCAATCATATCAAACTTTTACAAAGTTTATTTACTTATCTTGTCCGTCCAATGTATTTTTTCCGCCAGGCAGTAGGAGTTTCGCCCGTTTCTTCAAAGAAGCGACGATTGAAATTCGAAGCGTTTCCATATCCGCAAGCACGACGAATCGACGCGACGCTTTGATTCGTGGTCGTCAGCAATCTGCACGCATGCCCGATACGCAATCGTCGAACAAAATCCGAAAACCTTATTCCTGCGGCCCTTTTGAACAGACGAGAGAAAGCCGACACACTCATTCCAGCCTGATGAGCGGCCAAATCCAGGCTAATTTCACCGCTCAGATGCGATGAAATGTACTCAATGGCATCGTTGACCACACTTTCCGCACCACTGCATACAGCCGGATCGTATCCGGACGCAACCACTGTATAGGATTCATCTGCGGGGGCATGCGCGAACACGTCCAACACACGAATCAGATCACTAACACGGCAAGCAAGACTATGTTCCTCCATGCTTTCCAGAATCGAACCGGCCTGACGAGCGGATTCACCGCTCAGCACCAACGCCTGCCCCGCACGCCTCAACACCATTGCAAAACCAGACGTTTCCGGAAATCCAGACATCAGCAGACGTATGGTTTCCGGACGCACATGGCACACCACATCACGCTGACGAAGCCGCTCCCCCGGAGCGATGTCGGACACCCAATTATGCGGAAGATTCGAACCAATCAGCGCAACCTGCCCGGCCTCATACGGAACAACGGCATTGCCCGCCATCATCAATCCGGTACCTTCCCGAATCAGATGAATTTCAATATGAGGATGATGATGCCATTTCGCCAACGAGCTTGGGTAGCCATGCTTCACCCAACGCACCGAAGCCTGCGCGTCCGGCACAATGATCTCCAATACGCCGGAATCGTTCGAACTTCCACCTTTCGGCACGAATCCACCAAAAGAGGTCTGAGCCAAAGCCGCCTTCCCATGCCGATTATCGTTGACTTGTACAACAGCACCCATGGCCTAGACCCCTTTCGTCGTTCCGTAACGTGCGTAACGTCAGTCGTTATTCACGGTAATCTGCAGCTTAATGTCTCCAGGACGCCCCTCGGCCATGCGATCGAACGCCGCCTTGGTATCCTCCATCGCATAGGTGTCGGTGATGAATGGCTTCAGATTCAGTTTACCGTTAGCCACGAGGTCAATGGCCTTCTGATACACATTGGCATAACGGAAGATATTTTCGATGCGCACCTCGGTAGCCTGCAGTTCCGTAATGTCGATAGCCACCGGATTGACCGGAATGCCAACGATAACGGCAGCGCCACCGGGAGCAATCAGCTTCCAGAATGTCTCGTATGACTTCGGCGAGCCCGAGCACTCGAAAGCCACATCAGCACCCCAACCCCCCGTTTCCTCACGGACGCGCTCCACCAGATCCTCTTTGGTGAGATCCACCGGAATAATACCTGGAATCTGAGCCGCAATCGCCAGTTTGATTGCCGACACATCAGAAATCAGCACCTTGGAAGCGCCACCTGCCAACGCGCACGACGCGGTCAGCATGCCGACCGTACCCGATCCGGTGACCACGCAGACATCGCCCGGCTTGATACGAGCCTTGGTGGCGGACCACATGCCCACAGCCAACGGTTCAAGCAGCGCACCCTCACCGAAGCTCACATTGTCGGGCAGCTTGTAGGTGAACGCCGCAGGATGGTTCACCGTTTCGCACAGGCAGCCATCAATCGGCGGAGTGGCAAAGAAACGCACCGCAGGATCGACGTTATACATGCCCAGTTTGCTGGCACGCGAACTCATATCCGGAATGCCGGGCTCCATGGCCACACGATCGCCCACTTTGAAGCCTTCGACGCCAGGACCGACCTCAACCACCGTGCCGGAAGCCTCATGACCGAGAATCATCGGCTGCTCCACCACATATTTGCCCACACGACCATGAGTGTAATAGTGCAGGTCGGAACCGCACACACCAACGGTATGCGGCGCGATCTTCAGCTCGCCTAGACCAGGTGCGGGGACGTCAGGCACCTCACGCACATTGATGACGCCCTGCTCTTCGAGAACGACTGCCTTCATGATTATTCTCCTTTGTGGATAATGATGTTTTTTGAGAAAAATGATGATCGAGCAATTGATATTCAATTGCGATTAGTTACGCTCGATCGCGGCAATGCGATGGCCGCGATCGTCAAATCCGGGTTGATGAGGATGAACGCCGAACGTGACCAACGATCCGATCGCATAGCAGATTGCATACGTCCAGCACACGCCGCCGAATCCGATAGTGGAAACCAGCACCGTCGCAATCAGCGGACCGAAAAACGTAGCCAGGCCGGAAGCGAAATTATGCGCGGAAATCGCAGCACCCTTATGTTCCAACGCCAACGCGGGAAACACGGCTCCCATAGGAACGAAAGCGGAAATTCCCAATCCAAGAACAACCGCATCAGCACACATAAGCACCATATTCGCCCCGAAAAACTGCGGAATGTAATACATGCCCAGCGTGCCGATCACACAGAACCAGCAGCCAAACCAGCGCATTTGCCGCATCCAACCATGCGAATCGCCCATACGACCCCAGAACACATTGCCGAAAATGGTGACCACAAACTGGAATCCCCAAATCTGACTCCATTGCGAAACCTTAAACCAAGCACCGCCGCCATTGTTGGTAGTGGCCAAGTAGAGTGGCATGATGACGGGAAAGCCATACAACGTCAGATTGCAGATCACACGCACCACCGCAGCCAAAGCGATTTGGCGATTATGCACCAGAATGGTGACTCCTCGACTAAGCTCGCGCAGCTTGTCTGCATTGCTCATGGAAGAGTTGCCAGAACCCTTGCTTTTCGGCACCATCAGCAGGCAAATCAGCAGTCCAGCTATAGAAAACGGCAACGAAAGCCACAGCGAATAGTACTCGCCCACCATCGGAATGGTGAAACTCGGCAAATATGCGCCAAACACGCCGATGCCGAACGAGTAGGCGGCCCAAAACCACCCCATGGCCGACGCGAGCTTGGCAGGATCGATGGTTTGCGCCATCAACACCACGAACGAGTAGATGAACAGCGGGTAACCAACACCCCGCAACGCATACACGCCTAACATCAGCGGATAGACGCCGCTCGGCAGCGCCACACCAACGAACAGCAGGTGCAAAACGACCCAGGCGCTCGCGCCGATAAGCATGATGCGTTTGGCACCGAACATTTCAGCTAGCACACCGGACGCCCAGCCGGCAAGCGCAGCCACCAGCCCGTACATGGTGAACATCAGCGACGATTGCGAAGAGCTGAATCCCTGGTCCACGATGTATTTGGACAAAAAAGTCAATTCAAAGCCATCGCCGGTCATGAACACCGCTATGGCGACCAAGCCGGCCAATAGCGTGCGCGGCAGACCTATCTTCATAACATGTCTCTTTTCTTGGTAGAACGTCGTTGTCACCGTCTCAACTTTTTTGTTGATAAATATATTTTCGACGCAGAAAAGTGGCAGAAAATCCTTTATGCACAGCTGTTTTTGATACTTTTTTGCAATACCTGATATCTCAGACCAACACGAGACATAAGGAAAGGACTTTTATGAAGTAATCTTGGAAAAGAAGTTGCGCAGGAAGGATCAACCAGTGAAAGCCCAATCCGCCCTATCAGTCAAAGAAGCCAATCTCAAGGCCATGACCGCGTTCATCTACACTCAAGGTTCAGCCACCAAGCAGATGTTCGAACACGAATTAGGGCTCAGCCTGCCAACCATCACGCAGAATCTGCGCGCCATGGAGGCCGACGGGCTCATCGTCAAAGGCGAGATGCAGCAATCCACCGGTGGACGCAAAGCGCAAATCTACGAATTCGCGGCACACTCCAGCGTGGCTATCGGCGTGCGAATCCAAACCACACGAATCACGGCCATCGCCATTGATCTGAACGGCAAATCCGTGGCCACCAGACAGCGCACACTCCCCTATCGCAACAACGACGCCTACTACCAGCGCATGAACGACATCATCAACGGTTTCGCGCAGGAACTGGCGAAACAAGGCAGCACGGTGCTAGGCGTGGCCTTCTGCATGCAAGGCATCGTATCGGCAGACGGGCAGTCGATCACCTTCGGCAAAATCATGAACAACACCGGCCTGAAACTCAACGAACTCAGCCACGGCCTCAACTATCCGTCGCTGATGATTCACGATTCCGACGCTTCTGCCATGGCGGAACTCTGGTTCGACCACAATCTGAAGGATGCCGTCTGCATCTACCTCGAGCGACGCCCCGGAGGCGCGATCATCGTAGACGGATCGCTTTACCAAGGGCCAAACCAATGCAATGGCTCAATCGAACATATGACGCTGATTCCAGGAGGCAACACCTGCTACTGCGGGCAACAGGGCTGCATGGATACGTATTGCTCACCGGAAACGCTGATGGAAGACGGCGAAAGCCTGCCCGGCTTCTTCTCGGTGTTGGAACAAGGCGAGCAGGAGCATCGCAAACGATTCTCGCAATGGCTGGATTATGTGGCGCTGGCGGTAACGAATATTCGCTCGGTACTGGCCGGTGACGTGATCATCAGCGGTGAGGCAGCACAATATCTCGATGATGACGATATGGCCGGACTACGCGAACGCGTGGTGGAACATACGCCATTCGGCACCACGGATTTCACCCTGCGCAAGGGAATGGCGCTCGACCATCAAGACATTATCGGCGCGGCCCTGCGTTTTGTGGAGCCGTACGTACGCGAACTATGCGATATGTGACCGCTTTTGCGCACATACTAATCGCATCGATTGCATAACAAAAAGAAGCATGTTCCGAACCCGTATATAAGTTCAGCGCACGCTTCTTTGTTTGCTTCCGTCTGTTTCGCCTGTTGTATTTGTTTTCAACGATTATTTGACAGCAATCATCTAACGATAGTTATTTGACAATCTGACAGAATTCAATGGTTTCGCCGTTCGGTCCGTACACGTTGAAGTAGCGGATGCCATGCTCCCAGAAGCTGTCGATATGCTGGATTTCGTTATCTTTGAAATTCAGCCCGAGTTCCTTCGCGTTTTCGAATGCGGCTTCGATGTCGGGAGTGTCGAATGCCCAATGATTGATGGCACCAGTGGTCAGCGGAGCCGGATCACCCTCCCACGTTTCGATGGTCAGATGGCCGTAACGCAGGAATGCACAACGATTTTCGCCGTTATGAAACAGTCCGGCCAGTTCGAAACCAAGCTTCTTCGTATAGAATTCGATGGTTTCGTCGAGATCCTTCGCCGGCATACCGGAATGCTGCAGATCGGTAGTGAATTCAGACATTGCTTTCACCATAAAATTACCTCCTGATAACGATGAATACGACTGATTTTTCCCTTTTGTGATTAGGATATGCGCTATGCGGCGATGTCGGCTGTGCATTTGCCGTCATGTCGTGATACTTTTTCGCTAATTCCAGGCTGTTCGGGACGAATAAACAACGTCAGGCACCAATCTTGACGACAGCCTTGGAAACGCCAGTGATCTTGCCGTCAAGGAAGTCTTGCACCTGCTCGAGTTCAAGCTCGTGGCTGATCAGACCGGCACAAGCGTCGACAGCCTCGACATAGCAAGTCAACAGATAATTTCAAAGTGTTTAGAATGAGGTTATGAAGAACCCACCTTTGCACCGCTACGCGACCCGACCAGGTCTCTATTTCACCGATGATGGTGGCGCGGACGCCGTTGTCCGCTCAGAAACAGCAGACCAAGTGTGGTTTTGCGTACTTGAACCACTTGACCAACCGAGCGCCTTCTATGCCGACGCCACACGGCTGTTCAACGAGCCCGGACTCACGTTCATCGATCAGGCCAAAAAACAGCGCATCTGCACCAGACGCATTCCCTCGCTCAATCTTCGCGAAACACTGTTCCGCATGGACGGCCCCAACTACGGACTGTGGTACGTGCACGTGCCGCAAGCATGGGACGGCATGCAATACGGATACCGCGTCAACGGCCCATGGGATCCCGATCATGGCGTGAGTTTCAACCCCTACAAGCTGCTGCTTGACCCATACTCCAAAGGCATCGAAGGATCGATGAAACTCGATCCAGGCGCATTCGCCTACGAATGCGAAATCGTCAACGGCAAGGTCAAGGGCTCCCCCTTCGGACCGATGAGCACCATCGACTCGGTAGGGCGCATGCCCGTTTCCGTAGCCATAGACGACCGCGCCATCGACAAACACGCAGGAGAACCCTCGCATCCACACGTTCCGTGGAGCAAAACGGTTATCTACGAGCTGCATGTCAAAGGCTTCACCGCCAACGCGCCATGGCTGCCCAAAGAACTTCGCGGCACCTACGCGGGCCTCGCACATCCGGCCACGCTCTCATACCTGCAGGATCTGGGCGTCACCTCCATCGAACTGCTGCCGATTCAGGCCAAACAATCGGAACTCTTCCTGCAGGAACGAGGACGCACCAACTACTGGGGATACTCCACGCTCGGATATTTCGCCCCCGAATCCTCATATGCCACCAAACGCTCGCAAGAGGCAGGAGCGGCCGCAGTACAGCAAGAAGTCATCGACATGGTGCGTGCATTGCACGAGGCCGGCTTTGAAGTGATTATGGATGTGGTTTACAACCACACCTGCGAATCGGGCCCCGAAGGCCCGACCATTTGCTGGCGAGGCCTTGACAATCTCTCGTACTACCGACGCACCAAAGACAAGATCAGCCGCCTGTACGACACCACCGGTTGCGGCAACACGCTTGATTTCACCAACACGCACGTCACCACGTTCGCCGTGGATTCGTTGCGCTATTGGGCCAAACGCATTGGTATCGACGGATTCCGATTCGATCTTGCGGCGACGCTGGCACGTCTCGACGGTGAATTCACCCGCTACCACCCATTCCTGTACGCTTTGCGCTCCGACATACTGCTCGGCAATCTCAAAATGATCATGGAACCATGGGATTGCGGCCCGAACGGCTGGCGCACCGGCGAATTCGGCATTCCTTTCGCGGAATGGAACGACCGTTTCCGCGATTGCACGCGCAAATTCTGGCTGACCGACGTGGATCGCACACGCAGCGGCGAATACGGCGAAATGACCATGCAAGACATGGCCACACGCCTATGCGGATCTTCCGACCTGTTCGCCACCGACCCCGGCCGCGGTTCAACCGCCTCCGTGAACTATGTGGCCTGCCACGACGGCTTCACCACCGCCGACCTGACCATGTACAAGAGCAAACACAACGAAGCCAACGGCGAAAACAACCACGACGGAACAAACGACAACTATTCCGTCAATTTCGGGCATGAGGGCCCCAGCAGCGACCAAATCATCGTGCAGCAGCGCCAGCGTGCCACCATGAACCTGCTGGGCACGCTCTTACTGTCGTTGGGTACACCAATGCTGCTCGCCGGCGACGAATTCGGCAATTCGCAAAACGGCAACAACAACGCCTACACGCAAGACAATGACATTACATGGCTTGATTGGGATTGGCTGTACAGCACCGAGCAAACGCCGGAATTGAAGCAATTCAATCTAACGTCACGTTTAATCACGTTGCGAAAATCCCACGATTTGTACAGTCATGAGGATTTCTTCACGCGCCTGAGCAAAATCGGTTTGCTGAAGAAATCCGATCGCGTGCATTGGTATCTTCCGAACGGGCAGATGCCGGACGATTCGGATTGGACGAATCCTGCCGTACGCTCGTTCGCCATGCAACTGCTCTCCCCCGACGAGCCTAGCCTGCTAATTCTGATTAATGGTTCCGACGAAGTCACACGTTTCCATCTTCCGAAAGGCATTGAATGGGAGATGGTCTGGTCTTCATCAGAGATCGTCGGCGAATATCCCGGTTTGGGAACGTCCATCGAACGGGTATCAGAATTCGACGCAGAGTCGGAAAACAAGCCGGCAGGTAGACTGCGCAATCATCTGCACCGCATCAATATGATGTACTGGCAGATGCAAGACAATGAAGCAAATCTGCAATCTGCCGACGATGGATTGTCGGAAGACGATCCGACATTGTGGACGCTCCCGGCGTTGAGCATCAGTGCGATGAGGCAGATGCCGACCGCCTGATTCCATCAAGCGCTGCCTGAATCGTTCGAATACCAAGAAACCCCTCGGAAAACGAATTTCCGAGGGGTTTCGTATAAGCTGTAAAGCTTTAGCGCTTCGAGAACTGCGGAGCGCGACGAGCCTTGTGCAGACCGGCCTTCTTGCGTTCCACGACGCGAGCGTCGCGGGTCAGGAAGCCAGCCTTCTTCAGGGCTGCGCGGTTCGCATCACGATCGATGGCGTTCAGAGCGCGGGCAACGCCCAGACGGATTGCGCCAGCCTGGCCGGTGGTGCCGCCACCGTCAACGAGGACGATAGCGTCGAACTTGCCTTCGAGCTTGAGAAGCACGATCGGGGAGTTGACCTCACGCTGCAGCAGCTTGGCCGGGAAGTACTCTTCCAGGGTGCGACCGTTGATGGTCCACTTGCCGGTGCCCGGAACCAGACGAACACGAGCGACGGCTTCCTTGCGACGACCGGTGCCGTAGCCCGGAGCGATAGCGGAAGTACCGGTGCCAGCGCCAGCGTTGGTTTCGGTGGTGTACGAGGTGAGCTCCTCTTCGGTCTCGAGAACCGCGGAGTTGTTGGTGTTTTCAGCCATGTTTCTTATCTCCCTTCGGTTCACTTAGCCTGCTGCGAGACCTGAGCGATCTCGAAAACCTGCGGCTTCTGGCCAGCGTACGGATGCTCGGTGCCACAGATGATGTGGAGGCGATCCAGCTGGACCTTGGCCAGACGATTCTTCGGCAGCATGCCCTTGATAGCGGACTTGATGATGCGCTCAGGGTTGGTCTTGAGCAGCTTGCCGTAGCTATCGCGACGCAGGCCACCCGGACGACCGGAGTGCATGTACAGTTCCTTACCCAACTTGTTGCCGGTCAGAGCGATCTTATCGGCGTTGAGAATGATCACGTGGTTGCCGGAATCGGCGTGCGGAGCGTAGGTCGGCTTGTTCTTGCCACGCAGCAGGATGGCTGCCTGGGAAGCGAGACGGCCGAGCACCACGTCGGTGGCGTCGATGACGTACCAGTCGTGAGTCAGATCAGCTGGCTTCGGAGTGAAAGTTTTCACGATGTACCTTTTCTATATATTGTGTTCCGGACCTTCCATCAACATCAATGCGTTGGTTAGGCGCGGAATGATGCCGTTTTCAGGTCTCATTATCCGTGGGCTCCCTGAAAGTCCTCGATGGCGAGTGGGAAAAGCGCTTTGAAGGACCCCGTAGGGAAACACAACAATCTACTAGTATATCGCCAGCCTTGACATTTGCGACACATCGTATAGCGAAATCAACGTAAAATAACTCTTTTTCACAGCAACAAAAACCGGCGATACGCAAACGGACGTTCCGTTTCATATCACCGGTTTTATATATCTAATATCTGATGCCAAACGCGATCAGCCGCGCATAATCGCCGCGATCTCCTGCAGTCGAGTATTGCCGAACAACTCTTCCAGAGGCACGACATTGCCATCGCCGTCAGCCAAAGGAATACGCCAATTCGGGTACTCGTTGCAGGTTCCCGGCTGGTTCTGCGTGCGCTTTTCACCGACCGCATCGACAATGGATGCTGCCATCAGCTTGCATGGTGATCCCTTAAGACCGCGGTACAGGGCGTCGATGATCTCGTTTTCGTTGGCAAGCTCATCTTCCAGCACGTCAGCGTCAAGATAGCCTTCCTTGACAAGCATGTTCAGCATGGCGTTATGCTCGGCTTCCGCGGACTTCTTGAATTCCTCGACCGGACCGGACAACAATCCCAACTGCTCGCGCAGCTTGACATGCCCATACTCCAAGTAGCCTGCCGCCGGAGGCAAATCGTGCGTGTTGACGGAAGCCAGCGCATACGGACGCCAATCCTTCGGTGCACGGAACACACCGTCGAACTGTTCGAACCATTCCACTGCGCAACCGAGAATGCCGTGCTCGGACAACGATTTGGACACATAAGCCGGAACCACGCCAAGATCCTCGCCCACGACCACGCCACCGGCGCGAGACGCTTCCAGCGCGAGAATGCCGAGCATAATGTCAGAATCGTAATGCACGTAGGTGCCGTCCATGGCCTTCCTGCCTTCCGGAATCCACCACAAGCGGAACAAGCCAAGAATATGGTCTATACGCACCGCGCCCGCATTGGAGAACATGCCATGCACCATGTCTCGGTACACCTTGTAACCGGTCTGATCAAGGGCAATCGGGTTCAGCGGCGGCTGGCTCCAATCCTGACCCTGCTGGTTGAACATGTCTGGCGGGGCGCCGACCGTGGCACCCTTGGCGAAACGCTCAGGATTCCACCACACGTCGGAACCGGCCGGGTGCACACCCACCGCCATGTCGGCGACGATGCCAATCTTCATGCCGGCGTCACGCGCCGCCTGCTGGGCCGCATGCAGCTGCTCGGTGGCGACCCATTCGAGCCAACGGTAGAATTCGAGCGTGTCAGGATACTGCGCGCGAAGCTGCGCGACCTCTTCGGAATCACGATTGTACTTACGCACCCAATCGTTGTCGCCGCCATTGGAGGCGCCCCACTTGTCGTAGCACAGGCACCACGTGGCATAGGATTCGATCTCATCGCCCACTTCGGCGAGATACTGGTCGAACTCAGCTTGACGCTGTGCGGAAAGACCTGCTTTGTAGATGATCCACAACGCCTGCATCTTGGTGCGCCACATCGTTTCGCGGTCCAAAACCTGCGCATCGCCGTTGAGGGGTTCGACCTGCTCGTGCAGTGCGTCGACCTTCGCCTTGTCTTCCGGCGAAAGCGCGGCATATTCCGGCATGGATTCCGGACGAATATAGCTGAAGTTGATGAAACGGCGCGAAATCGGCAGATACGGCGACGGCTCGATCGGTGGCACCGGCTCGGCGGCATGCAGCGGGTTGATCAGCATGAAGTCGGCACCGGTCTTCTTCTTGGATTCGACGAGCAGGGTCTTCAGATCCTCATAATCGCCGATTCCCCAAGAGCCGCTGGAACGGATGGAATAGAGCTGGCTCATCCAACCCCACAGGGAGCCTTTCTTCATCTCGTCAAGCAGTTCGATCTTCTCCGGAGCACTGATAACGGTTGCAGACTCCGTCTTGCCACCCACGGTGACTTCAAGGGTGTGATACCCTTCGGGAAGATCTTCCGGAAGCACCAGGTACGACGTGCACACAAATCCGCCATCGACCTCGACCGCGGCACCGCTGCCGCCCTCATGCTCGATTTTGCCGGCATACGTCTCGCCATCTTCCAACGTGATGGAAGCTGCGGGAACGTCAAGCGCGCCGCCATGGACCTCGACCTTGCTCTTCTTACCGACAATATGCAGCACGGTCGGAGGAACGATTCGGGTGTTGCGTTCACGCTGAATGGTGGTGATGGACTGTTCGATCGCATCATCGTTGGAAGCGTCGATTCCAAGTGCCTTGAGCACCGCCACAAGAACATCGTCTTCGATTTCGTGGTAGTCACGGCTCATACCGACATAACTGGTGGCGATACCCGCCAACTTTGCCAGACGAATGAGCGGACGGGCTAGACGCGTTGCATTTTCGGTCTGTTCTGTCATAAGCAACAGTCTATGCCCCAATCACATGCACCACGCGCAAAAATCTCATAAAAATGACAACGTATGCAACTATTTTTCCGAAAGACGCTTTTCAGCGGCCCTTTTTACTTCTCCCGACGCATCCTGCGCAAGTTTTTCCAGCATCTGATCGGATGTGTTCGGGTTCACTGCAACGGCCCTGCGCACCATGGAAGCGAGCACCGCCGGAGCGTTCGGTTCGATCTCGGTTCCCAAGGATCCCAAAAAATCAAGGGTTTGCGAATCCATATCCGGATCCTGCGCGCCTTCGAGCCTCATCTTCCAAGATGTCCGCTTATTACGCAATGCGACATCGCGCACTTCGGGGGACTCATCCTTGGTGAGACGCCCCACCAGCCAATTCTTATCATTGGAATTGCCGGCAACGGCTTTGCGCACCTCAACGGATTCGTCAGTGGACAGTTTGACGAGAATATTCGGAAACGGCATGGTTTCCGCGAGGAAAACGCGATCTTCCAACGGCGTATGCGCATTGCCCGCGACAGCCTCCAGCAGTGCCGTGGCTCGCGAGAACGCAGCCTGCTCGGAACGGTCAGGCAATGGCCGGCGCGCGAATTCACTCAGTTCAGCGGCATCCGCGGAATGCCGCAAACGCTCGTAAGTCGCGGTCAGAGGCTCGAAATCCGAAGGAATCTCCTGGCCTTGCGATTGTGCGGATTCGTTCTCGGCATTGCCGTCTTGCTTGATTTCAGCATCGGTCATAGTTTTCCACCTTACGTCATTGTCTTCCGGGATTCACATTTTCACCGGACGATTGGAAGTTCCCGTTTTCTGCGGAGTCACGGTTGCATTGAACGTTTCGACCACACGCGATTCGAATTGCTGCGATTGCTCCTGTGGCACGACAACCGCCAATACGATGCGATCGGTGTACTGCGCGTCCGCCTGCTCACCCTGCACCGAGGCGAGAAGATTCTGAAAACTGCCCAATTGTGAGTAGTCGAGCGTTACCTGATATTCGCTACACGGTACGATTTTCGCTTTGGTCGCCGCTTTGACGGCGATGGACGCACCCGTGGAATATGCACGAATCAGACCGCCAGAACCCAATAGGATCCCACCGAAATACCGGGTGACGGCAACCACGCAATCCGTCATCTCATTGGCGCGTAGCACGTCGAGAATCGGCTTGCCGGCCGTGCCCGACGGCTCGCCATCATCGCTCATACGCTCGGCCAAACGGCCGTCGGAGCCACCGCACACCGCAGCATAGGCAACATGACGGGCTTTCGGATGCTGATCACGAATCATCTGCACAAACGCGAGCGCCTCATCCAAGGAATCGATATGGCAGGCGTCGCCGATAAATTCCGATTTCTTCTCGACGAACGCATCATGCGCGGGCTGATCAGCGGAATCGAGTATGGTCTGCATGTCTTTCAACCTACCCAATCACGCCGACCGTCCGTACGTTTTTCTTATACCGCTTCGTGCGATCGCTCACACGACGACGTTGAAATCCTCGCCTTTAAAGTAAGCCGCGACCGATTGAACAACCTGCTTGGTGATGCCCACATATGCGCCGTCGGTGCGCCAGGCGGTGTGTGGGGTGAGGATTATGCCTGGAATCGAGCACAGCGGATCGTCGGCAGTGAGCGGCTCATGGTCGAACACGTCAAGCGCCGCAGGAATGTCGCCGCGCTGGAGTCTGGAGAGCAACGCGCCTGACTCGATGATTTCCGCGCGGGCCGTGTTGATGAACATGGTTCCCGGTTTCAGAGCCTCAAGATTTTGCGCGGTGACAATGCCTTTTGTGGAGTCCAGCAACGGCAAGTGGATGGACACCACGTCGGATCCGGCAATCAGTTCGTTCATATCGTCAACCGGAGTGACGTTCAGGTCGGTGAGCACCCGCTCGGGAACGTGGGAGTTCCATGCGGACACGTCCATGCCAAGAGTTCCGGCGATACGCGCCACGGTTTGGCCAATGCCGCCAAGGCCGATGATGCCAAGCTTCTTACCGTACAGTTCATAGCCGTCGACACCATCCCAATTGCCTTCTTTGACTTGCCTGTCGAGTTTGCCGACCTGCCTGGCGAGTTCCATGAGCAGTGCGATGGTGTGTTCGGCTACGGCATGGTCGCCGTAGTGCACCACGTTGCATACGCGGATGCCGCGTTCCTTGGCTTTGTTTAGATCGATGTAGCTGGCCACGCCGGTGCCGCCGAAAGCGTAGCATTTCGCGTTCAGACGATCGAGGATCGAGTCGGCGCAGTGGAATCCGATCACTATGATGGCGTCGGCTTCGGCGCAACGCGCGACGATGGTGTCTTCATCGAGCGTGAAATCCTTGTACATGCGTACGCGGGCAATGTCTTTGAACAGCTCGAAGTTCTTTTCGAACGATTCAATCATCGATTCGATGATGACGGGCACAACCACCAGCGGCAGATCGGTACGTTCCGGCTGGGTTTCGTAGATTTCATCCATGTCTTTCACCTCACACTGTGTATTCAAGCGGTTCTTCCGCGTTTTCAACCAACGGTACGAGGCATATTGTGCCATGGAAAACTACTCGCCAGATGAACTCGCCCGCTCTGCGGTTATATTCCATTCCTTGACCACGTTTTGGTCGGCGCCCATGGAATAGAGCACGTCCCAGATGCGTTGGCGCACATTCGCGTCTTGCGTTTCATCCCAGCAGGGGCCGTCCGGATGGTCGCTTGCCAGCGAACACCATTGGTATTTGCCTTGCGTCACATTGGCGCTGGGCACCCAGTCGATACGGTTGACGCGCCACGAGCCTGCCACGCCTTTTTTGCCTGCGAATTGAATGCGCGCGGTCACACCTTGGTTGTTTACAATGGTGTCTGCCGTATTAGCCGATTCGGTTACGGCATTACCCAAACCGTAGATGATCCAAGTGCCGTTATAGTTCTCGATCGGCTGCGCGCAATGGCAACCGGCACCATAGATCACATCAAATGCGCCCGTATCAGCTAGCTCGTGCGCTTCATCCTGCTGCCAGGAATCGGCGTAGTCCAAGTATTCCTGCACGGAATGCATGGCCATGGCCACCACGTCGGCACCTTGTTCTCGAGCGGCCTTCGCCTTGGCTACGGCCTTGTCTATATCGGCCTGATGGTTCGGATCTCCGGATTCGCGAAGGCGATCCACACGCCAGTCGTAGTCAGGCGTTTGCGCATTCAACGATACGGTTCCCGCAACGAGTCCGATTTTGCCGCCGCCCGTCGGCGAATCGATGACCAACGGCTCATACGAATCCTTTTCGGTTTTATAGGAACCGGTTTGCGCTATGCCGTCCTGTTCAAGCGTGTCCCACAAACGTGCGATGCCGTCGGCACCTTGATCCCAAGAATGATTCGAAGCATGAGTGCAGGCATGATATCCCACATTTTTCGCGGCATCGGCCACTTCTGGAGGAATATTGAAAATCGGATAGGCGGAATATGGACCGCCACGTTGTGCGATAGGTGTTTCGAATTCACATACGGCGATGTCGGAAGCTTCGATATATTTGCGCATCGGTTCGAACAGACCGGTGAAATCAAATGCGGTGCCGTCGGTGGCCGCGGTGTTGGCGCTAGCATACTGGTTCCACAATCCCTCATGGAACAGCAGATCACCGTTGACAAGCATGGCGATGCAATCGGTATCGGGGCAATCTGGGGAATTGCCATGATGCTCCGCAGGTTCGGTCACTTGTTTCTTTTCAGCCGTTTTTGGCTCGCTCACCGTTGTTGCCGGCTTCGTATCGGCATCACTCTGCTTTGATTGAAGGCTATGCACCAGCAGCCATATTCCCGCAACAAGCACGACGGCAAGCACGGCCAACGCCGCGAACGCGAGCCTGCGTCGGCCGGCTGCAAGCACTTCCGTGTTGGTTGCGTGCACTGCCTCTTTTCTGTATTTCATGGCACCCCGCCTTCCTCTGAAACCTTCTCAACTCTTCAATTCAAGAATAACGGACGCACCACGGTTTCTACACTCCGAAACTGGCGATGTCGTTGCCGTATTTTTGACGCACCGCATCCAGTGCCGCTTCCGCACCACGCAAACGTTTTGCGTGGGTCTGCATTTGCGCAGGTTTTGCCTGAACCGCCGCATGCCGTTCGGCTTCGTTTTCTTCCAGCAGATCATCCAGTGAGGGCTGGATCGCAGTCTCTTCGGCAAGCACAAGTCCACTGGTGCTCATTCCCGCCAAACGCACGGGTCGAGCAAGGGAAATGGCATGCACGGACTCCGGAACCATGCCCATCATGGCGAGCAGCAGGTCTACGCATTGCGGGTAAAGCACGCTCGCCGCGTCCGTAGGGCAGTCCAGCGTGCGCCCTTTCGTCGCATAACTCAAGTCCGGAAATCGGAGTTTGACCATGACCTTGCGTGCGAGGAAACCACGCTTACGCAACGACGTAGCCACGTCATCGCAACACCAGCGAAGCATAGAACACACCTGTCGCATGTCTTGTGTGTCTGCTTCGAAGGTGCGTTCCGCACCAATCGATTTTTCCTGCGTGTATGGCACGACGGGCCTATCGTCCAGGCCTCGGGACGCCTGATACAGGCCGTGTGCGGAGATAGCAGATCCGGTGGCCCGCTCCAGAGATTCGAGACTCATGCGTGCAAGGTCGGCGACCGAGTCGATGCCCCACGCGTTCAGACGCTTTTCCAGAGAAGGTCCGATGCCGGGAATGCCACGCAATGGCATCATCTGCACGAATTGCGCATGCCGCGCCACGGGAATCATCAACATGCCGTTGGGCTTGGCATTGGTGGATGCCATTTTGGCGACCAGCTTGTTCGCCGCGATGCCGACGGAACAGGTGATGTTGTAGCGCAAGGCCACCTGTTCACGTATCCACGCTCCAATGGCACTGGGACTGCCCCACCGCAGCAATGCTCCGGAAACGTCCATATAGCATTCGTCAACCGATACCTGTTCGATGCGGCCGGTAATCCGACTGAGCACTTCCTTGAAAATGCGATGCGACATCGCGCGATAGTAACTCATGTCGACCGGAAGGAAAATGCCGTTCGGGCATAGCTTTTGCGCCCTGGAACTTGCCATGGCCGAGTTGATGCCGTATTGCCGTGCCTCGTAGCTGGCCGCGGACACCACCGAACGATTGCCCACGCCGATGATCACCGGCCTGCCGCGGTATTCCGGGTGCCGGGCCACTTCCAAAGACGCATAGAAAGCATCCATGTCGATATGCAGCACCGTGCACCCAGCCTCGTCATGGCCCCAGTCACGTTTGGCTGCTGCGATTCTCGGTGCGGTACTCATGATTCCATGATAGCTGTTTTTTCACGTTCCTTTGAAACAAATGTTCGAATATCGCAGTTTATCTTATGAAAACGGCGTGTCGACAGTTGCGATTTCATAAGGCACGCACATGCATACAGCACGGATTTTTCCCGATATTTCAACGTTCTTTCATCTTTTTTTCGAGATATGGTGTTTTGCCCGCAAATGGATGGTATAGTTGCATGCTGTTGCGCCGTGAAAACGGTAAAACAGTGGAGTCATGCCTGAGTGGCCGATAGGGGCACCCTGCTAAGGTGTTAGTCGTTTTTAGCGGCTCGAGGGTTCGAATCCCTCTGACTCCGCCTTGAGGGTTTTCGGAGAAATCCGGAAGCCCTTTTTTCATGCCAAAACGGTGGAATACCAACGATTTCAAGGCATCCAACGCGACGATACACATGGGCGACGCCATGACCGACATGCTCAAACAGCAGATAAACGGCAAGGCTCCTACCGACTACGTGATATCCGCACGACGCCGAACAGGGTCTTTAACGGCCCGAGCCTCCGCGAGATGCCACCGACGAACCAGACGACGGAAACGGTGAAAAGTCGGATAATCAGTCTCGAAATCCTCCTGCACGCGCAACGGCAAACCATTATGCGACAGGGACGATCCATAAAGACCGTCCCTGTTTACATATCAGTATTTATATATCAACGGCATGCCGTCACAGGCCGAATGCTTTTCGATCCGTTTCGGTAAGCCAATCCGTCCGCATGCCCGGTTCTTGGCACAAATGCATGGCGGGGCATTCCTCACCGATGCAAGGATCCCATACAGGAAGCGGCGTTCCGTCACGGTCCGTTCCGTTGGGATCGCCATTGGCTGCGAAATTGGTCCAGTACAGCCCCATTCGCCTTGCCAGATCGTAATGCCATCCAACGAACGGACGCCAGCATTTCGCAAGGCTTCCAAAGGAGAACCACAGATCGGACGAGTGGAAGGCTCCGGCATCATCCCCCGGCATAGCGACATCGAAATGATAGTAGTATGGCGCGGTCCCACCGCTTGCGGTCCATTTGCGGATCAGCGTGAGATTGCCGAGCTGGCCGACATGCACAGGCTTCCCATCTTCAGTCGAAGCGATGAACTCATTGGTCGTGTTGCCGACCAGCATGTCAACGTTGTTGGCCTTGCAGCCCTCGACGATACGCTCCTCCTGATCGGGAAGGAACAGGCCGTCCACGCATGGCACCCAATTGACGATCATCGACCAGTCATCTTCACGTCCACTGTCCGGTGGAACAGGCAGGGACTCGGCGGCTTCCAATACCGTTCGGGCCGGGATTGCACGGGCCTGCTCCAGCGTGGAGACACCCAATGCTTCGAACAGACGGATTCCGTTGGCCTGCGCATGCTCCAGCGTGTCCTGCCGCGCATTGAAATACCCTAAGCCTGCGCCGGATTGCATGATGGCTTTCTGAAACAGGCCATGATTCATCGGCGAGCAGATCTGGGCCAAGACGCTGGCGGCACCGGCCGATTGGCCGAAAACCGTGATGTTTTCCGGATCTCCGCCGAACTTTGCGATGTTTTCCTTCACCCATTGGATTCCGGCACGCTGATCCAGGAATCCGAAATTCGCATATGGTTCGCCGTCGCCGCGTTCTACGGCCTCCTCATGAAGCAAAGGGTGCGTCATAAACCCAAATGCATTCAGGCGATAGGCCACACTGACCACAACGACGCCGTTCGCGGCGAGATGTGTGCCGTCGAATTCCTTTTCAAATGTGCCGCCACATTGATAGGCTCCGCCGTAGATCCAGACCATGACTGGCAGCTTTTCGGAGGCTACCATGCTATCCGCGCCATATCCGCGTAATGCCGGAGTCCAAATATTCAGGTAGAGGCAATCCTCGCTCATCGGCACGGCCGGATCAGTGCCCCATTCACGATCATAGAAATCATCGGAGGCACCCGGCGTCGGCTGCATCGCGGTAGGCCCGAAATCGAAGGCTTGCAGCACACCATCCCATGGCAGGGCCGGCTGCGGCGCACGCCAGCGCAGACCGCCGACGGGAGGCTGGGCGAACGGGACCCCTCGGAACACGGTGATGCCCTGATCTTCAGCCGCCAAGCCTTCGACAGTTCCTTGCGACACTATGACCTGTCGCTTCATTGCTCTCTTTCCTTCGTATCCGGCGTCGAATACGCAAAGTCGTAAAAATCGGCGATTCCACCGGTCTCTTTTGTCGAATACAGGAACAATCCGATACGGCAACCTGTGAAATGATCCATTTTGAAGACCATCCGGTGCGCTGTCCCCAATGGACACCATTCGGATTCCGGCGTATCCGCATCGCGGTAGAAGAACGTCACTTCATCCTTGCAATCGGTGAAATCATATACCGCGCGCAGGCGCATGCAATCCGCATCCGCCATGATTTCCGCATCCGTTACGGCTGGACTGTCCCAATCATTATCGGAGAAGATGGAATCGTCATTCGCCGGCTTGTATTGGACGGTCAGCATCGTGCGGCCGTTCCTTCGCGTAAGCGCGATGTAGGAATAGCATCCTTGGAACGCCGCCAATCCGGCGAAGTCGCCATCATGCAATGTCGACGCGTCGACGGTGACTTCGGCCACCGTCACAGGCCCCATCGTGCGCTGCGTCAGCGTGTTCCATGCATGATTGAGATTCGAGCTGATGCGTCCGGAATGCAGGCGGAATGCTCCCGGACGTTCCGTCAGTGACCAGTATTCGTTATGTGAGATGTGATTGAACTGCCAGTATGGCTGCAGACAGTTGGCATCGACTCCGCCTTCGGCGTTATACCGGGCTATGAATTCGCTGCCGTTGATGGGCGTGACAGGTTCGGCACAGCTTGCAGCCGGCACGCTGACCGACTGCGGCACTTTGCCGTTCTCGCCGACGACGGGGAATCCGTCCTCGCCGAACCGCATCGGCATTAGTATCGGCACGCGTCCCACACCGCCGCGGTCCTGCATCATGAATGCATACCAGTCGCCGTCCGGAGTGTCCACCATACCGCCTTGCGCGACTCCGTAACCGTGGAAGGACAGGTCGTCTTCGATAATTTCACGCACTTCGAAAGCGCCATCCAAGGATTCGGCCATCAAGCAGGCTTCTGTTTTGCCCTTGCCTTGCGGGAAGTGACAGGTGAAGACGTAATAGCGTCCATCATGCTTGTACAGGTGACTGCCCTCATAACCAAGGTCAGCCTGCGGATCGTCCTGCACGATGACCCGGTCGAGCCCACCCGGCATCGGCCCGCTTAATTCAGGATTCAACTCCGTGATGCGCAATGTCGACTGCCCATGTACGACATAGGCTCGATCATCGTCGTCAAAGAACAGTCCGCTGTCGTAATAGAAGCCGTCAAGCTCACGCTTTCGCCATGGGCCGCATGGATCGTCCGCCGTCAGCAGATAGCTGGTATGCGTATCGTTGGCGGCGAACAACACATACCAGGTGCCCCGATGGTAACGCAGTGACGGCGCCCACATGCCTCGACCGTAGGCGTTGGCACCTTCACATTCCAAACGTTCTTCAGGGGTATCCGCCACGATATTCAATGCGTGCGCAATGAATTCCCAATGCACTAGGTCATAGCTGCGCAGAATATCGCACCCGGGTGTGAAATGCATAGTCGTAGTGGCCATGTAATACACGCCCCCGACCCGGATGATGTCTGGATCAGGAAAATCCGTGTAGACCATAGGATTAGTTGAGGTAATCATCATTCATACCGATACTTTCCGCTCAACGCCAGCATGGCGAAAGCATAGAGGAAGTTGTCATAGTAGCGACGCGTTCCGGTTCGCATCGGCGTATTCCACAGCATGCGCACCCATTCACGGGCATTATGTTCCGCGTCGGGCTGGGCCGAATGCACCGCCGCAAGTGCGCCTTGCGCGGTCGCGGCCAGGAATCCGACCGGATGAAGCACGACCTCGTCCACGGCGGTGCCGTCGATGGCGTAGACGCTAGTACGGTCGTGGGTCAGGAAGAATCGCTGCAGCGCGGCGACGCGGTCGCACAGCACTTCCTGCGGACCGTTCCAGGCTACATCCAGTCCGATATTCGCCGCGGTACGGTAGGCGTCGGAATAGAAATGCCAATGATTGGACTCGTCGACATGCGGCTTTCCGTCATAATCCGCGTATTCAGCGTTCATGCCGGTCTGCTCGTCGCAGGCCGCCTGCAGATAGCGACGGCTTGCGGCGGCTGCCTCATGCCAAAATGGACGGTCTTCTTCGTCAGCCTCTTCGGCGAATACTTCATAGAAGTGCGGCAGATGGTAGGACGGATCGCTCCACTCGGTTTCCGGAATGAACTTGATGAGCTTGTTGTCGGGATTCCACATGGGCTCGCCGTCGTAGCGTTCGCCCTTATGGACGCAATATCTCAAGATCTCGCGTCCCCATGCGGAATATTCGTAGATATCCTCGCCATCACCCCAGCGACGGGAGGCGAGGAACAGGTCCATCGCGAAATATTCCTCGCCGTCAGGTGCAGGACCATTCGAGTTCGGCGTACCGTCCGTCGCGACCGACCATGCGAAATAATGCGCATGATGACCGTCCTTCATGTACATGTGACGCATTACCCAGCCCCACAGCTTGTCGAATACGTCCTTACGGTCGTATTGCAGGGCGATCATCATCGCATAGCTCATACCCTCGGTACGTACATCGTTGTTGCCGGTGTCCATCACATAGGCAAGACCTTCGTCGTTCTCCCAATAGAATTTGTTCGGACCTTCGAAAATTTCATGCCAGACCTGTGACACGCGCTTATCGATGGCGTCCTGGGCATATCCGCACTGTGCGAACATGGACTCGCCCAATGTCTTGTTGGTATCGGTTGCATTTGTCATATCAGTTGTTCCATTCCCAGATTCGGATGTGATTCTCTCCGGAGACAAGACCATTCAACGCCCCGGCCTTGCGTTCCGTTGTCGTCAAGGCTTGTCCCAGCAAGTCGGTGTCCAGCACATAGTCACTGCCATCGGGCTGTTCATAGCGTTCCTCCACGATGCGAGGCACGCCGAGCATATCGCTGGTGACGACCTGCATTCTGGTATCGGTGACGGCCTGTGGCACAGTGCACTGCAGGTACAGTCCATCGGGTTCTTCGACCAATGTCACCGGCATGGGCTCATCACACGCAACGCTCGTGGAGGCGGTGCCGCCGAAGAACGGGGCGTCCTCCTGCATGCGTTCCGAATCGTCGGCCGCACCTTCCTGCTTGTTCAGCCCCTGTGCGCCGGACAGATAGATGTTGCCGCCCGCGTATAGAGACTGCAGAGGATTGCGCTCGCCACCACCCTGCGAAGGATCTGCCCACATGGCCCGCTGGCGTTCCAAGTATTCATGCATCGACATCGGGCAATCGCTGTAGGCGGACAAACCATATTCACCGACGGTCGGTTTCACCGGTTGCGGCGCGAACATATTGTTCAGCCAACGCTCATCGCCGCCGGATACCACAGCGCACCCGGCCACCTCGGTGGTGTGCGGATAGTGATACGGCGTGGAACGGTCGGGGACGGTATGCGGTTCAATGCCGCCGCAAATCAGATTGTTGACGAAGGCACCACCTTGCGACCAGTTCTGGAACATCACCGGCGAGGCGAAAACGTTATTGTCCACCAGATACGGCCCATGACTCACTTCAATCATGAGGTCACGGACGTTATCGTGGAACACATTGCGCGTGATGCGCGTGCCCTGCGTCTGCCAATCCATCCACATGCCCAGCGAGCAGTCGTGGATGTTGTTGTTGGCAATGACCGTATCCAATGCGGCATGGAATTTGATGCCAGCGACCTCCCATCCGAAGAATTCACGCTTCAACGCAATGTGATGGACATGGTTATGCTCGATACGGCAGAATGCGCTGCCCATATGTCCGACGATGGCATTCTGTCCGCACTCATAGATGTCGTTGTTGCGTACGATATGACCGCCGATCAGCCCCTTTTCCCAGCCGATGCGACGGGCCTTGAACACGGCCTCCAACTGGTACTGGTAACCGGTCTTGCGCTCGGTTTTCGCCCACTCGTTGTCGCCGGATGAGATTTCCTTGCCCAATGACACCGCGGAGAATTTGGCGTCATGCAGCACGTTGTCTTCGATGATCCAGCCATACGACCAGTTCGGGCCGATCATGCCCCACTGCTGCGAGGTAGGCGGCGCCCAATCTCCAGTGGCCTGCGCCATTTCAAAGCCACGCACGGTGATGTAGTTGACATGGTTGTGGGAAGGGAAGAAGCATGTGCGACGAACACTGACCTCCACCAGTTCCTCATTCGGATCGGCACCTTGGAAATTCGCCCAGATCGTTGTGGTGCCGGCATTTTCGTCCACTTCGGCATGCCATACATAACGTGTACGGTCCACATCCGGCACGGGGCAGGGAATCTTCAACACGAAATCCTCATCCGTATCACGCGGCTGCGGATCGTATACGCCTTCCAACGTCGTCGATTCGAAGAAGGAAACACCGTTGAGATACACATCGCCAAGATGTTTGTCCGGATCCTTGCCGAACTTAGGCATTTCCAGCCAGTCGCCGAAAATCGGGGTCGCGAATGGATTGAAATCCCCGAACATCGTATTATCAAGCATCACCGTCCACACATGCGGATGATCGGCCAATTCCGTCCAGCCCTGCACGCATTCCGAGCCTTTGATAACCGGCCGTGCTTCGCCTTCGGCTCCGCAGTAGGTGATGCGCTCATGTTCACTCAGACCGCCGCGTCTCGGATTGACTTGTTCGCGGTATACGCCTTCATGCACGATTACCGTATCACCCGGAGAGGCCATCTGCGCGGCCTTGGAAATCGTGGCGAACGGATGCTCCGCGTCGCCGCACGCAGCATCGCTGCCGGTTGGTTTGACATGGTATTCAAACTTCATTCCTGAATCTCCTTATTCACACATGTTCCTGAACCGTAACAGTAACGCTCCGCCATGGTTCGCACCAACCCCATACCGGTACGTCCTGCCCGGATTGCAGCACACATCCGTCATCGAAAATCTTCGGCATCGCAAGCATCGTTGCTCTTCCTTCTTCCATCTTTGACAAGTCCACATAAAGCCTCCGTATACGATTCATGACGGCTTGCATACGTCAGTGGCGACGAAAACACAGCTCCCGTCGCCACCAAAACACCTACTCGTTATCGGGCAATTCCCGATAATCGAATTCGCTGAATTTCGCAACCCTGTCGTATCCAGAAAGATCGACTGCAGCCAAACCGACGAATGCTCCGGTGAAGAATCCGCCGTATCGACGCAGGATATAGTCGTCCGACAGGATCTTCGCGTCCAGTTTCACGCCCAGATCGACCCATGAAGTCCCATCAAACGAATATTCATACGAATACCACTGCTTGCGCACCTTCGTGCGCAGCCACACGGACTTCACGTCATCCGGCACTGCTGGAGCGGTATCCCGCAGGAACGACGTGTAGTTGTTGAAATCGTTCTGAGCGACCTCAATCACGCGGCATTGCCGCCGCTCGTCCCAAGTCACGAACACCCACGACCAGCATAAATCATCGTAGTAGTTCGTCAGGCCGGCCATCTGGCGGTAGTTCTTCGGATCGAACTCAACCTTTACGGTCGCATCGAAGTTGAACGCCTGCCAACGACGTGCCACCAACGACAGATCGAAAAGGTTGCACAGCGAGCCCTGGCCACGCAGTTCCAACACGCCGCCACCGACCTTGCCCATCTCGCCATCGAACGGCACACGCAGCGTATTCCAATTCAAATCCAACGTATCGGACATGAAATCGTCATGCTGGCTGTGATCCGCAGGTGCCTCGGTCTCGATGGCATCCTTCGGAGCATCCACATAACGCTGTCCGCCATGGCCTCCGACAATATACGGCCAGCCATCCTCGGTCCATTCGACCTTCTGGATGGAGGTTTCACGCCCCAGCGTGCACCAGCCGCGCGGATCAGTGAAGGATTCATTGTCGTGATGCCACGGACGACCGCACAGCGAGGCGTAATACCATTCGCCGGACGGGGTATCGACCAGCGCGCCATGCCCCTGCTTTTGCAGATAGGAACGCGGCGTGTCGAAATTCGTGATGAACGGATTCGACGGCATGCCTTCGAAGGACAACGCGTCCAAAGACTTGGATCGGGCCACGACTTCCTGATGCGTATACACGGTACCGCCTTCAGCGGCGAACAGGTAGTAATAGCCATTGATCTTGTACAGATGTGGTCCCTCGGTGAGTTTGACGTCCGTACCGCGCCAAATCGTACGTTCAGTTTCCGGCTTGAGCTTCATCGTCTTCACATCGAATTCGGTCAGTGTGATGCCGTCGAAGCCATGATGGTACTCACGAAAATCCCAAGTCTGCTGCACCAGATACTTGCGGCCATCGTCGTCATGGAACAGGCTTGCGTCGAAGCCGACACCGTTCACGCGAATCGGCTCGCTCCACGGACCATGGATACTTTCGGCAGTGACCAAATAGTTCGTGCAATCCTTGAACGCACCGTTCACGACCTTCACGTCCGTGTAGATCAGCCAGAATTTGCCGTCCGCATAGGAAAGATCCGGAGCCCAGATGCCACCGGATGACGGATTGCCGCGCATGTCAAGCTGGCTCGTGCGGCTCAGTGGACTCGGCAACAGGTTCCAATGGACCATGTCCTTGGACTCGTGCAGACGGACACCTGGGAACCATTCGAACGTGGAATTGGCGATGTAGTAGGTATCCCCGACCCGAATCATCGAGGGATCGGCATTGAATCCCGGGAGAACGGGGTTTGCGATTTGCATAAAGTACTCCTTTATATGGAACCCTCGGCCATAGGCCGAGGGAGTTGCAAGCAATCAGATGATGATCAGACGTATTCCATGCGGTATTACTGACGGCTACGCTCGTCACGAATCTTCGCGAAATGCTTCTCCGGATCAGGCGCGGCATTAAGCAACACTTTCGTGTAGTCTTGCTGCGGATTCAAAATCACATCATCAGAAGGACCATGTTCAATAATGTTTCCATGACACATCACCATAATCTCATCCGAAAAATGGCGAGCAGTCGCCAGATCATGGGTAATGTACAGCATGCCGATGTGTTCTTCCTGCTGAATTCTAGACAGCAGGTTAAGCACGCCTAACCGCAAAGAAACATCCAACATCGAAACAGGCTCATCCGCAATTAGAACCTTTGGCTTAGGAGCCAATGCACGTGCAATTGCGACGCGCTGACGCTGTCCACCAGACAGCTCATGAGGGCGTCGATACATGAAATTGACGGCAGGCGTTAATTCAACACGTTCCAGCAGTTCGATAACCTTCTGCTCATATTCCTCTTGGCTATTTGCCATGTGATTAATCATAAGAGGACGAAGAATATGGTGGAAAATCGTATGATATGGATTCAAGGAAGCGAACGGATCCTGAAATACCATTTGCACATTATGACGGTATTCATACAAATCCTTACCATGCGTAGGAACAGGCTTGCCGTCCAACGTGATGCTTCCAGAAGTCGGCGTCTCCAAACATGTAATCATTCGGGCGATTGTCGATTTCCCGGAACCAGACTCACCAACAAGAGCAATGGTCTTATCCGAAGCTAACTCGAATGATGCATCCTTCACCGCATGAATCGTCGTGGTTTTCAAACCATTACGCAGGGTGAAATCTTTTTTCACATGCTCAAGCTTCAATACTGACATGATTATTCCTTTCACGCATGGCGTGGAACACGAACGAATGAGCCACGATCTCCTGTCAAAGATGGGAACGAGCTCAGCAACCGTTGTGTATACGGATGCTTCGGATTGAAATACACGTCTTCAGAAACGCCTTGTTCTACGATGACACCATCTTTCATCACAGCAATTTTGTCCGTGATCTCCAAGAGCATCGGCAAATCATGCGTGATAAAAATAACAGAGAAGCCCTTGTCACGGCGCAGTTCCGAAATTTCCTCGATGATTTCACGCTGTACAACAACGTCCAACGCCGTGGTCGGTTCATCCATAATAATCAGCTGCGGCTCAAGAGCCAAAGCCATGGCAATCATCACACGCTGACGCATGCCGCCGGAAAGTTCAAACGGGTAAGCAGCTAGACGATTTGGATCAACATGCACCATCTCAAGCAAATGTGCGCAACGGTCTTGTCGTTCGCTCTTCGCCATCTGAGGACGATGAGTTTTATAAATATCGGCAAGCTGCTTACCAATCTTAGTTACAGGACTTAATGAATTCATGGCGCCCTGAAACACCATGGAGGTTTTCTCCCAACGGTATTCACGCAATGAACGCCCCGACAAAGCACGGATATCAATATCTTTCCCTGACTTATCATGGAAAATCACAGAGCCAGAGTTAATCTTACCCGGAGCTTTCAGCATTTGATTGATGCTATACGCCAATGTACTCTTGCCGCAACCGGATTCACCAGCCAAACCAAGCATCTCACCGCGACGCAATTCGAATGTAGCGTTCTGCACGGCGTGCACCGGATTATCCGTATCGTAGATAACGTCGAGGTTATCGACCGAAAGCAGGATATCAGAATTCTGAGTCGCCATCGTGTTCACCCTTTCCTTCCCTTGCTTTTCTTGGTAGGCTTACGTAGTCGCGGATTGATGACTTCATCGATGGAGAAATTAATGAAGGACAATCCGGCGCCGATGATAGCGATCATCAGTCCCGGTGGCAGGAACCACCACCATGCGCCCGTGTTCAGAGCAGAACCGTTCTGCGCGTAATACAGCATGGTTCCCAGCGAGAAGGATTGGGTCGATCCCAGGCCAATGAAGGACAACGAAGACTCACTCAGGATTGCCATAATAACGGAGAACACAAACTGCGATCCCATCACAGGCAACAGATTAGGCAGAATTTCAACGGTAATCACGCGCCACGGACGTTCACCTGCAATTTTTGCGGCAAGAACATAATCACGCCCACGCATCGACAATGTTTGCGCCCGCAGTACACGGGCACCGCCAGCCCATGCGGTGATTGAAATAACAATGACCAACATCATCGTGCCCTTGGAAGGCATCAATGCAGAAATCACGATGGTCAGAGGCAACCCCGGAATCACCAGCATGATATTGGTAATCAGAGAGAACAAATCATCCCAAATTCCGCCAATATATGTGCCCAAAACACCAAAAATGAACGACAACGCAGTTGCAATCAAGCCAACAGCAAAGCCAATAATCAGAGAGCCACGGACAGAATAGCCAAGCTGAGTGAAAACATCCTGGCCAGACTGCGTAGTGCCCAACCAATGCTGGGCAGATGGCGCAGACAAGCCAATGTCATTGATCTTATTAGGATCCTTCGTGAAGATAGGAACAATAATGGCGAACAAAACCATTGCGATCACAATGGTTAATCCAGCCGTCAATTTTGCAGAACGCTCAGGAAGAACTCGCTTGAGAGAATCCAAAGCGGAGCGACGACGTTTAGCTTGGCTACGAGCCACAGCAGCAGAAGAATTTGTTGCAGACATATTTAACCTCAATCCTGTTGCCGCGTACGTGGATCGATAATGCCGTAAAGCAAATCAATGATAAAGTTCACGACTAGAACAGTAACGGTAATAATCAGGAAGATACCTTGCATCAGCGCGTAATCGTTACTGGTCACTGCTTGCAAAAGCATCTGACCAACACCTGGATAGGAGAACACCTGTTCAGTAAGCAGCGATCCACCCACCACTGCACCGATAGACGTGCCAAAGCCAGAAATGGATGGCAACACTGCATTACGAGCTGCGTAGCACATCATAACGCGTTTAGGACTTAAACCCTTGGCCTCAGCAGTAACAATGTAGTCCTCAGACAACGTGGAGACCATCATATTACGCATACCGACAACACCCATGCCCAGAGAGCTGACAAGAATCGTCAAGGCCGGCAAGATTGCATACTGCACTGCGCTCGAGAAGAATTCCCAAGTGAAGCCGGGCACAACCTCACGATAATTGTATCCGCCTGACTGAGGGAACCAATGCAGCGTACGGGCAAACACCCAAATGAAGATGAGTGCAAGCCAGAAGTAAGGAACAGCTTGGAAAATGGTGGACACAGGGGAAATGATGTTATCAAAAGCGCCACCACGACGCCAACCAGCCCAGATACCAAGAGCCTGTTGAACAAAGAACGATATAATCGTGGTTGTGCCGACAAGACAAATGGTCCAAGGCAGTGCAGAAGCAATGGACGTTGTAACTTGGTTGGGGAAATACGTTACAGATACGCCCCAGTTGCCGGTGAAGATATTCTTCAGATAACCAATATACTGCTGGAAGATGTTGCCTCCATCTTGTCCCAGCATTGCAGTAATCGCTTCCCTTGTTTCGGGCGCAACAGTACCACCTCGCGATGCGAGCCTGGTAAGAACAGCTGAAACCGGATCACCTGGCATCAGTCGCGGGATGGCAAAGTTCAATGTCAAAGCCGCAAACAATGCAACAAGGTAAAATCCTATCTTTTTCAGGTAGAACCTCATGTTACCTCATTTCTACATGGAAAAATGGTGCACAAAACGCACAGCTAAAACGCCTTGTGCACCGTTGATTCATAAAATCCGTCAGGTTACTTCTTAACCTTCAGGTTCTTCAGGACAATGCCCAAATCAGGATTTGCCCAAGTCTGCGGATTAGCATAGACGTTATCGTCTGTCGGCCAACCGGTAACCTTATCGCTCCACACTTCGCTCAGACCGGATTGACGCAGAATCGGGATATACGGCATGTCCTCAAACACCTGAGTCTGAATCTTCTCATATTCAGACTTCTTGGTCGCCACATCAGTGGTGGTATTGATGACATTAAGAGCATCATCCACGGTCTTATTGCTGTAGCGAGCGTAATTAGGCCAAGCGCTTTTACCCACTGCAGCCGTATTGGCAGTGGCATAGAACTGGTTGTAGAACATCCATGGTTCGGCACCTGCGACCCACAGACCATAAATGGACATTTCAAACTGGCCCTGCTGCATCGCCTGAGTCCATTCATTAGAAGACATTTGGTCCGCATGCAGATCAATACCGATTTTTTTCAGCTGCTGCGAGGCGACGTTAATCGCGTTGATCCAGTCAGAGACATCACTCATAACAGCGACTTTGATGCTCAGCTTAACTCCGTCCTTCTGATAGATGCCGTCATCACCCTTCGTATAGCCGGCGTCCTCCAGTATCTTGACGGCTTCATCCGTACGTCCTTTACCTGGAATAGGTGAATCCGGGACGTCATCCGAAGCGTACTTGGTGAACTGTCCATACGGATACAGAGAACCAGCCAGCTCACTGTACTGGCCATTCAGAGCGAGTTTATTAATCTGATTACGATCAAGAGCGTAATAGATAGCCTTGCGCACTGCCGGATCAGTGGTAGGACCACTGCAGCCGAGTTCTTTGTTCGAACAGGTCATGAATGCCATCTGACTAGAAGGAACGTTAACCGTCTTAATATCAGGATATCCCGACAGCACATCATCCATATTCGGGAAGATCGCAGACATCCAGTCCACATCGCCAGCGGTCAAGGCATTTTGAGAAGCTTGGGTGCCACCGGTGATCAGAACATAACGGACGCCATCAATTTCAGGCTTACCTTCATCCCAGTAGTACGGATTCTTCTTAAACGTGTAAGCGGTTGGGGAAAAGTTCCCGCCCTTAACTGTGAAAGGCCCAGAGCCAACAGCGTCTTTATTGGTATAGGTCACCGGATCATCGATCTTTTCCCACACATGCTTCGGAACAATCATCGTGCCGGACAGATACGACAGAGCATTCACCGATTCAGGCTTGTCCAAAGTGATACGAACTTCCGTATCGCTAAGGACCTTGGCAGAGCCAGCAAAGCCACTGGTATTCAAAGCCTTGTTGGAATTAAGGAGGTTGAATGTGTATGCAACATCTTCGGTAGTGTAAGGTTCGCCATCAGACCACTTTTCACCGTCACGAATCGTTACATCAATAGTTTTCGCATCGTCACTGATAGTGTAGGATTTACCCATTAGCGGTTCCAGCTTAGTAGGGTCGTCCTTAAGGTTGTTCATATAGAACAATGGCTCGTACAGAGCACCGACCACACCGGTCAAAGCTGTAGAAGAGAACGGATTATAATTCAACGACGCCTGCGAAGTTGAATTCATAACACTGTTGATAATGACTCCGTCCTTCGCGGTGTTATTAGTACCTCCGCCGCAAGCAGCCATTGAAACGGCCGCTACACCAGCGCAAACAGCAGCAAGCACTCGTTTCCAAGTTCTTGACTTCATCATGTCTTTCTCCTTTGGTGACATGCATGAACACACATCGTCATGTTTCATAGATGCTTTAGCATTTCAGTTAAAGCACTACTTGATTATATGACTTGATTTTCAAGAAAGTCAAGTCACTTAACTAAATACTTAAAATTTTTTGTTACGAAAGTTCTATATGCAAATATTTACGAAACTTTCGAATAGATTTAAGTAAATCAGGGACGACGCCCTGCGGCCTAGCCTACGCCGTTCACTTTGCCATCAGCGACATCAACAGCTGCGCATAATCATAAGACGCATGGGCGTTGGACTCCCCCTGACTCCGCAGATAAAAGGCTTCCAGCGATTGCCGGAAGCCCTTTTGCATATCGACTTAGCGCGCCAAACGTTCAGCAGCGGAAGCGATCGCCTCGTCGCTGGCGGTGGCGGAGAAACGCAGACATTCCGGCGCACCATAGAACTCGCCGGGACTGGCGATGATGCCAATCTTGGCAAGCTGCTCCATATCGGTCCAACAATCGCCCGACTTGGCTCTTACCCACACATACAATGCACCATCCGGCATGTCGGTGCAGTATCCGTAAGCACGCAACGCGCTCACCAACACGCTGAGACGTTCCCGATAGCGCGCATGCTGAACCTTGACGGATTCCAGATCACGCAATCCGGCAGCCATCGCAGCCTGCACCGGACCAGGAATAATCTGACCAATTTGCTTGCGATATGCACTCATCGATGCAATCAAAGACTCATCTCCGGCAATGAACGCGGTACGATACCCAGCCATATTGCTCTGCTTGCTCAACGAATAAAGCACCAGCACGCCCTCGGCGGAGCCCAAACACACATCGTCACAAAGCGCGCACGGCGTCGACGCAAGTGAATCAGCTTCACCTTCAGCACCATTCACAGCACCCCTCCACTGCATCAGCGCATAGCATTCGTCGGAAAGCACCACCGCGCCGATCTCACGCGCAGCTGCGACAATGCCAGCCATCCGCTCGGCCGAATACACCTCGCCCGTCGGATTGCAAGGGGAATTCACCCACACCGCTTTGACACCAGGCACATTGCGCCACGACGCAACATCAGCCACATCGTCGACCTTAAGCACCTTCGCCCCAGCCAACTGCGTGCCGATCTCATACGTCGGGTACGAAACCTTCGGCTGCACCACAACATCATCCTCACCGAAATGCAGTAGCGACGCCATCAACGCAACACCCTCTTTGGAGCCGACGGTAGGCACCACATCAGCATGAATCGCCTGCAAATCAACATTGCGAGTCGCCGAAAACCATTCAGCAATCGCAGTACGTAAATCGGCAGTACCTGCAGTAGCCGGATATCCATACGCATTCGGATCATTCGCCGCCGCTGCGAGCGCCTTGCGCACCGAGTCGGGCACAGGATCGACGGGAGATCCCACGGACAGGTCGATCATGCCTCCGAACGCAGCTTTTGCCGTGCGCTTGTATGCTGCGATACGCGACCAATCGTATGGCGAAGAAAACTCATGAAAGCCCATCGTGAAAACTCCTTAATAATCCTCTATAAACAAAATATGCGGCCTCTTCCAACGGGAAAAGGCCGCTTTCAAATGCCAATCACTGATTTTGCGGCGGCAGAGCAGCTACCTGCTCCGGATCCTTGCCGATCGGGCCGGCTGCGGAAGCGCCGCCCATATCACCAACTTCGGCGAAGAAGCTGACTGCGGCATCCTTGTACCAAGCCCACTCGTCTGGCAGATCGTCTTCATAGAAGATGGCTTCGGTCGGGCACACCGGTTCGCATGCACCGCAATCCACGCATTCGTTCGGATTGATATACAGGGAACGGGAGCCCTCATAGATGCAATCGACCGGGCATTCGTCCACGCAGGCCTTGTCTTTGACATCGACGCACGGCTGAGCGACAACGTATGGCATGGTTACCTCCTTAACACTTACCGTTCAAGACTACTCTTAATTGCCAACTTCCAGCTCTCCCGTACCGAGTCGGGCGTGGCGGTAGCCGTAGCCGAAGTAGATGCAGAAGCCGACCGCAAGCCAGACCACGAATCGAATCCAGGTGAGCACGCTCAGGTTGAGCATGAGCCAGATGTTGGCGAGCGCGATGATGATAGGCACCCATGGATTGCCGGGGATTTTGAAGACTCGCTTCAGGTCGGGGCGCTTCTTGCGCATGATTGGAATAGAGATTGAAACAAGGGTGAATGCCGACAGCGTGCCGATGTTCACCATGTCGGCAAGGATACTGACGTTGCAGCTGGCTGCGATGAGCGCCATGACCACGCCGACGGCAATCTGCAGACGTACTGGAGTGCCGTGCTTGCCCGTGTGACTGAGCGAGCGCGGCAGCAGGCCATCTCGGCTCATGGCGAACACCACGCGGGTCAGGCCGAGCAGCAGCACCATGACCACGGTTGCCAGGCCGATCACAATGCCGAAACTGATGATTTTGGCGGCCCAGTCAGCGCCGACCATTTCGAATGCCGTGGCGAGCGACGGGTCTTTCTGCTTGGCGAGGTCTTTGTAGGAGACCATGCCGGTGGTGACAATGGCAACGAGGGTGTAGAGCACGATGATCAGTCCCATGCCCACGCCGATGCCCAGCGGAACATTCTTCTTCGGATTGACGGTTTCTTCGGAGGTGGTGGCGACCACATCGAAGCCGAGGAACGCGAAGAACACGAGCGCGGCTCCGGAGATGATGCCGGCAATGCCGTAAATGCTGGGGGTCATGCCGGTGGCCCACTGCCATAATGGCTGCTCCATGGTTGCGGTCAACCCGGATCCGGTGGCGGTCGCTGGTTCGCTCGGTGGAATGAATGGGGTGAAGTTTTCGGCTTTGACGTAGAAGAATCCGACGATTACAACGAATAGCACGATGGCGATTTTCAGTATGGTGAGCGCGCCGTCGACTCGTGCGCCGATTTTCGTACCGCACACCAAGAGTGCCGTGAAGAAAGCTACGACGATGATTGGCGCGAAATCGAAATTGAATGATCCGATGGTGATGTTGGTGTTGATATTCCAGCCAACCAGCCGGAAGAAATCGTTGAGATAGACGCCCCAATATTTGGAGACGACGGAGCCTGCCATCAGCATTTCAAGGATCAGATCCCAGCCGATCACCCACGCGACGATCTCACCGACGGTGGTGTAGGTGAAGGTGTAGGCGGATCCCGCAACCGGAATCATGGACGCGAATTCGGCATAGCACATTACGGCCGCACCACATACCACGCCGGCGATGAGGAAGCTGATGATTACGGCCGGACCCGCATGGAAGGCTGCCGCCTGGGCTCCGATGGAGAAGATGCCCGCGCCGACTGCCACGGCCACGCCCATAATGGCCAAATCCCACCAGGTCAGGTCTCGTTTCAGGGAATGCCCCGACTCCTCTGTTTCCGCCAGCGTCTGCTCGACGGATTTCTTGCGTAATACGTTCATTACGTTTCCCTTCTCCCTTCGTTCTTACGTTTACTTGAGGCTCATGCCGATGACGACCGGCTCTGGAACGAGACGGATGCCGTACGCCCGCTCGACACCATCCTGCACGGTTTTGGCAAGCTTCACGATATCGGCTGCTGAGGCTCCTCCTCGGTTGGTCAACGCCAACGTATGCATGGTGGACAGTCCCGCAGTAGCGTTTTCGCTGGTTTTGTAGCCTTTATGGAAGCCTGCATGATCGATAAGCCATGCTGCGGACGTTTTGACTCCAGGCGTGCCATCCGGCAGGGTAGCGCTGAATCGCGGCGCATCTTCGGGAAGCTTTGCCGCCTGCTCTTTGGGGAGAATCGGATTCATGAAGAAGCTGCCACAGCTATGGCGATTATAGTCGGGTTCGTCATTGCCTGCCTGTGTACGCTGCGCATTATGCGCGATGGCGACCAGTTCGCTTTTTTTGGTGCCGCGCATGGCTTCGGTCAAGTAACGGTGGGAATCCTCAAGCATGCCCTTGGAGGCACGTACGTTCAATACCGCGTTGCGAATATCCGTTGTCGACATGCGTTCGCCCACTTCCACGCCCAATGCCTTGGCGAGCTGCCCGTAGCCGACCACACCGGTTGCGCTGTGATGCAAAGCGAAGGTGACGGACAACACCACGTAACGCGGCGTCGGGAAGAAGTCGGCTGCGGGCGTGGCCGGAGCGCTGTACATGCTGGCTTTGAGCGCACTCATACGGTAACCGAAATGCAGTTCCTGATTGGTGAGCTCTTTGGTTTGCTTGTCTTTGCGGTCCCAGACTTCCACGCTTTCGACGCTGGATGCGACCTCTTGGCCGTATGCGCCAATATTCTGCACCACTGACGCGCCGACGGTGCCCGGAATGCCGGAAAGTCCTTCCACGCCTTCCAGGCCAAGCCCGACGCAGTAGTCGACGAAATCATCCCAATTGCATCCGGCTTCGGCGTTGACATGCACGATTTTTTCGTCGTTTTCGGCAGGCGCTGCCTCATCAAGCACACTTACGGCGTGTCGCGCATCACGGACCACGACGCCATCGAACGGCGTGTCGGCCACGAGCATGTTGGATCCGCCTCCGATCACGCACAACGGCAAGCCTTTGGCGTCGGCATCTTCAACGGCTTCAATAACGCCGACACGCGAGGTCGGTTCAATAAAGGATGCGATTGGCCCGCCTACGGCAATAGTGGTGAGATCTGCGAAATTAGTCATGGTGATTAGCTTAGCGTGCGGGGAAGGCAGCTGAAAAGGTGTCAAGAGGGGTTTCGGAGAAAACAAAAAAACCCGACCAATTGGTCGGGTTGAAAGCTTTGAACTCGCTCAGCGGGTCTCGCGATGCACGGTCTGCTTACCGCAGCGGGAGCAGAACTTCTTCAGCTCAAGACGATCCGGCGTATTACGGCGGTTCTTCGTCGTGATGTAGTTACGCTCCTTGCACTCGGTGCATGCCAGCGTGATGCCCGGACGAATGTCGGCGCTCTTGCTTGCCATTTAAGTTCACCTCTTGTGGTTCGTTGCTATGCCGACGTTCCGTCGACCTTTGTAGCGAGAAAGAGACTCGAACTCTTGACCTTACGATTATGAGTCGTACGCTCTAGCCAGCTGAGCTATCCCGCCATGAGAGCCTCGAGTGAGAATCGGACTCACGACCTCTTCCTTACCAAGGAAGTGCTCTACCACTGAGCTATCGAGGCGTGGCGGATAGTGGATTCGAACCACTGAAGCACGAGGCGACTGATTTACAGTCAGTTCCCTTTGACCGCTTGGGAAATCCGCCGTGCTGCCTGTTTGGTTGAACCCGAACCGGCAACCCGTTTAGTATGCCACAGACCATGCGAATAATGCAAATACGGCGTGTCGCAACAGCTCAAAAAGTCTCAAATCGTTGAAATTCCAACGTTTTCCCACTATCAGCCACATGTCAGCGCCAATCAGAGCAAATCCTCACGAAAAAAATCCCGAAAAGAAAAATCATGAGTATTTTTTCTGGACTTTCCTGCAGACCGTTTGAACAGCGATGCCAACACCAGCACGCCAATGCCGATGAACATGGCACGCATTGACCGCGCACAGCCTATTGCAGGAACTTCAAGCGCTTGAAATCAACAAGACCCCGCCAACGGCAACGATTGTTCACCAATCGTTCGCTGACGGGGTCTTCAAACAGCTACGCGCTACGCTCAGCCGAGAATGGCCAGAATATCGCGGGCGGAGACGATCAGGTAATCCTCACCCTGATAGTGCACCTCGGTGCCGCCATACTTGGAGTACAGCACCTTGTCGCCGACCTTGACGTCGACCGGAATGCGCTCGCCGGCGTCGTTACGACGGCCCGGGCCGACAGCCAGGACTTCACCCTGCTGCGGCTTCTCCTTGGCGTTGTCCGGAATGAACAGACCGGATGCGGTCTGGGTCTCGGCTTCCGCCTGCTTGACGATGATCTTGTCTTCCAACGGTGTGAGTGAGATCGACACTGTGGACCTCCTCTTTCTAAGAGAAATCGTTACTTACCGCGCCGGGACCCGCTTGCAAGAGGCTGACGATCACTTACGGCGTCGTCCTTCCGCGCTGAGACATATCCTAGCGCGATTATTAGCACTCTGCCAACTCGAGTGCTAACGCTGAGAGCAAAATATACGAAAAAGCCTGAAACTATTCGGTTTCAGGCTAATGTTCTTTACGCTTGTTTGCACGTTTCGTGCGTTTCGTACGTTCGCTTTCCCTCCGTCATGCACCACGACGGGCCATAATGGATGCCAAGCCCACACCCAGAGAATCGGAGGTGACGCTGGGAGCCTCGACGTCGGCGCTGACCTCGGCGTCGTGGAATCCCACGGCATCCACGTCCCGCAGATGCACACCAGCCTCCACGCGGGCGGCGGCCTCGTCGGAATCCATGCTGCTGATCGCGTCGGTTGGCACAATCAACGGCTCGATATTGTCGGAAACCGCACTCGCAGTCGGAGGCACGGCCTTGGCCACCTGACGGGTGGATTTGATTTCCATGCTTTCCGGAGCGGCCTGCACGATATCGTTGCCGTCGCGCGGCGCGCCCAGCGAAAACGAAATCAGATCCTGCGACGCGTTCATCACAGTGGGCGACGACATATCGTCACGGGGGTCCACATTCTCGGTTTTGGCGATTTCATCCCGCTCATCGTGGATGGACAGACCGTTCGTCTCACTCGGCACGACTTGCGCATCCACAATATTCGCTTCAGTATCGGTTTTCGCCTCAGGCGTCTCCTTACGCTTGCTTACGGCAGCATCGCGGTCGACCTTGCCGCGATCGATCGCCTGACGAATCTCACCTTCCGGCATAACATCGGTCGGCACCTGAGATTCGGCGATCCTACGAATTTCCTCAAGCTCCTGCTCCCGCAAACGCGAGCGCTCCGCCTGTTCCTCTTGGGCACGCTTGCGCTCCGCCGCAGCCCGCTTCCTCATCTTGGAACGATACTTGGCGACCTTATGCTCCCACGCTGCGGCCTGCTTGGCGGCCCTCACCCCCAAAGCGAGCACTCCGGCAAGCAGCGATGCGGGAATCAAAGCAAACAACGGACTGAAATGCAACACAAACGCGCACATCAACACGACGATTGTGATCACCAGCATCGAGACAACAATAATCCGTCTTCTGCGGATCGCGGCACGACGAAGGGCACGGACATGCGCGATCCTTTCGTCGGTCAGCTTGCCCTCATGCGTCTCGTTGGACTGCATTATCGCCCCTTTCGCCTTTGCGGCGGTCTCATCGGAGAATCGCGTTCCACTGTCGGCATCCACCAGATGCAGCGACGGCGAAAAGCGGTCCTCTCGGTGCTCGATTACCCGCTTCATGCCTTTGACCGTCCGTTTGGGCAGCCAGAAAGCCATGAGAATAATCACAATCGCAAGCACCACAACCGTGCTTAACGATTCATAACCCATAACTCATAAGAATAGGTGACATTCCGACATTCTTCGGGGCACACGCCCCCGCGTGTCGAACATGTGCGTCGAAAGCGCGGGTTGAACCTCGTCAACGGCTCACTCGCCCATCAACCGTGCGGTGAAACCGTTTGGCGCGCACTCCGGCAGCAACGCGTACGATTCATGATCACGCCATTGCCCGTTGACGAACATGTACGATGTGCGCACACCCTCATAACATGCTCCCACCTTGAGCGCGACCTTGCGGGAACGCGCGTTTTCGGGAAGCAGGTCGATCTCCATGCGATGCAATTGCGGTCCGGAAGGATCGAACATCGCCCAATCAGCCAACAACGCGACGGCCATAGGAGCATATCCACGACCTGCGCAACGTTCGTCGATCCAGTAGCCGACCACACCAGTGCGCATGGCGCCATAACAGATCGCTCCCAGCGAAATCTGGCCGATGATACGTCTATGCTGCTCAATGGCGAACACCACTCCGGTGCCGTTTCGCTCGTTGCGCCGCATCGCGCGCACCCACTCATTGAACGACATCGACGCGCCATGCAACGGGTCGCCGGATTCCCACGGCTTCAGCCAGTCGTCATTACGCCAACGGACGTCGTTCCATTCGTCGCAGTCGTCGAAGGTCAGCGGCCGCAGGATTATGGGAACGTGGAGCCCGTGCGATTGGATGAACCGCGGAACATCGATGGCATTGGATTCCGAACGCATCATGCCGCGCAAAGATTGCAAAATCGTCACGCTTTCATTCTGCCATGCGCATAACATTTTCGTTTTCGCGCAACCATCCCGTGGTACAACATGCGATATGACCCCGAATATGCAAACCGATGTCGCAGGCGACAGCACGCGTGACGAAACCGCAACGCAACGCGATCTGAAAAGGCAATGGCGCAAGAACGCAATCGCAAGAAGAAAACGGACAAGTCCTGAGGAACGGATGGAAGCCGGTCGAAAACTGGCCGAGCAGGCACGGCAGGCGAATCTCATCCATTCATTCACCACGGTGGCCGCATTCGCATCCATGGGTAGCGAAATGTCGATGACACCAATGCTGCAGGCGCTTTTCGATTCGAACTGCCGCGTACTCGTTCCACGGCTTGGAGAAGGCACGGATATTGGTTGGAGCGAGCTTGACAGCATCCACGATCTGCGCGATCAGACCAACAGCGACGGCTCCACCAACACACATCGTCCGCAGGAACCCAGCAACAGCGTATGTGGGCCCGAAGCGTTGAAAAACGCTGGACTGATCATCGTTCCCGCTTTTGCCGTCGATCATGAGGGATTCCGTTTGGGGCGTGGCGGAGGATGGTACGATCGGGCACTTGAATACCGTGCGGTCGGATCGCGCGTGGTAGCGGTCTGCTGGCCCTGGGAGCCGGCCGACAAGCCGGTGCCACATGAAGCGCACGACATTCCCGTTGACGGAGTGCTTACGCCGGATGGATTCACGGAGGTTCGCCAATAAACCATTCGTGAACAAGACGTTCATGCGGCCGTCTCAGGGAGCGTACTAGGATATGTCCCGTTAAGAAATTTGAGAACCTGATTGAAGCGAGGATACTTTGCCTACTTATCATTACCGTTGCAAGAACTGCAAATACGATTTCACCGAGCAGCAGTCGTTCACCGACGACCCGATCACCATCTGCCCCGAATGCGGCGAGGAACAGGTCCGCAAGGTGTATTCCGCACCGCCAATCGAATTCAAGGGATCCGGTTTCTACCGCACCGACAAATCCAAGTGAGCTCAATCACATAATTCAAACAAGCTCAACCCTTGGAAAACAAGGCGACATGTCGAAGCCTGTGGATAACTCACATCCTCCGACCACAACCCTTGATTCGGCTTGCGCAACAGCTATTCGTAAGGTCATCATGCATGCATGGTGACCTTTTTTCATGATTTGTTGCAACGTCTGCAGGACATGGATGGCAGGCGAACGACCGATGGCACGCGGACTGCGTCCCATCGGCGACGGAGGAATGCACGATTGCACCGGCTGCTCGCCGCGGTCTGTGCCGGACTTGCCGTATTCGCAGCCCTGCAGTGTGTACGATTGACGATTTCCACGCAACCGGTTGTCATCGCAGCGCAGCCCATTGCGAAAGGTAGCGTGATTACCGCGGATTCGCTCGCATTGCGTGATCTTCCGTATGACGAGGCCTTACGTAACGTTTTCCATGATTGCGACGATGCCGTCGGGCTAATCGCCCAAGTGGACGTTGCGGAAGGTGGCATCGTCACGTCGACCATGGCACGCGCCTCTCCCGTTGTTCCCGAAGGATACACGGCGATCGAAGTGCGATTGGCAAGTTCCGCCGACAATCTGTCGCTTGGCGATATCGTGACGCTTTCCAGCGCCACGATATTCGGCGAGGCAACACCGGAAGCATCCCCGGATACAGATGCCGTGACGCTGCGCGAACTATGCTCGGGCGCGATCCTGACCGCGAAACCCTCGCGCGATGCGGACGGCAACACCCTTGCAGTGTTTGCCATGCCTCCTCATGAGGCGGCGACCGTTTTGCAGGCTCAAGAGTACAGTGCGATTATCGCCATCGTCAGTTCGTGACGGCAACGAAGCAAATCCCACGCGAATGTCAGCGTCCCCTCTCGGAGAACACGCCCCAATGCGGCGGCAGTTCACCCAGAATACGCTTGTCGTCATCCGCATTGCGCTGACGTTCGGTGAGCACATCGGACGGTTCGAGCTTAACGCCGTCCGCATCGAACAGCTCAGTGCCCTGGCGGATCACACGCTTGTGCTTGCGTGCCGTTCGGCGAGTGGCGCAATAGCCGGACACCACGCGAACGGCAGGCTGGTCAGTTTCCTGGGAAGACTCCTGCGGAGAATGCTCGTCGACGCTCACTTGACCTCCTGATACAGGTCGCTCAGGCGTGCCACGATGCGGTCCACTTCCTTGTCTGGATTCACGAACGCGCCAACGCTCCACACGGTCATAACAGACCAGCCAAGCGATTCGATGTTCTGCAAAAGCACACGGTGACGTTCCCTGGTGGACTGCAATCCCATGAATTGCGCATCGTCGGTGAGTACCGCCAACGCGAACGGCTTGTCGTTCAGACCAACCACCAGCGGCAGCTTGGATCCATTGTCGAAACCATAATCGACGGCCACATTCAGCCCACGGGCTCGAATGCGATCGGCAAGATCGTTGAGAAGCACGTTCGAGCCGGTCATCTTGACGGCGGGACGCACCACGCTGTCATCAAGCTGTTCCATCCAACGAAGCACGGTCTTCAGCATCTTCGGGCCAGCCTGATGCAGACGTTCGTCATCCATGTCGGACGACGAGAACGCGGACACGATGTCAAGATGGCGGTCCGGCACGGCCAATGCGTCCAGCAGCATACCTCGCCCGCCTTCGGATTCCAACGCTCCGAACTGCTGCAGCAGGCGCCCATGGGAGGTTTTCGCATAGCACATCGCAAGAATCGCGTCAGTGGCATGCGCTCCGGCCACATCGGAGATATCCACGATGCGCACATGGCGAAGGAACATGCCCATGGCCTTGTTCTTGTTGGCGATGGCCTTGAGCTCTGCCCCCAGTCGGGTGCGGAACGTATGCGTAAGCGTCACCACTGTAAGCATGTATGATGCGGGCACAATGGTAAAACCGGCGGCGCGCTTGGTGATCAACCTAACCACCTCGTCGATCTCCTGCTGGCTGCTTTCCACCAGTCCCGAAGTGATAACCGGCACACCGTTGGCGTCAGCCACAAAGTGGTAGGCGATCTCGCCTTGCGCACCTTCTCTTGCCACATCGAAAGGTACGGAGCCGTAGCCTTCCGATTCCAGGAACGCATTGAGCTTCGGAGCGCGCCGAACAGGACGATTGGCGATTTTCACGCTCGGTAGCAGTGCGATAAGACGCTTCAGACCATCGGATGTGACTGTTTCACGATGTGCGATCACCACCACCTGCTTGGCACGGCTGATGATGCCCAGCAATTCGATGGACTGGATATGCGCGGCCGCATCGATGATGACGATGTCAGCCAACGGCGCCGGATCGGTGATCGCCGCAAGTGTGGCGGGCGTCGCAACAAGAATCGGTTTCGCCGCTGCGAGAATCTGCGGATGTTCCTTGTGCAAGCGATTCAACGAAACGTTGTGGGAGCCGGCAAGCATGGTATGTAGCAGATTGGCTTCCTGCGTACGCGAGAACAGCATGTCGCACAGGCGACGCATGGATTCCTGTGCCACCATCGGCCCGATCGAACGCACATGCTCCACATCGACTTGGGCAAAGCGTTCCGCAGCGCCCTGCAATGCCGAACCATCCTGGTTGGAGATGATGGCGGAGGATTTCACAATATCCTCGAACGCCGTGGTCCACCATGCCAACTGCAGTTCCCCTGCGACGGCATCGTTGGGAATACCACGATTGTTCAGATCCTCAATCAGCTCGTCAAGACCAACCGAGTGGAAGTCACGCTCCAAACGGGCACGCTCCGGCAGATTGTCAAGCGCCTGCTTGTCGTCATACAGGGCCTTCAAACGCTCTTCGACCTGGTTGAAATCAACGGTTTCGAGATTGCCTCTCTGTGGGGTTGTGGCAAGCACCGCATTCAACGCGGTCATATCCCGATTGAGATTCTCCTGCGTTTCGATTATGTCATCCAGCTTGGTGGGCAGCACCGGCCATCCGCCATGAGGCACGAACATATGCCACTGATCGGCCTGCTTGGACACCACAAGCAACGCCTCGTGCAGGTTCTCCACTTGGGCGCCGACGCGCAGCATGCCCTTGGCTTCTTTGATATGGCGGCGACGCTCCCAGAATCCCATGGAACTGCCTTCAGCCCTGCGTTCGGCCTTCGGCTTGGTCGCCTCGATCATGGATGCGATGTCACGTTCGAAGATTTCCGGCTGGAACACGTCAAGCACTCGGCGCAGGTTCTTCAGCACCATGACCTGTCGACCCCACTCCTGGGCAGTCGTCGGAATCGGGAATCCGCAGGTCTGCACCGTGCTGGCCACCTGCTCACGGGTGGCGGGCAGCACCTTGCGCAACAGTTCGACCACACGCTGGTATGCGCTCACCGCTTCCTCTTCGGAATACAGCGAAGCCTTGTACCATGCGGTGTCGTTCTCCGTGATGGTGTATTCGCCAAGCTCACCCGCACGCTGCAGTTTCGCAGCCCAATCCTCGATCTTGTCTGCAATGGAATGCGCAGTCTGCTTGCTCAAACGCACGTGCGTGGTCGGATGGGTGGGTAGCACCGCGATCTGTGCGAGATTCTGAATCGTCTGGTAGGCGGATACGCCCCACTCCTGGCTCACGCCGTGAAGATCACCCAGATAACGGGTCAAACGGGAGCGCACACCAACCAATTCATCGGAAATCTGATCAAATCGAGACGAAGCAACACCGGATTGGAATCCAACAGCGGCAATCAGCTGACGATCAATCGCCGCATTGGCACCGTCATCGGCGATATCCAACAACTGTCCGCTCATCTCATTCGCGGCGACGGCTTGCACAAATCGACGTTTCTGATCGGTCACGCACGGCACATAAAGCACGGAACGTCCGTTCATCACGCAACGGGACGCGATCGCGGCAGCCTGCTCGGCGGTATTGTTGGCAATCGAGCTATCCACAAACAGCGAATGACCCGCGGACGCAAGCTGCGAAGCGTATCGGACGGTATTGTCGATATCGCCGACCTCATACTCGCCATGCGGGTCGGCATCGAACGGGCTGTATTCCGGAATCTCAGCCCCCTCCAATGCTTCAGCGGCGGCCTTGTCTCCAGCCAAAGCGTCCAAAGCGGTGTTGCCGGTCGGACCTTGGGCCAACTGATCGATGATCTTCTGGCTTTCCACCAGCATCTGCGACGCCGGATCCATAAAGCACCCGAGAATAATGTGCCGTTCGATCTCAAAATCGGGGAACGCGTTGGCCGCACGATCCGTAATGGCCGCGAACACTGCAGACGTCTCTGGCGTGCCGCTCTCATAGTTCGAACCGTCAAACAGCTTGGCCTCATCCAATATGACGTTGTTCTCGCGCAGCACGGCCGCGAAAGCCGCGTTCAGGCGCACACGCCCTGTGAATGCGATCACCGTGCCGTTTTCGATATTGCGGCCTTCTTTGCGCACTTCGACCGGGTACATGAGCACCGGCATCTGATTGCCCTTCCAAATGGCCACGCCGACCACCAAAGACAGTTCGCCCACGCCGCTGACGCGGCTTTTCGCCTCACGGTCGTCAAGCACACGTTCCACACGACGACCCGCGGCACGTAACATGCCATTGTCACGGAACAAGGAATTGAGCTGAACATGCCCGCTGGCGAATAGCTGCGCGATGCCGGACGGGTGCGCGTGCGTCATATCAAGTTGGGCACTCAGCTGCGTCACATCCTCAAGCGGCGACGGCGACAGGCCAAGACGATACTTCTCACGCCACCCACGAATACGATCCAGCTCAGTGACGTTCTCTTTGCTTTCGCTCATGTGTTGGCTCACTTCCCTACCGCTTTACGGTATTCCGCATACCCCGGATTATGTGACAGGGCCGCGTCGATGTCTGTATTGCCCAATGCGCCCAGCCATGCATACAGATCGTCGTATAGCGACGGGTTCATGGCAAGGAATGGCAGCAGTTCCGGATGACGCGCCATCTCGAACTGCACGGTGAAATCGTCGGTGCGCTTGGCATCATCCGAAGTCAGCCCGTCGACTTCGATGGTCTGCTCCTGCTTGACGAGCTCGCCCTTGGAAACGCGGTCGAACACTGATCCGGGTTCGAAAACAGGCTTGAACGCGCTGGTTTCGTCCGGCGACGGTTCGCTCGCAACCTGCGATTGTGTAGCATGTGGTCTGAAGCGCTCATCATCGGCCTGCTGCGACGAGGTTTCCTCCTGGCTTGGAGTTTCGTCATTTGCCTGTTGCACGATCGCGGCAGACTGCTCCCCTATTTCGTTGGACTGCTCGTGCGATGCTTCTGTCTGTTGTTCCGACATATTGTTTTCTTCAGCCGGCAACGCCACGATAATCGGCTTGCTCGGACGCGCGCTGAACAGCTTGCTCACGGGAATCGTGTCATGCTCAGTTTCATTTCCTATTGCGGTTTGCATCGGCAACGAAACTTCCTGCACGGATTCCGACTGATTCGCTTCATGTTCGTTTTCCGCAGCGTTCTTCTTGGCGGCTTCCTCCGCGGCATGCTGTTCCGCCACGGCATCCGCGAACAGGTCGCGCGGAGTATTGTCTGCGATCACGTTATGCTGCACCAGCGAAACGGATGGCAAATCTCCATAATCCGGCTCGTTGGAACGGACGGGAGCAAAAGACTGACGCTCGGCAAGTTGCATGAAATTAACACGATTGGCGACGCTACGCGCGTTGAACAATGCGGTTGGCTCGCCGGCACGCAGGTTGAGAATATCATCGACCGACATATCCACCGCATCAGGCGCCTGCGGCACCTCGTCGGACACCGCGTAGGAGAACAGGTTGGAGACCGAAGCCGACGTATGGTCCTCGGTCTCAGGCACTGTCTGTGCGATGTCTCGTTCGAAGGTGACGCGCACGTCACCGAATTGCAGCGTCATCGGTGTGGTTGGCAATTGGAAATCCTCATCCGCCGGCAGACGCATCAATTGGCCATTGTCGGCCACCACAAACGAACCATTGGTCGACTTGAGATCACGCACGGAAGCATTGCCCTGCGCATCGACTGAAAAAATGGCATGCCGTTTCGACATGGATTTGCTTGCGTCCATAATGTCGAGTCGCGCGAATCCATCATCCACCAGAGGACGCAACGGCTTACGACCGATTTCCACGCTTTCGCCGCTTTCCAGCTTCTTGAGTTCGGTTCCATCAACCTTGACGGTCCACTGCTGCGCCGTTCGTTGATCTTCGCTCACCGTTGTCGGCCTTCCTTTCACACACAACACTCTTTGCCATTGTGTCATGCCTTGCCACATATTTCAGGATTATGACGCGATTAATTGACAACTTTCGCCTATTTCCCCCATTGTATGGCACGATATGGAAGCGTTCACGCCCAAATCGGGTTTTATTGGATTGTCAGCGAAAGAAAAACCTGCGAATATGCGGAAACCCCGCCGCCTTGTGGCGAACGGGGTTTCCACTCAAGATCGTGATATGCGGCTTCAAACCGCGCGAATCACTTGAGCTCGACGGTAGCGCCGGCTTCTTCGAGCTGGGACTTAGCCTTCTCAGCGTCTTCCTTCTTGGCCTTCTCCAGGACAGCCTTCGGAGCGCCGTCGACCAGAGCCTTGGCCTCAGCCAGACCCAGGGAGGTGATAGCGCGGACGGCCTTGATGACCTGGATCTTCTTGTCGCCAACGGCGGAGAGGATGACGTCGAACTCGTCCTTCTCTTCCTCAGCCGGAGCAGCAGCGCCCGGAGCAGCAACGGCGACAGCAGCCGGAGCGGCAGCCTCGACGTCGAACTTCTCTTCGAAAGCCTTGACGAACTCGGAGAGCTCAACCAGGGTCATCTCACCGAAAGCTTCGAGCAGCTCATCGTTGGTGTACTTAGCCATAATGGCTTCCTTTCATTCTTGGCGACGGCTTGATTGAAGAGGTGACCGTCACCTAAAACAATTATTTTCTTTTGTGGTCACTATCATTCATGCGGCTAACCGCAATGAAATCAGGCGGCTTTTTCCTGCTTCTCGCGGAGCGCATCGATCGTACGCACAGCCTTGGTCGGCAGAGCGTTGAACAAGTACGCGGCCTTGGACATCGTAGCCTTGATGTCGCCGGCGAACTCGGCGAGCAGCTGCGGGCGAGACTTGAGGTCTGCCAGCTTCTTGGCGCCTTCAGCATCGTAGACGGTGCCATCAGCGAAGCCGCCCTTGATGATCAGTGCCTTGTTGGTCTTGGCGAAGTCACGCAGGGTCTTCGCAGCTTCGATGAAGTCACCCTTCACGAAGGTCACAGCGGTCGGACCAGCGAGGATCTCATCGAGACCTTCGACGCCAGCTTCCTTGGCTGCAATGCGAATCAGCGTGTTCTTAGCCACAGTGTAGGAAGTATCGCGGCCTAGCTTTTCGCGCAGTTCAGAGATCTGCGGAACGGTAAGCCCGCGGTACTCGGTCAGGTAGATAGCATCAGCGTCACGGAACTTATCCGTAAGCTGGGCGATCACCGCTTCCTTTTCGGGCCTCTTCATGGCGTTCCTTCCTTAGTCAACCATTGACTGTGAAGCAGGAACGTTTCACCGGGCAACAAAAAAGCCCTGCACGCAGGCAGAGCAACATTCGACCGCTAAGCGGAAAGCCCTTGGTGGGCGTATGTTCTTCAACCTGCGCTGGCTTGGCGAACCAAACTTCATGAGCACTTGCGCACTCCAACCAACGGTCTGTGGTTTACAGATGAATAACCTACGGCCATGCTTGGACTTGCGAAGATCCGGGCGTGTCGCGCTTCACGAAATCATCATGACTTGCTTAAGTGCTACGGTTAAGCCTTGTTCGGAATCCTATGATTCCATAAGGCGAGTCGCAATTCTCGCCGGAACGCGCCGCGCAATAGTCGGAACGTTCCTACCAACCCAAGAGAGATAGAGAGATATGGAAAAGTTCTTCCATCTTAAAGAGAACGGCACCACCGTGTCCACTGAGGTCATGGCCGGTCTGACCACGTTCTTCGCAATGTCGTACATCATCATCGTCAACCCGCAGATCCTGTCTTCGACCGGTATGCCGTGGGGCGGCGTGTTCCTCGCCACCATCATCGCGGCCATCATCGGCACGCTCGTGATGGGCCTGTTCGCCAACGTTCCGTACGCGCAGGCCGCCGGCATGGGCCTCAACGCGTTCTTCACCTACACCGTGTGCTTCGGCCTCGGCTTCAAGTGGCAGGAAACCCTGTGCATGGTGTTCCTGTGCGGTTTGATCAACATCATCATCACCGTCACCAAGATTCGTAAGATGATCATCCAAGCCATTCCGGAAGTGCTGCAGAACGCCATCGGCGGCGGCATCGGCCTGTTCGTGGCCTACGTCGGCTTCCTCAACGTCGGTTTCTTCACCTTCACCACCAAGGCGGACGCCAAGAACGGCGATGCCGTGCAGGCCACCCCGGGCCTTGCCGTCATGAACAATCCGACCATCTGGCTGTTCATCATCGGCCTGGTGCTGGCCATCGTGCTCACCGTGCTCAAGGTACGCGGCGGCATGCTGATCGCCATCGCCGTCACCGCGGTCGTCGGCATTCCGATGGGCCAGACCACCATGGCCAACTCCGTGTCCATCGCCGACACCTTCGCCCAGCTGCCGCAGACCTTCGGCGTGATCTTCACCAAGGATGGCTTCCCGGCGCTGTTCTCCGACGTGTCGAAGCTGCCGATCATCCTGCTGACCATCTTCGCGTTCTCCATGTCCGACACCTTCGACACCATCGGCACCTTCATCGGCACCGGCCGTCGTACCGGCATCTTCTCCGCCGAGGACGAGAAGGCTCTTGAGAACGGTTCCGGCTTCTCCTCCAAGATGGACAAGGCCCTGTTCGCCGACTCCATCGCCACCTCCATCGGCGCCATCTGCGGCACCTCGAACACCACCACCTACGTGGAGTCCTCCGCGGGTATCGCCGCCGGCGGCCGCACCGGCCTGACCTCCGTGGTCGTGGCGATCTGCTTCGCGCTGTCCGCCTTCCTCTCCCCGGTCATCTCCGCCATTCCGTCCGCCGCAACCGCAGGCGTGCTCGTGGTGGTGGGCTGCATGATGGCGTCCTCGCTGAAGGAAATCGACTGGGGCGATATCTCCGAGGCCGTGCCGGCGTTCTTCGCCTCCGTATTCATGGCGTTCAGCTACTCCATCTCCTACGGCATCGCCGGCGGCTTCATCACCTACTGCCTGATCAAGACTTGCAAGGGCAAGGCCAAGGAAGTGCATCCGGTGATCTGGGTCGTGGCCGTGCTGTTCATTCTGGACTTCATCATCACCGCAGTGCTGTAATTCCGAATGTCGGTTCGCATCGGTATCCATGGAAACGACTGATGTGAAAATACGATAGGGGCGATTCCGCTTTCACTGCGGAGTCGCCCCTCTTGTTATCCCGTTTTGCTTGCTCGTATTACTTGTTATGTAACTGACTTACGCAATGGCTTGCGAAAAGGCGTCAACAAGACCTTCCATCCACGCCGTCAGGGAATCGTATTGTTCCGGCATTTGCTCGGTCAGTTCGACCATGGGCACTTCCACGGATTTCGCAGCGTCCGTGATTTTGCCTGTCAGCTCGCTTTCCTCTTGCGTGTTGACCACCAACAGTTTGATTTCGCCCGCCTTCAGCGCATCGGTGAACTGCTTGATATCCGTTGGCGTCGGCTCGCTTTCGTTCGCGGTGGCTCGCGCGTACCCGCTTGGCGTTGCGTCAGCCAGACCCATGTCTTCCGCCAGATAGCTTGCCACGGATTCCGTTGCGGCGTATGCCAATCCATCCGTTTTCTGTTTCACTTCGGCGATTTCGCTTTCGACGTTGTTTTCTTCAGCCGTCCATCGGTCGTTCATCTTGTCGAAATCGTTCTTTTTCGCGGCGTCGGCCTGTTCGTACGCTTCGGTGATCGCCTGTGCCACCGCCTTGCGCACATCGGCGGAGAACCAGACATGCGGATTCTCACCGTCGTTCACCCCGCCGATTTCAGCGGCGTTGACGATAATTGCGTTGGCGGTTTGCGCCGCTTTGACCGCCCATGCGTCGTAGCCGGCTCCATTGACGATGATGACCTGCGCTTTCTGCAGTTTAGCGATATCCGACGTTGTCGGCTCGTAATCATGCGCATCCACATTGGTGGAATTGATGATGCTGGTTACGTTGACGTTGTCGCCGCCCAGGGCTTTCGCCACGGTACCCCACTGATTCACGGAAGCGGCCACTTCGATGGTTCCGTTTTTTTCGGATGTTGATTGGCCGCTTCCACACGCAGCAACCGACGCAAGCATTCCTACAGAAGCAAGTGCAGCAATCGCAATTCTCGCAATACGGTGCATGATAAATCCTCTCTAACGTGATATAACACCATCATAACCTAATTGAGAATCATTATCAATAGAGCGTGTCGCAATCAGACACCACATACAAAAAACTCCCGCCCAGGGGAACGGCCGCCACGAATGAGATCGAAATGGTTAGCGAAACAACCACTTTCGACCACACATTCGTGCGACAATCCCCCGTAAGCGGGAGTAAGAGATGATTTGCCGATCAGCCGCGTGCAAGCTCGCAGGAAAAGGAGCCTTGCCAAGGCAAGGCACTATTTCCTGCCTCGATACTGTCGCATCTCGGCGCCGCCTACAAACAGTCCACTGGACTGTTTGCTTAACGGCGTCGCCCTGGACCGACGCTACGCTTTGGCGAATCGGCTTTGCCGATCAGCCAAAGCGTCCCGATACGTAGCGCTCGGCTTCTTCGTTCTGGGGGTTGTTGAACATGGTGGTCGTGTCAGTGAAGTACTCGAGGTGACCCGGCTGACCGACGGCCTTCAGGTTGAAGAAGGCGGTGTAGTCGGCGATACGGGCGGCCTGCTGCATGTTATGCGTCACGATCACGATGGTGTAATCGTTCTTCAGCTCGTTGATCAGATCCTCGACAGCCAGCGTCGAAATCGGGTCAAGAGCGGAGCACGGCTCGTCCATCAGCAGCACCTGCGGGTGTACGGCCACGGCGCGGGCGATGCACAGACGCTGCTGCTGACCGCCGGAAAGGCCGATGCCTGGATTGTCAAGACGATCCTTGACCTCGTTCCACAGGTTGGCGCCACGCAAAGCCCACTCAACCAGATCGTCCGCATCGGACTTCGAAATCTTGCGGTTGTTGAGCTTCACACCGGCGAGCACGTTCTCGCGGATAGACATGGTCGGAAACGGGTTCGCGCGCTGGAACACCATGCCGACATCGCGACGCACGGCAACCGGGTCGATGTCTTTGTCGTACAGGTTCTTACCTTCCAGCAGCACCTCGCCTTCGCAGTGAGCGCCCGGAATGATCTCGTGCATGCGGTCGAGCGTGCGCAGCACCGTGGACTTGCCACAGCCGGAAGGTCCGATGAAAGCGGTGACCTTGTTGGCTTCGATGTTGATGTTCACATCTTCAACGGCCAGGAAGTCGCCGTAGTAGATGTTCAGATGATTGACATCAATACGTTGTCCCATTTTGGTTCCTTATATGTTGTTTCTGTATGTAAGACTACCGCTCATCGTTCCGACTTGACGGCGAAGATCTTCACCACGAGTCGACCGATAAGGTTGAGAATCAGCACGATGAGGATCAGCACGAGAGCTGCGGCCCATGCGCGTTCCATCGGGATGGTGGTCACGCAGGAAGCGTCGGCGGAAGCCGGGCAGTTCGCGTTGAGCTTGGAGTACTCCTGATAGACGTACACCGGAAGGGTGGTCATCTGGCCGGAGAAGAGGTTGACGTTCGTGGAGGCGATGTAGCCTGCGGTCATCAGCAACGGAGCTGTCTCACCAATCACACGGGCAACGGCGAGAATCGCACCCGAAACAATGCCCGGCAAAGCAGTACGCAACACGATCTTCGTAATCGTGCGCTGCTTGGTAACACCCAAAGCATACGACGCTTCACGCAAATCATGAGGCACGATCTTCAACATTTCTTCAGAAGACTTGACCACGGTCGGCAGCATCAGCAGCGACAGTGCCACGGAACCTTCGAAACCGTTGATGGCGCCAGGTCCAATCAGAATCGTGAACATCGAGAATGCGAACAAACCGGCAACGATGGATGGGATACCGCTCATCACGTCGACCAGCAGGGTGATGACGCGAGCCAGCTTGCCGCGATTGGAATATTCCACCAAGTACACGGCGCACATCAGACCGATCGGAATGGAAATGACCATAGCGCCGAACGTGATTTCCAGAGTACCGATGATGGCGTGCTGAATACCGCCGTAACCACCGGACGGCGTCGGATTGCCACCGACCACGCCGGTCATGTTATAGCTCAGGAAGTTGAGGTTCAGCCTCTTGACACCGTTGACGATGGTGGTGAGCAGCACCGAGAACAGCGGAATCAGCGCCACAATGAATGCAAGCGCAATCAGCACGCGCATCGCGAGGTCCTTGCGCTTACGTGCAGCGGTAAAGGAACGCGTCGGCTTGAACTTGTCGAAATCGATGACGGGGGCACCGTCCATCGGAGAAGCGTTGTTATTCACTGCGGTCATCACGCACTCGCTTTCTCGGTAAGCTTACGGGCGATGAAATTCACCACGAAAGTAATGAGGAACAGCACCAGACCGGTGCCGATCAGCACGGACACGCCGAGATTGTTGGCTTCCGGATACTGCGCGGCGATGTTGGCTGCAATCGTCTGATTCTGCGAGGCCTGCAGCAGCTTGATGGAGTAGTTGAGGCCCGGAGACAGGATCATGAGCACGGCCATGGTTTCGCCAAGGGCACGACCCAAGCCCAACATCGAAGCAGACACCACACCGGACTTGCCGAACGGCAGCACCGCAAGCTTGACCATTTCCCAACGAGTGGCACCCAAGGCGAGCGCTGCCTCTTCCTGAAGGCGCGGGGTCTGCAGGAAGATATCACGGGACATGGAGGTGATGATCGGCAGAATCATGACTGCAAGTACCACAGCCACGGTGGCGACGGTACGGGAAGGATTAGCGGCAGGACCTGCGAACAGCGGAATCCAGCCAAGATACTTGGCCACCCAATTCCAGAACGGGTAGATGGCGGGCACCAGCACCAGGCCGCCCCACAGACCGTAGATAACGGACGGGATTGCGGCAAGCAGATCGACCACATAGCTCAAGGCGGTAGCGAGCTTCTTCGGCGCATAGTGCGAGATGAACAGTGCGATGCCGACCGACACGAAGAAGGAAATCAACAGTGCCAGCGCGGAGATCAGCACGGTGCCGAACAGCAGCGGTCCGACGTAACCCCAGAAGCTGGAGGCCTTGCCGCCGGTGAAGTTGCTGATGGTTTCGCTATTGGCCTGCTGATCGCCGCCGATCAACGGCCATGCGCGGAACAGCAGGAACAGCGCGACGGCGGCGAGCACCACGAGGATCAGGATGCCGCAGGCGTAGGCCACGCCCTTGAACACCTTGTCCGCGTTTTTGCCGCTCACCGGCTGCTGTGCCGTTTTGCTTTGCGAACTCACGGGTTCTCCTTAACTTGCGATTACTTGAACAGGTCTACGATGACGTTCGATGACTTGCGATGACTTGCGTCATGATGACGTTCGATGGTTACGTTTTCCGTTTCACCTACAAGTACCGTTTCAGGCCGCACCCGCTTTCATGTTGCGGCTGCGGCCTGAAACAGACGGTCAGTTGCCGTTCACCGAGAGCTTATCGTTTACTGTACCAAAGCTCACTTGGTTTCGATGGCGTCGATGGACTTGAGGACCTTCTGGCGCATGGTGTCGGACAGCGGAGCGGAGCCTGCTGCGGAGGCAGCGGTCTGCTGGCCTTCGTCGCTGACCACGTAGGTGAGCCAGGACTTGACGAACTTGGCGGTGTTGGCATCCTTGTATGCCGGGCAGGCGATGTCATAGGAGACAAGCACAATCGGGTAGGCGCCGGCCTCGGTGGTGTTGTGATCGAGCTTGACGACCACACGGTTGTCGCCGGTGGCGGATTCGTCGAGCGGGGAGGCATCCACAACCTTGGCGGCAGCCTCAGCGGAGAACGGCACGTAATTGTCGCCGACCTTCACTGCAACGGTGCCGAGCTCGCCAGCCTGGGAGGCGTCGGCGTAGCCGATGGTGCCGTCACCCTGCTGCACGGTGGAGATCACGCCGGAGGTGCCCTTGGCGCCTTGGCCAACCTCGTTCGGCCAGTTCTCGCCGAGCTCATAGCCCCAAGCGTCGCCAGCGGCATCCTTGACGTAGCTCAGGAAGTTCTTGGTGGTGCCGGACTTGTCGGAGCGGTGCACCACGGTGATGTCGAGATCAGGCAGGTCAACCTTCGGGTTCTGCTGCTTGATGGCGTCATCGTTCCACTTGGTGATCTTGCCGTCGAAGATCTTGGCGATGGTGTCGGCGTCCATGTTCAGGGTCTTACCCTTGCCGGAGATACCGTTGAGGTTGAAGACCACTGCGATCGGGGAGACGTAGACCGGGATGTCGAAGGCGTTGCCGGAAGCGCACACGCTCTTGGACTGCTCGACCTCGTCATTGGACAGGGCGGCATCGGAGCCGGCCCATGCGGTGGCACCGGTCAGGAAGGTGGAAACGCCAGCGCCGGAACCAGATGGGTTGTAAGCGACCTTGGCATCCGGGTTGGTGCCCTGGAAGCCGGCGATCCAAGCTTCCACAGCAGCCTGCTGGGAGGAAGCGCCAGCGCCGGAGAAGTTGCCGGACACGGTTTCGGTGGTCTTGGTGTCGGTGCTAGCCGAAGAATCAGTGTTGGAAGCAGTGTTGTCGCCGCAAGCCGCGACGGAAGCCAGCATCACAATGCCGGACACAGCTGCAATGGAGCGTACGAGAATGGAATTACGCATTATTCTTTTCCCTCTGTCAACATTCTGATGGCGTATGTTTCTGACATTTCATATTCTGTTGTCGCCATCGTTCTTCATGACAATGTCAAGCCTATTGGTGGTTTTGGTCCTGCAAAACCAAAATCGGTGAACGGAAGATGAACACTCTACGACACTTCGGACGTTTTCGTCATTTCCATTCACCGATCTTCGGCGACTACCGTGATACCACGGTCTTATATTCAGTTATCAATCGATAATCAATTATTCGGTAAATTACGATGATTACTGGAATCGCAATATTTTATCTTATATATTTCCAGCTATCGCGATATTTCCGCTTTATTCCGCAGGAACGTCGATTTTGTATCCCAAACCGCGCACGGTGGTCAGATATTTCGGATGCGCCGGATCCTCCTCGATTTTGGAGCGGACACGCTTGACGTGCACATCCAACGTTTTGGTGTCGCCAACGTAATCGGACCCCCAGATACGGTCGATCAGCTGGTGGCGAGTCATCACACGGCCCTTGTTCTGCATGAGATATTCGAGAAGCTCGAATTCCTTCAGCGGGAAGAACACGTTCTCTCCGCGCACCATCACCTCATGCTGGCCGATCTTCATGGAAATGTCGCCGCAGATCAGCGGAATATCGTCATCGGAGGATTCCGCCGCGTCGGCCACCATCTGGTTGCGTCGCAGCACCGCACGCACCCGCGCCAGCAGCTCGCGGAACGAGTACGGCTTGGTGATGTAGTCGTCCGCGCCGATTTCCAAACCGACCACCTTGTCGATTTCCGCGCTTTTCGCAGTGAGCATGATGATCGGCACACGGCTTTGCTCACGAATTCTGCGGCATAGTGCAGTGCCGTCAAGCCCGGGCAGCATCAGATCGAGCAGCACCAGATCGATGCCTCCTTTGGTGAACAGTTCCAATCCTTCCTCACCGGTGGCAGCGGCGGACACGTCGTAGCCTTCGCGGGTGAGCTGGTAGACCAGCGGCTCTCGATACGATTCCTCGTCCTCGACGATCAGAATGCGCGTCATTGGTGCTTCTCCTCTGTGTGCTCTTGTTGATTGGAACGTTGATTGATTTGGTTATTTGCTTGAATTATTCGTTTTGCTTGAATTATTCGATTGGAAGCTGCTCTGATTCACTAATTTCCGCGGTTTCAGATTTCGCAGATTCCTCGTCTTGCTCCGATTTCGCCTGGGGCAAGGTGATGGTGAAGGTCGATCCCTCCCCCTCACGCGACCACACGGCGATAGTGCCTCCGCAATCCTGCACGCAATGCTTGGTGATGGCCAAGCCCAATCCTGTACCCCCTGTTTCGCGGGAGCGCGCGGGATCGACACGGTAGAATCGCTCGAAAATACGATCCAACGAGGATTCCGGAATACCGATGCCCTGATCGACGACACGAATCGAGACCTTGCCATCGCCACTGCCGACACCTACCGCGACTGTGGTGTGTTCCGGAGAATAGTTGATGGCGTTCTCCACCAAGTTCTTCACCGCGGTTTTGATGGTTTCATGGTCGGCGTTGATGAACACGTCATCCCGGTCAACAGCGTTTTCGGCACCCTCGACGTGCACCAGCTTCTGCTTGCCATTCAGCGAAAGCACCATGCTGATATGCTTCGATTCAGCATTCACTTGGTTTTCAACAATCGCCTCGCGTACCAAAGCAAGCACGGAAAGCCGTTCCGCATTCAGCACCGCAGCCGCGCTTTGCGCCTTCTGCAAGTCGATCAGACGATGCACCAATTCCGTCAATCGTTCGGATTCCTTGGACACGCGACCTGCGAAATACTTCACCATATCGGGATCGTCTGCAGCATCGCCAATCGTTTCGGCAAGCAGAGAAATCGCACCTGCCGGCGTTTTCAATTCGTGCGAAACATTCGTCACGAAATCACGACGCATGATTTCGAAACGACGCTGCTCGCTCATGTCGGAAATGAAAATCGCAAACAGATCGTCGGAAATCTGGCCGACGCGCACATGCAGATACAGCGTGTCGGAAGGGCGGAACTTGCCCGCCTCAATGCCCTTGCCGTTCGTGTTCTTTGCGGCGGCGCGAGCGGCGCGATCCAACGGAATCGACAGTTCACGCTCACGTACCACGCTGTCGGTCGATACCAAGCGCAGAATATCGCGGATTTCGGCGAGCGTCATCGCATGGTCTTCAACAATGCCGAAACGTTGCGCGCCCGGAGACACATATTTGACCGACGCCAGCGAATCGACGACGATCAACGCCTCCGGCATGACGGCAATAAGCTGGCGTTCCGTAGGCTGCACAGGCACGCGCGGACCGAATAGCGACATGTTCTTCTGCGCGCCGAACAGGCTTGGATCGTTCGGGTCGATCTCATCCTCCCCGAGCTGCACGCCCCGGGCACGCCCCAGCAGAAAGGCGACCACAGCGACGGCGACAACCACAATCGCCATCGCCACGTGCTCCAGCGTCATACGTTAACCTTCCGATAATCCGTCATTCTTCTTCAACAGTAGCGGTTCCCGAAAGCGATTCCCGTGCGCGATTCCCTCACGCCATCGGAAGTTTCCCTGCAGTTCACTTTCATGAAATTCGCAATACCGAAATATGAGACGGCCCGTCCAGCAATCGATGCGCTGGACGGGCCGTGCTGCGCTTACATGCGCTTGACGATGTTCACTGCGATTTTCGCCGCAGTGTCAGCGTATTCTGAAATGTCGAATTCCTTGAATTCCACGTAATCCGTGTCAGCATTGTCGCTCAACGCGCGAATGACCAGCACGGGCAGGTCGTTGCGTGCCGCGATATGCGCCACCGCGGCGCCTTCCATTTCGACCGCGTCCGCGCCGGTTTCACGAATTACCTGCTCCACTTTCTTCGGATCGTCCACGAAATAGTTGCCGGTGGCGATGATGCCGGTAATATGATGCACGTTCAAATCGGTCAGCACCTTATCGGCGACTTCGATCAGGCGGTCGTCGGAGTGGAATTCCTCCACCGGCTGGTCCGCAGTTCCTGGCTTCCACTGGCCGACGAGACGCATGTCGGTGTCGAGGTAGCGCAGCGTGCCACCAAGCACCACGTCGTTGATGTGCAGATGCGTATTGAGATTGCCTGCGATGCCGGAGAAGATCACGGCGTCAGGCTGGTCCGCGTCGATGAGATGCTGCGTGGTGGCGGCGATATTGACGGTGCCCATGCCGCCAACCGTTGCCGCAACGTTGACGCGCGTGCCCTTGTTGGTTTCGATGGTGCCGCGCGTCACGCTGACGCCGGCTTCCTCCGTTACGGTGATGTCGCTTAATGCGGATGCGATATTGGCGACTTCCTCGTCCATGGCACCAATGATGGCGATTGTGCTCATGCGTTCGTTCCTTTCAATTGCTTCACGCTTTTCGCTCGGTTTCGCTTATTTTCGCTTCGCTCACTTCCAGCGGCGCTTGCTCACGGCCTGCGCAAGTTCGCGCAGTAGCTGTTCCGTGGTCTGCCAGCTCAAGCATTTGTCGGTGATGGATTGACCGTACGTCAACTCGGCAAGCGGTGCCGGTTTTTGGCTGCCACCCTCGATGAAGCTTTCCATCATGATGCCGGTGATGCCTTCTTCACCGTCGGCGATGCGACTTGCGATATTGCGCACCACTTCGGCCTGACGATGCTCGTCTTTGCCGGAATTGCCATGCGAACAGTCAACGATCAGGCCGTGCGCGGCCGCGGATTCAGCCGGCATTTTCTCACGGATCAGCTTCATGGCGTTCGCCACGGATTCGGAGTCATAGTTAGGACCGCTGCTCGAACCGCGCAACACCACATGGCAGTCGGGGTTGCCGAGCGTTTTGACCACGGCCGCACGGCCCATGTGATCGACGCCGAAGAACGTGTGCTGTTGCGCCGAAGCAAAACATGAATCGGTCGGCGCTTTGATGGAACCATCAGTGGCGTTTTTGAAGCCGATCGGCATCGACATGCCCGAAGCGAGCTGACGGTGCACCTGGCTTTCAGTGTTGCGAGCGCCGACCGCACCCCAGCTGACCGCGTCGGAAATGTACTGTGGGCTGGTTGGTTCCAGGAATTCCGTGGCCGCAGCCAAACCGGCGTCCAATACGCCAAGCAGTGTACGGCGGGCCAACAGCAAACCCTTCTTGATATTGCAGCTGCCATCGATGTCGGGATCGTTAATTAGACCCTTCCAACCGACTGTGGTACGCGGCTTTTCGAAATACACGCGCATCACAATCAGCAATTCGCCGCACAACTCGTCTTTCAACGCGGACAAACGACGGGCGTAATCGAGCGCTGCAGCAGGATCATGCACGGAACATGGGCCTACAATCACCAGCAATCGATCATCCTGACCATATAGGCAGGCGCGAATCTCATCTCGAGAATAGGCGACGATTTCCTGCGCCTGATCGCTGAGCGGCAGATCGCCTAACACCTGCGCCGGTGTGGGAAGCACCTCAAATTCAAGCACTCGGCGGTTCACGATGCGGCTGATGCCAACCTGATCTTCCCATCGCGGCACATCCGTAACCACCAGCGGATTCTTACCTTCATCCATGGCCTGACGGATGGCACGAAGCTCTTCAGGCGTGTTCAGCTGTTGCTGCATCTCACTGCTCTCCTTGGAAATCACTATCTTTCCAAATCACTATCTTTCCCAAGAATAGCAATCACAATGCAAAAACCGTGCGATTACGCAGATTACGCGGTTTTCGCACGGTTTTTCTATTTACGGTTATTTACGCTTATTTGCGATTATTCGGCAAGCCTGCGGCGGCTTTCGACCGCTTCGGCAAGCGTGTGTAGCAGCTGTTCGGTACGTTCCCACGGCACGCAGGCGTCGGTGATGGACTTGCCGTATTCCAGCTGGTCGAGCGGAGCGGGCTTCTGATTGCCGGCTTTCAGGAAGCTTTCCATCATAATGCCGCTGATTCCCTGTTCGCCTGCTGCGATGCGGGATGCGATGTTTTCGACCACTTCAGCTTCGCGCACTTCGTTCTTGCCGCAGTTGCCGTGCGCCGCGTCGATGACGATGCCGTGTTCGCTCGGTCCGGAAGCCTTGGAAACTTTCAGATCGGCCAACGCCTTCGCCACGGATTCGGTGTCGTAGTTCGGACCGTGCGAAGAACCGCGCAACACCAGGTGGCAATCGGGATTGCCCTTGGTTTCGGCGGAAATCACACGTCCGTCAAGATTGATGGACAGGAAATGATGCTCGAAGGCGGCCGCGAAGCAGGAGTCCGCTGCCGGCTTGACCGAACCGTCGGTGGCATTCTTGAAGCCGATCGGCATCGACATGCCCGAAGCGAGCTCGCGATGCACCTGGCTTTCGGTATTGCGAGCGCCGATCGCACCCCAGCTGATCAGGTCGCAGATGTACTGCGGGGTGATCGGGTCAAGCCATTCCGTAGCTGCCGGGAGTCCAAGGCCCAGCACATCGGCCAGCACCTTGCGTGCGAGCCACATGCCCTTGCGAATGTTGAACTGGCCGTCGAGATCAGGATCGTTGATCAGACCCTTCCAACCGATGGTGGTGCGCGGCTTTTCGAAATACACGCGCATCACGATGACCAGCCGGTCTTCCAGCTCTTTTTTGACGGCCGCGAGCTTTTCGGCGTATTCGTGCGCGGCTTTCGGATCATGAATCGAGCAGGGACCGACGATGGCAAGCAGACGATCGTCTTTGCCATTCAGCACATCGCGGATTTCCTGACGGGACTTCAACACCAGATTGCTCATCTCGTCGGTAAGAGGGATTTCCTTCAGAAAATATCGAGGAGCGGGAATCGGGTCCAACTGTCGAATATTGACATCCACGGTCTCCGGAAACACAGCGTTATCCAACAATTGTGCATCCCTCGAACTATCTGGACCGCGAAGACCTGACATCTCTTCTGCTCCTCCTTATACCTGCATACCTGCTTCATGCATACTTTGCATGGATGATAATCACCGAAGTTACCTTAACGGATAAAAGTGGAATAACACGAATGCCGACTGCATGCTGGACTTTTTGCGAAGTCCCATGCAGTCGGCATTCGTCAATCAGCTTGTCGGTTTACGTATCAGTCAGCCAGAGCGCCCATCGGATCCCATGCGGGGAGCATGGTGGCAGGTTCGTCAAGAGCGGCCTGATATTCGGCAGGGAGCAACGCCTTCGGAACGGCGACCTCGTACACGTATTCGGTGAACCAATCATCGCTCATGGTGAAGTAGCCCTTGTCAGCGATCTTGTCGCCCCAAGAGTTCTCCACACGCCAACGACGGGTGGTCGTGCCGTCTTCGGCAACGTCCACGCCAACGAACGCCATAGCGTGGTTCATCGCGGAATCGGCGAAACGCACGCGATCTTCCTTGTTCAGATCGAAGTCGACGCCATACACCTTGCCGTATTCGAACAGATCAGTGGCCCAAGCGCCGTTTTCACGGTCCATCATCGGGTGGCAGTCGGCACCGAACCATACTGGAATGCCCTGCTCTTCGAGAATCTGACGCACGCAATCCTTCATGAACTGGTTCGGCACGTTCAGATATTCGGTCGGGTCTCCCCCGGCCACATTACCCAAGTGCTCGATACCGATCTTCTTGCCCTTCGCATGCTCCTGACGAGGATCGTCGACCAGGCACACGTAGCTTTCCAAATCGGCGGAACCGACGTACTTCTGCCAGAATTCCACAGGCGTGATCTCACCATCGCGGTGGAACTCGCCGTCTTTGTCGGTCCACTCCCAGTCGAAGCTCTTCGGCGGCTCGCCCAAGTGAATCGTCAGAATACGGTGGCCGGCGGCGGTTGCTTCGGCGATCACCGATTCGATCGAAGCCGGATCAGCATACATGTGCGCGACGGCTGTATGCAGCAGGCGACGCAATTGCACGTTCATTTCGCCGGTGTTCTTGGAGGATTCAGTTTCCGGGAACAGATCCTTCGGAACGGCACCGTACTTCTTGTACACGTTCATGGCCATGGTCCACTGACCGCCGTCGCCCATCACGTCGGCGAGCAGATGCTGGATCAGGCGGGAGTCGGACGGCTCGCCGGCCTTCACCAGTTCGGCCACGTCCTGCAGGAAGTAGTTGACGCGCTCGAGCTTGTCGTAGTACATGGCATAGTTCTGGGAGAACTCGAATTCCTTCAGCCCCATGTTCTTCTTGGCCACGAAACGGGCCACGTTCAGTGAGCTGAACAGCCAGCAACGGCCGGAACGATCCTGATGGGTGGCGGTGCCATTGTCGACAATGGTGGAAAACCTGCGCTGCATCAAGCGGGCACGGTCATAGTTGCGCGCCACCTTGTTAACGCCCGCCGCGGTGACCGCGTTCATGGCCATACGGTTGTGGTCGCTGGCTTCAAAATCCTCAACCAGCGTTGCCAATGCATCAGCGCTCAACGGCGTGATATCAGTCATTGTTCTGTTCCTCCTGTGCTTCCTCGCCCTGGTCAGACTGCTCATCTTCGGACGGTTCTTCAAAGTCGTCATTATTCTGCTGTTCGTCGGAGACAACATCCTCATCGAAGGTCACTTCCGGTTCACCAGCAACAGTTTCGCCACTCTCGTCGTGCGATTCCGCCGGAGTTTCAGCTTCAGCTGCAGACTCATGCTGTTCGCCGTCGATGGAATTGACCACGGACAGGCCGTTCGCGCCGAAACCGGAGAACGCGTTGGCAAACATGGCACGCAGTTCACTGACACGCTGCGTGATCTGCGCCTCACGGGTCTGCAGGTCGGCGATGCGCTGCTGCACACCTTCAAGCTCGTTCTTGGCTGCCTCACGACGCTCGTTGATCTGCTCGTCGGCCTCTTCGGTGGCCTGCTTGAGAATGCTGGCAGCCTGCTTGTCGGCTGCCTCACGCTTGTCGGAAGCGTATGCCTCGGCCTCATCGCGCGTATGCTGCGCTTCGGAAATCAGCTCTTCGGACTGCTTCTTGGCGGTTTCACGGCGTTCGTTCAGGTCGGCGAGCAGCTCGTTGACCTTCTTCGTAGCCTCATCCTGTTGGGCGGAAATGTCGGCGCGGATCTGCTCCACCTCGGCATTGACCTGGCTGATGGTCTTGGTGCGATGCACTTCGGCCTCGTCGGTGATCTCCTGTGCCTTGGCTTTGGCGGTATCCGTGATTTCCGAGGCACGGCGCTGCGCATCCGTCATCATCTTGGACACCTGCTCACGCACGTCGGCCAGCTTCTTGTTGGCTTCGGCCAACGCGGATTCGATCTGGTCGTTGGTCTCGCTTTTCATGCGGTTAATCTCGTCATTGGCGTTCTTGCGCTGCGCCGCGATCTGTTCGGTGGCTGCGGCACGCATATCGGAGAGCTCACGCTCCTGCGTGGCGCGCTCCGATGCGAGACGCTTGTCGTGCTCCTCACGGGAGTTGGTCAATTCCAGATCAACGGTCTGGCGCTGCGCCACCACGGCCTTCTGCGCTTCGCCACGCAGCTGGTCAGCTTCGCGCTGGGCGTTGGACTTCAGCGTGCCGGCATCATTATTGGCCTTCGACAGCACCGCTTCAGCCTTGGCGTTAGCCTCGTCGAGAATACGCTTGGCGTCGAGCTTGGCGTTGTTCAGCAGGGTTTCGGCCTGAAGCTGCACCGTGGCGCGTGCCGCGGAAGCGTCTTTCTTGGCACGGTCAAGCAGCTCGGCGCTGGTCTGTTCCGCACTGGCGAGCATCTGCTGCGCGTTGGCGCCCAGAGATGCGAACGAATTCGGGTTGGCCTTCTTGTTTTTCTCTTCCTGCAGCTGTGCCTGCAGTTCAAGGATGGTCTGATCGTCGGCCTTGACCTGCTCACGCAGACGGTCCACCGTCTCCTGAGCCGAAGCGAACGCTTCATCGACCCTTTCCTTGTCGTACCCCCTCAACACGATTGGGAACTGCTCAACCATGGTATTCCTTTCACGAATTCCCTTCCATCGCGCATCTTGCCCGCGCCTATCCGTCTTGAACTTTAGCGCAGGAAAAACGTTCGGCACACGGCAGTCGCATAATTCTCACAGAGAGCACAGAAATCGTTCGAGGAAACGCCGACGCCGTTCAGCCGAGCAGAATCTCACTTGAGGATGGCTGCAGATAATAACGCACCGATTCGCGAATCACATCGTTACCTGCGGCGATTTGCTGCGCGATCGACAGTCCATGTTGCGGATGTGGCTGCTCGTTGACGATCGGCAGGCTTACGAAACCCGACAGAATGCGCTTTTCCTGCGCGGCAGACCAGTCGAGCAGATGGTAGAACAGCGAATTGCAGACGAACGTGCCCGCATCCGAACTCAACGCGGCGGGAATCTCATGTTTGGCGAAATCGCGCAGAATCGAACGCAACGGCAAGCGTGTCCAATATGCTGCCGGACCTTCTGGATTGATCGGACGGCGCGGCGGAATCACATTGTCGGCGTCAGGCTTGGCCGCATCCATCAGATTCGTGGCGCATCGCTCCAGCAGCACGCCGCGGGCGGACCGCTTCAAACCGGTGGCGATGACAATATCGGGATTCGCCTGTTCGATGGCGTTCAGCAACATGGGCCAGGCATTGGCGAAACTGACCGGAAGCGTCACCGTCGTCACGCTAATGGAAATATCCTGCAGAAGATCGTCGGACAGCACCACGGATTGAGATGGATCATTCCAATATTCGGCGAGCGCCACGGGAACAAGTACGGCCGGATTCACGTCGATGCCGTCGTACGGGGTGAAACCTGAGATGACGATGTTGATCTGCTGCATGTGTTCCAGTGTACGTGGTCGAAAGGTGGGTTCGTTTACGATCAATGCTTATGCATTTGCGAGAACGCTTCAGCGAACACCGCGTGCATGCGCGCTTTCGCTTCTTGTTTGGCATGTTCCGGGTCGAGGCTGTGCGCGATGTTCTCGGCGATCGGCATGTCGGCCTGTGTGGTGATTTTGAGATTCGTTTCGGATCCGGCGACAATGGCGACCGGCTCGTTCGGCAGATAGTCCACCACCACGCGGGTGTCGTCGGTCGGGTGGAAGTCAGGGTCGGCAGTGGCGAGCTCGTAGGCTTTGGTGATAGTGCCGAAACGGAAGGCCTGCGGGGTTTGCGCGCGGAATGCGTCCGTACGATCGGGCACGGAGCGCACCACCTTGCGCTCTCCAAGATCTTCGGTCAGCAGAATCGTGTCGGTGGACGCGTATGCCACGGTCGCCGCGTTGAACTGGTCGAGACCGTCGATGCAGCCGTCGATGGATTGCTGTTCAACGAACGGTCGCACGGAATCGTGGATGAGGATTTTCGCGCCATCGGGAATGCCCGCCTGCTTGAGCAGGTCGAGAGCGGCGCGGGTGCTGTCCACACGCTCGGAGCCACCCGGAATCACGGCACGCACCTTGGTATAACCGGCTTCGTCGATCAGCATGTTCACCATATTGCTGACACGCTCGTTGACCACGACGATGATGTCGCTCACGCGATCGTTGCGCTCGAACGCCTCGATGCTCCAGCAGACGATTGGCTTATCCCCCACCGAAACCAACTGCTTGGGATTGTTCTCATCGAATCGCGTGCCGAAACCGGCCGCCAACACCACGGCCACAACCGGCATCTTCTGTTCCTGCATCTGCTCTCTCTCACTCATACGTCCCACCGTAAACCCCCGAATCGGTTTGCAACGCGCTTTGTCTTACGTTCTGCACGCAATCCGCAACAGCGCACCGCTCTCCCACTATTCGCGTACGATCAGCGCAAGCATACGGCCTTCGTGCGCTTTGCCTGCGATGGTGGCACGGCGATGCGAGAACCAGAGCGGATTTTCCAGCGTGCACAGGCTACGGCGGATTTTCTTGAAACGTTCCGCGAGCTGCGGTTCTCCTTCGCCATCGGACTGGCAGATTTCCGCCAATTCCTCGTCTTCGGAAAGATACTGGGTGGCTGCGTTGACGCGGGCGCGAGAGGAAACGACGTTATCAGCCGGAACACCGGCTTTAGCAAGCTCCTGTAGCGCAGCGGCCGCGATATCGATGCCCGGCTGGCCGAAACGGCTCAGTGTGAAGGTTCCAGGGAACTGCGCGTCGAATTCGTCGGCGATGTCTCCGCCAACCTCGTAGCAGTCGCCGCAGATGCACGGGCCGAGCGTGGCGACAATACGTTCCGGCTTGGCTCCCTTGGCCACCATCTTTTCAACGGTGGCACCGATCACACCGTTCTGCAGGCCACGGCGACCGCAATGCGCGGCACCGATCACACCGGCTTCCGCATCGGCCATGAGCACCGGCAGGCAGTCGGCCGCGAACATGCCGAGCGCCACGTTCTTCTGCGCGGTCACCTGGCCGTCGGCTTCGACCACTGCCGGATTATCCGCGGTTTCGGCCACCTGCTGAGCGGTTTCGCCTTTGCTGCCGGACGCGTCGAAACCGAACGGACGGTTCATTACGAACGATTCGTCCATATCGACGGCAACGCCGGAATGCACCTGGCTGACCAAGCTCAGTTTCGCATCGATGGCGTTGGAGAGCGCCACACGATTGGCGAGCACATGGTTCGGATCATCGCCGGTTTTACCCCCGAGATTGCAGTGCGCATAGTCTCCTTCGCTGGTGCCGCCAAGTCGCGTGGTGTATACGACTTTGACGCCCGGCGCAAGCATGATCGGAATGGTCACCGGAATCGGATTGCCGTCCACATCGGTCGGGTCGATCGCATTGCTGTCAAGAATAGCGTCGTCATACTGCTTGTCAGTCATATTTTTCTGTTTTCCTTGATTGTTCTACGATTATTTCAACTAATTTCTGCTGATTTTCTGCGCCTATACGATGTTTTTCGCAATTATTCCGCTTTGAGCGTCGGTTTCTTGGTGCGCGATCGGATGGCCGCGTTCACCGGCACTTCCTGCGGGCATGGCATGGAGAACACATGCGCCGGATTGTTGATGGCTTCGACCCAATGCCCATCGGCGTCACGGAATCCGCCAGCCGGAACGGTATAGGCGAGCGGAGCCGCGCCCGGAAGCACGAATTCAACCTCTTGACCGGCTTCAATCTTGTTGCGGCTCATAATGGTCACGCGACCACCGTCTTCAGGACTCCACGAAAGCACTTCGCCGACCACCAGCCATGCGCGGAAATACGCGGAACGATCGGTGCTTTGCTGCACTTTGTGCTCCGGATAGTAGAAGCCGGTGGAATAGTCGCGGTGCGCCACTTTGTCTGGCTCATCCAGCAGCCAGTCAGGCAGAGACACATGCTCCGCGGGGCGCACTCCGGCGTGATACCAGCCTTCCGGCAGGATTTCGGCAGCCGTGTTCGACTTACGCCTTGTACTGCGGGCATGGTAGCTCAGATCATCCGGTTCGCCGGCAGAAGCGACGGGAACGGCTGCAATATCCGGCTTTCCTGCGAACGCTCCATCCGCATGCTCCATAATCGCATCGGTGGTTTCCGGCTTGCCGTAATCCGGATCGGACGGACGAATCACACGATCGTGGAACGGCTTCAGCACAGTGCCATCCTCGTCTTCAAAACCGCGTTGCACCATGTATGCGTCAACAGCGGTCTTGTAAGCGTTCGTCATCGCCGCAATATAGTAGGCGCTCTTGGAACGACCTTCGATTTTCAGACTGGTAGCGCCCGAATCAAGCAGATCGTCGATATGCGCAAGCATGTTCATATCCTGCGAATTGAACAGATATGCGCCTTCCTTAGTCTGTTCTATCGGAAAATACTGGCCGGGGCGCTTTTCTTCGACTATGGAATACTTCCAGCGGCACGGTTGAGCGCATTCGCCATGATTGCCGTCACGTCCGGTCAGATAATTGGAAAACAGACAACGACCGGAGAACGCCATGCACATCGCGCCATGCACGAAGCATTCGATGTCAAGATCGTCGGGGATGCGTGCGCGAATGTCTCGCACGGCCTGCAGATCCATTTCGCGGGCGAGCACCACACGGCGTGCACCCAACTGGTAGAAGGCGTTCGCTGCCTGATAGTTGGTAACTCCCGCCTGCGTGCTCACATGCAGTTCCAGATTCGGCGCCACTTCGCGGGCCATGAGCATCACGCCAATGTCGGAAACGATCAGTGCGTCCACGCCGGTGTCTTTGAGCTGGCCGATGTATTCGCGCATCGCTTCGACTTCGTTGTTGCGCGGCAACACATTGCAGGTCACATACACGCGGGCGCCACGCTCATGCGCATAACGGGAGCCTTCTTCGAAATCCTCCAAGCTCAGGTTTTTCGGCGCCGAACGCATGCCGAACGCCTTGCCTCCGCAGTAGACGGCGTCCGCACCGTAATCGACGGCGGTTTTTAGTCCTCGCAGATTGCCCGCGGGAGCCAATACTTCAGGCTTATTTCTTCTTTGCACGCTTGTTCCTCTTACTCGATTTTTCCGCTCTATATTCTCAACTATTCACGGGACACTTCTGCCGTATCCGGGAAATACATACACGGAAAAACACATGCGGAAAAACCAAAGGCGTCCATCGTGGAGACGGACGCCTTGATGCAAATCGTTGCGAATATGACACTCAGCCGAGCTTGGCGAGCTCCTCTTCGGTGAGTTCGAGCTCGTCGGCCTTGAGGGAATCGAGAATGGTTTCCGGCCGGTGAGCGCCAGGAATCACGAACATGTGGTCGCCCTTGGCCAGCTCCCATGCGAGCACCACACGCTGATAGCTCACGCCACGGGTTTCGGCCACCTCACGGAACGGATCGAACAGGTGCTCGTCATACGGGTGACGGTAACCGCCCAACGGACTCCAGCACACGAATGCCAGACCCTGCTCGGCGCAATAGTCAAGCGTGTCTTGAGTGTCCAGATGAATCGGAGAATACTGGTTCTGCACGGCCACAAGCTTGTCGCCGAGAATCTCCTGTGCGATCTTCAACTGTTCGATGCTCACATTGGAAACACCCGCCCACTGGGCCACGCCCTGATCGAGCAACGCCTTGATGCCTTCGCAGGACTCGTTGTACGGTACTTCCGGATCATGACGGTGCAGGTAAAGCAGATCGATGCTGTCAACGCCAAGCGCCATCGCGGACTGCTTGCCGTATTCGATCAGATGCTCCGGCTTGCCGTCACGCGGCCAAACCGGCTTGTCACCCTCCCAAGCGCGACGCAAACCCACCTTGGTGGCCACGGTGACTTCCTCACGCGGACCCTTCCACGAGTCAAGCGCCTCACGCACCAGCTTTTCGCCGGTCTGTTCCTCTTCGCCCGGCGTGTAGTACGCCCAAGCGGTGTCGATGTGACGGCATCCGGCATCCAACGAGGCGTGCAATGTTTCGATACCGACATCGTGACCACGATTGTTTTCAATGGTCAACGGCATTTCGCCATGACCTATAGCCGTGGTGTGGAACGGTCCAAGATTACGGAACAAAGCCATCCCGATCTCCTTCAACAACGTACAGAGTGTCTTTCCGAGTGCAACCTTACCAGCCAACCCGCCTCAGCAGACAGCAAACCCACCAAACATGCGCGTAATGCGCATGTCAGCGACCGCCGAAGCTGCCGCCGCCGGAACCGCCGGACGAACCGCCGAAACCACCACCGGAGAAACTGCCGCCGGAACCACTAAAACTTCCGGACGTCGACGCCGCTGAAATCGTCGATTGAATATCAGCGAAACCTGATTCCAACTGCGCGCCAATATCACCAAAATTGGCGCTGAATTGCGAGAAATCCATCGAATTCGTATCAAACGAAGCAGGACCGGTGTAACGATGGTCGAAATACCATGAACGATAACTCCAGTACAGCAGCGAATCGGAAGCATTATTATCAAGCCAATGCGGATCAGCCAATTGCGGATACGCTTTCAACAGCTGCTTCATCGCCTTTTCGGAAATGCCGAACGCGGTGGCATACACCATATACCGGCCCCACAACGTCATATCCGTCACACCGCGATCCTTGAATTCGCTGAAATCCTCCATATAATGCTTCAATCCGAGCACCTGGCCAGCAAGATACTGCCCATTGTCGGTAAGCCCCTTCAGTTTGAGGTAGCTCAACGCGAACACAGAAGCGAACATCATCGGCGCGGAAATCACCGCGAGCAACGCAAGATTGCCGATGGCTCCGAAATACAGCATGGACAGGAATGCCAGCATCACAGCGCAAATACTCGCGGCAAACGCTCCCCCACCGTATATCGACGTGGCGCCCAGCATGGCGAATTCGTTGTCGCACGTATTCGTGAACTTCTCCTGAAGCTTGTAGCCGTTCTTCCAACCAGAGAAATTCTCGTTCATCTGATCCAGATCGAACACCGGAGAGCCGATGCGTTCGGACGCCGTCACCAGCAAGTCGAGCGCGGCCTGCTCGCTCGGGCGCAACTGCAACGATTGCACGTTGTTAAACACCACGGGAAGTATCACCACCGTACTGGTTTTGCCCACATCGCGGATTCGAGCGGGATCGTTGGCGATCATCCGTGCGATGTCAGCATTATTCGCCTGGCTCATATCAATGCCCCGATACATGGCAGCCACTCCCGGGTAGATGGCGATCGCGCCACGCGAGGCAAGCGAAAGCACGGAAGCCGACATTTTACGGCTCGTCAGCGTGCTCGAATGCTTGTTGTCGACCATATGCAGCAGCTCTGCAGCGCTAGCAGGACTCATTTCCGGCTCGTCACGCCAATACTCAACGCCGCCATGATATTGCGAACGGTTGAAGCTGCGCAACGCGAAGATGATGGCGATCACACACAAGACCAGCCCGACCACTGCAATGGCGATCCACGTGATCAGGCGGATGCGCGCTTGTTTGCGCTGTTGGTCGCGCCACTGCTGTTCCTGCTTGGCTTCGCTTTTCATAATGCCGTTTTTGATGGTGGTATCTCTGGTGCGTTCCACGCCGCCGGTCGCGCCAACGTCGAACATGGCGACCACGTCGACATAGTCGCCGGCACGCACGTCATATACGGTGAATTTCAGCGAGCCGTTCTTGTCTCGCTCCGTTTCCGACGTGCATTCCGTATGCAGCCAAGCCCACGAATTATCGGCGTCAATGCCTTTGGGGAAGGTGACGGTGCCGGTGACTTTGCCGATGGGAATCTGATTGCTCACGCCGAGCGGCTCCCACTGGAACGTGGCCATGTCTTGATAGGCGGTGGTCACGCCCTGCATAGTCATGGTCACGTCGAATTTCAAGCTGCTTGCCGATGTGATGGAGGGAATGTTCCACCCGATTTCGATCTTCTTGGAACGATCGTCGGTATTGCCGGAAACAAGACCGTCTTTTGCGGGATCGAACGGCTGCGGATTGCTGTCACCTTGCGAGACATCGGCGATATACCACTGCTTCGCATGTTCTCGATTCCATTCGTCGGTGCTGTAGCTGCTTGGGATTGCGATATCGCCCTGCTGGTAGGTTTCCCCCGTTGTTACATTGCGCACGCTGATATCGGTGATATTGGTCAGATCGCTTCCCTTCAGCATGTACTGTTGGTACAACTGCTTCCATGGATGATCTCCGTCGTCATCGCTGCGGTCGGCGAGTTTCATGTCGATATGCTGGGTGACCTTCAAATCGCCATTGCTTTGCACCTGCACATCGTAGTCGAGCGTTTTGTAGCTCAGATCGGCCCCACCGTCATCCAATACCATGAACAGCAGCAAGGCCGCTACGATACCAACGGTAACAACGATTGCAATACCGAAGCTGCGCACCGCTCGTGACGCATGCTGTTTGGCCGTCATAATCCCTCTTTCTCGCTTCTTCTTCCCTCAGATGGCCGTACAGGCCGAATTGAACAGTAAAGCCCCATCGTTATCAGACGGGGCTTTTACATGCATATCAGAATTTAACTTGCGGAACCTGACGATCCGCTTCATCCACCTGGAAGTAGGGAGCCTGTTCGAAATGGAACAAGCCGGCGATAATATTGGTCGGCACAACCTCGGTCTGGGTATTGTACTTCTGCACGACATCGTTGTAGAACTGGCGTGCGTAAGCGATCTTCTCTTCCAATGATTTCAGCTGACTCTGCAGATCCATGAAATTCGTATTGGCCTGCAGTTGCGGATAATTTTCAGACACAACCTGCAGATTCATAAGCGCGCGGCTCAGCTGGTTCTCCGCGGCGATGCGCTGCGCCACGTCACCGCTTTGCGCGGCCTGCACCACGCCGGCACGGGCCTTCGTGACCTGCGTGAACACTTGGGATTCGTGGGCCGCATAACCTTTGACCGTTTCCACCAAGTTCGGAATAAGATCGGTACGCTGCTTGAGCTGCACATCGATCTGCGCCCAGCCGTTCTTCACACGATTGCGTAACGTGACCAGCCCGTTGTAGGCGCTGACGGCCCAAAGCACAATAAGTACAACGATGACAGCAATGATAATGCCAACGACCATGACAGCTCCTTCGTTAATGGCTCTTCAAACCATTCTTGCATACATCTAGGTACGTTATGGCAAAACTCATACCCCGTGTCTCATTTTCATGCATTCTGCATGAAACGAAAAGTGCCCCGTACCTTTCGGTACAGGGCACTTCAGTCAGTCAGCTATGCTGCGAGGGATCCTTGAGGACATCAGTCCTCAAAAGGATCAAAGTCGCGGCGGACGCGGCGGCGAGGACGCTCGGAACGCTCTTCGCGATCGGCACGGTACTCGTCGTAGTTCTCGTCGGCTGCGTAACGCGGGTTGCGGTCGTCGCGGCGGCTGCTGCGGCGACGGTCGGAACGGCGATCATCACGATCGTAATCACGGTCATCGCGATCGGAACGACGACGACGCGGACGATCATCATAATCACGATCGTCACGGTCGGAACGACGGTCATCACGATCGTAATCACGATCACGATCGTCGCGATCGGAACGACGACGACGCGGACGATCATCATAATCACGGTCATCATCGCGATCGGAACGACGACGACGCGGACGATCATCATAATCACGATCGTCACGGTCGGAACGACGGTCATCACGACGGTCATCACGACGGCCACGGCTGCCGCGACGGTCATCGCGATCGGAACGCTCACGACGCGGAGCGGAGGATTCCTGATCTTCGAAGCCCGGAATGGCCAAGGAGATCTTGCCGCGATCATCAACGCCCTGCACGACTACCTCAACGGTGTCGCCTTCCTTGAGCACATCTTCGACGGCGTCGATACGCTCGCCGTTGGCCAGATTACGAATCTGGGAGATGTGCAGCAGTCCGTCGGTGCCCGGGGTCAGGTTCACGAAGGCACCGAAGGAGGTGGTCTTCACAACCTTGCCGTTGTAGGTTTCGCCGGCTTCAGGAACGTGCGGGTTGGCGATCTGTTCGATGATCTGCTTAGCCTTTTCAGCGCCGTCGCCACCCTCGGAGGAGATGAACACGGTACCGTCATCTTCGATGGCGATCTCCGCACCGGTCTCTTCCTGGATCTGGTTGATCATCTTGCCCTTCGGGCCGATGACCTCGCCGATCTTGTCGACCGGAACGGTGGTGGTGATGATGCGCGGAGCATACGGGCTCATCTCGGCCGGGCCGTCGATGCACTCGTTGATGACTTCGAGAATGGTGGTGCGAGCTTCCTTGGCCTGCTGCAGAGCAGAGGCAAGAATGTCTGCCGGAATGCCGTCGAGCTTGGTGTCGAGCTGCAGGGCGGTGATGAATTCGGAGGTACCGGCGACCTTGAAGTCCATATCGCCGAATGCGTCTTCAGCACCGAGAATATCGGTCAGGGTCTTGAAGATGTGCTGGCCGTCAACATCACCGGACACGAGGCCCATGGCGATGCCGGCAACCGGAGCCTTCAGCGGCACGCCTGCGGCGAGCAGCGACAGGGTGGATGCGCACACGGAGCCCATGGAGGTGGAACCGTTGGAGCCAATGGCTTCGGAGACCTGACGGATGGCATACGGGAACTCCTCGCGGTTCGGCAGCACCGGCACGAGAGCCTTCTCCGCCAGAGCACCGTGACCGATTTCGCGACGCTTCGGGGAGCCGACGCGACCGGTTTCACCGGTGGAGTACGGCGGCATCTCATAGTTGTGCATGTAACGCTTGGACTGCGGGCCGGACAGTGCGTCGATCTGCTGTTCCATCTTGAGCATGTTCAGGGTGGTGACGCCCAGAATCTGGGTTTCGCCACGCTGGAACAGTGCGGAACCGTGCACGCGCGGAACGATGTCCACTTCAGCGGACAGGGTACGGATGTCGCGCAGGCCACGGCCATCAATGCGGTAATCCTGGGTCAGGATGCGGCGACGCACAATCTGGCGCTGCAGCTCCTTGAACGCATTGCCGATCTCCTTTTCCTTTTCGGCATCGTCCATGTCGGTGAATTCGCCGGCGAGAGTGGCCTTGACACCTTCCTTGATCTCATGAATGCGATCCTGGCGCGGCAGCTTCTCGGCAATGGAGAGAGCCTCGTCGAGATCAGCGTGGGCGATCTCATCGATACGGTTGTACAGATCTTCGGTGTACTCCGGGAAGAGCTGGAATTCCTTAGTTTCCTTCGCAGCGATGTTCTTAAGTTCGGTCTGAGCCTCGCAGATCACCTTGATGAACGGCTTGGCTGCTTCAAGACCACCGGCAACGACTTCCTCGTCCGGCTTGGTCTGGCCTTCGTCGTAGATGAGGTGCCAGGCGTTCTTGCCTGCGCCAGCTTCGATCATAGCGATGGCGACATCGCCGTTCTCCACCACGCGGCCGGCAACCACGATTTCGAACACGGCGCGCTCACGCTCGCTCCAACGCGGGAAAGCAACCCACTGGCCGTCGATCAGAGCCAGGCGAACGCCGGAAACCGGGCCTTCGAACGGCAGACCGGAAATCAGAGTGGAAGCGGAAGCAGCGTTCAGTGCGATCACATCGTAAGCATCGTCCGGGTTGACGGCGAGCACGGTTTCCACAACCTGCACTTCGTTGCGCAGCGTGTGCGGGAACAACGGGCGCAGTGGGCGGTCAATAATGCGGCAAGCGAGAATAGCTTCGGAGCTCGGGCGGCCTTCACGGCGGAAGAACGATCCCGGGATCTTGCCGGCGGCGTACATCTTCTCTTCCACGTCCACGGTCAGCGGGAAGAAGTCGTAGTTCTCCTTCGGGCTGGAACCGGCGGTGGTGGTCGACAGAATCATCGAATCATCGTCAAGATAGGCGGCGACGGCACCATCCGCCTGCTGGGCGAGACGACCGGTCTCGAAGCGCAACGTGCGCTTACCAAACGAACCATTATCAATTACGGCTTCAACAGCCTTGATTTCGGGACCCTCCATAGGGTTCCTCCTTTTTTCTTTTTCTTTTACCAACTATCGGCAGTCCTCTTCAGCGGACTCCAACCGATTTCTGCATGCGTGACGCGACGTTACCTTCGTCGCTTCCTCATCTTTAGATTCTAGACCTCATGCGCCCTAAACCTGGGGCTTTCAAACTGTCTTTTCCTCAACGCGGCTGTCATGCAAAAAACGCCCGAACACCAGGGAAGGCATTCGGGCGGAAGAATTTTACTATCGGCGCAGACCCAGACGCTCAATCAGGGAGCGGTAACGGTTGATGTCAACACGCTTGAGGTAATCAAGCATACGACGACGATCGCCGACCATCAGCAGCAGACCACGACGGGAGTGGTGATCATGCTTGTGCTCCTTGAGGTGCTCGGTCAGATCAGCGATACGCTTGGTCAGCAGAGCAACCTGGACCTCCGGGGAGCCGGTGTCGCCCTCGTGGGTAGCGTAAGTCTTGATGATTTCCTGCTTTTCCTCAGCCGTAAGTGCCACGGCATCCTCCTTATGTTGCTGCGCGGTGCTGCCAGTCCAATACCGACGCGCTCTCTATCCGCGGGCGAAACACGCCAAAGGGAAATCATACACGAGGGGCAGACCAAATCAAACCATGCCGCAAGCGACGCTTCAGACCACGTTCAGCAGCCCGCCGAACAGCACCACCGCGAGCGAAATGCCCTCAATCACAAAAAACAGCAGAAACGACGCCCAACTGCGCGTAAGCACATTAAATTTCGATTCTTTTTTGATGCAGACCAGCAGCCCAACCCACAGCACCGCGTAGACGGCGACACCGCATCCAGCCGCGATGATGCCAAGATTCGCGGCGTTGGCAAGCCCCGAAGAATCGCCGTACATCACATAAGTGGCGTTCCAGAAGTTGAAGCTCAGCAGGCACATGCCGGCAACGAACTGCTCGGCGGCGAGCCCCACCACGAAAACCGTGCCCCACAGCCACTTCTTCACATCGGCGACCATCAATCCCAAGCCGGTCATCGCCATGATGGTGACGGTCCACGAAATCAACGCAACGCCCTTGGGATCAAGGAAACCGAGGTTGGCGACAATCCAAGCCGCATCCTTGACCGCAAGAAAACGTCCCCACCAGTAGGGCACGATCAGAGCCACCAGCATCAGCGCGATGAACAGCGCCCAGTGTCCCGGATGCGATTTGCGACGCTCGATGTCGGCCAAGGAAAGATCAGACGCTTCGATGGATGCCGTTGGATGCTTGGAAACGTCGACCTGTTCGACCACGCCGTCGACGACTTCCGTCACCTTGTTACCTTGCGTTTGTGCCATACCCGCTCCGTTGTATTGCGATTACCGCCTGTTGCGACCGTCACGTCGCTGTCGCGACACGTCCAGCATACCCAGTCATCGAAGCAATCGCACGGCAGGTATGCAAAAGGCGTGCCATTAAGCACGCCTTTCTTCTTCTCTAACGATTATGTGGAGCGGATGACGGGAATCGAACCCGCGTAATCAGTTTGGAAGACTGAGGCTCTACCATTGAGCTACATCCGCGCACCGTCTATGCCGACCGAAGTCGACACGAAACGACTCGAGCCATTATACACACTCTCTCAACAATCGCAAGTCGAAATCGCAATAATTATTTTTTGACCACGCAAACCTGGTACGGTTCCAACGCGACCTCAGCGGGAAGCGTGATATCGCCATCCGAATCAAGATGCGCGCTCTGGCGTGCAGATGAGAAATTGAACAATCCGAGAACAGTGCGTCCTTCAACGTGGCGCACCACCGCAAGAACCGCATCATTATGCGTGTCCCAGGTGGTGACCCACGCTTCGGGCGTAAAAGCGGAATCGTCGCGCATCTCACGAATGCTCTTCAATCCATCCCACATCTGCTTCTGCAGGGTGCCAGCCCGCTTGCGCTTAGCCGCATTCTCCCAATTGAAGGGGCTACGATGCAGATTACGCGAATCCTCGACGCGGTCAGGATCTTCCTTGTATTCCCAGCCGTTGAGCTGCACGATTTCGTCGCCGCAGCTCAACATGGGGAAGCCACGCAGGAACGACAGGGCGGAATGCATCATCAGATCGCGTTTCATCGAAATGTCGAGCAACGGCTTGTCATGCGTGATCAGCGCGCGTTCCACACCGCACAGGCTGGCCGTGGTGCCGCAGCTGCGCGCATCCTTCGACGCCTCGTCGTAGTTGTACAGCTCGCCCATGGCCCAACTGCCGGGCACCGAGCCCTCGTAGAAGTGGTACAGGAATTCCTTGTGCTTGAGCGGGTCGATGCCAAGACTCTCCTCCACCGGCTCGTCCAAGCCCCAGCCGATGTCGTCATGGCAGCGCAGGTAGTTGACGAACCAACAGTTCTCCGGCAGCGCGTTAAGCTTGTCGAGCTGGTCTTTGAGCAGGCGCACGTCCCCACTGGCAAGCGCACTCCACAGATTCACCATGATCGACACGTTGTAGAGCATGTGGCATTCCGGCTTTTCCGGCGTGCCGAAGTAGGCGGCGAGCTCCTTGGGGGCCATCACCACTTCGCCCTTCAGCACTACGGACGGGCAGACGCATTCGAGCACGATGCGCAACATGCGCACGATGGTGTGCACTTGCGGCAGGTTGCGGCAGTTGGTGCCGAGTTCCTTCCAAATGTAAGGCACGGCGTCGATGCGGAATACTTCGACGCCAAGGTTGGCGAGGCCGAGCACGCTGGAGAGCACCGACACGAGCACGTTCGGGTTGCGGTAGTTCAGATCCCACTGGAACGGGTAAAACGAGGTGAGCACCCACTTGTGCATCTGTTCGCTCCAGGTGAAGTTGCCGGGGGCGGTGGCCGGGAAGACTTCCGGTACCACGGCGTCGTACTGGTCGGGAACAGTGCGGTCGTCGTAGCAGTAGTAGTAATCCTGATATTTCGGATCGCCCGCTTGAGCCGCCTTGGCCCAACGATGGCTGGATGCGGTGTGGTTCATCACGAAGTCGAGGCACAGGCTAATGCCGGCCGCACGCAGTTTTTTGGTGAGTGCCGCGAGGTCTTCATTAGTGCCAAGCGACGGATCGACGGTGTCGAAATCTTCCACCGCATAACCGCCGTCGTTCTGCGGATGCGGCATTTTCAGCAACGGCATCAGGTGCAGATACGTGAGCTTCTGCTCTTTCAGATATGGCACCTTGTCTGCGAGTTTCTTTAGATCCCCAGCGAATAGATCGGTGTACATGGTCATGCCGAACATGTTGCCACGCTTGTACCATTCCGGATCGGCGAGACGCTTGGTGTCGAGGCGTTTCAGATCGGCGGGGCGCGCCGCATACGACGACTTCATCAGCTCGGTGAGGTTTCGGAAGGCTTCGTCGGCCTGTTCTCCGTACAGTTCCGTCAGCAGTTCATGCAGTTCTTCGCTGTTCTTCGCGATGCGCTCGTCAAACGCTTGGTCGGACTTGGAACGTGCCATGCCTCTACTCCTCTTCTCAGGGAACCTCGTTGTTATGAGTATTGGGTTTCGCTGCTTTCATTGCTGCGATGCTGGCACAAGTGTAACGTGAATCAACGGTTTTATCAAACCGGTTCGAGGCGTTTTGATGACCAACGTCAATCGATTGACGAAATTATTGGTTATTGTGCGATTGGCCGAGATTGTGCAATTGCCATTCACGCTTCTATTGTCACCACCGCGGATGCAACAGATCCGTCATGGCTCATGGAAATGTGTATTTCGCACGATTGGCCATCCCCGTTAACCGGCAACCCCAACGATTGCTGCAGCTTGCATCGCACCCCGGGCGAGAGCATGACGTGGGGCACGCCGTGGGAATCGTCAAGTATCTCGATACGTTCCCAAGGAAAATCGTCAAGCGTGTACGGATAGGCAACGTCGCCATCGCCTTTCGTCCTATGCGAAATCGCCTCGCACCACGCCTTGAGGAAGGCCTCCTTGCCCGCCCAGCGGGCCGCAAGATGCACCGCCTCGCCATCTCGCTTGACCTGCATCCGTTGAGCGGTCTGCCATCGCTCGCGCATGGAGAACAGGTTTCGCATGCGCGACCCAGGTTCGTCCAGTTGCTCGGCGAACGCAGGCACATCCACGACGTCATGCCCCAAACCCAGCATTTTCCAGCCTTTCGAAAGTTTTCAGAAAGAAACGAACCATGTCGACTTCCGCAAAACAGGCGGGCGACACTTCGTTTTCATGCAAGGGTACCATCCTTGCTTAAGCGCTTCATCCTTTGTCACCCACATTGCGAGTCCCTCGTTTTGAGTCTGCACAAGCGAAAATACGGCACCAAACGGGAGTCGTGCAGACGGAAAGTAGGGTGATTCAAGAATATGAAAATCCCGGATCCGTCGCGAAAAACTGAGATTGCGACAGATACGGGATTTGATGACCGTTCGTCTGAACGCCAGAAATTTCAGGCGCTCAGACGCGGGGATCAGGCTTCGAAGTAACCGGATGCGCTCAGGCGCGCATTCGGATCGAGCAGCATGGCCTTCTCCACTTCGTGCGCGTTGTAGCCGCGGCCATCCTCATGGAAACGACGGTTGTCGATCGGCTCGTAGAGAGCGGCGCGGCCCATCATACCTTCCTCAAGGCGACGCTGGCCAGCGGCCAGACGCTCGTTGGCGCGATCACGCCATGCGTTCAGCACCTCGACGCCCGCGGTGTTGGCCACCGCCGCTTCGAATGCGCCCGGATTGACAATCGCAGCGAAGCCGGACACGTGGCCGAAACCGAGCGACGTGGCCAGGCCCGCCTTGACGGAGCCGACCTTCAGCGGCTCGCGCAGCCAAACCATGTGGTCGTCGCGCATGAGCTTCGGATCAACGCAGTCAAGGGCAGCATTGGCCGGAATCACACCGGACTTGAACAGCTGGGTCAGACCGTTGACCTGGAAGATGCAGGCACCGCCCTTGGCATGGCCGGTGAGCGTCTTCTGCGAGATCACGAACAGCGGGTTGCCGTCGGTGCGGCCAATGGCGTGGGCCAACGTGTTGTGCAGTTCGGATTCGTTCGGATCGTTGGCGTTGGTGGACGTATCGTGCTTGGAAACCACGGCGATGTCGTCCGGAGTGATGCCAAGACGGGCCAGATCGCGCACCAGCTTGGAATCCTTGCCGCCCATGCCCGCTGCAAGCGCACCCAAGCCCGGAGCCGGGATGGAAGTGTGCGCGCCATCTGCGTAGGAGTGTACGAATCCGATCACGCCGGCAACCGGCAGGCCGAGCTTCAACGCGATATCGCCACGGGTCAGCAGAATGGTGCCGCCACCCTGGGATTCCACGAATCCGCCACGACGACGGTCGTTGGCGCGGGAGAAGAAGCGCGCATCGATGCCCTTGGCGTACATTTCCTCCGAATTGGCGGTGGCGTTCATGTTGCCGAATCCGATCACGGATTCCACGCCGATGTCGTCGATTGCGCCGGTGACCACGAAGTCGGCCTTGCCGAGCGCGATCTTGTCGGCACCCTCTTCAAGAGAGACGGCTGCCGTGGCACAGGCGGAAACCGGCTGGACCATGTTGCCGTAGCCGCCGATATAGGACTGCATCACATGGGCCGCGACAACGTTCGGCAGAGCTTCCTGCAGAATGTCGGTCGGAATCTCATGGTTGAGGAAGCGATCCAAGTACAGCTTGCGCATGGAGGCCATGCCGCCGAAACCGGTGCCCTGCGTGGAGGCGACCATCGACGGATGCACCGCTTCGAGGATTTCGGTCGGCGTGAAGCCTGCGGACAGGTAGGCGTCGACCGTGGTGACGATGTTCCACAAGGCGATCTTGTCGACGTCGCCGACCATGGAGGCCGGAATGCCCCACTTGACCGGGTCGAAGCCCTTCGGGAACTGGCCTCCAACCGTACGGGTCATGGCCGCGCGCCGAGGCACGCGAATCATGGAGCCGGCATGGCGGGTGACGTTCCATTCGCCGGATTCGACATCGGCCGCGAAGCTGGTGTGCGTTTCGTCAAGCTTGACGTACTCTTCGGCAATCTCACGAGTCGGAACCGAGAAGGTCACATCGTGGTCAAGGAACACCTCGGCCTCTTCCTCGTCGGTGCCGTCCTTGTAGTCGTTGCCCATGCCTTCGTCGAACGGACGCACGCCGGAGCGTGCCACGACCTCGTCATGGTAGCGTTCCGCGATATCCTCCTCAGGCACGAGGTTGCCGTCCACGTCGTACCAGCCCGGCTTGGGGCTGTCGTTCCACGTCAGCAGACCCATGTTCCATGCCAGTTCGAGCACCGCGCCGGCAGACAGATCCACCTGACCATCGGAATGAATGCCGAGTTCGGCTTCGAAGCGGGTACGGCCGGAACCCCACGGTCCAAGCTCGCCCACAGACACGATGACGATTTCGTCTTCCGGACGAGCGGTGACGTTCTGCCAATCGACAAGATCGACTTTGGCCTGACGCGGAGCACGCGGGCTTGGCAGCGCCTTAATAAGCGTCTTGGCCGCGGTATCGGATTCGTCGCCTGCGATTGCGTTCTTGGCATTCGCTGCTTCCGCTTGGACCGCGTCTTCCATGGCTTCCGCACGCAATGCCTTGATGTCGATCGGCTCGTTGCCGAGTCCGCCGGTCAGATCCACGTCAAGCGGGGCCTTGGCTGCTTCGATACGGGATTCGCGGGTGGAAAGGTTCAGCAGTTCAACTGCAATTTCGGCGGTGGAATAGGTCTTCAGACCGTGACGCTCCACCACTTCGACCAGCGGATCATTGCCACCCATCAAGCCCGTGCCGCGCACCCAACCGATCTTCGGATGGGCGAAGGTCACACGGCTCGACCACACCTTTTCGGCGCGAGCACGGTTCACGATCGCATCAAATGCGCTCTTCACTTCGCCATAGGCACCGTCGCCGCCGAAAATACCGCGGTTCGGCGATCCCGGCAACACCACATGCAACTTATGCTGCACATCGGTGTCGGCACCGATCTTCGCAAGTCCGGCAATCGCACGCTCAACACCCCACAGCATGAGGCGAGTCTGGGATTCGAACAGTTCACCGGAATCGGCAAGGTTGCCATGTACCGGCGGAGCCGCGAACGGGAAGAACAGGCTCGGCTCGTAAGCAGGCTTGAGAATCGTGGTGGTCGCACCGGAAGTCTTCTTCTGCACATTGCCGACCCAAGCGACCAACGCGTCCACATCACGGTAGCTTGACAGGTTCGCGGGAACCAGCCACAGCTTGGCATCGCCCGCCGCATGCTCACGGTAGGTCTGCTTGGCCCATGCCTTCACGCTTGGCTTGAAGCTGTGCGAGGTGGCCACCACGGTAGCGCCGCCTGCAAGCAGGCCGTTGACCACCTGGGCTGCGATGGAGTTCGGAGCCACGCCGGTCACCACTGCGATATCTCCAGCAAAACGGCTGTTTTCTGCCGATTCGGAAGCGTTTTCTCCTGCTTCGGCAGCGACACGATTGAATGCGATCTTCAGATCCGCGTTGTCGCTCTTGCCTGCATACCAAGCGGCTTCGTCGGCAATGGTCTTGCCGAGACCGATGAAGCTGCCGTTCAATGCGGATTCATCGTTGTTGTAGTAGGCGCGTGCCAAGTCTTCACGTGCGGATGCCCAACGATCGTCAAACAGAATGGCCTTGCGCTCGTCGAAACGAGGTTCGACCTGCTTCGGCCAGTCAGCGCCGAGTTCAGCTTCGACCGCAGCCACAACAGCCGCGTTCTCATCAGCGGTTTCCTCGGCAACCGGAGCGACTACGCCCAGCTGGTTCAGCACGAATTTCGCCGTGGAGGCGAGCACGCCGTCAGCACCGGTCACCTTGGCTGCGAACGCGTCCAAAGCGGCGGAATCAACCACTGCCCCGCCGGCTGCGCCACCGGCGCTCGGCATGGCAACGGCGATGCCCTTATCGGCAGCAACCTTCTGCACGGCCGCATCGATCAGCGCGTTGGCAGCGGCCGCATTGGAAGCGGCATCCGTGCTCAACGAGGCAAGATCACCGCCACGAGAGCTGGCCCCCTCACGGGTTTCGAGCACGAGCGCAGCCACCACATGGGAAGCCCACCCTTCGCCAAGCTGCCATGTATCGGTCACACGCTTAGTGATCTGGCCGAGCTTCACACCGGCGGCACCGAACATGCCACGCACACGGTCGCGCACAATGTCGGACAGCACCGGACCGAACGCCTTGTAGTTCGGAGCGACCTTATTGACCAAAGCGCTCAGCGCCTTGACCGTCGCTTCGGCAGCACCATCCACGGATGCCACACCCAGTTCGGAACTGATGTCCATAAGCAGCTGATTACGGCGAGAAGACACACCATTGGTCAGCGTATCGGTGGTATCGCTTTCGCCGATCTGATCGGGGCGAACCTTAGCCGAGTAAGCCAGCAATGTGGCAATCGCATCGGATGCCTTGAATGCAATATCCGCAACGGCAACGTCAGACGGAGCGCCGGCGGGAGCTGCAACAACCGGAACTTCCGCAACAGCAGCAGGAGCAGCCGCAGGAGCTGAGGCAACAGCCGGAGCAGCAGCCGCAGAAGAAGCAGAAGTCGCAACCGCAGAATCGTCAGCATCTTCTTCCGGAACCAACGAATCGGAATCAGTCATGTACACGCGGCCTTCATCGCGACCAACGTTGTACACCGTCACATCGCGACCGGCAAACTGCGGCAGACGCAACGTCTTGGAACCCAGATTGGCGAGCGTCGGAGCATTGCCGAGACCAACCTCAACATACTCTTCCACACCAAGACCGCCCTGCTCGGAGGAACCGAACAGCAGAGCCTGCGTCTCAATCCAACGCACCGGAGAGGCGAACTGCCAAGACAGCAGTTCCGTAAGCAGCAATCGGCCGAGCTTCTGATCATCAGCAGCATAGGAATCCCAAATCTGCGGATCATCCAAAGCGGCCTGAATGCGCTCGGACGGCACGACTTCGAGAATCTTGGCCGCGAATTCCTTCGTCATTTCGAACGGAGCCGCAACCAGGTTCGGAATGTAGCGTCCGACCAGGCGGCCACGGTAATCGATGGTCTGCGGCAGGAGCGCGTCAAGCTTGTCACGGAATTCCGGCACACCCTTGCGCAGCAGCGTGGAATGGAACGGCACATCGATGCCCGGCACCAGCATGAACGCTGGCTTGCCGCCATATTCGGCCACGCGGCGGCTGGAATCGGCCTTCAGCGCCTTCAAACCGGCAATGGTGCCTGCCACGGCATACTGCTGGCCAGCCAGGTTGTAGTTCACGATCTGCAGGAACTCGCCGGAAGCCTTCGACACGGATTCAACGTACTCGCGCACACCGTCATCGCCCACACCGAACTGGTTCGGACGCAACGCACCCATACGGTAGTTGGAACGGCCCTTCGCATCGCGCGGAATGAGGTGATGCATGGTGGAGCCGCGGTGGAACACGAGTTCGATCACGGTTTCCAGCGGAATCACGCCGGCGAAGGAGCTCAACGCGTTGTATTCGCCCAGCGAGTGGCCTGCGAAATAGGCAGGCCAAATGTCGGCGCCGGCTTCGCGCAGACGTGCGGTCTGGGCGAATGCCACGGTGGCGAGCGCCACCTGCGTGAACTGGGTCAGGTTGAGCAGGCCTTCCGGATGGCGGTAGGTCACGCCGTTGGCGGTCAGTTCCTTCGGATTGTCACGCACGACGGCAAGGATCGAGAATCCAAGCTTCTCGCGGGTCACCTTGTCGGCACGCTTCCATACGTCTCGTGCGGCCGGGGACTTGGCACGCTCGTCGAGCACCATGCCCTGCTGCTGTATGCCCTGGCCCGGGTATACGAACGCGGACTTCGGCGCGCGCACGATGGCGGTACCACGAGACACGATGTTGCCTTTGATACGGCTGGTCACTTCGAGCACCATGCCGGAGTGAGCCACGCGTCCGACGCGTTCGATGGAGATTTCCACTTCGTCGTCGAGCTGCACCATGCCGTACATGTTGTAGGTCCAGCCTGCGATTTCATAGTGCGCACCCTTGCCGTCAAGCGCCTGCACCGCGTATTGTGCGGTTGCGGAGAGCCACATGCCGTGCACGAGCGGTGCCGCAAGACCGGAAACAGCAGCGCCACGATGCGAGGTGTGAATCGGGTTGAAATCGCCGGAAGTACGTGCGAAGGCGGTCATCTCGTGCGGAGCGGTCACCTTGACGCGGCGCAGCAGTCGGCGCGGAGTGCTTTCGATTTCCGCGTCGATTCCACCATAGTCTGGTGCTTCCGTCGGCAGTGCGTCGGAGTATGCACGACCACGGATGGCGAAACGTTCGGTTTCGTTGGCAAGCACGGTGCCGTCTTGCGTGCTGTGGGTGACGTGGATGGTCACCACACGGCCGGATGCCGATTCGAAGTAGTCTTCGGCCCAGCTGGTCAGCGCGATTTGTTCGCCGATATGCTTGAGCAGTTCGTCTTCGCTGACTTCCAGTTCGATGAGATGGTCGAGATGCACTGCGTTGAGCAGGCCTTCGATCACCGGGAAGCCGTTGACGTACACGGATCCGAGGGCCGCGTAGATGGCGGGCCATGCCGGTCCGACGAGCGCGTCCGGTGCGATGCGGGACGGCACCAGGTTGCTTGGCAGCGCGCCGCCGGTGGCCGCTTCATGGTCGAAGCCGAGGTTGGCGGACAGCGTGTAGCTGGCATGCGCCTGGCCGAACGGATAGGAAGCTTTGTCAGCCACCTGTTCAATAACAGGCATGGCGGTGAGCTTGTCTCCAGTAATGGCGGTGTTACCAATGCCGGCAGTGTCTGCAAGCATACGGTACACGTGTTCCGGTAGGCGGTCACGGTCGACCACCGGGAAGAGCCCGGATTCGTTGCCGTCTACGTTCAGCGGGATGACGATGTCTCGTACGGCATGCTTGGACTTGCCACCGTCCGGATCGTTGTCCCAGTAGGTATCGAGATGGATGTCGAGATCGTACTTTTCGACGCTTCCTTCGCTGGAAATCTTGCGAATCTCATAGTTGGCGTCACCGTTGCTAGTGCCGTATGCCGGGTTTGCCATGAGATGGCCCACCCACGAAATGTTCGGGGATTTGCGAATGAATTCTTCTGCGGAAGATGCCGCGCCGAGCTGGGCGAACGCGGTTTTAGCTGCGATCGGCGATTCTGCGGAAACGCGCTTGACCATGGTCGCTTCGAAACGGCCAAGAATGTCGGCGACCGGTTCGTCAACGGTGGTGATGCCCGCGACGGAGATCGGACCAGGAATAATACGCACGGAATCGGCGGAGTAACGGGAGTCTTCGGACTGCCACAGCTGGTCCTGACCCCACCAACGCAGCAGGTCGTTATCGATGACGGGCACGAACGGCATTGGCTTCGGATATTCACGCACGAGCACCGGGAACCAAGCTTCATCCATCGGGGTGACGGTCAGTTCGTCGGCTTGCGGATAGACTTCGGCAAGCTTGGCGATGGCCGCGTGCGGATCGGATTCCACATCGGCACGGGATGCGAACAGCGATGCGAATTCGCCGCTTTCCTGCGTGGTGACGCGAGCTTCAATACGCTGCAGCAAGTGCAGGAAGCGATCGGCATAGGTTTCGTCGACCCACGGGAAAGCGAGATCGGCGAAACGCTGCGCCCATGCGAGATAGGTCATGGCCTTCAGGTCACCGAAATACGGCTTCGCGGTGGCGTTCAACGCTTCGATGATTTCCTCACGACGGCTTTCCAGCTCTTCCGGATGCTTCATCACGCGCACCAGCAGGCGTCCACAACGTGCGGAAGAGTTTTCCAGCTCGTAAATGTCAGCATGCAGGTGGCTCAGGCCGGAAGTGACTCCACCCTTGGCCTGGCCGCTCGGCACCCACTGCTCGCCCAGCGGAGCGAACGGATCGGCGTCTGCTCCCTTGGCGGGAATGCCTGGGGTGTTGACGAGCATCTGCTTGACTTCAGGGCTGGTGTGCGCTTCCTTGGCGGTCATCACGGCGGTGCCGACGAGCACGCCATCCACCGGCATGAGCGGGCGACCGTATTCGGCGGACCATTCGCCGGTGATGTAGTCGGCGCCACGTTCCGGCGTACCGATGCCGCCGCCGACCACGAGCACAAGGTTCGACTGTTCGCGCACTTCGGCATAGGTGCTGAGCAGCAGATCATCCAACGATTCCCACGAATGGTGACCGCCTGCGGAACCGCCTTCAACTTCGATCAGCACCTTGACCGGAGCGACGGCCTTGGCGATACGCACCACCTGACGAATCTGGTCGACGGTACCCGGCTTAAAGCTCACATATGGGAATCCGTCGGCGTTGAGATTGTGGATGAGTTCCACGGCCTCGTCAAGTTCCGGAATGCCCGCGGACACGACCACGCCGTCGATCGGAGTGCCGCTGGCACGCTTCTTCGGCACGATACGCTGGGATCCGAACTGCAGGTTCCACAGGTAGCGGTCCATGAACATCGCGTTGAATTCAACGGTACGGCCTTCTTCAAGCTCTTCTTCTAGCTTGGCAACATGACGGTCGAACACGCTGGCGGTCACCTGGCCACCGCCTGCAAGTTCCGCCCAGTAGCCGGCGTTGGCGGCCGCGGCCACGATTTCCGGCTCCACGGTGGTCGGGGTCATGCCGGCGAGCAGTACCGGAGCCTTGCCGGTCAGTTCGGTGAATGCGGTGCGCACCTTGTCTCCAGCGGAGGTGTGGATGATGCTTGGTGCGAAGCGGGTCCAGTTCTGGGTGCGCTCCGGCAAGGTTTCCAGCGTGGAGAGCTCGCCACGATCAGCCACGGTAGAGGCTTCCACCACACCGACACCAGTGCCTTGGGCAACAGTGGAGAACAGTTTGCCAACGGTGGTTCCCGGACCAAAGTCCAACACCCACAGGGCACTCGGATCGGTGGATTTCATGAGCGCACGCACGCGGGCGGCCCAATCCACATGGTTGAGCAGCACTTCGGCTGCAAGCTCGCGAGCGTGGTCGGCGTCGATTCCGCAGGATTCCGCCCATGAAACAGCCTGTGAAACAGCATCGGCCATGAGCGGGCTGTGGAACGGCAGGGTCACGTCAAGGTATTCGAGCACCGGTTCGAACACACGACCGCCACGCACCTTCTCTTCGCGCAGCTTGGCCTGGTGCTTGTGCTCCTTGGCCACTTCCACGCCGAACGCGGCCAGATCCTCCGGGTAGCCGGAGAGCACATAATGCGTGGCGGAATTGGTGACGGCCACGGCAATCGGGCCGCGGGCACCGGAAACACGCTTGATCAGCGCATCCACCTGGGCACGGGTGATGTCTTTGACCGACAGCATCGGCGTGGCTTCGCCGTGACGTGCGGCAAGACCAAGCTGACGCGCCTGACGGGTGCCGGCAACACCGATCAGCGTGGCAATCGCAAGAATTTCATCAATTTGCGCGGAAGCCGCCTCAATGGAACCCGCTTCGACAATCGACTGCACCATGTGCACGGCGAGCACGCCTTGGGAGTGACCGAGCACGGCAACCGGCTTGGCAACGGCGGGATTGTAGCCGAGAGAAGCAGCGTCGAGCAGCGCACCCAACTGGGCGAGAGCAATGCCCGGAACGCTTGCGGAAGCCGCTGCGGCAGCGCCGAGTCGTGCCGGATTCGGCTCGAATCCAAACAGGTCGACCGGGCGGCCGGTGGTGGCGAGCAGGTCGGCTGACACCGGGTACAGCAGTGCCTGAGCTGCGTCGGCATGGGCGTGCAGCGCTTCGTTGAGCACCGGATTGGCGTTTTGGTCGGTGAGCGCCACCGGCCATGGGGTGGATTGTCCGGCGAAGGCGAGCGCGTGCGGCTCACCGTTCAGTCGATCAAGAAAAAAGGTGTTCATGATGTTCCTTACTTGTTTCAAAAATCTTGCGATGTGTTCTTGCGATTGATTCTTGCGTTTACGTTTGCTTACGATTCATCCGCGCACTTTGCACCCGTCACAACGGCTGGTTGCCATGGTGTTTGGTGGTTTTGCGCACACGCTTCTTGCTGGAGAGCAGTTTGAGCGATTCGATGATGGTTTCGCGCGTTTGCTCGGGGTCGATCATGGCGTCGATTTCACCCATTTCCAGCGAAAGATTCGCGTTGACGGTGGTGCGTTCGTAGTCGGCCACGTATTTAGCCCGGAGCGCTTCGACGTCTTTGCCTGCGTCTTTGGCTTTCTGCAGGTCTTTGCGGTGGATGATGTTCACCGCTCCGGCTGCGCCGAGCACTGCGATTTGGCTGGATGGCCAAGCGTAGTTGAGGTCGGCCCCAATGGCTTTGGATCCCATCACGATGTAGGCACCGCCGAAGGCTTTTCGCAGGATTACGGTGACCAGCGGCACTTGCGCGTTGGCGTAGGCGTAGATCACTTTCGCACCGCGGCGGATGATGCCCGCATGTTCCTGTTCGGCGCCAGGCTTGTACCCGGGGGTGTCCACCAAGGTGACGACCGGCAGGTTGAACGCGTCGCACAGACGCACGAATCGTGCCACTTTTTCGGAGGAATCCACGTCGAGGATGCCCGCGTTGACGTTCGGCTGGTTTGCCACAATGCCGACCGGATGCCCGTTCACGCAGGCGAATCCCACCACTGCGGAGCTTGCAAACAGCTCGTGCACTTGTACGAATTCGCCGTAGTCCACGATGCAGCGGATCACGTCGAGCACGTCGTATGGCTGGCGGTCGTTGTCGGGCACGATGGTGGCGAGTCGTTTGGCTACGTCACGATCGGAGCGGGTTGCGGCGTACGCGTAGGTGGGAGGCTGCAGGTCGGAGTTGGACGGCAGGTAGGCGAGCACGGTTCGCGCGTAGTCGATCGCGTCAGCTTCGTCTTCGCCCAAATAGTGCGCTACGCCGGAGGTGGCGTTGTGCACATAGCCGCCACCGAGATCGTCCATGCTAATCACTTCGCCGGTGGCCGCTTTGACCACGTCAGGGCCGGTGACGAACATGTTGGAGTTCTCGCGGGTCATGATGATCAGGTCGGTCAGTGCCGGGCAGTACACGGCTCCGCCCGCGCAAGGGCCGAGAATCAGCGAAAGCTGCGGCACGAAACCGCTGGCATCGCAGGTTTTGCGGAACAGATGCCCGTATTGCGTCAGCGCGGCCACGCCTTCCTGAATGCGGGCGCCACCCGAATCGATGAGCGCGATGATCGGCACTTTCAGATCGAGCGCCTTGTCCATCAACCGGCAGATCTTGCGGCCTTCCGCGACTCCCAAAGTGCCGCCACGCACGGAGAAATCCTGCGCATAGACGGCGACTTTGCGCCCGAACACTTCGCCGAAACCTGTGATGACCGCCGCTCCCGCACGACCACCGTTGATGTCGCCGCCGCAGAATCGTCCGATTTCCTCAAAAGAACCGGTATCGAGCAGCAGGTCGAGACGTTCGCGTGCCGTCAGCTTGCCTTTAACGTGCTGGCGATTGCGTGCATGATCTTCCGCTTCGTGCGCGAGTTGTGCCGCTCGCAGTACGGATGCGCGGATTGGCTGGGACGCGCCCGGCACGTCGGTTGCGGAGGCGGTTGCGGCCGCAGAGACGGCTTCGGCTGCGTTTTTGCCGAGTCGTTCCTGCTGTTCCATCACGATTTTCACGGCTTCTTTAACGGCCGGGCTTGCGATGATATCGGTCATCACTTACCCCCTTCCGTAGTGTCGCCAACAGCGGTTCCGTCAGCTTGCTTTCCGTTACCGCTCGCTCCGGTCACATCGATGGTCATCAATGTTTCGCCGGCTTCCACGCCCGCCGCGGGCCCCACGAAAATCTTGGTGACGGCGCCCTTGACCGGCGCATACACATAGTTTTCCATCTTCATGGATTCGAGTACGACGAGCAGGTCGCCCTTGGCCACCTGCTGGCCTTCGGCCACGTTAATGCGTGTCACGACGGCCTGCATCGGACTTGCGATCACGCCGGATTGGCCGTCGTTGCTTTGCTGTTTTTTCTGCGCATGATGCAGTCCCTGCCCGCGCAGAGGCTGGATGGCGCGTTTCGCGTCACGTGCTTTGGCACCGCCCGTCAGGTTGGCGACGATGTCGTTCGGCACGGTCAACGACACTCTGCGATTGTTGACTTCGATGACGAAGGTTTCGCTGGATTCCTTCTTGTCGACGTCAAGAGAGCCCGTCGTGCCAGACACGGATGCCGGCTGCCCTCCTTGGGACGATACGGCTTCTTTGTTGAGATACTTGCGTTCCAGCCATTTGGTGCTGACATCGTATGCGGCACCGTGTTCGGCGGTGAATTCGTCGTCATTGAAGATCTGTTCGAACAGGCTTGCCGGAGTTGGCACGCCTTCCACTTTCAGTTCGCTCAATGCTCGGCGCACACGTGCCACGGCCGCGGCGCGGTCGGATGCGGTGACCACGAGTTTGCCCATCATCGAATCGAATTTCGGCGAGATGGTGTCGCCTTCGACGACGCCGGAATCCACGCGGATACCCGGTCCGGACGGCCAACGCAGCGAAGTCAGCGTGCCGGAGCTTGGCGCAAGGTTCTTTGCCGGATCCTCGCAGGTCAGACGCAGTTCGAAACTGTGCCCACGAAGCGGATGGTTCACGGTCAATTCCTCACCGTTGGCGATGGTCAGCTGCTCGCGCACCAGGTCGAGTCCGCAAACCTCCTCGCTGACGGTATGCTCCACCTGCAGGCGCGGATTGACTTCCAGGAAGTACACTTTGCCTTGCTCGGTCACCATGAATTCGCAGGTGCCAAGGCCTTCGTAATCGACCGCTTCGAACAGTCGGCGGGAGTAGGTTTCCAGCTGGTCGGTCACATCAGAGGGAAGGAACGGTGCGGGAGCCTCTTCAACAAGCTTCTGATTGCGGCGCTGCACGGAGCAGTCGCGCGTGGAATACACGGTGAAGTTACCGTGCGAATCGCGGCCGCACTGCGTTTCGACGTGACGCCCTTTGTCGATGAATCGTTCAACGAAATATTCGTTCAGATCGCCGCCCTGCAGCGCGTCATGATTCATGTAGAAGCCGCGCAGCTCATCATCATTATGCACCAGCGTGATGCCGCGGCCGCCGCCGCCATCGGTACGCTTGAGCATCAGCGGATAACCGTGCGTGTGTGCGAAATCAAGCAGCAATCGCATGTCGGAAATCGACTGGGAAATACCGGGAACCGGCGGAACTTTCGCAAACGTCGCCACACGACGTGCGGTGATCTTATCCCCTAAATCCACGAGGGCTTCCGGATTGGGACCAACCCAGGCCGCGCCCGCGTCGATCACTTTCTGTGCGAATGAAGCGACTTCGGAAAGGAATCCATAGCCCGGATGCACTGCGTCGGCACCGCTGCGCTGCAGAATGTCGATCAGCAGATCCTCGTTGAGATATGTGTCTTTGTATGTATCTCCGGAAAGCAGATATGCGTCGTCAGCCATCTGCACATATTGCGCATGACGATCCTGTTCCGCATACACCGCAACCGTGGGAATCCCCATCTCACGCGCGGTGCGCACTACGCGAAGAGCGATTTCGCCGCGATTCGCCACCAGAAGTTTGTTGACATTTTTAGGCATAACGTCAAGTTTGGCCGAACGAACGAAAAATCGGGAACTCGTTTCCCACAAAAGACACGCGATCTTTTTGTAAGGCTCCACAAACGTTACCGAAACTTAGCCAACCTACGATTGGGGGCATAAGTTGACAAACCATGCATTTTCGTCACTTTTGCGATTGCCGTCATTTCGGCCGTCAACAATCGTCGATTCATCAACAGTAATGCAAGCAGATTCAAGGAGAATTATCGTGCGTAACGCAATGCTGACGCTCAAAACCACACTGAAAACCGCTACCAGCGGCACTCTCGGCTCCGTACTCAAGCCCACGCTGTTCGCCGTACTCATGTGGGCAGCTTCCGCGGCCGGCGCCGTGCCGATTCCAGGCACGCCCGTGCCGATCACCTTGCAGACGTTTGTGGTGATGCTGGCCGCGCTGATGCTGCCGTGGAAGCAGGCCGGCGCCGCAATGCTCATGTATCTGGCGGCAGGCGCGGTCGGTCTGCCGGTGTTCGCAGGCGGCGCTTCCACCATGGCATTGGTCGGCCCGAGCGCCGGCTTCCTGATCGGCTTCCTGCCGGCAGCCGTCGTCACCTCGCTGCTCAAGGGCGAAGCCCGCACCGATTCGCTGAAGCACGGTGCGCTGACCGCCGCACGTTATCTGTTCGCCTGCGTCGCCGGCTGCATTGTGCTTGACTATCTGCTTGGCTTCATCGTGCAGTCCGCCATTACCGGCGTTGCGCTGCCGATCGTCGCGGTGGCTTCCATGGGATTCATTGCCGGCGACGCGGTCAAGGCCGTTGTCGCTTCCGCTGTGGTCGCAGGTCTTGCCAAGCTGAAGTGAGTGGAACGCGTTACGAACGTTTTCCTCACTTGCCGAGCACGCCCACATCGGCCGTGCTCACCCGATGCAACACGCCTTCCTGATCCTCAATAGTCAGGGAGGCGTCGTCGTTTAAAGCGTTAGCCTTGCCCCGCAGGATGGTTCCATCCACGAAATGCGCTTCGCAAGATTTGCCAAGCGTCCAACAGATCGGAATCATGACCTCTCTGGCACGCACGGCCTCACGATGGGGATCTTCCTCGAAATCAGCCAACCGCGAGCGCAATCCTTGCACCCAACGTGCGGCGATTGCATCGCGCATAACGGCAGCATCCGGCAGATCATGCGCAATCAACTGCAATGACGTGGCCATGTCTATCGGCAATCGTTCCTGCGCGACGGCAAGATTCAAACCGACGCCGATCACAATGGCGACGCGATCCCCACAACCCGTAATCGGCACCATTTCGGCGAGAATGCCGCCGAGTTTCCGTCCCTCCACGAAAATATCGTTCGGCCATTTCAGCGCAATGGTTCCAATCTTCCCGTCAAAATCGCCGCCGCAATCGCGTACCGCGCCAACAATCGCCTCACGCATCTCGTAACCGGCGATCATTTGCAGCCAACCGCTGACGGATAAATCGCGCATAATCGAAACGGGCACGCTTACCACCAGCGACACGATGAACGACTCCCCCGGAACGCTCGTCCACGTATGGTCGAGACGCCCGCGGCCTGCTGTCTGCTCATTCGCCGCAATGACCACGATTTCATGCCCGCTCCACGCAGACTTCCCTGCATTCACGCCATCCGCGCTGTTCACGCCATCCGCACCATTCGCACCGAACAGCACTCCCTCGCGCACCAAATTCGCGGCATACGTATTCGTGGATCCCACGGTGTCGAGCAGCAGCACCTGATCCGCCGCAACACAAGTACGCGGCATAATCATTGCCGAATCCAAAATCGCCATCATTACCTATCTACTACGGTATGTTCGATGCAACGTAACGGCCAGCACAACAACCACGCAGCCGCTATTCGTCCTGCCGCACTTGGCTGGCCTCATGCTCGCTGACCACGTTCGCATTGGCCGCCAGCCGCGCATTACGCGACTCGCGCCAGAATTGCAGGCATACGAAACCGAACACGAACGCGACCGGCAGCATATGCCGTTCGAAATTGTTGGCCGGAGCGGTGATCATCACGCCCATGAGCAGCAACAAGGGCAAATGCCACGACAGCGAACGCCACCGTCGCAGCACCACTTCGGCAGCGCCGACCAGCAGCATCAGCGTTACGTACAGATTGCCGTGCGTCACCCAGCCGACCACGGGAATATTGCCCCATCCTTTGGCGAAACCAGCCACCGCATCGCGCCAATCGTGGTTGTACAGGTGTATCCACACATTGCCGCTCTGCACGTAATCGTTGTTCACGTAGTAGTCCATCGACACGTACGGCAGGTCAGTCACGTTGAAATAGCCGAAACACTCCGCGAAAAACGCGTCGAGTGCGATCACGGGATTCGCGACGACGATTTCAAGCCATGCCTCGTTGAAGTTCTTCATGTCGTCTTCGGTGACGGTACGCCACTTGTAGCTGACTTTTTTTGATTGGATGCCGGAGGATTTCACCGGGTCGGCGTCCTGCCAGGAGTATGCTTCGGCCATTTGGTCGAGGTTGAAGATGGGTTCGAGCTTTTCCGCCGCGTCTGCCGGAATGCCTTTTGGATTGTATTTGGCGACGCGCGCGATCTGTTGCAGTTGGATGCCCCGGCTTTCGATTGGGTCGCCACCGATGATGGCACCCGTGTTGGTGAGGAATACGATGCCGCCATGAATGAGGATGGTCGGCAGCAGCAGTGCCACAAGATAGGTTTTCCAACGTTTTCGATCGTTGATGAGCGCCAGGATCAGGGTGAAGAGAATGATGTACCATGCGTATTTCGCGCTGATGAGCATCACGCAGCTTGAGATGATGAGCGCCATGATCGAGCGTTTGCGCAAACGAGTCGGCTTGCTGTTGATGGTGGGCAACGCTTTGATGTGCGTCATATGCAGTTCGTACCACACGCCGAACCACCATACGAATGCGAAAGCGAACAGCGGCGATTTCGTCAGGGAAATCGTGGCGAACACTGCAAGGGGGCACACCATGAAGAACAGAAGTATCACGAATCGGGTTTTCGCACCAGCCCGCAGTCTGGAAGGACGTGCCACGACGCCCGCTTCGGGATGCGTGTAATCGCGCATATTCCAGCAATCGTGGCGTTCCGGATGCGAGAAGTCGAATGTGCCGACGCCGAGCCTGCGCCACGGCAGGTTGAAGAATCGGTTGGCGGTCGCCGAACAGCAGAATGCGGCGAACAGCCATTGCAATGCGGCAAGCACCACAATGCCCGCATCGTTGGAGTCGGTGAAATAGCGGGAAACCGCCGCCACCGCGCCGTAGAACACGGTAAGCACAACGTTATGCTGGTCGGTCAGGTACGTGGGATTATCCGGCCACATGTAATGCGCGGTCGGGTAGATATCCATGGGCACGAACGAGAAGAAACCGATATACGGTTGCTTCAGGCCCATCCACTGGTTCAACGCCCAGCTGAATTCGCGGATTTGCGAACGTATGTCGGCGCCGAATGCAGCCAATAGCGTGGTCGGCACCCACAGCCAGCCGATCACGAACACCAGCATGAGTTTCCACCAGCAATCGGTGCAACGAGTCAGTTTGCGCCCAAGCCATACGATCATCGCATGAAGGGCACGCCCCGGACGACTGTGCGCAGCGTCATGCAGGTGTCGCAACATAATGCCGAGCACAGTGGTTGGCGTTCCCGCGATCTCGTCGCATAGTCTTTCATACCGACGTACGAAATATCGCGGAAGCACGCGACGGCCATGTCCGAATCTGACCAGCGCGACGACAATCGAAAAACATATTGCGAAAGCGACCGCCAAATACAGCACGTTCAGCCAGCCGAAGTCGGAAAGTCCGCCACCGAACCAATACAACGGTCCGATGGCACAACACCATGCCACCCACAGGCATGCCAGCACGGCCAGCGTCCAGCTGAGGAACGTGCCGACCTTTCCGCCACGCTTTCCGGTTTTCTTGACTTCGCTCATAAGCGGCATAATAGCGGCACTCCCCGAATGAGCCTCCCCTTGTTGCCGCCGCCCGTTCAGCGATTCGTTGGATAGACGGCTACACTTGACGCTTATGAACTCCGATCAGACAGACATTCTCGACCTTCTGGCAGGGCACACCGACGATTCGACCATCGAACGGCTCGCTTTCGAATGCCTGATGACAAATCTTACGGATGATCGCGTCGCCTCGTTGATGAACGTGCTCGGATGGCGCGGAAATTTCGATTGCTTCGCGATTGGCGGCACACCGAAGGTGAGTCCTGCCTCGGCTTCGCTTGTCGCGCGCAATGCGGTGCATGATTTGGGTGGAGAGCACGCGATCGTCGGCACATACGGCAGTTTTCTGCTGGTGTTGGTCTGCCAGATGGGAGCCGCCACAGCCGAGGTGACGTGCACATCTGTCATGCCCGCGTTCAGCGAGGATGAGCCGGTGTATTTGAGCCCGGTACGTTCCGGTGTCGTCGGCGCCTCGCATGTGTTGCGTGAAACCTTGTTCTCACTGCAGGCCGCTCCCGCTTTGGCCTCGCCGTCCCGCCCGTTGCGTGCCGACGAATTACTGCCTGAGAGGGCGCTTTTGGGCGATGACTACGCTCGTGAGGAGCTGTATCAGAACGTGTATCGGGTGCTTCATGGCGATAATCCCGACGATCCGACATTTGTGACGGTTTCCACGTTTTTGAGGAACGGCAGTTCGTTGGAGAACACCGCGAAGGATTTGAACGTGCATCCGAATACGGTGCGTTATCGTTTGAAGCGTGCCGCGGAAACGACCGGTTGGGATGCGACCGATCCGCGCGACGCATACGTGTTGACGACCGCGCTTGCAATTGGCCGTATGCGCGATCGTTGAAACCACTTTTCTGTTTTTAATATCTATCTGATATCTGGTTTCATTGAGATTCTTTGATATTCAGACAATTGCAGGATCATTATTTATTAAATGAGATAGATAATCGCAAGATATATACGAAAAGACCCGCATCTCGCGTTGGGGCGGGATGCGGGTCTTTTGCAAGCCATATAGAAGCTATTTGCAAGCTATACTGCTCAGGCGATGACCGCCGGATCAACCGGGACGCCCGGGTTCATCGTGGAGGTGATGGTCGCCTTGGTGACGTAGCGGCCCTTCACGGTGGACGGCTTCAGACGCTTGATTTCGTCGGCAACAGCCTTGAAGTTCTCGTCGAGAGCCTGCTCGGTGAAGGAGAGCTTGCCGATGAGGAAGCTCAGGTTGCCGTTCTTGTCAACGCGGAAGTCGACCTTGCCACCCTTGATGTCCTTGATGGCCTTGGCGACGTCCATGGTCACGGTGCCGGTCTTCGGGTTCGGCATGAGGCCACGCGGACCGAGCACACGGCCGAGGCGGCCGACCTTGCCCATCATGTCCGGGGTAGCCACCACGGAATCGAAGTCAAGGAAGCCGTCGGCGACCTTCTGCACGAGATCGTCGTCACCGACGATGTCGGCGCCAGCCTCGAGAGCCTCGGTGGCCTTCGGGCCACGAGCGAACACGAGAACCTTGGCGGTCTTACCGGTGCCGTTCGGCAGGTTGACGGAACCGCGGACCAGCTGGTCGGCCTTGCGCGGATCCACGTTCAGGCGCAGCACGGCCTCAACGGTCTGATCGAACTTGTACTCCGGCATGCTCTTGACGAGAGCGATGGCTTCGTTAGCGGTGTAAAGATTGTTACGATCGATCTTCTCAGAAGCTTCGCGGTACTTCTTGGAACGCTTTACCATTTGTCCCTCTCCTCTCAGTCGGTAACCGTGATACCCATCGAGCGGGCGGTGCCCTCGATGATCTTCATGCCGGCTTCGACGTCGCGTGCGGACAGATCAGCCATCTTGATTTCGGCGATCTCACGGACCTGAGCCTTGGTGACGGAGCCGACCTTGTGGGTCAGCGGGTTTTCGGTACCCTTCTGGATGCCCGCGGCCTTCTTCAGCAGAGCTGCCGCCGGCGGGGTCTTCAGAATGAAGGTGAAGGAACGATCTTCGAAAACGGTGATCTCAACAGGGATGACCTGGCCCATCTTGTCCTGCGTGGCAGCGTTGTACTGCTTGCAGAAGTCCATGATGTTCACGCCATGGGAACCCAGTGCCGGGCCCAGCGGCGGGGCCGGGTTGGCCTTGCCAGCCTGAATCTGGAGCTTGAGAAGCGCCGAGACTTTCTTCTTAGGAGCCATTGTATGGTTCTTCTTTCTGTAGAAGCGGTGGTAGCGGCACCGGAGTAGGTCTCCCGCGTCCGGTTCCTTCCGCAACGTATATTGCTGTGCTGTGCTAGCGGATTCCGCACCCTCGTTCAGGCACGCCAAACCCTCCAGACACAAGCTTTCTCATTGTGCCCACTCCCCCAGACAAAAAAAGACCCCGCAATGCGCGGGGTCTTTCAAAATCCTTACTATTTTAAATTTCAGGCTAGCTTTTCTACCTGATTGAAGCCCAACTCCACTGGTGTGTCGCGACCGAAGATGGACACGAGCACGGTGAGTTTCTGTGTGGTGGGCTCAACGTCGGAGACGACAGCTGCCATGGTGGTGAACGGACCGTCGGTGACGGTGACCTGATCGCCAACGGCGTAGGAGACTTCGAGGACGCGCTTCTTGTTGGCGGCCGGCTTGTCGCCAGCCTTCTTGAGCGCTTCGGAGGCAATCATCGGAGCCATCATGGAAACGACTTCCTTGCGGCTCAGCGGTGCCGGATCCTTGGTCGGACCAACAAAGCCGGTGACGCCTTCGGTTTCACGAACGATACGACGGGCGTTCTCATCCGGAAGCATGCGAATCAGCACGTAGCCGGGTACACGCACGCGGGTGATGACCTTCTTGCCCTTTTCAGTGTGCTTTTCGACCTCTTCCATCGGCACTTCAATCTGGAAGATCTTGTCTTCCATGCCGAAGCTCGCCACACGGGATTCAACGTTGGTCTTCACACGCTTCTCATAGCCGGAGTAGGTGTGCAGCACATACCATTTACCCTCGAGGGTGCGCAGGCTGTTGGAGAAGTCTTCGACGGCCTTGGCGCCGGCATCCTGCTCGTCATCTTCCTTGCCCTCTTCGGACTCGTCGGAAACGACTTCGGCAGTCGGCTCTGCCTCAACAGTCTCATCGGCGGTTTCCTGAACGCTTTCGCCTTCGGCCGGCAGCGCCTCAACGGCGGCCGCGGCCTCGAGATCAGCTTCAGGAGCCTCGTCGAGGTTGTCAGAAAACACTTCGTCAGTCATGCAGTTTCACCTTCAAGTTGTTGATCAGCCGAAGATCCACAGGGTCAGCTTGCCCAGACCGTAGTCCATGCCGGTGACCAGTGCCATCAGGAACAGCACGAAAATGAACACGGCGAGCGCCCAGAAGAACAGCTCTTTGCTGGTCGGGGTCACGACCTTGCGGAGTTCGTCGATAATCTGTTTGATGAACAAGCCAATTCGCATGAAGATGTTCGGCTTAACGGCCTTTTCGCTATTTTTTGCCTTCGCCATAATAATCCTCCGCTGAGCTTGTTGCAAGAAGCTTGGCAGGGAAGGCGGGACTCGAACCCACAACCTACGGTTTTGGAGACCGTTGCGCTACCAATTGCGCCACTTCCCTAGGTGTACTCTGCCGTTTCTACTTGCTGGCGAGGATTTTATGCGAAAAACCACGCAAGAAGTAAGCGGCAAAACCGCCAAGTCGAAATAATAGCGGGTATTTGCGACTTAGTCCAACCAGTTTTTTAAAAAACCTCTCAAAACCGCTATTTTCCAACGAAAAAAAGATTCGCACCCGGCATGTCACCGTGGTGCGAATCGTACGAAAAGTTTCAGTCAGGCCAGTATCAGGCTTCGACCCACTGCTTCATGCGTTTCATGCCCTCGACCAAATCGTCGTCGGCAAGTGCATACGAGAATCGCAGATAGCCAGGAGCACCGAACGCTTCACCTGGAACGGCCGCCACATGGCCTTCGTCAAGCAATGCCGCAGCCAGCTCGGACGTGCTCGCATAGGAAGCCTTGCTTGCGCCGAGCGGCTTGTTCAGCAGGGCGCTCACATCGGCGAACGCATAGAATGCACCGGTCGGCGTCGGGCAGTTCACACCCTCAATATCGTTCAACGCGGCAACGATGGTCTGACGGCGCCTGTCGAAAGCCTCGCGCATCTCGTACACGGCATCGAGCGAGCCGGACACGGCCGCGATTGCGGCACGTTGGGAGATATTGTTCACGTTGGACGTCATATGCCCCTGCAGCTTGGACGCGGCCTTGGCCACGTCGATAGGAGCGATCATCCAACCGACACGCCAGCCGGGCATGGCATACGTTTTGGCCACGCCGTTGAGTACCAGCAGCTGGCCACGCACTTCGGGCACTGCAGCGCCGACATACGTGGTTTTTGCGCCATCGTAGTTGAGATGCTCGTAGATTTCGTCGGAAATCACCCACACATGATGTTCCACAGCCCATTCACCAATCGCCTTGACGGTTTCCGGCTTCCACACGGCACCCGTCGGATTGTTCGGCGTGTTCACGATGATGGCTTTCGTACGTTCGGTACGCGCTTTTTCGAGATCTTCAAGACTTGGTTCGAAATTGCGGTCGGCACCGGCGAACACTTCGACAGGCACGCCTCCGGCCAGTTTCACCGCTTCCGGATAGCTCGTCCAATACGGCGTCGGAATGATGACTTCGTCGCCTTCATCAAGCAGGATTTGGAATGCCGAGTACACGGCCTGCTTGCCGCCGTTGGTTACGATAACCTGGTTCGGATCGACTTCGTAACCGGAATCGCGCAACGTTTTTTCTGCGATTGCCTTGCGCAGTTCCGGCAAACCTGCCGTTGGAGTGTAACGATAGTTCTTCGGATCCTGCACCGCTTCGGCCGCAGCTGCGACGATCGGAGCCGGAGTCGGGAAGTTCGGCTCGCCCGCGCCAAATCCAATGACGTCGATTCCTTCAGCTTTCATCGCTTTCGCTTTGGAATCAACGGCCAGAGTAGCGCTCGGAGCCACGCGGTTAATACGTTCGGAAAGAGTCTGCCAATCAGCCATAGTCATGCTTGCCATGCTAACCCTCCCGCCCGAAAAACAACAACCTTCTGGCATATTTTGGTCGCTTTTGCCGTTTCCTTTTTCTTTCCTTTGGCTGGTGTCCGGCAGGGACTGGAAGATAAATATTTCTACACCAAAACGAGGTTGTCGCGATGGACTAGGGGGTGTGCGTATTCTTCGCCGAGGAAACGCTTGAGCTGGGCGGTATTACGGCCGAGCATTTGCGGGATCTCTTCGGAGTCGAATCCTACAAGGCCTTTTGCGAGATGCTCTCCCGCTTCGTTGTCGATCCACACCGCGTCTCCGGCGGCGAAATCGCCCTTCACCTCGAGCACGCCGGCTGCGAGCAGACTGGCCGCTCCCCCACGTACCGCGTTGGACGCGCCCGCGTCGGCCACCAGAGTACCTTGCGGGTGGGCCGCGAAGCCAATCCATAGGCGGCGCGAAGAGCCACGGTCGTTGATTGGTGCGAATGCGGTGCCGACCGGGTCTCCCATCATGGCCGGGCCTGCGTTCGACGCGCAGGTGAGCACTGCGGGAATGCCGGAAACTGCCGCCACGCGGGCTGCTTCCATTTTGGTGACCATACCACCGGTACCCACATTTGATCCTGTGCCGCCGACCTGCACGTTGGCGAGCGCGTCTTCCACGTTCGGCACGTAGCTGATACGTTTCGACCCGGGTTCGCTTGGGGGTGCCGTGTAGAGCGCATCCACGTCGGTGAGGAGTACGAGGGCGTCGGCGACAACGATGTTGGCAATCAATGCGGAGAGGCGGTCGTTGTCTCCGAATCGGATTTCGTTGGATGCGAGCGAGTCGTTTTCGTTGATGATTGGCACCGCGCCCAGGTCGAGCAGTCTTTCGAGAGTGCGTCTCACGTTGCGGTATTGCTGTGGTGCGATGGTGTCGGATACGGTGATGAGGATCTGCCCGACGCGCAGTCCGTAGTGTGCAAAAGCGTTTTCGTATTGTGCCATGAGCAGGCCTTGGCCTACGGCCGCGCATGCCTGCTGGTCAGCCACGTCGGTTGGTCGCGCGTCGAAGCCAAGGGAACCGAATCCGGCTGCGATGGCACCGGAGGAGACGAGCACCACACGCCCGCCCATGAGTCGTACGCGTGCGATGGCCGCCACGAGCGCGTTGAGCCGTTCCGGATCGAGGTGGCCGCTTGGCTTGGTCAGCGAGCTGGATCCCACTTTCACCACGATGGTTTGCGCTTCGGCGATGGCTCGGCGCACTTGGGTTTGCGATGGCGTGTTCATGGTTCCTCCAGGCGTTCGAATGGCCGAAAAGAAAACCCGCCGACATGCCAATCGGCACATCAGCGGGCGTATTGCTGCTTCTATTGTTCCACGTTTTCGGATTCGGTGGTTTCACCGCGTCCGAAAAGGCTGGTTTCGTCATGCCGGTCGTCGTCCACAGAAGGATCAGCCCAGTGTCCGGCCTTACGCTCGGCCATCATGGCTTCGCGCACGGCTTGGCGTGCGTCCATCATTTCGTGGTATTGGCGACGGCGTTCCGCGTTGGTGCGGCGCTGCGAACGACCGTCCTGTTCCTGCAGTCGCAGGTCGACGCCTCGTGCGCCAAGCTGGGTGCCGTCGAGCATTTCCGCACCTGCCGCAATGGTTGGATCCCAATCGAATTCCACGGCTCGCGCACCCTTGCCGATGCGCACTTCATCACCCGGCTTGGCGCCCTTGTTGCGCAGTTCGTCTTCAACGCCAAGCTTAGCGAGGCGGTCTGCCAGGTAGCCGACCGCTTCGTCGTTGTCGAAGTTGGTTTGCATGACCCAACGTTCCGGCTTGGTGCCAAGCACTTCATACCAGACGTCGCCGTTGCCGGCTTCCTTGCGTTCCACGGTGAAGTCAAGCGCGGTGCCGCCTTCGTCGTTACGACGGCGGCGATTGCGAGGCTCTTCAAGCGGCTTGATGACCACACGCGCTTCTTCTTCGGCCTGTTCGCGTTTGGCGACTTCCTTGCGCATGTCGGCGACCATGGCTGCCAACGCCCAGTTGAGTTCTTTCAAACCTTCATGGGATGCGGTGGAGATGACATACACGTTGAGACCGAGTTTTTCAAATTCCGGTTTGACGAATTCGGCCAATTCCTTGGCTTCCGGCATATCGACCTTGTTGAGGATGATGATGCGGGGGCGTTCGGGGATTGGAATCGCACCCAATGGCAGTTCCAGCTTATCTGCATATTCGGCCAGCTCGTGTTCGAGCGCCTTGTAGTCGCTCATCGGATCACGGTCGGGTTCCAGCGTGGCACAGTCAATTACGTGGGCGATGATTTCGGTGCGTTCGATATGGCGCAGGAATTCAAGGCCGAGGCCTTTGCCTTGCGAGGCTCCCGGAATCAAGCCTGGCACGTCGGCGATGGTGTAACGCATGTCTCCTGCCATGACCACACCGAGATTCGGCACGAGCGTGGTAAACGGGTAGTCGGCGATTTTCGGCTTGGCGGAGCTCATGGCTGCGATCAGACTGGATTTGCCTGCGGACGGGAAGCCCACCAATGCCACGTCGGCGATGGATTTGAGTTCGAGGATGACGTCGCGCTCCTCACCCGGTTCACCCAAGAGCGCGAAGCCCGGGGCTCGACGGGTGCGGTTGGCTAGTGCGGCGTTGCCAAGACCACCATTGCCGCCTGCGGCCACAACGAACTTGTCTCCGGCATGACGAAGATCGGCGAGCTGTTCGCCCGGATGCTTGGGCTTGCCTTGCGGTCCTTTGGCTTCGAAAATCACGGTACCCACGGGAACAGGCAGGATCAGATCGGCACCTTTGGAACCGTCTTTAGTGTCGCCCAAGCCCATGGTGCCGCTTCCCGCCTCGCGGTGGGGCATGAAACGGTAGTCGAGCAGGCTATTGGCGTTCTGGTCGGCCAAGAAGATCACGGAACCACCGTCACCGCCGTTTCCGCCATTCGGGCCTGCCAACGGCTTGTATTTTTCCCTACGGATGCCGGCGGAACCGTTGCCGCCGTCTCCGCCCTTCACATGGACGGTCACGCGATCGACGAAATCACTCATGTATCTACCTTAATCGTTTGTTCGAAACGGTCCGATTTATTGTCCGTTCGCAAGTCTGCATGCATGTTCTGCATGCAACGTTACGTGACGTTTGGGACGGACTGGAGGAAAACAATCCTCAGCGATCATCAAAATAAAGAAAAGCCGCGTCCACAACGGGCGCGGCTTTATCTTATAAGCGTTGATTGCGCGTATTTCAGGCGGCGATCACGTCGACGACCTTGCGGTCACGACGAACGCCGAACTTCACGCTGCCGTCCTTGAGGGCGAACAGGGTGTGGTCCTTGCCCATGCCGACATTCTCACCCGGGTGGAACTTGGTGCCACGCTGACGAACGATGATGTTGCCGGCCACGACGGCTTCGCCGCCAAACTTCTTCACACCGAGGTATTGCGCGTTTGAATCGCGACCGTTGCGCGAGCTGGACGCGCCCTTCTTATGTGCCATGTCTGTTCCTTTCGGTCCTTGACTCTAACCCTGCGTCAATCAGGCGATAGCCGTGATCTTGACAGCGGTCAGCTGCTGGCGATGGCCCTTGCGACGAGCAACGCCGGTCTTGTTCTTATACTTCATGATGCTGATCTTCGGACCCTTGGCCTCATCGTTGACAACCTCAGCCTTGACGCTGACGTTGGCGAGATCCTTGGCACCGAGGACAACCTTGGAGCCGTCCACAACGAGAGCAACCGGGAATTCCACGGTTTCGCCCTTCTTAGCCTCGAGACGGTTGACGTAGATGACGTCACCGACCTCAACCTTTTCCTGATGGCCGCCGGCCTTCACAATCGCGTACATATCCGTTCCTTTATTAATTTGGAAAGCTTACTGCCCGGCACGTTCGAGCCTCGCGGCCAGACACCAGCAATCTAATCTACACATACCCGCGTACAACCGCAAGTCTGTTTCCGGCGTGTCAGGTTGACAGACCGGAATAATCATTTATTCTTCTATGCTTCCTCACCCAGTTCCGCATTATTGGCGGCCACGGCAGCCGCCGCGATCTGCGCGAGTTTGGCCTTCACGTCCGGCGAGGAGCCTTTCGGCACCTGCACGTCCGTGCCGTGACCATGCTTGTTGGTTTTGACGAACGGGTCGCCGCCCTTCAAGGCGTACGGATCGTCATAATCCGCGGACACGGTCGGCTCGTCGTGAAGAATGAATCCACGGCCCTTACAGGTCGGGCATTCCTCGGAGAAGGCCTCCACCAAGCCCTGTCCGATGCGCTTTCGCGTCATCTGCACCAGGCCAAGCGAGGTGACTTCAGCCACCTGATGCTTGGTACGATCGCGGGCCAGGCATTCCACCAGTCTGCGCAGCACCAGATCACGGTTGGCTGGCATGACCATGTCGACAAAGTCAATCATCACCATGCCGCCGATGTCACGCAGGCGCAGCTGACGTGCAATCTCTTCGGAAGCTTCGAGGTTGCAGCGGGTCACCGTCTCCTCAAGGCTCTTGCCGCGGCCGATGAAACGGCCGGTGTTCACGTCGATGGTGGTCATGGCTTCGGTGCGGTCGATCACGATCGAGCCGCCCGACGGCAGGTAGACCTGACGCTCCATGCCCTTGCGCAGCTGGGAGTCGATCTGCCACTTGTCGAACACGTCTTTGCCTTCATGTTCGGCCGGATCCCACTTTTCAAGCTTGTCTTTCAAGTCGGGAGCCATAGTGTCGAGGTATTCCTCGATACGGCCGTACACGCGGTCACCTTCAACGATCATCTTGGAGAAGTCGTCGTTGAAAATGTCTCGCACCACGCGGATCGCCACGTCCGGCTCGCCTTGCAGCAGCTTCGGACGCTTGCCGTGCAGGAATTCGTCACGCTTGGCGGTGATACGTTCCCACTGGCGCACCAAGCTTTCAAGGTCCTTGGTAATCGCCTCTTCGGAAGCGCCTTCCGCAGCGGTACGAATGATCACGCCCATGTCTTTCGGAGCAACCTTCGACACGATGTTCTTGAGGCGGGAACGTTCGCGCTCGCTGAGCTTACGACTCACGCCCGTCATGCCACCGGATGGCACGAGCACCAGGAAACGGCCCGCAAGAGTGACCTGCGAGGTCAGTCGTGCGCCCTTGTGCCCGATCGGATCCTTAGTGACCTGCACGAGCACCGGGTCTCCCGACTTGAACGCGAGTTCGATGCGGCGAGGCTGGCCTTCCAAACGTGCGGAATCCCAGTTCACCTCACCCGCATACAGCACGCCGTTGCGCGCCTGACCGATGTCTACGAACGCGGCCTCCATGCTCGGCAGCACGTTCTGCACGCGACCAAGATAGATGTTGCCCACGGTGGCGACTTCCTGAATGTCGGACACGTAATGCTCGACAAGCACATTGTCTTCGATCACGGAAATCTGCGTGTGGCGTTCGCGCTCGCGCACAACCATCAGGCGATCCACATGCTCGCGGCGAGCCAGGAAATCCTGTTCCATGAGCTGGCTTTGACGGCTGCGTTCGCGGCGATTGTCACGGCGGCGCTGCTTCTTGGCCTCAAGTCGAGTCGAACCCTCGACATCGGTGATCTCGTCAATGTACTGCTGCTTGCGGGAACGGCGTACGAGCATCTCTTCCTGCTCCTCGGCCTTCGCGCCGCCACGGCGGCGGCGACGACGACGGGTCACCGTGCCCTCTTCCTCGTCATCCTCCTCACGGCGGCGGCGAGACTCACCTTCGGCGTTCTCCTGCTGTCGTTCGTCAGCTTCCTCACGACTGCCATGGCCACGACGGCGACGACGGGTGCGCGTCGGCTGCTCGTCATCATCATCGTCACCACGATTGCCACGTGTTTCGTCGTCGATAGGCGCGTACGTGATATCGTCGAGGATCAAATCCTCTTCAATCTGCTCGACCTCGGCCGCAGCTCGACGCTCCTGCGCGTTCAAACGACGGGAACGACGGGACTTGCGAGATCCGCCTTCCTCATCGTTTTCCGCATCATCATTACGATTGTCACGCTCGTTACGTTCACTGTGATTGTCTTCGGAACGCTCTTCGTCAGCAACGTCACGATTACGACGGCGACGGCGACGGGTCGGACGATCCTCACCCTGCGCATCGTCATGATCCTGCATATTGCGATCATTGCGAGATTCACGGGAATCGTCACGATCGTCATCGGACCTGTCACGGGAATCCGCAGCAGACGGCAAAACCGGCTCCTGAAACAGCAGCGACATCATCGGACGCGGATTATGACGGACCTCATGGCCTTCCGGCAACATATCAACCGCATCAAGCGCGCGTTCTTCAAACGATTCCTCATCGCGGAAATCATCGACAGCGCTGCGACGGCGACGACGCGACATCTCGTCATACTCATCCGCATCTCCAACGGAACGACGACGGCGACGCGGACGATCCTCATCCCGCTCATCCTCGACCTGCATCGCGCGGCGGCGACGAGTACGCGTCGACTGCTCATCGGCAATCTCACGAACATCATCGTCGGGCCGGGCCGAACGATGACGGCGACGAGTCGGGCGAGACACACCATCGGAATCGCCATCATCACTGGAAACAGCGACGTCACCGGCATCATGCGCAGGCTGCGCAACCGGCAACTTCGGCTCTTCGAATAGCGGGGTCGCGGCATGCTCCTCGACCTTCAATTCCAAAGACGCGCCGGCGGCTCCAACCCCACGCACCACACGACGACCGCCACGACGGCGACGCGGCGCAGAATCGGACTGGGCCGATTCGAATTTCACAACATTCACGGCATGCTCAGGTGATGCCACGGCTTCGACCTGATCGAAGCTCTCATTGGTATTAGGCACAATGGCTCCTCGACGGCACGCTGCAATCGCGCCGCCCACACTTAGGCCTCATACGGTTCTCACACCACGCTCTCACCGTGGCCGCGCATCATGGCGCCCGTAGGAAGCAACTTCCGTCAAAAGTCCTCATCATGCGACGGCGGACACCAGCGCTCGCGGGCACACATGAACTTCACGCGAGGGGATCAACGCCATCGGATGCATTGGTGATTTGCAGAACCACCGTCTATAAGTATGACACAAAAAACAACAGAACGTGACATGACGGGAAATTTTCCGGATCCTGCAACCCGCCGCTCGCGTTCCCCGCCCGCAAATCACAGACCCCGTCCGCACAAGTCGTTTTTCCGTCTACACAAGTCGCAGATCGGGGTGCTTTCTTAGGTTGTGCAGACAGAAGACGGAAAACAACAAACAGCCGGTAGCAGGCAGAAAAAGGCAGCAGACAGCTACTTCAGCCAGTCTTCAAGCAAGTTGGCCATCAGCAGTAGATCCGATTCCGGCAGCTGCTCGTCATGCTTGTGCGCCAGCAATGGGCTGCCCGCGCCCAGATTCACCGCGGGAATGCCCAACATCGAGAATCGCGCCACATCCGTCCAGCCAAGCTTGGCCAGAGGATCACGCCCCGTGCGCTCGCGCACCAATTTCACCAGCGACTGCGCGAGCGGCGACGTCAGCCCCGGGCGCGCGGAAGGCGACTCGTCCTTCATTTCAATGCCGAAGCCTTCGAACACGCCGCCTGTGGCAACATGCTCGCCATTGCCCAATTCCGCACCGGCATCCGCGCCAATCATCAGCGCCTTCGCCTCAGCCAACGACTTGTCGGGGGCAAAACGGTAGTTGACGTGCACGCGGCATTCGTCGGGGATCACATTCGTGCCTTTGCCGCCTGAAATCAGGGTGGCATTCAACCCCTCCTGATACGTCAGGCCATCCACTTCAATCGCACGATTTTCATAAGCGTTCAGCCGGTTCAGAATCTCAGCGGCCGCATGAATGGCGTTCTTGCCCATCCATGCTCGCGCCGAGTGTGCCGCAATGCCATGCGTGATCACGTCGAAACGCATCGTGCCATTGCAGCCGCCTTCAATACCGCAATCGGTCGGCTCGCCAATAATCGCAAAATCGCCGGAAATCCAATCAGGATGCGCCTCGACCACCTTGCGCAGGCCGTTCTTTTCGGCAGCAACCTCTTCGTGGTCGTAGAACACGTATGTCAGATCGTATTTCGCATCCGTCAACGTGGCCGCCAAATACAGCATCACCGCGTCGGAGCCCTTCATATCGGTGGCACCGCGCCCCCATAGCACGCGCTCCTGCTCATGGCCGGCGGCAACATCCTCGCGAATCAGCGGATCGCCTGGTTCCAGCCATCGCGGCGGGAAGTTGTCGATCACCGGCACAGTGTCAAGATGCCCTGCGAGAATCACGCGGCGTTCACGTCCGAAATTCGTGGACGCAACCAGCGTATCGCCATGCCTGCGCACTGTCAGATGCGGCTGCCTCTGCAAAAACACTTCGACGGCATCGGTCAGAGGGCCTTCGTCATCACTGACGGAATAGGAGCCCATGATCTGTTCCATCAGCCCGTTCAGCTGCTCCTGCCTGGTGGCGGAAGCGGAAAATCCAATCTCAAGTTCGTTCATACCGCCCATTATCCAGCACCACCGGAACCGACATCGCCGTTCGACAACGCTTTTGAGACGGGTTGGATGTTATCCATATGCATGGTGCAACACTGGATAGCGGCCAAACCAACGGCCGAGAGCGAAAGGAAGAGTGTCATGCCGGGTCTGTTAAGTGCTTTGGAAGGCTTCTGCGTCATTGGCATCGTCATCGGCACCGGTTACGTGGCCGCGCGCATGCGCATAGGCGGACCTACCGCGCAGATGGTGCTCAACAGGTTCAGCTTTTTCGTATCGAGCCCGTGCCTGATGTTCGCCATCCTGTCCAAGGAGAGAATCTTCGAGATATTCCACTCCTCCATTGTTGTGGCGTTCTTCTCGGCTGTGCTGGTCGGATTGGTGTTTCTGATCCTCAATAGGCTGTTCTTCCATCTGAAGGCGGCGGATGCCACCATCGGCGCGTTGAATTCGCTGTATCTGAACTCCAACAACATCGGTCTGCCGATCGCCACGTACATTCTGGGCAATCCCGCTTTGGTCGCGCCGATTCTGGTCATGCAACAGGCGGTGTTCACACCGATCGGCCTGACCGTGCTCGATGTGACCACCAAAGGCAAGGTCTCCACGAGGGAGATTCTGAAGCAGCCGCTGCATCAGCCGCTGCTTATCGGTTCGCTGCTGGGCATCGCCGTATCCGCGATTTCCGCAAAAACCGGTCATTTCGTGGTGCCGGACTGTATTTACGATCCAATCGACATGATCGGCGATTCCGCAGTGCCAATGATTCTGATGGCATTCGGCATGTCGTTGCACGGCACGAAGCCGCTGCAGGACAAGTCGAACATTCCCGCGGTGTTCACGGTGGCGGTATTGAAGAACATCGTGATGCCAATCATCGCGTTCCTGCTGTCGTATTTCGTGATGGGCTTCCGCGGCGCCACATTGTACGCGTGCGTGGTGCTCGCCGCCCTGCCGACCGGGCAGAACGTCTATAACTACGCGGCGCGGTACAACGTGGGTCTCTCGTTCGCACGCGACGGCATTCTCTTCTCGACACTGACCTCACCGATCTTCATCGCAATCATCGCGGTGCTGCTCGGCTGACCTCGCCAGTCCTCGCCGCGGTATCCACGACCGCCGCGGCGAGGCCATCAATCGTCCGTACGGTAGCCGGCATGACCGAGCCCGTGCGCCGCATGATTCGCGGCACACCCTCCGAGCACCATCAGCGCATAACACAAGCCGATTCCCGCGGCCAACGTGAGTAACGAAGCCGGATTGAGCAACGACGTTGCCAGAATCGGAAACAGCAACAACACCGAGCACCCCAACGAAACGGCCATCACCGTGTTGAGCGGGGTGATCACTTCCATCATGCGTGCCTTGTCGAGCGTCGCCTCATCCGTGCCTTCCAACGCAAGCATGCGGTACTCGTCGGCCTGGTCGTAGACGTTGCCCGTCTGCATCACGCCGGAACTGACGGCGGCGAGCACCGCGGCAAAGGCGAGCGTCAGGAAACCGCCCATCGCTATATCGCGCATGTACAGCATAGATGGGTCGAACGGGTCGTGGTTGCCTCCGATTCCGGTGGCGAGCAATCCGCACACCGACGTCATCCCCGCGATGAACACAGCGAGCGCCACACCGGACACGTTGCGCCAAGCACGCTTGGGATTGTCGAGGATACGGCGCATGGCAATCATAGTGGCCGCGTCCTTCGGGTGTTTCGCACGCAATCTGGCGCGCATCGCCACCACCCAGGTACCGACGACGTTCACCATGGCGAAACCGAGGAAGAAGACGCCGAAGATGATGGCGTAGACCACCATCTGACCCAAGTGCGCGAATGCGGAGACGCTGTTGAGCAGCAGGTAGCCTACGGCCAACACGGCAAGGAAAATCAGTGCGCGCCATGCGGACGGCATGGGTTGTCCGGTACGTTGCATCACGCCAAGCGGGGTGATGGCCACGCGGCGTAGGGCGACCAGCGCGGAGACCAAGGCAAGCAGCGTGACTCCGACGGTCACGGCCGCCAGGGCAGGCAGTCCCACCCACAACTGTTCGAAGGTGAAATGCTGGTTTTGGAAGTCGAGAAGCATGATCACCGGTATCAGCGCGAAGTAGCCGGCCATGCCGACCAGCGCGCCAAGCAGAGCCTGGCCACCCGCATCGAGCGCGGTGAGTTTCGTGACCTGCGCGGTGGTGGCGCCCGCAAGTCGCAGTGCGGCGAGACGTGCGTCCCTGCGGGAGGCCGCGAGACGGGCCGCCGAGCCGGCGAGCGCCACGAATGGCACGATGAGTAGCAGACTGGCGAATGCGGCGAGCATCACATAGCCGTCGGAATAGGTGTTCATGACGGCTGTGGCCTGGTCGGCCGTCCAATGGCCGTCGCCGACCGTGGCGACGAGCTTGTCGGCGTGCGCCAGGGTTTTGGACCATGTTTCGTATGTACCGGGCGCGCACCTGTTGGAATTGATCATGCAACCGAACGTGTGGTCGGCGGAGGCCCGCCAGATGAAGCCATGCAGGCCTCCGAGCACGGTTAGGAAGACGGCGGTGGCGGATGCGAAGGCAACGATGGCCAGCGCAGAGGTGCGGCCGGATGTGCCGCGGGTGCCGGAGCGGTGGAACAATCGCCATAATCGGAACATGTTCATCGTGCGCCTCCGGCGGTAGGTTGGGATTGCTGCGGCGAGCTCAGCCTGCCGTCACGCATGGTAACGGTGACATCGCAGAATGAGGCCACGTTCGAATCGTGCGTCACCACGACCACGGCCGCGCCGGTCTGTCGTGCGGTCCGCATGAGAATGCTCATGATTTCGTGGCCGGTGGTCTGGTCGAGCGCGCCGGTCGGTTCATCGGCGAAGATGACTGCCGGCTGCGCGGCGAGCGCACGTGCGATGGCGATGCGCTGCATCTGGCCGCCGCTCATTTCGCCGGGACGCTGTTGCGCGAGCTGGCGCAATCCCAATCGTTCCAGCCATAGCATGGCCGTGTCGGTGGCCTGCTGGTAGCTTGCGCCGCCCAGCATCATCGGCAACGCGATGTTTTCGATGGCCGGCAGTTCCGGCAGCAGTTGTCCGGATTGGAAGACGAAGCCGAAGGCGCTGCGGCGCAGTTTGGTGCGGTCAGCGTCGCTCAACCGCGCCAGGTTGGCACCGCGAAACATCACATTGCCGGCTGTCGGGGTGATGATGCCGGCGAGTGCGTGCAGTAACGTCGATTTGCCGGAACCGGACGGTCCCATGACCGCGATGCTTTCGCCTGCCTGGATGTCGAAATCCACGTGATTGAGCGCCAGCATGTGTGTGGCGTTTGGTGTCGCCTGTTGGGTCGAATAATCCATGACCAGATCGGTCGCCTGAAGTATGTGTTCCATGTTTCCTACGGTACGGAAACGGATTGGTCCCGGCCATCAGACGGCGGGATGAACTTACAGGTTTCCTTCCGGCATGCATCATCCGCAAGGATTAGCGTAATCGCGGACTGCGGATGAGATGCCGTATGTCAGACGAGGTGCCAGGACAGGCGGTGCAGGTCGCTGGGCCCGAATTCAGCGATGGCGTCACGGTGTGCCGCCGATCCATAGCCTTTGTTGTTGGCCCATTCGTAGGGCGCATATTGCGGCTGCGCGGCGAGTTTGACCATGAGTCGGTCTCGTGTGACTTTGGCGATGACGGCCGCCGTCGCCACGGTCGCGCAATGCCGGTCGCCTTTGACTTTGCAGGTCACGTCCGCCGGAATTGGCACATCGGGTGCGTCGAAGGTGTTGAGTGCTTTGGTGATGTAGTCGTTCGGTCCGTCAAGAATCGCGCCGATTTTCAGATTATTCAACGCTTCCGATGATTCAGAAGACCCTGCGATTCCAGCAGATTCACCCCCGCCAATGCCAAGCTTGCGTTCTGCTTCGGCGAGCGCCCGCAGTGCCGCCACGCCGAGCGCGTACGAAATGCCCCATTCGTCGATTTCCGTATTGGAAGCTGCTCCGACTGCCCATGCGGCGCACCATTGTTCGAGTTCGTCGAAGATGGCTTCGCGCTTGTGTTCGGTCAGCATTTTGGAGTCGGCCACGCCTTTCGGTACTTCCAGAGGCGAAGATTCTTGTGAACCTCCTTGCGAAGCTCCAGCCGCCCCATCCAAGTCACGCGCCCAAATCGCAGCCGCACCAACCATTACCGGCCCTGCGAGAGATCCACGCCCCACCTCGTCAAAGCCGACGATCACATCGTAGCCTTGTTCGGCAATAGCACGTTCCAAATCTAATGTGGGAATTACGGAAACCGCCATCAGACCGCCGAGCCTCCTTCTGGAACGTCGGTGAACGCTTCATGGTGCGCATCGAGCCCGCCGATGCGGTTCAATGGCCAATATTTTGCGAGTCCGACACCCACTACGTCGGAAATGGGCACGAGTCCATGTGAGGAATCGTTCTGATGGTAGCGCGAATCGGCGGAATTGGCGCGATTGTCGCCCATAACGAACACGTGTCCTTCGGTCACGGTCACGTTGAACGCGAATGAGCTGGGGTCCACGTCTGGGCGAATGTATGCGCTTTCGTCAATCGCCACACCATTGATGGTGATCGGCTTGCCCGGCCCTTCGCATGCCACGGTGTCTCCTGGCAGTCCAATGAGTCGTTTGATGAGGTAGTCGCCGCCGAGTTTGCTACTGTCTTCCTGCTGCAACCAGTGGTCGGGGTCTTTGAACACCACCACGTCGCCGCGTTTCAGGTCGAAGACTTTCGGGGTGAGTTTCGAGGTGATCACACGGTCGCCTGGTTCGATGGTGTTCATCATGGATCCGGAGGGAATCACGTAGAATCCGAGCAGGAAAATACGTATCAGCAGCACGATAATAATAGGAATTCCGCACCAAACCAAGGTGTCGCGCAAGCCAAAGCTGTCGTCGCTATTGTTTTTGTCTTTGGCATGCTTCATACATGATTCCTTTATCGTCCGGTTTGCACACTGACCCTTATCATAGCGGCCAAGAATAGAAAAAGGCCCTCCAGCCGTAAGGCTGAGGGCCAATTTCACGCTTTATTTGCGTTTGAAACTCACTTCTCGGAGTTGTCGCGGCGCTCAACGATACGAGCGGCCTTACCGCGCAGGTTGCGCAGGTAGTACAGCTTGGCGCGACGCACACGGCCCTTGCGGACCACCTTGATGGAGTCGATGACCGGGGAGTGCAGCGGGAAGCGGCGCTCGACACCGGTGCCGAAGCTGATCTTACGAACAACGAAGGTCTCACGGACGCCGCCGCCCTGACGAGCGATCACCACGCCGGTGAAGGCCTGCAGACGGGAGTTGTTGCCTTCCTGGATCTTCACGTTGACTTCAACGGTGTCACCCGGACGGAATGCCGGGATTTCCTCGGCCGGCTTCAGGTGCTTGGCGTCAAATGCTTCAATAGCGTTAACCATTGTGTTTCCTCGAGTCGCCGCCGCATATCAGCGCACAGGTAAGGGCTTCACGATTTTCGCAAATTCGTTCTGCCTGGTATGTTCTTCGCAGGTCTGCCTGCGAAGGATTGCCAATCCGCCGAAAATCGCGGCAACTCGCGTTCGTACAACTTGCGTTCACAAGGTTTGCGTTCGTGCAATGTTCCGCTCAATCTTGCGATTGTTTCCGGCTGGACCCGAAGGGACCCAGGATTATGCGGCGTCCTGAATCCCGGCACAGCAATATTCAAAAATACCCCACCCACCAGACCTCACGCCACCCAAAACTCGTCACAAAAGTTCTTGATGATTGACTATTTAAAGAATGGCTATTTTCTGCGAAAGACACTGCTCCTATGCACGATATGCAGAACTTCATTGTGCTGATTTCGCACGAAACGCGGAGCTTGGATATTTGGAAATGATGGTTCAAGGGTAACAAAAAGGGCTCTGCACCGAAATGCAGAGCCCTTTGGAAGCTATTACGCTACGACGCTATGCGCGCCGCTGAACGCAGCGTTCTGATTTCTCTGAAATCAGAACTTGCGATTTGCGCGGTAGAACTGGATCAGGGACTGGGTGGAAGCGTCCTGAGCGGCCAGAGCCTCGTCATCCTGGGAGATGGCCGGGGTGATCTGCTTGGCGAGCTGCTTGCCCAGTTCGACGCCCCACTGATCGTAGGAGTCCAGACCCCACACGGTGCCCTCGACGAAGGTGATGTGCTCGTACAGGGCGATGAGCTCGCCGAGCGCGAACGGGGTCAGTGCCACGCCGAAGATGGAGGTGGTCGGGCGGTTGCCGGTGAACACGCGGGCCGGAACGATCTCTTCCGGAGTGCCTTCTGCGCGCACTTCGTCAGCGGTCTTGCCGAAGGCCAGAGCCTTGGTCTGTGCGAAGTAGTTGCCGAGGAACAGCTCGTGCACGTCCTGGTCGCCGTCCTTGGTCGGGTTCGGGGTGTTCACGAACGCGATGAAGTCGGCCGGGATCAGCTGGGTGCCCTGGTGGATCAGCTGGTAGAAGGCGTGCTGGCCATTGGTGCCCGGCTCACCCCAGAAGATTTCGCCGGTTTCGGAGGTGACCGGGGTGCCGTCCCAACGCACGGACTTGCCGTTGGATTCCATGGTCAGCTGCTGCAGGTAGGCCGGGAAGCGGTGCAGGTACTGGTCGTACGGCAGCACGGCGTGGGAGGCGACCTTGAAGAAGTTGCGGTACCACACGTTCAGCATGCCGAGCAGCACGACCACGTTCTTCTCGAACGGAGTGTTGGCGAAGTATTCGTCGATCTCGTGGAAGCCGTGCAGGAACTCTTCGAAGCGTTCCGGTCCGAACACCACGGCGAGGGAAGTGCCGACGGCTGCATCCACGGAGTAGCGGCCGCCAACCCAGTTCCAGAAGCCGAAGGCGTTGGCCGGGTCGATGCCGAACTCGGCAACTTTCTCCAGGTTGGTGGAGACGGCGACAAAGTGCTTCTTGATGGCTTCGGCGTTCTTCTCGTCGGAGCCGTCGACTGCGCCAGCGGCCTTGAGGGCGTCGAGCAGCCAGGTGCGGGCTTCACGAGCGTTGGTCAGGGTTTCCAGGGTGGTGAAGGTCTTGGAAACGACGATGAACAGGGTGGTCTCCGGATCGAGGCCCTTGGTCTTTTCGGCCAGATCGTTCGGGTCGATGTTGGAAATGTAGCGTGCGGAGATGCCTGCGTCAGCGTACGGCTTCAGCGCTTCGTACACCATGACGGGACCCAGGTCGGAACCGCCGATGCCGATGTTGACCACGGTTTCGATCTTCTTGCCGGAAACGCCGGTCCATTCGCCGGAGCGAACCTTGTCGGCGAAGGCGTAGATGCGGCCGAGCACTTCGCGCACGTCCTTGACGGTGTCCTGTCCGTCAACGATGTACTTGCCTTCGTCTTCGGCCGGGCGGCGCAGTGCGGTGTGCAGCACGGCGCGGTCTTCGGTGTTGTTGATGTGCACGCCGGTGTACATGGCCTTGGTGCGCTCGTCGAGCTTGACGGCCTTGGCGAGGTCTGCGAACAGCTGCAGGGTTTCCGGCTTGATCAGGTTCTTGGACAGGTCGAAGTGCAGATCGCCCGCATCGAAGCTCAGCTTCTCGACGCGCTCAGCGTCATCGGCGAACCACTGCTTGAGGCTGATGCCTTCGGACTGCAGCTCATCGTAGTGCTTCTGCAGTGCGGCCCACTCCGGGGTCTTGGTGGCGTCAACAGGAGGATTGATGGCCATGGTGTATAGGTCCTTTCATCATCACTATGAAGCGGAACGAGCTGAGGATCTCTGCAGATTCCCGCATGCCGCATTCCGTATCTCTTCATCTCACAAGATACCCACAAAATAAGACAGAACAACACAAAAATGTTTCTTGAGTTAACATATTCACTAAGATTCGCAATATAGCGCGGTTCCGACCACCTTCATCTTCGACATGCATACTTTTGACGATTACTGAAATCGTATGCATAGTTCCGCCGCAAGTCTTCGTCACACTTCCAAACATGTAATAAACGAAACGATCGCATTATGCAGTGAACGACAAGAAAACGGTACTGCAACTACCAGCAAGCAAGCATTCAACAACTTCGTTTTCTGCAGGAGTCACAAATAATCTCTCACACCCGGTAACGATCCCCTTGCCGCTCTTATGCAAGCGCAACGAACACGAAGTGAGCGCCGGTCATCAGCAGCAAACTGATGATCGCAGTAATCGACAGCGTAAAACCAGCAAGCTTCGCATTGCCAAGCACCTTGTCGGTAAACAGCGTGGAAAACACGGCAATCGGCGCTAGACAGCACATGGCGACCGCCTCACGAATCTCAGCATCGAACGGCAACAGCAGCCAAGCAGCAGCGGCAAACGCAATGCCGAACGGCAATCGCCAACCAATCACCTCAAGAAGCTTCAGAACATCCTGCCTACCAGACGGCAAATCCATAAGCATACCCACCATCAGCATTGCGCAGAACGAATTCGCATTCGAAAGCGGCTGCACGAGCGTGGCGATGAGGTCAGGAATCTTCACGTTAGCGAGCATGAGAATAATCATCATCAAGTACGTGTCGAACGGAACCGAACCAAAGAAACCCTTGAACACATTGCGGGCCAAAGCCTTGTGGACAAGACGCTTGGCATCCTTGTCTTTCAGCTTCACATACGGGAGAGTGGGCGCATTGCCCTGATACTGCTCGGTAAGCGGCGTGCCAGGCTTGATATGCAGCAGCGTCTGCGTCATCACATTCGTGCCGGCGGCAACCATCACACAATTGCCAATGTCGAACATGGCGGCGGGCACGATCGCGCCCGTGCCAAGAAAAGCCTGCACTACGGGGAAACAGAAGCAGCCAACGTTGAAGCCGGAGCCGTTCAGCATCATGAACGCACGATCCTGCACCGGGCGATGGCGGGACGCTAAGAAAACCACGACCGGCGGAATGAACGCAATGATCAGGCCGAACAGCGAAATCAATAGCATGCTGGAATCATGCGGATTCGTAGCAAACGAATAGACAATCGCGCCCGGCAGCACCAGATTGAAAATAATGGTCTGAATAATGCGATAATCGCGATCCTTGAACAGGCCGGCCCGCTTAAACAGATATCCGGCGAGGATAATCAGCAGCAACGCAATAGGCTGAATCAGCGCAGACACAACATCCCCCTAATCCTTAGGATTCTCTTCCTACCCAAAGTTCATCTTAAGAGCATCCCCCGCCGCGCCCTAATTTCCCACTCACTGGAACATTCCACCCGCCGACAGGTTCTCCAACGTGCCGATTCCTCCACTCACTGGAGAAATCGGGACGCAAACGTACGAAATGTTCTCAGAATGTTCTCAAAAAGGCTTATTGAATGGTCTGCGATGGCCAAGAACAGGTAGGCTTCCGCCGTTTTCTGAAAGTGCGCGAGATGGGACTTGAACCCACACGTCAAAGACACAGGAACCTAAATCCTGCGCGTCTACCAATTCCGCCACTCGCGCAAGTAGCCATACCGGAGCGAAACGCTCCTGATATGCAAAACCCTAGATGCTTTCACACCTAGGGCACTGGAGCCACTTGACAGAATCGAACTGTCGACCTGCTCATTACGAGTGAGCCGCTCTACCGACTGAGCTAAAGTGGCAATGCCCGGTAAGCATACGCCATCCGCGCACAAGACAGAAAGCGTATCAGAAAAACTCACCCCGCGCAAATCCGCGTCGCGTCCGCCTTTCCACTTTCAGTGTGGTGCAGGCCCGACCCCTAGGACTATCGGCGCAGGAGTTTGTGAGCCAGATCGCTCACACCGCAACGCAGCTTGTTCACCGGAAGCGTGAACTCGCCCGGCAACTCCTCCACATAGCCGTCGAAGCCCTGCTTGAACTCCAACACGCCACGTCCATCGTCTTCCGGATCGTCGAACACACCCGAAATGCCATAGAAGTTGTACCGCGTCACCCCGCGTTCCAAGCAACGCGACATCATCTCATGCTGCAAGGCGGTGGGCGCGTAGAACTTGGCGTAACGATCGTCGGATCCGCTGGAGAAATACACCAGCTCGCGCTCATGCCACATGAACAGACCTACGGCGACCGGCACCACTTCACCATCACGAGCGATGCGCTCATGCGCGTTCTCGATACGGCGACGTGCGGACTCCACATTCTTCTGAGCCGTATCGAGCTTCTTGCGCACATCATCCGGGTACTTCGTGTGCTCAAGCGAACGCTCCAAGCGTTCCGCGTCTTTCGAGAACTTCGCCAGCTTTTCTTCCCAGGACTGCAAATAGCGGTCAAGATGCACTTCCGCCACCATGAACTCAGCCTTGTCTCCGAACGCATCATATACGCGTTCGAAATAATCAAGGCTACGGTTGACGAAATGCTGGCGTTCGCTACTCAGCTCGCAAATATCGTGGAACACGTTCAGCTCGCTGCGATTCAGGCGTCGAACCTCCACGCCGCTGTTCCGCGCAATCTTGACGTTACGACGCGTGTTCTTCGCATACGAAGCGAGCAGTTCGCCGGCGTTCGAGAACTCTCTCAAGTCCTTGACGTAATTCCAACGGTTCATCAGGGCATCGTACCCTCGGGTGAAGCCAGCATGCTTCCAGCCTAGCCGCTCGTACTCCCGCACCATCTCATCATTGGGTTCGGCCATAGCCTTGCCTTGTGAATCACGAACGCAATACACCTGGTTGGGCCAGCACGTCAGGCTGATGGCGTGAACCCGTTCGGCGACCTCTCGCAAACCGTCGGTCAACGCGGTCATCTGCTCGCCGTCATTCCCATTGCACAACGGACCAAGCCACAACGAACCTTCCACGCCGAAACGCCCTTGCGAAAAAGCCACCAACGCGCCAGCCACCGGAACATCGTGCGAATCCACCAATCCAACGTATTGCGTCTGCATGCCTTCAGATTGTGCCAAAGCCGCCATTTCGGAAGTCTGCTGGAATCCGCCGTACTCGCTCGCAGCGGAAAGGGCGTCAAATTCACCGGCGCTCAGCTCACGCACATTCCATTCAGACGATTCTCGCTCTTGCTCCTCACTCGCATTCATTTCTCGCGCCACAATCCGCACTGCCTTTCGTTATTCAAGCCGACTAAAAGTCCCTTTTCCCAAGGGCGATAACCTAGTCTGACCTGCAGCCGCTGTCAACAGCGTTCACATAACCCTCGCGCGCCTATAAGTCCGCGCCCAGAAATCTCCAAGCAAAGGACGAGCTAGCGGCGCAGGAGTTTGCGTACGGAAGTCTTGAGCTTGAATGCCAACGGGCGCACGGGAAGCACGAACGAACCCATGAGTTCCTCAACATACCCGTTGAAACCTTGCTTGAATTCGAGCACGCCACGGCCTTCGCTGTTCGGATCGTCGAACACGCCGTCGATGCCGTAGAAGTTGTAACGGGCCACGCCACGCTCCACGCACAGATGCAGCATGGCATCATGCTGAATAAGCGCGGAAGCGTAGAACGGCTTGTACTTCTCCACGCTACCCGAGAACAGATACACCGTTTCACGCGCATGTTCCACGAACAGGGAGGCCGCCGCCGGAAGCACGTCACCATCTTTGGCATACTCGGCCGCTTCAGCCAAACGCTTTTCCGCCGCCGCAAGGTTGCGGGACTCTTCCCCTAACTGGCGTCCCGTTTTGGTGGTCGGATGCTCATCGTATTTGGCCTGCAGCGTATCGACCTTCTTCCGCAAGACATCGCGCTTGGATTCCATATCGGCAATGTATTCGCCGATATGAATCTGCGCCACCATGAAGTGGGCTTTGCTGCCATAGGCTTGCTTGAACTTGCGGAAGTAGGCTTCACCGCGATACTCGAAATTACGGCGTTCGGCGGTGGCCTGCTCGATGTCGGCAAACACCTGCAGCTCGTCTTCGCCTAGCTCGCACACATGCACGCCCATGGATGCGGCACGTTTCACACTCCACTGCGTGCGCTTGTCATACGACTTGAGCAGTGACTTTTCGTCGGTAATGCCAGTCAGGTCTTTCAAGTAACGCCAGCGCGGCACCGCAGTGTAGCCGATTGTGAAGCCGTCATGTATGAAGCCGAGGTTTTTCAACGTTTCCACGGCATCATCAGCAGGAGCACCACCTTGGTCAGCTGGCAGTTCGCCGCCGCGCGAATCATGCAGACGGTATGGCATTTCCGGCACGATTTCCATCTGTGCGGAACCTTTCGCCTTCGCGTGCTGCTTAAGTTGGGCCATGAAATATTCGGTCAATTCGCGATCGTGATAGTCGCACAAAGGGCCGTCGTGCACCACACTGAAAGTGGAAAGACGGCTGCGATGCGTTTCGAGCAGCGCTCCCGCAACGATTTTGCCGTTTTCTTGAACGCCAAGGTATTCCACTTCGATTCCCTGGCCGGCACGCAGACGGCCTGCGGCAGAGGTCTGCTGGAAGTTGCCGTCCGCGTGATGCGCGGAAAAATCGTCAAACGCCTCCGGACTCAACGTAACCAGAGAAAATGCTCGCATATGATCATGCCCTTCGTTGTTCGACTGTCAAAATCAATTGCCGTGCGCAACCGGAGCGATGATAGCACGCAAAGAATCCATCAGAAGCATTTGCCAACGCAATCCAACAGCCTCTTCACGCTTGATCATTTCCTTAATGCGGTAGGTTTTTCTCCCTGCAATATGTTTTGCCATGTTTTCAGTTACAAGAAAAGCCCGCGGTGGTTGCACTGCGGGCTTTTAATGGTGCTGACGGTCCACTACTCTAAAGATGAGCTTGTAGAAATACATAGGCGAGATAGCACTCATCGGGCGCCAGGAGGGGACGCGTCAGAGGACTATGTCCGTCAGAAGACTGAAGCCGTCAGAGGACGGTGATTTCGGTAGGGATCACCGGATCGCCCTTCATGAGGCTTTGCGCGCCGATCGGCAGTTCGGCCAGTGCTTGGGCGCGGTAGTTATGCGCGTTGACGATGGCTTCGTGCCCCTGATAGTCGGAGTTGATTTCGCCGTTGGACACGTAGTCGACCAGCAGATCCCTCCAGCCTTCTTCCGGCCGGTATGCGGCAAGCTGCTTTTCGGAACCGGAAATCACATGTTCGCAGTCGGCCAGCGAATACTCGTACGAGCGGAACGCGAGCTTACGGCCTGGAACCGTGGCCTTGTCTTTCGACTTCTTGGCCACCGGCTGCATGTCGCCGGCAGAATTCTCGCGTTCGGTCAGCTTGTACACCATCGCGCAGGTCGGAGCGCCCGATCCGGTGACGAGCATGGTGCCCACACCATACGAATCAACCGGCGCGGTCTGCAGCGACGCGAGCGCATACTCGTCCAAATCGTTGGTAACGGTGATCTTCGTGTTGGTGGCACCCAACGCGTCCAGCTGGTTGCGTACACGCTGCGCCAGCGACGCCAAGTCGCCGGAATCGATGCGTACGCCGCCCAATTCAGGACCAGCCACCTCAACAGCCGTCTTCACAGCCTCTTCAATGTTGTACGTGTCGACCAGCAGCGTGGTGTTCTTGCCGAGCGCGGCGATCTGCGATTCGAACGCGCTACGCTCGTCGTCATGTACCAGCGTGAAGCAGTGCGCGGCCGTGCCAATGGCCTTCAAACCATACATTTGCGCGGCCAGCAGATTGGCCGTGCCTTTGAAGCCACCCACTACGGCAGCGCGAGCTGCGGCAACGGCGGCCCACTCGTTCGTTCGGCGGCCGCCCATATCCATGCACGGGCGATCCTTTGCTGCGCTGACCATGCGGGACGCCGCCGATGCAACCGCGGAATCGTAATTCAGAATGCTCAGCAGCAGCGTTTCCAGCAGCGTGCACTCACCGAACGTGCCTTCGACTTGCAGGATCGGCGAATTCGGGAAGAACATCTCTCCTTCGCGATAGCCTTTGATTGAACCGGAGAAATGGAAATTCTCAAGCCATTTGATGGTTTCAGGGCCTACCACCTTGCGATCTGCAAGAAATTTCAGATCATTATCGTCAAGATGGAAGTTTTCAAGCGCGTCAAGAATGCGTCCTTGCCCGGCGGCCACTCCGTAGTGGCGGCCAAGCGGCAGGTGGCGGGTGAAAATTTCGAATACGCACTTGCGATTGGCAGTGCCATCCCTCAGGCACGCGTCAAGCATGGTGTATTCGTACATGTCGGTCATGAGTGCAGGTGAATAATCCAGCATTTCCAAAGCCTTTCTGACTTTTGGTGAAACTGACCATAAGCGTAGACCTCGCCGCGGCCACACACAAGTTTTCGTTCCATCATACGTGCTTGCATGCCTGTATTACGTAAGATAAACGCGGAAAATGACGCAAAATGGTCGCAAACGATTGCAAACAATTCACGCACCTCAAGACGGGTTTTCGGCTGGTGATACTGTTTTTTCGGAAAATACAAGCGATTGTTGATCGTGTAATCAATCGAAAGCAGAGAAATCAGCGATGGTAGCGATTAAAGACATGTTAGACGGGCAGACGGTAATTCGCGCGGACGGACGTAAGGTGGATGAGCTGCGTCCGGTGCGTATCACCCGTCATTTCACGGATGTTCCGGAAGGGTCCGTGCTTGTGGAATGCGGCAATACGCGCGTGATGTGCACGGCCACGTTCACCGCAGGCGTACCTCGTTGGCGCAAGGACTCCGGTCTGGGCTGGGTCACCGCAGAATATGCGATGCTGCCGCGAGCCACCGCGGACCGCACTGATCGCGAATCCGTGCGCGGCAAGATCGGCGGACGCACGCACGAAATCAGCCGACTGATCGGACGCTGCCTGCGCGGCGTGGTCGACATGAAGGCGCTCGGCGAAAACCAGGTGCAGATCGACTGCGACGTGCTGCAGGCTGACGGCGGCACCCGAACCGCATCGATTACCGGCGCGTACGTGGCGCTCGTGGACGCCATGCGTTGGGCCGAGAAGCACAAGCACATCAGGTCTGCCGACCGCGTGATCAAAGACAGTGTTTCCGCCGTGTCCGTGGGCGTGATTGACGGCAAGCCGATGCTTGATCTGCCATATATCGAAGACAGCAAGGCCATGACCGACATGAACGTGGCCATGACCGGATCCGGCGAATTCATTGAGATTCAGGGCACCGCGGAGCATCGCCCGTTCAACCGCGCCGAGCTGAACACGCTGCTCGATCTGGCGGAAAAGGGCAACAAGGAACTGCAGGCCGCACAGCAGGCTGCGCTCGCACAGGACTGAAACGGACGCAATCCGGACGCAAGCCGACCGTAGGCTGGCCTCGCAAACCGAGCGTAGGCCAGGTAAGCCAGGGCATGTCAGGCAAGCCGACATCAACGAAGCAACGAAAGGAATCAGAACGTGAGAATCATCGTCGCAACCCATAACGAAGGCAAACTCGTTGAAATCAATCGCATTCTGGAAGATTGCCTGAGTGCGGACGTGGCTCAAGTGGAGTTGGTTTCCGCCGGCTCGCTGAATCTGCCGGATCCGGTGGAAGACGGCGTGACCTTCCAAGAGAATGCGCTACTCAAGGCCCGCGACGTGGCAGCGCGCACAGGCTGCCCGGCGATCGCCGACGATTCCGGCCTGATCGTCGACGTGATGGGCAATGCCCCCGGCATTCTTTCGGCACGTTGGTCAGGCAAGCATGGCGATGACAAAGCCAATAATGCGCTGCTGCTCGCGCAGATCGCCGACATTCCGGACGCCAAGCGTACCGCGCGTTTCCGTTGCGCAGCCGCACTGGTGGTGCCGGAAACCGAAGCTGGCGCCGGTGCCGACGGCCGTTATGCGATTGCCAGCGAGACCGTGGAAATCGGCGAAATGCCGGGTGTGCTGCTGCATGAACCTTATGGCGAGTACGGTTTCGGATATGATCCACTGTTCGTGCCCGACGATCAGCCCGCCCGTGCCACGGAAGCGGGCGAAAAACTCACTTCCGCGCAGATGGAACCGGCCGAAAAGAACGCTATTTCCCACCGCGGCAAGGCTTTGCGTGCTCTGCTGCCGTCCGTAGCCACCCTGCTGAAGTAAGAGAAGCAAGACCGACGCGGGGTCGAACAAGCCGTTGCAAAGACAAGACGCAACATTGCTATCAGGTGTGGAACTGTAGTTTACGGTTTCACACCTTTTGTTTGCTGATTTTCACCGGACGTCACCGAACCTCACCGTTTCCGTTCTTCGCCAACCGGACGCCACCGGGCGACACCGATCTCCATCAATCGTCACTAATCTTCACCGATCGTCGGCGCGAAAATCCTTGCCATCGTAGTTCGCCCAATCCGGGTACGGCTCGCCGGTTTCGATACTGCGCTGAATATCGCGGTACAAGTGCAGCTTGCGCAACACATGCATGTACGCTTCTTCCAGCGCGTCCCGCTGCTCCAGAATCGCATGATGCCGTGATTCCAACAATTCCAACATGTCTGCGATATGTGCGCGCTCGTCCTTTTCGTAGGCGAAGAAGCGCTTAAGCTCGTCGATGCTCATGCCCGCATGTTTGAAGCAGGCGATCGCCTTGAGCCGCCCAATATGCGCGTCGGTGTACACGCGCCGCCCCGCATCATCGCGTTCCACATTGCACAGCAGCCCCTGGTCCTCGTAATAGCGCAAGGTTGACGTCTGCACATGGAATCGTTGCGCAACCTCACGAATCGTATATGTCGCCATCTTCCCGTCTCATTTCTACTTTTTCTGCGATTTTGCGATTTCTTGCGATTGGCAATCATCGGAAAACACACTATCGACGATATTTGCATTCAAGTTTACTTGAAGTGCGACGATAGAATCGTTGATAAACTCACGACATGCGCCAACTCAAGCAACACAGCGCACAGCGGAATATGCAAAAGTCTTCAAGGAGGAACAATGCTCGAACCGACCACCGTCTACACGCCGTCACCTACCCGATACGACTCCATGACCTACAACCATGTGGGTGCGAGCGGTCTGAAACTTCCAGCGGTTTCGCTCGGTTTTTGGCATAATTTCGGCGATATTACGCCATACGCCACCATGCGCGACATTGTGTTCACCGCATTCGACAATGGCATCACGCATTTCGACCTCGCCAACAATTACGGTCCCGAACCGGGCAGCGCGGAAAAGAATTGCGGCCGTCTGTTGCACGAATATTTCCATCATCATCGCGACGAACTGATCATCAGCACCAAAGCCGGCTACGAAATGTGGCTCGGCCCCTACGGTGATCTCGGCAGCCGCAAATATCTGCTCGCTTCCCTCGATCAGAGCCTCGAACGCCTCGGCCTTGACTACGTTGACATTTTCTACCACCATCACATGGATTCCTCCACACCGCTCGAAGAAACCATGGGAGCGCTGGCAGCCGCCGTGCAAAGCGGCAAAGCGCTGTACGTAGGCTTGAGCAACTACGACGGCCCGACGCTCGAAAAGGCCACCGCAATCCTCGATGAGCTGCACGTACCGTTCATCATCAACCAGAACCGCTACAACATTTTCGACCGCACTGTGGAACGCAACGGACTGAAGGAAACCGCCAAAAAGCTCGGCAAGGGACTCATCACGTTCTCGCCGCTCGAACAGGGTCTGCTCACGAATCGCTATCTCAACGGCGTGCCCGCAGACAGCCGCATCGCGCATGACGGCCGCTTCCTCAAGGAAAGCGCGTTGACGCCGGAACGCCTGCAGCAGATCCGCGACCTGAACGACATTGCCGCCGAACGTGGTCAGACGCTTGCCGAAATGGCGCTCGCCTGGCTGCTGCACGACGGTTACGTGACCTCCGTACTTGTCGGCGCATCCCGCCCGCAGCAGCTGCTCGACAACATCGGCGCGTTGAAGAACACCACGTTCAGCGACGAGGAACTGCGTCGCATCGACGAGATTTCGTTGCGCTAAACGCGGATATTTCAAAAAGGCAAGCCGACAATAAAACGCGACAGCAATAAAAATCTGCCGAGACAATCTGAATTATCGAAAACAATTTCGATACAGAGACCATTTCGGCAGATTTTTTATATGTAATAGCGTTCGGCAATCTTCAGAAATTTCAGTGAAATTCCAAAATCACCATACGACGAGAAATACGATGAAAAAACGATCAGAAGTTGGAGTTCATCATTTCGTCGTAGATGCGTTTGCAATCCGGGCATACCGGGAACTGCGAAGGATCACGTTTCGGCACCCACACCTTGCCGCACAAAGCCACCACCGGTCGACCGGTGCGACGGGACTCGGCAATGCGATCACGCGAAACATAGTGCGCGAAACGATCCGCATCGCCATTGCCGCCATCATCCAGCTTCGTCTCCTCTTCGGGGCGTTCCAGCACCGCAGTGCCGGTACCCGCGTCGGGATTGGAAAGCGGCGAGACCGGATCAGCCTCGTCAATGAAGCCGTCGCGATCATCGAACATCGAAAATGCCATAATCAACTCCTCAAATACGCCGCAACCGCGGCACCACTGCCTCCATCATAGCCATGAAAACCCACATATTCGCCGACACTTCGCGTAATTTCACGCAATCGCGGTACGCTTGAAGCTATGACAATTGCAGTTTGCCCCGGGTCGTACGACCCAGTGACCGCCGGACATTTGGACGTCATCGAACGTTGCGCGCGTTTTTTCGATGAAGTGCATGTTGTGGTGGCAGTGAACGCGGCGAAAACACCGATGTTTTCCGAAGAGACCCGCGTTGAGATTATCCGTAAGGCGCTTGAAGAGCGGAATTACCGCAATATCAAGGTTGCTTCAACAACCGGACTGATTACTGACTATTGCAAGAAAGTCGGCGCGACGGTCATTGTGAAGGGGCTTCGCCAGAATGGCGATTATGAGGCTGAGTTGGGTATGGCATTGGTCAATCGCAAGCTCGCCGATGTGGAAACGCTGTTTTTGCCGGCGGCGCCCGATTTGGAACATATTTCCAGTTCGATTGTGAAAGATGTGGCACGTCACGGTGGCGATGTGACCGGCATGGTGCCCGATTGCGTGATTCCGCTGCTCGGAGAAGCGCTTAACGATGAAAAGAGGGCATGATGGGTGAAGAAACAAATGCGTACGATCCGGCCGGCAGCCAGTTTGATGACGACGTGACCGCTGAACGCCCAACCGATCGAGCGGCCCAGTCCGGTCAGAAAGCGCAAGCCACGAAACGCGCCACCGAGCCAGTCGAACCGTTGATTTCCATGTCTGATCTGCCGGATTTGCGCAACACGTTCAATCCCAACGCGCCGTTGACCGATTCCGACAATCTGAGCCGCGACGAATTCACCACCGTGTACGACATTATCGACAAACTCGAATCGGCATTGGACGAAGCGAAACCGATACTGTTCTTCCCTGGCAACGTGCGCGTCGACCGCGACGAATTCACCGAACAGCTCGACCAGTTGAAGAAAATGATGCCGGTGCAGCTGGAACGCGCCTCGGCATTGATGCGCGAGTCGGAACGACGTTTGGAAAGCGCGCAGACGCAAGCCAACGCCATCGTCGCTTCGGCGCAATCGCGTGCGGCAGACACGATACGCGAGGCCAACGAGCAAGCGCAATTCCTCGCCGGTCAGGAAAACGTGACCGAACTGGCGCGGCAGAAGGCGCGTGCTATTCTCGACCAAGCGCAAGCCAAGGCCGACCATCTCACGCAGGGAGCCGACAAATACTGCACCACGGTGATGGAAACGCTGCAACAGCAGCTCGGCAAGCTTGGCAACGACGTGCAGGCGGGATTGAACGTACTGTATGATCGCCAGCGCGAAGCGGGCACGCATGTGCCGCATCTTGACGCAAACGACTATCCGGAAAGCTGAATGGAAGGCTGAACATGGCACGTATCGAAGATTCCCCGTGGGCGATTTCCGTGGCGCAGGTCGCCTCGCGAGCCGGGCAAAGCAAGGAGATCGACGCGACTTTCCCCGCACCGAGCGGCATCGGCGATGAGATCGTCGGCGTTGAAGAAGGTGCTGACGTTGCTGTTGTCGGATCATTTGATTCGATTGTTGACGGCTTGATTTTCAGCGCCCGCATCAGCGCCCCCGTGCATGCGGAATGCACCCGTTGCTTGAAACCGATCAAACGCGATTGGACAGTGAACGTCACCTCGTTCTTCCCGTATGAAGACAAGTCCGCAAACGTTGCGTCCGGTAAGGGCGGCAAAAATGGCAAGGGCGGCGCCAAGGAAGAGGAAGTCGACATTATTGCCGGCGAAGACGAGTCGGAAGATTCGTATCCGCTGCTTGAAGGCGGCTCCTGGGCCAATATCGAGGCTTTGCTGCGCGACACGTTGGTTGAGGAACTGCCGCTGCAGCCGTTGTGCAAGCCGGATTGCTTGGGATTGTGCTCGCAGTGCGGTGCCGATTTGAACGAGGAACCGGACCATCATCATGATGTGACCGATATTCGTTTTGCCGCTTTGGAGGGGTTGAAGGCCCAGCTGGAAGGCAACGAATAGACTGCGAGCAGGACTGATTTCGCTTGGTTTTTGTTCGGATTTTGCTTGGATTTTGCAGTTTGTACGGAGCACAAGTTAAGATACTGAACGCTTAAGCTCAATCGTTCGAACGAAACAGAGGAAACACAATGGCACTGCCTAAGTACAAGACCTCGCGCGCGAATACTCATTCTCGCCGCGCAAACTGGAAGGCCAAGGCCGCCCAGACCGTTACCTGCCCGAACTGTGGCGCTCCGGCGCTGCCGCACATGGCCTGCCCGAGCTGCGGCGCCTACCGCGGCCGCGTGTACCGCGAGGCTGTCCGCTCCATCCACACCAAGTGAGTGGCTGTCGAGTAACGGCATAAAGCATTAAAACCCTGCCATCGACGGGTGGCAGGGTTTTTGTATATTTCAGGCTCGCACTTGGCCATATGCCATTTGCACTCACCTGACCATCCCACCTCGCATCCGCCAAGTATCGCATCTACCGAATATCCGCGCATTTCCCTGCATTTCCGCCTCGACATGGGCGGAGAGTAGACTGAACGCGATCGTTGTTTGCATAGCAATCGGCCAGATTTGCTGGCTTGTTGCCACGTACGCAACGTCCCGAACAGCGCGGCGAGCTTCGCCGCCGCATACCCACTACGAAACCGAGGACGATTATGACCCAGAACAACACCGCCGCATCCGCCGTTTCCGAAGGCGAAATGACCGCCAACGCATTGCTTGAAGCACTTGGCACCACGCTCGAACCCGACCTGCTGGTCGAAGCGCTCACCCATCGATCCTTCTCGCACGAGAATCCGGGCGCAAAAAACTACGAACGTTTGGAATTCCTTGGAGATGCCGTACTTGAGCTCGTCTCCACGGAAACCCTGTACAAGGCGCACCCCGACATGAACGAGGGACAGCTTGCGAAAATGCGCGCGAAAGCCGTTTCCGAGGAATCCTTGAGCAAAATCGCCCGCGAAAAGCTCAACGCAGGCCCATACATTCTGCTCGGTCATGGCGAAAGCGATCAGGGCGGCGCTGATAAAAGCTCGATTCTGTGCGATATCGTCGAATCGTTGATCGGTGCGACGTTCATTCAGCATGGCATTGACGAGGCACGTCGCGTTGTGCATCATCTTGTTGACGAAACGCTTGCGGAAGTCGCGACGGAAGGCCCAGCCCTCGATTGGAAAACCTCGCTTACCGTCAAAGCGCATGGAATGGGCTTCGGCGAACCTCGTTACCAGATGTCGGTTTCCGGTCCGGAATATGCGCAAGTGTTCACTGCGAACGTCATGCTGGGCGAAAGCGACGAAATAATCAGCACCGGCACAGGCACCAGCAAGCGCAAGGCGCAACTCGCCGCAGCCGAAGAAGGTTGGAAGGCGCTAGACAATCGCAAGCCTGAAGCACAAAACGTCCGTAAGCATCGCAAACATCATCACAAGCACAGCGGCGGCGAAAGTAACGGCAGCAACGGCGAAAGCAACGAAAGCGCCAACAAGTAGCCAAAACAGCCAACAAGCGGCCGCAAATCCACCCTCTCATACCACTGCGGAACGCAATGCGCCAGAATATGGCACGAATCCGGCATATTCTCCTGTCAGCCGATAGCATAGACTGATTATTAGCGAAGGATTGCGATTCGCAAGTCGCCACAAGCGATTGCGCCGCTTTCCGATGATAGGGTTCGGCTGATTGCGTGCACCGAAACGCGGCAGCACACCCCCGTAAGAAAGTTCCACGAGCGAATATGAGAGGGAACATGGTGTTACCTACGCCCCTGCAGGCATTCAGCGGCATGCCCAAGGCAGCCGCAACCACTGAAAAGCAGACCATTGTTGACGGCGAGAAGATGACCGGCGCCGAAGCGCTGGTACGTTCGCTGGAAGATCTGGGCGTCAAGGATGTTTTCGGCGTTCCAGGCGGCGCGATTCTGCCGGTATACGATGCGATCAACGATGAAACCAGCTTCCGTTTTGTGCTGATGCGCCACGAACAGGCCGCAGGTCATGCGGCTGAAGGCTATGCCGTATCGACTGGTCAGGTCGGCGTGTGCATCGTCACGTCCGGCCCGGGCGCCACGAACATGATCACCCCGATCGCCGACGCGAACATGGATTCCGTGCCGATGGTGGTCATCACCGGCCAGGTTGGCGTGAACGCCATTGGCACCGACGCCTTCCAGGAAGCCGATATCGTCGGCGCAACCTACCCAGTGGTCAAGCACTCCTATCTGGTCACGCGTGCGCAAGATATTCCGCGCGTGCTCGCCGAAGCGCACTATGTGGCACGTTCCGGCCGCCCCGGCCCGGTGGTGGTTGACATCACCAAAACCGCACAGATCGGCGATATGTACTATTCGTGGCCGCAGCGCATGATTCTGCCCGGCTACAACCCCACCACGAAGGCTCACGGCCGTGTGCTTTCCGACGCTGCGAAGCTGTTCGAGCAGGCGTACCGTCCGGTGCTGTATGTGGGCGGCGGCGCGGCCCGTTCCGATGCCGGCAAGCTCGTGCAGGAGCTGGCGGAAGTCACGAACGCTCCGATCGTCACCACGCTGCCCGCACGCGGTGTTGTGCCTGATTCCGATCCGAAGGTGCTCGGCATGCTTGGCATGCATGGCACGATCGCCGCTACCGGTGCCGTACAGCGTTGCGATCTGCTTGTTGCGATCGGTGCCCGTTTCGATGATCGTGTAACCGGCAAGCTTGACGCTTTCGCTCCGGGTGCACGTGTGATTCACATTGATATCGATCCGGCGGAAATCGGCAAGAACCGTCAGCCGGATGTGCCGATCGTTGGCGATGTGGCAACCGTGCTGAAGGATCTCATTCCGGAAATCAAGCGCGAGCAGGCCGTGCATGGCAAGCCTGACACTTCGCATTGGTGGGAGATCATCAACGATTGGCGTGAAAAGTACCCGATCAAGTGGGATGAGCCGACCGATGGCTCGCTCGCTCCGCAGTGGGTCATCAAGCAGCTTTCCGACTTGGCTGATCCTGACACGATTTGGGTTACCGGTGTGGGCCAACATCAGATGTGGGCTACGCAGCTCATCGATTTCGAGAAGCCGCATTCTTGGCTGAGCTCCGGCGGCCTTGGCACCATGGGTTACGGACTGCCGGCCGCCATCGGCGCTCGTGTTGGTTCCGAACGTTTCCATGAGGGCGAGAAGCCGGTGTGGCTGATTGACGGTGACGGTTCCTTCCAGATGACTTCTGAAGAGCTTGCAGCCGCGTTCCACGATCACACACCGGTCAAGATCGCACTGCTGAACAATTCCGTGTATGGCATGGTTCGTCAGTGGCAGACCCTGTTCTACGGCGAGCATTATTCCGCCACCAATCTGATGGATGGCGAGAATACGCCGGAGATCGTGGATGTTCCTGATTTCGTGAAGCTTGCCGAAGCGTACGGTTGCGTCGGCATGCGTGCGTTTACGGAAGAGGAAGCCGTCGAAGCAATTAAGAAGGCCAACGAAATCAATGATCGCCCGGTGCTTATCGATTTCCGCGTGTGGAAGGACGCTATGGTGTGGCCGATGGTCGCAGCTGGCGATTCCAACGACAATGTCACCTATATGCCCGGAATCAAGCCGCTGCAGCGTCCGAAGGCCGCTGCCGACAACGAGTAAACGAGCAAACGAGTAAGTAGTAAGGAAGGGTCTACCAATGTATCCTGCATCTCAGCCGGGTTCCAAGCGCCATACGCTTTCTGTGCTCGTCGAGAACCGTCCGGGCGTGCTGGCGCGTATTGCCGGCCTGTTTGCCCGTCGTGCGTTCAACATCAACTCACTGTCCGTCTCCCCCACCGAGCGCCCTGACATTTCCCGCGTCACCGTCACCGCCGAAGTGGATGAGGTACCGCTTGAGCAGATCATCAAGCAGCTCAACAAGCTGCTGCACGTGCTGAAGATCGTGGACCTCGATCCGGAAACCACCGTGGAGCGCGAGCTGGTGCTCATCAAGGTTGCCGCCGACGAATCCAACCGTTCCGACGTGCTGGAGATCGTGCGTCTGTTCCGCGTGCGCGTGGTCGATGTGAATCCGGAATCGCTGACCATCGAGGCCACCGGTGCCGAAGGCAAGATCGACGCGCTGCTGGGGCTTTTGGAGCATTACGGCATCATCGAGCTGGTTCGTTCCGGTGCGGTCGCCGTGACGCGCGGCCCGAAGGCCTTGAGCGAAAAGGTACTCGGCTCCGAAATCACCGGTCGCTGATCAATTCGGCATTCAGCCTCACCGCAAACCTTATAGGGCTTTCTCGTTTTCCCGCGGGAAAGCCCTTTTTGTTGGAAAACGCAAGAATCTATACCCTCTACTGGTTGTAAAACGCAAGAATCCATACCCCCAATCGGTTGTAAAAGTGTAATCGGGGGTATCGCTTTCGGTTGGAAAAGTGTATAATGGAAATCCGAAGCCACTCACAAATCATTGAAATATAAACGATTGAAGGAGTCAATCATGCTACAGAGAAAAGCACTGAAGCAATTCCAAGCCTGGCATGATGCCCCATCTCACACCGCGCTTCTCGTAACAGGCGCAAGGCAGGTCGGCAAAACCTATCTCATTCGAGAATTCGCCGACCAACATTATGAGAGTTTCGCGGAATTTAATTTCATTCAAAATCCGGATGCGGCACGTATCTTCAACCCTCCCAGCGATGCAGCAACCATGCTCATGCGCATGGAACTGGCATCCGGCCAACGTTTTATTCCAGGGAAAACGCTGATTTTTCTTGATGAAATCCAAGCATGCAAGGAAGCCGCAACAGCCGTCAAATTCCTTGTGGATGACGGCAGATATGATTTCGCCATGTCAGGATCTTTACTCGGAGTCGAACTTGAAGATGTTCGCTCCGTCCCAGTTGGATATCAAAGCGAAGTAGTGATGTTCCCTCTGGATTTTGAGGAATTCTGCTGGTCACAGAATGTCGATGGAAAAATTTTCGACATGTTGAAGGAATGCTATGAGAAAAAACAGTCAGTGGATGATTTTATTCATGAACATCTCATGTCTTTATTCAGAAAATATCTGATTATTGGAGGCATGCCGGCTGCAGTAGCATCGTTTGCACAAAACAACAGTCTCATAGACGTTCGTCAGGCACAAGAAGATATCAAACAAGGTTATCGTCGCGATATCAGTCAGTACGCACGCAAAGAGGACCGTCTGCATATTCGCTCTATTTACGACCTTGTTCCAAGTGAGCTCAACAATCCCAACAAGCGTTTCACGTTCGCAAAAATCGAAAAAAACACGCGATTCCAAGCCGTGGCCAACGATTTTGACTGGCTTTCCGCTGCGAACGTCGCCATTCCCGCATACAACGTGGACGAGCCTCGCAAACCGTTGGAAATGTCTAAAGAACGTAATTTGTTCAAACTGTTTTATTCCGATGTTGGTCTGCTCACGGGCGCATATCTCAACTCGACCGCACTTGATATTCTTGCCGGCGATGACGAAGTTAATTATGGAGCAATCTACGAAAATGTGGTAGCCCAGGAACTTACCGCCCACGGTTTTTCTCATCTGTATTATTACAACAGCAAGCGCTTAGGAGAACTTGATTTTCTCGTCCAAGATCGCAATGACAATATCATTCCCATTGAGGTGAAATCAGGAAAGAATTACAAGGTTCATCGGGCTCTTAATAATGTGCTCGCAGAGGAAAGTTATCACCTTCGCCAAGGATTAGTCTTCGGCCCCGGCAATATCGAAACCGATCACAATATTACCTACTACCCCATCTACCTACTGAGCCAGTTTTGCAACAACTAGCCCAGTAGCATTCATCGTGATGTCACAAACCATGATGTTGGCAGAACGACAGGGAGCATTATGACTGAAATTATTCATTATGGTGTTCTTTTACTTCATATACGGAAACAACAAGATCCGTATTGCCGATATTGATAATGGACAATGAGGTGGCATCTGGGAAATTCTTCGCCGGAAGAGAGACTGTTTCCACTCCATTAGACGTACAGGCCTCCCTAGTGGTTAGGGTGTGTGGCTGTCCATCTTTGTAGAGGACAAACGAATAAGGAGCCTGTTCCTTCTGTTTGCACATGGAAACGACATAATACATATTGTTTTCGTCGACTTTTTGGGCAAATGGAATAGCACCATCGCCGTGCACGGATTTCGCCCCCAGCTTGTTTACTAGAACCAGTTTGTCTGAGTTATTGAGATCATCGACGGCGACACGGTCCAGAGCGTCTACAGTAAATGCTTTATATGCCTGTTCTGCGGCATCATCATGCTCGCTACTGCTCTGTACGGAGCTATCACCGGAACTTTCATGTACGGCTTTCGTGCAGCCAACGCATGACCACAACAACAAGGTGGACAACAAGCAACAGACGCTTCTTCGCATCACTTGATTCATAAGGCACCTCCATTGGTCTCTCCGACAAGAACAGCTAAGGTTTCCTGCAATAACAAGAATATGACATTGGCACATGGAATGCCACGCATCGCTGTCGCACGAATGGTCAACATTCACCGGAAACACTGGAGGAGCTGCGCCACCGCCACAACATGCACACCCTGTCCGGTAATTGGCGCGGGCGATACGAATGCTACTCGAGCTGTTCGGAGAGCTCCATCCACTCCATTTCAAGGGATTCGGACTCGTCCGTGACGGCCTGCAGCTGCTCGTTGAGCTTGCCTAGACCTTCGTAGTCGCTGGGGTCGTGCGCGGCCATCTGCTGTTCAAGGTCGGCTTTCTGATCCTCAAGTTTGGCGAGTTTGCGCTCGATTGCCGATACGCGCTTGGAGGCTTCATGGAAGGCCTTGCCGGAAAGCTTCGGTGCGGAAGATGCGGTTTCGGCAGTTGCGGATTCACCCGCGGAATTGCCTGCACTGCCTTCAGTTGCACCAGATCCCGCGGAACCGGCAGCTCCAGCGGAACCGCTCTTCTTGCCTTTGCCGGCACCTGCCTTTTCATCCGCGAACGGATCCTTGCCGTTCTTGATGGCCTCAGTCATGTCCAGATAATCCTGCACGCCACCGGGTAGGTGGCGCACTTTGCCGCCGATCAGCGCGAACTGCTGGTCAGTGACACGTTCGAGCAGGTACCGATCGTGCGAAACGACGATCAGAGTTCCCGGCCAAGTGTCGAGCAGATCCTCCATCACGGCGAGCATGTCGGTGTCCAGATCGTTGCCGGGCTCATCCATGATGAGCACGTTCGGCTCGTCCAGTAGAATCAGCAGCAACTGCATACGGCGCTTCTGACCACCCGATAGGTCTTTGATCGGCGTCATCAGCTGCGCCGACTCGAAACCGAGACGCTCCATCATCTGCCCCGGCGTCGTTTCCTTGCCGTCCACGATATAGCTCGGCTTGTAACGACTCAGCACTTCCTTGATCTTGTATTTACCGAGCTTCTCCAATTCGTCGAGACGCTGCGAAAGCACCGCGAATTTCACGGTTTTGCCGATATTCACATGACCTACAGTAGGGGTGATTGTTCCGTCAAGAATCTTCAATAACGTCGATTTTCCGGCACCGTTCGCGCCGACGATGCCGAAACGATCTCCAGGCCCAATCAGCCATGTCACGTCATCAAGAATCTTACGACCGGTAACAGTAATTTTTTGCGCTGCAGAAGTAATTTCTTCTGCAGAATCATCAGTGTTATTTTCTTGTGATCCCTGAATTTCTTGCGATTCTTTCGCAGCTGCAGCAACTTGCGCCGCTGCAACACCGGCATCCACCAATCGCGGATCAGTCAGATCATCGACGGCAACTTCCACGGAACCATGCGCTTGCGGCTCGGCGTACATGGCCGGCACCACATCGACGCGTGATGCCGACGCTTCCATTTCGGCAACGTCAGGATCGATATCAGCCTCGCCTTGCACATGTTCGAAAATCTGCGTCACGTCGATCAGGTCAACCACCTGCTTGCCTAGGCGGGATGTGGCCATTTGCTTCAATTCCAGAGTATTGCGTACCGGAGGCACGTCGGCGATGAGCTCACGCGCGGCCTTCACATGGAATTTCTGTTTGGTGGAACGGGCGCGGGCACCGCGGGTAAGCCAGGCAAGTTCCTTACGAGCCAGATTACGACGCTTCGTTTCGCGTACGTCGGCTTGGCGATCGCGTTCCACACGCTGCAGCATGTATGCGGAATAGCCGCCTTCAAACGGCTCGATTTCGCCGTCATGCACCTCCCACATGGATTCGCACACTTCGTCGAGGAACCAACGGTCGTGGGTGACGAGCAGTAGTGCGCCGGATCCGGCCGGCCAACGATTCTTTAAATGTTCCGCCAGCCAGTGAATGGTCACCACATCCAAATGGTTCGTGGGCTCGTCGAGAGCGAGAATATCCCAATCCTTGAGCAACAGGCGTGCCAAATCGGCGCGGCGACGCTGACCGCCGGAAAGCGAACCGATTTTCGCTTCCAAGCTAATGCCGCCAAGCAATGCTTCGACGATTTCGCGTGACTTGGTTTCCGCAGCCCATTCGTAGTCTTCACGGCCTTCGAGCGCAGCTTCGCGCACGGTGGCGTTGTCGTCGAGCGGGTCACGCTGGTCGAGCATGCCGAACGTGAGGCCGCCGCGCATGGTCACGCGGCCGGAATCCGGCTCCTGCGTGCCTCTGAACAAATGCAACAACGTGGACTTGCCGTCGCCGTTCTTACCGACGATGCCGATGCGGTCGCCTTCAAAAACACCCTGCGTTACATCATTGAAAATATTCTTGGTCGCAAAAGCAAGCGAAACGTGTTCAAGTCCCAAATCATAAGTCGGCATAAGTCACCAATGTAGCGGGAACATCTCCCAAATCTGCAGGCAATGCCGCAACTTGCGAATCACCACCAGCGCTACGCAGCAATCGGAACCGCACGCAACTCGGCAATCAGCCTTGCTGTGCCTAAAGCAAACTCTGCTCATACGAATTACAACGAGCGGCAAAGCTCGAAAACACCTGATCCGCAAGCGGCTGCAACTGCGGATTATATTCGGCGAACGCCTCGCGCAACTGCGATTTCGACCCGCCGGCAGCCTTTAGATCCTTGACCATGCTTGACTCGTCAAGCCACTCCTCCAACATGGTAGGAGTAACCTCCAAGTGGAACTGCATGCCCAGAGCGGAACCAAAACGGAACGCCTGCACCTTGGTCTTCGCGGATCGCGCCAATGGCTGCGCGCCCTCCGGCAACGACACCACATCGTTATGCCAGTGCAGCACATCCACGGTTTTGTTCCACATCGAGAAATAATCATGCTTGTCGATGCATTTAATCGGCGCAAAACCGATTTCCGGCGCCTCTCCCGACTTCAGCTTCGCTCCCAGCGCGGTGGCGATGATCTGATGCCCTAGGCACACGCCCAACACCGGCTTGCCAACGCTGATCGCAGCCCGCGCAAGCTTGGCCTCGGCCTTTAATCCCGGATACTTGTCGTAGTCGAGCGCGCCCATCGGGCCACCCATAATCACCACGCCGGAAACCTCGCCAAAATCAGGCAAATCCGGTTTCTTCTGCTTGGCAACATTGATGATTTGATACTGCAGTCCCAAATCATCCAAACTGTCTAAAATGCGTCCCGGTCTCTCCCACGGAACGTGTTGCAAAATCAGCACCTGCGATTGCGTCATACGTTCTATTGTTGCATCACCTACGTAAACGATGTTCACAAATCCAACAAAATACGTTTTGCCGTTCATTTTCGTCTCGCATGCATGTCCGATTCTGGCAATACTCTCGTGGTTATGACGAACACGCAAGAACCGCAGAATATCAACATTTCTAGCGTCGTAACCGCAGTTGACGCAGTGGCGAGCGCCGCTGCCGATCTGAAGCTGTACGACACCGCATCACACGCCGTGTCGAATTTCACGCCGATCAAGCCCGGTCAGGTCGGCATGTACGTGTGTGGCGCCACCGTGCAAAGCTCGCCGCATATCGGCCATATTCGTGCGGCTGTCACGTTTGACGTGGTGCGTCGCTGGTTCGAGCGTTTGGGCTACAAGGTCACGTTCGTGCGCAACGTCACCGATATCGACGACAAGATTCTCGATAAGGCTGCGGCCGCCGGTCAGCAGTGGTGGGAACGTGCATACATTTACGAGCGTGAGTTCACCGAGGCTTACAACACGTTGGGTGTTGAGCCGCCTACGTATGAGCCGCGTGCGACCGGCCACATGATCGACATGATCGATCTGATCAAGCAGATCATCGACAATGGCCACGGCTACGTGGTGACTGACGAGAACGGCAATCCGACCGGCAACGTGTATTTCGACGTTGCCAGCTGGCCGCACTATGGCGAGTTGACGCATCAGAAGCAGACCGCAGTGGCTGATGCCGCTTCCGAAGTGGCCGATGCCATGGGTCCGTCTGTCGACAATGCGGGCAACGACAAGTACAATCCGGTTGATCCTGCGGACATGTCAGAAGACAAGCATGATCCGCGTGATTTCGCATTGTGGAAGGCTCCGAAGGATTCCGATCCGCTTGACGCACGTTGGAATACTCCGTTCGGCACGGGTCGCCCGGGTTGGCATATTGAATGCTCGGCGATGAGCCACCGCTATTTGAAGGATATGTTCGACATTCATGGCGGCGGGCTGGACTTGCGTTTCCCGCACCATGAGAACGAAATGGCGCAGACTCGTGCCGCCGGTTACGATTCGGCGGCTCGTTGGATGCATTCCGCATGGGTTACCGCCAAGGGTGAGAAGATGTCGAAGTCGCTGGGCAACGGCTTGTCCGTGCCGGCGGTTTTGGCGGAAAATTCCGCTTGGGTGGTGCGTTACGCGCTTGGTTCCGTGCAGTATCGCTCCATGCTGGAATGGTCGGATCAGACGTTGCCCGAGGCTCAGTCCGCGTACGATCGTGTGTCGAATTTCATTGAACGTGCCGGTGCCGCCGTTGGCGGGCAGCCGCCTCGCGAAGAGATCGTTTCGATTTCTGCCGATGCTCTGCCGGCTGATTTCGTTGCCGCAATGAACGACGATATTAATGTTTCCGGTGCTTCCGCTGCGATTTTCACGGCGATTCGTTCCGGCAACACGTTGCTTTCGAAGCTTGCCGATCGTGTTGATTCGGATGTTGCGAAGGATGAAGTTCGCGCTGTTTTGGTGAATGTGCGTGCGATGCTCGATACGCTTGGCTTGGATCCGCTGGCGGAGCCGTGGGTAAGCGAAGGTGCGGCCGGCGGCGCCGGATCCGGTGCCGATTCCGCTGAGCACACTGCGCTTGACCGTTTGGTTTCCGAACAGTTGGAGGAACGTGCCGAAGCCCGCAAGGCCAAGGATTTCGCCCGCGCCGATGCCATCCGTGACGCCTTGGGCGCAGCCGGAATCACTATCGAAGACACCCCCCAGGGCCCCACCTGGACCCTCAAATAATCCCCCATCTCTTCTGAAAAAACGTTGGCCGGTCTACCCCAGACCGGCCAATTTCATATCAGAAACATAAAAGTCATTCCTAAATCTATCTTTACTTCCGAATCTCATCGGCACGATCTTCGATATCTTCAAAAAAGAGTTCCTGAGCACCCGCAGATTCCACGCCGTAGTATTGATGAACAATCTCATCAATACCCATCCAATTTTTCAGCCGCAAAGCATTAAACAGCACTGCCGCATCATCAAGGTCTTTCTGCGATCTACGATCAGACATCGCTTTCATCGCCAAAAGATATTTCTTCGAAGCAAACGTAACTTTCAAACCATTAGCATCGCTATACACTTCCGGATTGTCATCCCCTATGGGCGGCATAACATCATGGATTTGCATATTAAGCCAGTTATTTGGCACATTATTACGATTCCCGACAACTTCCGCCGCGCTTTGAATTTCAGAAAAAGGACGGAACATGGAATCGACATCTTGTGTAGTTCGCAATTCCGGAACGTAGTAGACCATCGCGGTCCCGCCATAAATGGCGATAGTTCCTTCGATTCCGCGAGTATGACACTCTTCAATCAGCTCATCAAGAAGCTGCATCAGTTTTTGTCTGGTCATTTCCATAGCAGCTCACCTCGCGGAATGATTACGTTGTACCACGCAAAGAACTCATCCGGAGGCGTGGCGGACCGATAAATCTTTCGCAACGGGGTCCACTCGGCATCAAGTTTCAGCGATTGAGGGGATACGTCCCCTTTACTCCAGTGCTGATAGTCATAGAGCCCAGCCATAAAGGCCTGCCAACGCACGTCCATCCCCTTAGTGACTTTCTTAAAATCAGCAGGCTCATCATCAGGAAATTCCATCAGATTGCGCATTCCGGCTGAAACACGGGTCCATTGCTCTTCCGTTCCCGAATACTGCTGAATCGACTGCATGAGATCACTCATTGCAGGGCCGATTACGCGAACAGTCACACGCTCCAAAGGGGAAAGCGTCAGCTCATATCCCAAAGTACGCGCCGCAGCATCAACCTTATTGAAAGTGGGAACGGTTTTGCCACTCAACGTTCTCGAAACAACGGATTCAGCCATGTTCGAAGCACGCGAAAAATCCGCCGCGTTCAGACCGGCGTTCTTCATAAGCTCTCGTAACAGTTCATCGGCTTGCATATATGCAAGTCTACACTATTGGCAACCCGAACGCCAATGCGAAATTTCCCGCGGGACGGCTAGACTGAGGAACATTATGGCAGCATTTAGTTCTTTGACAGATAGGCTCTCGAATGCGTTCAAGCATCTGAAGAGCAAAGGCAAGCTTTCCGAGGCTGATATCGATGGTACGATCCGCGAAATCCGCCGCGCGCTGCTCGACGCCGATGTGGCGCTCGACGTGGTGCGTTCCTTCACCGGTCGAATTCGCGAGCGTGCGCTCGGCACCGAGGTTTCCCAGGCTCTGAATCCGGCCCAGCAGGTCGTGAAGATCGTCAACGAAGAGTTGACGGCCGTGCTTGGCGCTGGCGTTGATCGCCCGCTGAATTTTGCGAAGAATCCGCCGACCATCATCATGCTCGCCGGTCTTCAGGGTGCTGGTAAAACCACCCTCGCAGGCAAACTCGGCTACTGGCTGAAGGATTCCGGCCACACTCCGCTGTTGGTTGCGGCCGATTTGCAGCGTCCGAACGCAGTGACGCAGCTACAGGTGGTTGGCGAACGTGCAGGCGTGCCCGTGTACGCTCCGGAAAAGGGTGTGCAGTCCGATGGTGGCGAAGCCGTTGCTTCACCGGGCCTGACCACCGGCGATCCGGTGAAGGTGGCGCGTGACGCTGTTGCGCTGGCCAAGCAGAAGCTGTACGACACGGTCATCATCGATACCGCAGGCCGTCTCGGCGTTGACGAAGAGCTGATGAAGCAGGCTCGCGATATTCGCGACGCCGTGCAGCCGAACGAAATCCTGTTCGTGATCGACGCGATGATCGGTCAGGATGCCGTGCAGACGGCGAAGGCGTTCGATGAGGGCGTGGACTTCACCGGCGTGGTGCTTTCGAAGCTTGATGGCGACGCCCGTGGTGGTGCCGCGCTTTCTGTCGCCTCCGTTACCGGCAAGCCGATTCTGTTCGCTTCCACTGGCGAAGGTCTGAAGGATTTCGAGGTTTTCCATCCGGATCGTATGGCTTCCCGCATTCTCGATATGGGCGATATTCTTACCCTGATCGAGCAGGCGCAGAAGCAGTTCGATGAGGAAGAGGCTCGTAAGGCCGCCATCAAGATTTCCGATGGCTCCTTTGGTTTGGATGATTTCCTCGATCAGCTGCAGCAGGTGCGCAAGCTTGGTCCGATGAAAAATCTGCTTGGCATGATTCCGGGTATGGCCGCGCATCGTAAGGAACTTGAGCAGTTCGATGAGAGGGAAATCGATCGTACTGAGGCCATTATTCGTTCGATGACTCCTGCGGAACGTCGTGACCCTTCAATTATTGACGGTTCTCGTCGAGCTCGTATCGCTTACGGTTCCGGCGTGACCGTTTCGCAGGTGAACGCGCTGTTGCAGCGTTTCGAACAGGCTGCGAAGATGATGAAGCGTATGAGCAACAAGGCTGGCGTTGGCATGCCTGGCTTTGGCGGCCCTGCCATGGGCGGCGGCAAAGGCAAGGGCAAAGGCAAGAAGAGCAAGAAGAAGAGCAAGTCCGGAAATCCAATGAAGCGCGAGGCTGAAGAGAAGGCATTGCGCAACAAGCTTGCTGGCAAGAGCTCCAACGGTAAGTCTTCCGGCGGTTCCGCTTTTGCCAAGAAGCCGCAGAATCCTGCACTTCCTGCCGGATTGCAAGACATGATGGGCGATGCCGGTGAACTGCCGCCGAACTTTGGTGGCGGACTGTCAGGTTTGCTGCACTAAAGCAAGCGACACGAAAACAGAAACGTAAAAAGGGGATGTGATTCAATACGAATCACATCCCCTTTTGCGTATCCAATCAGTTGTTTTCAACTGAATCGACTACCGCATAATCGTCATCAACTACTTCAACGTCAGCGTGGCAACAAGTGCAAGATGATCGCTGCCTTCAACGCAGAACGAACTCACGTCGGAAGCGTACAATCCCTTGGTGAAAAGCACATGGTCGAGAATGATGCGCGGCCATGGCAGCCATGATGGGAACGTGGCATGACGGCCCTTCGCCTCGCACAAGGCAGCATCCTTGAATCCCGAATTCAGCAGCTTGCGGAAGCTTGGATGATCGGTACCGGAGTTCAAATCACCCAACACAACGGTGATGTCGCCCTGCTTCTGAGTGGTCGCCAATTCCCCCAAACCGATGATGCCGGCGGACCATTCCTTGCATCCGCGCATTGGAGACTTCGGATGTGCCGAAACAAACGTGATGCCGCGCATCGAATCGATCGGAAAGCATACGCCCGGCACGTCGGCCGCGGGAATCACCGCAGTGACCGGAGACATGTCGCTTGGTTCAATACGAATCCACACACCGTTGAATCCGCCATTATCCGTTCCCTTGTTCTCCCCCAATTGACGGTACGGAAGCAAATCAGACAATCCCGAAGCGTCCAATTGCGCAACCAGATCGTCTGTCAATTCCTGCAATGCAAGTACTGCAATATCATGTTTTTTGACCGCACTGACGATTGCCGCAGCGTTGGCGCGACCGAATCTGCAGTTGAGTGTCATCACACGGAAACGGCCATGTTTCGCGGATTCCGCAACAGCTTCATCGCCTGTTTCACGAGATGTTTCACGCTTTTTTGCAAGTTTTTCGGCGACCCTCTGCGCAGTATTGGGAGAATTGAGATTTTCCATCCAATATGCGATTTTGCGCAGCAGCGACGCAAGACAGACCACCACAGCAACTCCCCCGAGAGCCGGCTCATGCAACGCGAAACCGGCGATGGCAATCACAAGCGTCGGAATCCACAGCAACGGAATCAACGCAATCAAATACGGCAGCGGCAAACGACCATCCCAACCAGCCGGCATCTCGCCAAGCGCAATCCATACAACGCAAATAATCAACGCAATCCAAAGCGCGATAATCATTCAGGCAACTCCCCCTATGCAAACCGTTCACTCCGAACGGACATACGCAAACTCGGAACCTCCAAGTGTAGCCAACCTGCCTGATCCCGACGATTCCGCCATGTAGACCCACGCAAACATCTCACGAATGCCAGCAAATGTCCGATTCTGCCGATTCGGTCATTCAAAGCATCATATTCGCCGCATAATTGACCGTTTCCGCAGAATCAGACAAACGACTTCCCGGTTTTGCATGGATTCGGAAAGTCGCGTAGAGCGGAAAACATTCTAAGACCCATCCGTCCGTACCCCACGGTTATAATCGTCAAGTTATTCGCGCGCGCGAGGCCCTCTAACTATCGCGTGACGTGAGGAACACGTGGGTTTCGGATTCCGTGCCCCACACAGAAAACGAAACGCACACCCCTAGTTATACAAGGAGAGCCATTTTGGCAACCAAGATTCGTCTGAAGCGCATGGGTAAGAAGTTCTACGCGTTCTACCGCGTGGTGATCATGGATTCCCGTACCAAGCGTGATGGCCGCGCCATCGAAGAGATCGGTACCTACAACCCGAACACCCAGCCTTCGACCATCGTCATCGATTCCGAGCGTGCTCAGTACTGGCTCGGCGTCGGCGCCCAGCCGACCGAACAGGTGCTGAACCTGCTGAAGATCACCGGCGACTGGCAGAAGTTCAAGGGCCTTGAAGGCGCTGAAGGCACCCTGAAGACCGTTGAGGCCGGCCCGGATGCCGCCGCTCGCGTTGAGGCCGTTGAGTCCCAGGCTCAGAAGCTGAAGGCTGCAAAGTCCGAAGCTGAAGCCAAGGCCAAGGCTGAAGCCGAAGCCGCCGCTACCGAGGAAGCTCCGGCTGAAGAGCCGGCTGCGGAAGCTGAGTGATCATGCTCGCCCAGGCTGTGGAACATCTGATTAAGAACATCGTCGATTTTCCCGACGATGTTTCAGTGAAGTCCCATGAGAACGCGCGCGGCGAACTCATTCGCGTGCGCGTCAACCCGGAAGACATCGGTCGCGTCATTGGACGCAGCGGACGCACGGCAAATGCGATTCGCACCGTGGTGCAGGCACTGGCCGACCACAAGGTGCGCGTCGACATCATGGACGTGCGCAGGTGAGATCCTAGCGTGGTGCGTGATATGCATTCTGACGACCCTCAACAGCCCGAGCTGCTGAGGGTCTGTCGTATCGGGCGTGCGCAGGGACTCAAAGGCGAAGTCACCGTGCAGATCTTTACGGACGAACCGGAATACCGGTTCGCTCCCGGTGCTGTGTTGTACACGAAAGACGGCGAAGAAGAGTATGTGGTGGAAAACTCCCGTACCTTCAAAAACCGTTGGATCGTCAAGTTCGAAGGCATTGACAACCGCGACCAGTCCGAAGCGGCCAACGGCATTGTGCTGTATGGCGAGGCGGACGATCCGGAAGACATGCTTGAAGCCGACGAATGGTATCCGAAAGACCTTATTGGCCTTGAGGCACGACTGGCTGAAAACAATATGCTTGGCCTTGAGCCGGGCGTGGTGGTCGGCAAAGTCGTTGACGTGATAGAAGTGGCCCAATGGCTGCTGAAAATTCGTCTCGCCAATCCGGTGAAGGATGCCGACGGCGTTGTGGTTGAGAACAGCGCGCTTGTGCCGTTTGTGGACGAGCTCGTGCCGGACATCGACCTCGAAAAGGGCTATCTAACCCTCGATCCGCCCGGAGGACTTATTCCGGGTCTGTAATCGTTCGCGATCACATATCTATCTCAAGGTGGGCATTGGATTTCCAGTGCCCACCTTTACGTTTTCCGTCACTTGGCAGACATCCCGGTATTCTGAACATTATGAAGATCGATATCGTGTCTGTTTTCCCGGAATATTTCGAAGTGCTGAACCTCAGTCTGCTCGGCAAAGCGCAGACGAAAGGTCTCGTGGAAGTGACCGCACACAATCTGCGCGACTGGACGCACGACGTGCATCATTCCGTCGATGACACTCCTGTCGGCGGAGGCGCGGGCATGGTGATGAAGCCGGAAGTGTGGAGCGAATGCCTTGACGAGCTGCTGCAGCTTCAGCCGGCTACAATCGAAAATACGGAAAATATGGAAAATATTGAGGATTCCGCAGATTCCTGCGATACTTGCGATTCTGGCAATTCTGCAACTGTTGCAGTTCCCACAGAATCCGGCAATTCCGAAAAAACTGACACTGCACAATCGTCCGCAGGTCCTGTGCTGATTTTCCCGAATCCTTCCGCCCCACTGTTCACACAACAGGATGCGACGGAACTAAGCCATGCCGATCATCTGCTGTTCGGCTGCGGCCGTTACGAGGGGTATGACGCTCGCATTCCGCAGTATTACCGCGCGCAAGGCATTGACGTGCGTGAATATTCGATCGGCGATTATGTGTTGAACGGCGGTGAGGTCGCGGTTTCGGTCATGTTGGAGGCAATTACGCGACTGCTGCCCGGTTTTATGGGCAATGCAGAATCGATTGTTGAGGAATCGTATACGGGCGAGAACGCGCTGTTGGAGCATCGCCAGTACACGAAGCCTGCCGAATGGCGTGGCATCAAGGTTCCGGACGTGTTGCTTTCCGGCAATCATGCGAAAGTGGATCGTTTCCGCCGTGATGAGGCGCTCCAGAAAACCGACGAGTTGCGTCCGGATCTGATCGAAGCGCTGGATTGCACCAAACTCGACAAAGCCGATCGCAAGACGCTGATGGCGCTCGGTTGGGAGGTTTCCGCCGCTCACCCGCGCAAACGCTAGCTTTTTAAACGCTTGTTTTTACGCGGAATAATCGCAAGTTTTTGCGATTATTGCTGACCGTTATCGGAAATTGGCTCGCTGGGTTCAATGTAGTAGACGGCGGTTTCGCCATAGTCGCGCCGATCGGTGATTTCCCAGTTTGCGGGGGCCGTGGGAGCTTCGGAACGGGTGGATCGTTCCAGCATGATCACCGTGTTGCTGGAGGTCAGTTCACGGCTGGCAAGATCGGCGAGCAGCTGGTTGCAATCATTCGTTTCGAAGGCGTACGGCGGGTCAATGAACACCATGTCGAACGGTTCAACGGCCGAAGCCGAAGCCGCATATTTTTCCGCGCGGGCCTTCACCACGCGGGCGCACATGCCATGTTCCCACGAACGGTTATGCTTCAACGCGGTCAGCGTCTGCGCGATCAATGCGGCCGCCGGAGCGGAGGATTCCACCGCCACCAGCTCTCGCGCGCCACGGCTCAATGCTTCGATGCCCAAAGCACCGGTTCCCGCAAACAAATCGAGCACGCGGGCATCGTCCAACACTCCCCACGAATCAAGGTGCGAGAAAATCGCCTCTTTGGTGCGATCTGTAGTCGGTCGGGTACCCGACTTCGGTGTGGTCAATGCCACACCTTTGAATCGTCCTGAAATTACGCGCATACGCACTACTCTAGCGTGGCGGGCTTAATTTAGGTGTGTCCGGCTCTTTTAGGCGTGCCAAACTAATTGCTGGTCAGGAACATTTCGTTGCCGCGCGTGAAATCCAATACCGCTCCAGCCAACTGCACGAATCCAAGCAAATCGGGATCGGCCGCAACAAGCTGCGTGGCCTCGGCCCGTGCCTGTTCAATGATCTTCACATCCTTGACCACGCGCAGCAGTTTCAATCCCGTTTTTCCGCCGGATTGCGCATCTCCGAGCACGTCGCCGGCTCCACGGAATTCCAAATCGGCCTGTGCGATTTCAGCACCATCCAACGTGCCCTGAATCACGTCAAGACGGCGGGCGGCATCACTGTCCGCAGGTGCACGCGAAATCAGGAAAGCCCCCGAATCAGTGCCGCCACGACCAACGCGCCCTCGCAACTGGTGCAATTGCGAAAGTCCGTACCGATCCGCGTCGAAAATCACGATGCAACTGGCTTTCGCAACGTCCACGCCGACCTCAATTACCGTGGTCGCCACCAGAATCGGCGTTATACCGGCTTCAAAATCGGCCATAACCTGCGATTTTGTGGTGTCATCGTCGCGCCCGGTCAATGTTGCGAAGCGAATGCCTTTAAATTGCGGCAACGATTGCAGACGCTCCACGATTTCTGCGACGGAATGCAACGGGGGACGTTGCGCGCGCTGTTCGTCGTCTTCGCCAAGATCGTATGCTTCATCAAAGGCGGGAATCGGCGAGCCCGTGGTTTTCGAGTTTGAAGTAGCCGACTCCGCCAACACGTCGTCCGCATTTTCGGAATCGTCGTCGATACGCGGGCAGACCACGTAGGCGAGCTCACCCGCATCAATGCGTTTACGGATCAGGGCGAACATTTCGCTCATCAGCGACGCATTGCTTTCCGGCACCACGAATGTACGAATTGGCTTGCGGCCGCCAGGAAGTTCGGTCAGCGCGGAAATATCAAGATCGCCGAACCAGGTCATGGCTGCGGTGCGCGGAATCGGCGTGGCTGTCATGACCAGCAGATGCGGCGCAGTAGCTCCCTTGGAATTCAACGATTCACGTTGCTCCACACCGAAGCGATGCTGTTCGTCGATTACCGCCAGTGTGAGGTTCGGCGCCTGGAAACTCTTGGAAAATGCGGCGTGCGTCGCCACGACGATGCAGGGCATGCCTGATGCGGCTGCGGCGAGTATGCGGCGACGTTCGGCAAGTCGCATGCCTCCCGTAAGAAGAAATACGGGAATCTCCCCATCTTTTGTGCCGAATATATCGTTCCCTTTGCTTGGAATACCCGCTTTTTGCGCATCGGAAATATGCGATTGCTCACTTCGTAATGTAATCGAATCGTCGTTATTTGAGTTATCCACATTGGAAATTTCGGCTATGTCAAACAGGTCGACAAGTTGTGCACCTTTATCCACAGCATTATTGTTGATAGTTTGTTGTGTGGATTCCCCAGTTTGTTGGACTTTCGACACTTGAGTTGACGCAGAATTTCCCTGGATTGCGGAAGCCGTTTTATCGTCTGCATCCGTCAATTTCGCCACCATTTTGGAAATGCTCGCATAATGCTGTTCGGCAAGAACCTGCGTTGGCGCTACAAGCACGGCCTGCCCGCCTGATCCCACAGCCTGCATCATGGCTGCGACCGCGACCACGGTTTTGCCGGATCCAACCTCGCCCTGCAGCAATCGTTGCATGGGGTAATCGCGCGTCATATCGGCGGAAATATCGGCAATAACCTGCCTTTGACCGCTCGTCAGAGCAAACGGCAGCGAGGCAATGAAATCGTCTTTCAACCGCGTTACGGAACATGCGGTCGCCCTGTTTTTGCGTGATGCGTCGCGTGTTTTGACGAGTGCGGTCTGGCAGATCAGCGCTTCCTCGTATCGCAGCGTTTGCAGGGCGTTGTCGAAATTCTTGCGATCGACCGGATCATGAATCGCCATGAATGCTTCAGCGCGATGCATAAGCCCATATTTCTCACGAAAATCTTCCGGAATAATGTCGGGAATAGCAACAGACAACGATTTAATCTGCGCTTCACGATCTACTTGAGGAGCGTCAAACTCCCCTTCTTGTGCGATATTATCCGAGGAATTATTTGGCGTTTGCGATGGCAAATACTCGCTTCCTCGCAACGCATCCATGTATTTCAATACCGATTCGTGAATATGTTCGCTGGAAATCCTGGAATTCGCATGATATACCGGTCGCGGACGGCAGACTCGTTTCAATGCTTCATCAACCGTTTGCGCATCGTATTTCAGATTACCAAGAGGTGGATTTGCAGGATCGCCGAAACCGTCATTCCATTCCCCGCTTTCTGCTTGCGATTGCACGGGATTGATGGTAAGCAGGTCGGGATGTGTGAATTGCAAACGATTGTCATACACGCTTGGCTCGCCTGCGACGACCAGCAGCGCTCCCATGTGCAATTTGCGCTGCACCCAGTCGACATACGATTTGCGATATGAGAAGAAAACCAGCGACGCCAACGATTTTGGGGTGTTGCGACGGGCTGCGAAATCATCGTCGGTGACTGTTGCGATCAGACGGAAGCCACGACGGGCCATGGGGAAAACGCGCGTTTCGAGCACGTGCGCGGCGAATGCCATTTTCTCCCCGATTTTCGCCTCGTGCAGTGCGTGTGCTGGAACGGGGTCGGTTACGCGGAACGGATAGTAGGTCAGGGCGTCGCCTACGGACACCACGCCAAGCGATTTCAGCGCGCCAACCCTGCGGCGGTTGCTTTCAATTGATGAAATCGGTGTTTCCAGTGTGGTGCTCATAACGCACCATTCTCCCCATTTATGCCGACAGATGCGGCTTCAGCGGGCAAAATTCCCCACCCACTGGAACAATCCGGACGCTCAAGACCTGGGCGCATAAAGCAAAACCCCGGCGACCAGCGGTCTACCGGGGTTTCAAGCTGTTATTTCGCGATTCACGCTTCAACGCGCTGAACCTTGCCAGCCTTGATGCACTTGACGCAAACGCGAACGCGAACGTTCTCGCCGTCGATGGTGGTGCGAACCGGCTGCAGGTTCGGGCGGAAGGTGCGCTTATTGCGAATATGTGAGTGCGAAACGGTGAAACCGGTCTGCGGTCCCTTGCCGCACACTGCGCAACGAGCTGCCATAATGGACTCCCTATAATTACTACTGACTTGCAAGTCTGCGCGTTCGACGCCATGCAACTGAATGCACGGCAGAACACACAACTTCTCAACTATACAACCAGCCCCAGCCAATCGCAAACCAGATTGCAAACCTGTGGATAGAAATCGCCTTGGATTCCCCGGAATCATGGCGCTTGTTCAAAAAACTGAACATCAATCACACATCAGTCGCAATGTTCATGCATTGTTCATACGTAACGGCAGAGCGCATCCCTTACATCCATTTAAGATGAACTGTAGTGTATACAACAGTGAATTGACGGTTTATTCGAAAGAGTCAACAATCATGTCTGAACGCGCAACAGCGCCAACAACTGCGCCTGCCGCAACTTCCGCGCCCGTAGCTTCTGCAGCATCCGCAGCATCAGCAGAAAATCTGCCGGAACCCAACGCAAAACTAACCACCCGCGAAAAAAAGTGGATCGTCTACGATGTCGGCAATTCCGCATTCGTGATGCTGTCGACCGCCGTCGTACCAATCTACGCAAACTCGTTACTGCAGTCCGCCGGCCAATCGAATATCGTGTCGACATGGGGGTACGCGCAGACCATCGCATCGCTGATCATCGCGGTGATGATGCCCGTGCTCGGGTCCATGGCCGACGTGCAGGGCATGAAGGTGAAGTTCTTCACCGGATTCTTCTTGACGGGCGTGGTCGCCTGCTGTGCGATGGCGCTGCCGCTCAGCTGGCTCATTTTCTTGGTGGTGTGCATTCTCGCCACGGTCGGCCTGAACGGTTCGCTCACGTTCTACGATTCCATGCTGGTCGATATCACGTCGAATGAGCGTATGGACCGCGTATCTTCACATGGTTTTGCATGGGGCTATATTGGCTCCACGATTCCGTTCATCGCTTGTATTGCGCTGATTTTCGGCGGTCCGTCGTTGTTCGGATGGTCCACGGTGGCATGCACGCGCGCTTCGTTCGTAATCACCGCATTGTGGTGGGTTGCGTTCACCATTCCGCTGCTCACCAGCTATAAGCAAGTGCATTACCGCGCTACCGCAGGTCAGACCGGCGAGGCCATCCGCGGTACGTTCGCAGAGCTCGGCTCCACTTTTCGCGCAATCCGCAAGAACAAGCCGCTGTGGATGTTCATGATCGCGTTCTTCTTCTATATTGACGCGGTCAACACGGTGATTTCCATGAGCACCTCATACGGCACGCAGTTGGGCATCGACTCCACGCATCTGGTAATGGCGCTGCTGATCACGCAGTTCGTGGCATTCCCGAGCGCGATCGCGTACGGCAAACTGGCTGGGCGTTTTGGCGCAAAAACCATGATCACCACCGCTGTGATCGCTTATATCTGCATTGTGCTGTTCGCCGCGTTCTTCTTGCGTTCCGCTACGGAATTCTGGATTCTTGCGATTCTTGTCGGCTTGTTCCAAGGCGGTATTCAGGCGTTGTCGCGCTCGTATTATGGCAAGATCATTCCAAAGAATCGTGCCAACGAATACTACGGTTTCTACGATATTTTCGGCAAAACCGCTTCGATTATCGGCACCTTCCTCGTTGCGACCACCACGTCGCTGACCGGCAACGCTTCGGTAGGCGTGCTTTCAATCGCAATCCTGCTGATCGTCGCCCTCATCTTCCTTCTCCTGCAAAAAGACCCCACCCGTAAGTAGTACTTGTCTACTAAATGCGCATGTAGATTCAATCGCCACAACCAATTGATTCTGCGTGCGCATTCCTAGGTGATGCCGTATTTCCGATGTCAACTTACATCTGAAAAGTCATGCATGGCAAGAGTCAGCCGCGTAGTAATCGCAATTGCATTCTTCTTCAGAGTCTGCGAAGAAACGCAATGTTGATTCGAAAATCAGAAGAAATTGAGGGCACGTGCCACTTCGTCGACGATGTCGAGCATGGCGCTGCGCGCACGTTCAGGCTCTCCCTTGGCGATCGCGTCGGCTACGGCATCATGCGCGTCAAGCGCGTCGGGCTTCGGCTTCATCGGGTATTTGCCGAGTTCCACGCGCCCGCGCAGCACGGTGGCAATGGTGTCGGAAAGCGCGGCGAACAGCTCGTTGCCGCTTTCATGCAGGATCAGCGTATGGAATTCCACGTCGAGATCATGGAATTGTGCGAGCCCGGCTTCGCCCTCCTCGTTGGCTTCGGCGATCTGCCGCATTTGCGCCGCGTACACAGGGAATTTCGCCTTGACGTCGATGGGGGCAAGACGCGCGGCGGAAGCTGCCGCAGCCGGTTCGACCGCTAGCCGCAGTTCGGTGAGGGACGACAGCTGCTGCTCGCGTTGCGTGGAGTGGAGACGCCATTCGATCACCTGATGGTTGAGCGCCTGCCATTCGCCGAATGGGCGTGCGACAAGTCCGATGCGACGTTTGACAAGTACCGCATTCATGGATTCCAGTGTTTTCGCGACTTCTCGCGCCACGGTTCGGGAAATACCGAAACGACTTTGCAAGGCTTCCAACGTAAGGCTTTCGCCAGCCTTCCACTCGCCGTCGAGCATTTCGATGGCGAGCGTTCGACTCACCGAATCCTGCATCAGCTCACCGCCGGTATTTTCTGCGATTACCGTGCCTTCAGCCATCGATCGCTCCTCCCTTACCCACTCCACAACATGCCTGCTTTGTTTCACGGTATGTTTCACGTATTCTGTGGCATGCGCGGCAATCACAAATCACAGATGATTGCGTATCCGCGATTGCGTGATTTACCGCCATTTTGCACTATCTCCAGCATAGCAAGTCACACGATTTTTCCAATTCGTAGTACTTTTTATTTGACTGATACTACTTTTACGGTTTATAGTAGTCTTATTCCTGATGCGAAGCGGCACAGGATCGTCAACAGCAAGGAGAGCAACATGAGCATTCACGTAGTGGTGATGGGCGTTGCAGGATGTGGCAAATCCACCGTCGCAGAAGCCATCCATGAACGACTTGGATACGCGTACGCGGAAGGCGACGACTTCCACCCACAGGCGAATATCGACAAAATGTCAGCCGGCATTCCACTCACCGATGAGGACCGCTGGCCGTGGCTGAACGTCATCAACTCCTGGATGGTGGCACGTGAGGCGCTCGGCGAAAACACCGTGGTGTCCAGCTCCGCGTTGAAGCGCAGCTACCGCGAGGTGCTCGCCAAGGACGTGCCCACATTCTTCATTCACCTCAACGGCAGCCACGAGCTCATTCAGCAAAGGCTCAGCGAACGCAAGGGCCATTTCATGCCGCCCGCACTACTGCCAAGCCAGTTCGCCATTCTTGAGCCGCTTGCTCCCGAAGAGAACGGCGTGGAAATCTCCATTGAAGGCAGCGTCGACGAAATGGTCGACCGTGCCATCGAAGCGCTGAACGCCTATGCAGCAACCGTGGCCGCAACCGTGGCAGCCCAGACCGCAGCCCAGGCCGCCTAACCCGCCATCCCCCGGTCCAAATGTGTCCGATTCACCAGAAACGGACATCCAAACACCAAAACCGGTACATGAATGTCCGAATCTCCAGAATCGGACAAATCTAGCACGCCAAACCCATGAATCGAGGAGGATTCATGAACCTCATTGCAGCGGCGATCATCGGCATCGCCATCATCGTTCTACTTATCGCGGTATGCAAAGTGCATCCGTTCCTCTCCTTGCTTGCCGGCTCATTCACGATGGCCGTATGTGCAGGCGTGGAATACGACAAGGCGTTCGTCAGCTTCACCTCCGGCGTCGGCTCCACCATCGCCAATGTCGGTCTGCTCATCGCGTTTGGCTCGATCATTGGCACGATCCTGTTCAAGTCGGGCGGAGCCGACACCATCGTCGACACCATCATGTCCAAAACGCCGTTGCAACGCCTGCCGTGGGCAATGGCACTAATCGCGTTCATCGTCGGCATTCCCATGTTCTTCGAAGTCGGCGTAGTCATTCTTATTCCGGTAGTGCTCTTCGCCGCCCGCCGCGCCAAAGCTCCGGTTGTACTGCTGGGTATTCCGGCCCTCGCAGGTCTTTCCACCCTGCACGCGTTCGTGCCGCCGCACCCCGGCCCGCTCACCGCAATCGGCGCACTGAACGCAAACCTTGGCATCACCCTGGCACTCGGCCTGCTCGTAGCCATCCCAACCGTAATCATCTCCGGTCCGATCTTCAGCAAACTCGCAGCCAAGTGGGTACCGATCGCCGCTCCGGAAAACAAGGCTGAGGCCGAAGCGCCAAAATCCGCGGAAAACCGCCCGTCCTTCACCACGGCCCTGTCCGTGATCCTGCTGCCGGTGGTACTGATGCTCGCTGCATCCATCGTCGACCTGACCGGGCAGAACACCACCACATGGGGCCGCGTGATCGCGTTCCTGGGCACCCCGCTCGTGGCGCTGCTCATCACCACCGTCTTCGCCATGGTCGCCCTCGGCTACCTGCAGAAGTTCTCCCGTGACGCCGTCAACGGCATGGTCGGACAGTCCTTCGGCTCCGTGGCAGGCATTATTCTGATCGTCGCCGCAGGCGGTGGCTTCAAACAGACGCTGGTCGATTCCGGCATCGGCGACGTGATCGCCAATTCGATCACCGAATCCGCCATGGACCCGCTGATCGCAGGCTGGCTGGTGGCCGTGCTCATCCGCCTTGCCACCGGTTCGGCAACCGTGGCCACCGTCACCGCTTCCGGCATTATGGTGCCGCTCGCCACCGGCATGAGCCCGACGCATTTGGCGCTGCTGGTGCTCGCCATCGGCGCAGGATCCGTGTTCTTCTCGCACCTGAATGACGCCGGCTTCTGGCTAGTCAAGGAATACTTCGGCATGACCGTGGGCCAGACGCTGAAGACTTGGTCGCTGATGGAAACCATCCTGTCGGTGGTCGGCTTGGGCTGCGTCATGCTGCTCTCGCTGGTGCTTTGACAGAACTCAAGAGCAAACCACATATCGACATATTGATCCGCGATTGCGTAGGCCGCGGCTTACGCAATCGCCACGCAATCGCAATCACATAACCAAATCTTGCCGTCCACGAAGCTTTCCGCAACCTTCTTTTCTGCGTTGCGGAAGGCGCGGGAAGCCGACGGATGGCACCAATACTTATCAATCGCACACATTTTTCAAAGAAAGAAGCACATCATGCAGTTGGGAATGATCGGTCTGGGACGTATGGGTGGCAATATGGCGAAGCGCATCGCGGCCGCAGGACATGAAGTGGTCGGCTTCGACCGTTCCCCCGAGTTGGATCGCACCGTGTCGAGCCTTGAGGAAATGGTGGCAGCCCTGAAGACGCCACGTCTGGCGTGGGTCATGGTTCCGGCTGGAGAGCCGACCGACAGCACCATCAACGAGCTTGCCGAGCTGCTGGAGCCTGGCGACATGATCATCGACGGCGGCAACTCCCGTTACACCGATGACGTCCGCCACGCGGCCGAACTGGAGCCGAAGGGCATCCACTTCATGGATTGCGGTGTTTCCGGTGGCGTTTGGGGCATTAACCGTGGTTACGCGCTCATGGTCGGCGGTAACAAGGATGATTTCGAGACCGCGCGTCCGATTTTCGAAGCACTCAAGCCGGAAGGCGATTCCGGCCTGGTGTTGGCCGGCCCGGTGGGCGGCGGCCACTTCGCCAAGATGGTGCACAACGGCATCGAATACGGTATGATGCAGGCCTTCGGCGAGGGCTTCGCCACCATGGTGAAGTCTGATCTCGTCGAGGATCCAGCGGCCGTGATGAGCTCTTGGAAGGATGGTTCCGTAGTGCAGTCCTGGCTGCTCGATCTGCTGGCCATCGCGTTCAAGTCGGATCCGACACTCCAGTCCATGCCGCCGGTGGCCAACGAATCCGGCGAGGCAAAGTGGATGATCGAAGCGGCTCTCGAACTGGGCGTACCAACCCCCGCCACCGCGGCCGCACTGTACGCACGTCAGACTTCACGCGGCGGTGCCGACGACATCCTGCGCGTCGTGTCCACGATGCGCGCCCAGTTCGGCGGCCACGTCACCAAGATTGACGAAATTGCCACGCACTGATTGCGTTATGGTCGGCGAGCGCCACGTACCACGCGCCGACCAGCACCTCGTTTCGTAGATTTCGCCCGGTCTCCCGCCCCCACCGGATTTCGGGCGAACCCATATCCGCACACATCAAAAAACGATATTCGTTATATGTGGCAGATTCCCCCTCTCAGGAAAAATAATATTCGTTATATGTGGCAGACCTACTAGGCCAAACGTCACTTAGGGAGCAAGTTTTATCCCCTCTAACCGTCGTTTTCCGCATAAACCTGCCACATATAGCGCAAACGACTTTTTCAGCGGCCATAGACTTCGTGCACGAACTTTTCAAGTGCCTTGATGGAGCGTTCCACCTTTTCCGTGTCGATGCAGTAGGCCATACGGAAGTAGCCGGGCACGCCGAAACTGTCGGACGGCACGAGAATCAGGTCGTAGTCCTTGGCTTTCATGCAGAACGCGTTCGCATCATCTTCTAGCGCCTTCGGGAAGATGTAGAACGTACCGCCCGGGCGCACCACGTCGAATCCGAGCCTCACCAGCGCGTCGTACAGGAGGTTCATGTTCTTTTCGTATACGGAAAGATCGCTGGTCTCGTCCACCACCTTGGCCACGGCCAGCTGCACGCTGGATCCTGGGCAGTTGTGTCCGGTTTCACGGCTGACCTGCCCGCACATCGGCACAATCAGCTCGGCATCGGTGGCACGCGGATTCACCGCCACATAGCCGATGCGCTCTCCCGGCAACGACAGCGACTTGGAGTACGAGTAGCACGAGAGCGTATTGTCGTAGAACTTGCTCGGATACGGCTGCACACCCCCGTCGAATACGATTTCGCGGTATGGTTCGTCGGAGATCAAGAAGATGTCATGGCCGTATTCAGCCTGCTTGGCGCGCAGGATTTCTGCCAGTCGCGTCAGCGTTTCGGCGGAGTAGACGGCTCCAGAAGGATTGTTCGGCGTGTTGATGAGCACCGCGGCGGTACCCGGGTTCGACACCTGTTCAAACGCTTCGAAGTTGATTTGGAAGCTTTCGGTATCGGCTGGCACCACGGTCAGGTGCGCGCCGGTTCCGTTGACGTATGGCTGGTACTCAGGGAAGTAGGGGGCAAACGTAATGACTTCGTCTCCCGGCTTGGTCACCACGCGCAGTGCGTGGGCCAGCGCGCCGGCTGCTCCCGTAGTCGGGAAGATGTAGTCGGCCGTGTAGTCCATGTCGAAACGACGGTTGAGGCTTTCTGCAATGGCCGCACGCACCGAGGCAATGCCCAGCGACGGCGAGTATCCGTGCAATGCGACCGGTTCCGACTCCTGGTACAGGGCGATCATCTCGTCGGTGAAGCTTTGCGGACAGGGCACGCTCGGATTACCCAGCGAATAGTCGAACACGTTCTCATAGCCGATTTCGGCGCCGCGCGCGGTCGCATATTCACTCAGCTCGCGGATTACGGATTTTCCGCCGAGCATGGCTTTGTAAGCTTCGTTGATCATGGACAACCTCCCCGTCGTTCGTTCATTTCGCGCTTTCGCACGTTCGCGCTGCCACGCATGTTCGCATGTTCGCACATTTGCGTTTTTCGCAGGGCAATCCGCGGAAAAACGCCGCTATATTGTTTTTACCACCGGATTGTCCCAGCCGGCTTTCGATGGTCACTTGGCAGACGGCGGCTGCTGTTGGGAAATTGCTATGCCAGGTACGAATCCTTCGCTGAAGATCCTGCGCCAATATTCGAGCATGTCTGCTTTCGACATCGACATGAACATGCCCGCCGCAAGCACGGCGACGTCCTCGTTGAATACGGTGTCGATCGGCAGTTTCTCATGCAGTTTCGGCCAGCGCTGCAGTACGGAAAGCATTCCGCCAACTGTGAAGTCAAGCATGAGATCGGTTTTCAGATCGAGGTTGTCGGCGTTCAGTCCAAGTACGGAAATCATGGTAAGTCGCCCGAATTCCTTAAGTGACGAAACGAGTTCCGGTGAGCTGTGCGGGCCGGCCAGCAATGCCAGTCGGTCGAGACGCTGGCGCTGTTCGGGGTCACGCAGCAGCGCGGTGACATGCTTGCGCCATTCGGTGTCGGGATCAAAATCCCGCCCTGGCATACCCGGCATTGGCGTGTTTTCGACGGCGTGCAGAATGGCGGAATCGGCCAATTCTGGCAGCCCGGAGAAATGGTAGTAGAAGGAATTGCGATTCACGTCTGCCGTGCGAACGATGTCGGTGACAGTGATTTTGTTGTACTCACGTTCCGAAAGTAGCTCCCAGAATGCGTTTTCGAGACGTTCTTTCGCTGGCAGGATTTCTGAATCTCTGCGTGGTCGTGGCATCAGTACCCCCTGATAATTAGTCACACTGCCTTATAACCACATTTATTGTACAAGTTGTCTAGACCGAATTTCGACAAATGTCGTATACGAGTTCACGCTTACAACACAAGTACGCTACGTGCACAGTGCTCGCCCACGTTCGCACAGTGCTCACGCCTCATTCGCGCTTCACTTTCGCTGAACTTTCGGATTGCGCGCGAGCGCCGCCTGCAACAGAATCACCAGCGCCTGATTGATGTTATGCCGATCCGCACTGCTCAAGCCAACATATGTGCCGAGCATTTCGGGAATCACTTTCGGACCGGCTGCCACGATCGCAGAAATGCTGCCCGCCCCGGAAGCCTCGAGCACGGAGAACAGCGCGTCGACCGCATGCTCACGCTGTTCTTTGGAAAGTCCCGTAAGCCAGCCGTTCAGCGACTTGTTGAACACCACCGAACTGTCGGCCACATCTTCGGCCTTGGCGAATTCACCCCCGTGCATCTGCCATGAGAAGGCGAAATGCTGCATGATGCCATCCACGTCGGATTTCACCACCACACAACGTTCAGGGGTTTCAAACACCATGCCCACCACCGAGGAGTCCGGCACGATTTTCACAATGCGGTCGCTCACGCTCGCATATTCGAAGCTTTTCACCACTTCCTCGGGGAAGCCCGGCCCGTCGAGCGAGTAGATGCGTTCAATGCGGTCCTTGATCTCGTCTTCGGCGTTCATGGCCGCATATACGGCCAGATTACCGCCTTTGGAGTGACCGGTCAGCAGTATCGGCCCATCCCACAGCGAGGCGACTTTTTTCAAGTATTCAGCTGCGGAAACCTGTGCTGGAACCGGGTATTGGAAGGCCATGTTGAAGTCTTCCTTCCATCCGACCAGCGAATCATCGGTGCCTCGAAACGCCACAACCAACGTTCCCGACGGCAGCCGGAAAGTCACTGCCGCGAACTGCGTTTGCGCACCACCGTCGAACTGCTCGCAGTACGCGCTCATTTCAACGTCGGAAAACCGCGGATTCGCCGCCACGGCATGGTAGAAGTCGTGCGTCACCTGCGGATCAACCAATCCCACGTTCTCCACGTCATGGTCGGCTACGGGCTTGTCGTGGTTCAGCTCGTCATCGGCACGCGCAATCGTCACGCCGCCAAACGGGGGCTTGCGCAGCATACGCAACGATGCGATCGGACGCCGAATATCGAATTGCTTCGCACGTGCCTGCAACGTACCGTATTTCGCTACCAAATCGTCCAATAGCAGCACGCATTCCGGTACTTCGTCGTACGAAAGCTGTGCCAACACCAATGCGTCGGCCTCGCGGAACGGCAATGCCTCGAAACTGCGCGTTTCCGTGCGCGCATAGTCAATAATGTTGCCCATCACGCGTCCCCCTCCTTGTCGTTGCGCAGTTCACCGACAGCGACTTTCGCCGCACTGGCTGGAATCGCCTTGAGCACATCTTTGATGAGTTCGCGTGTTTCCACGTCGGTGCCTCTGGCGGCTGCCACGATTTTCGGCAGCGAATTCGTCCAATTCGCCACCAGATCAGCGATATTACCGTACCCCGCTGCTGCGAAGATGTCGTATATCTGGTTGATGGCCCGTTCGCGCTGTTCCTGGCTTACGCGGTCGAACCATCCGTCGATGGTTTTGCTAATGAGTTGCGCACCGCCTGTCAGCTCGCTTGCCCGCTCGAATTCGCCGGATTGCGTCACCTGCCAGCTTGATCCCATATGCTGCAGAATGCTTATGGCGTCGGCTTTGACGAAGGTTGGTTTGATTTGCGATTGTAACAGCATGCCGATGATGGAGGATTCCGGCACGGTTTTGTCGATTCGTGCCGCGATTGCCTGATATGCGCGGCTATGCACCATGACTTGAGGCATTCCAGGCCCGTCATGCGAGAAGATGCGGGAGATTCTGCAGTTGCGTCCCGGCACGCTTCCGCCGAGTGCCGGCAGCAGTCCGAGCCGTTGCGCGCGCTCGTTGGTCGCTTCAAGATCGCTTTGCGTGATTTGCATGGCCGCATATACCGCCATGTTGCCGCCTTTGGAATGCCCGCCGATCATAATGCCAGGCGATTCCTTCGCCGAGAGGAAACGTTCCGTCCTATCCAAAATCGAGTCCGCATATCGATATGCCGATTCTTGCGACGGCACTGGGCAGCGCACCGCCATATTGAAATCCTCTTTCCAGCCGACGAGCGTGCCGTCAGTGCCACGGAACGCAACATATAGGCCGAAATCAGCACCCAAATCGAAGGTCATCGCAGCGAATTGCTGCTGCTCGCTCTCATCCAAACGTTCGGCATACTCCCCCACCCGCAATCCGCGGAATCGCGGCGATTCGCAAACCGCACGCAGCAACGAAAGCCGATAATCGTTCATTTCAGAGGAATTCGAAACAAACATCCCATCGTAGCTTTCGGCGCGCAGCAATTCACGAATCGGCACGGTCGCCACCGACTTGGCTTCGCCGAATACTGGAACCAAACCCAGCAATCGCATGTAGGAAAGCTCGGAAAGCACCAAGGAATCGACATTGCTGAACGCCAATTCGCCGAACCCGCGGAACTCTCGGCGCACATAATCCACAACATTGCCCATGCCTCAACTTTAGCCCGTTCGTGGCTCCGACCACATGTCACCACGCGCATTGCCCCACATGTTCTCGCACGCACCCCCGTACACCCACGCTCAAACCAACTCAGCCACGCACTGTAGGATATGTGCGAACACGCATCACAGGCGCAGCGAACGCAAGTCGAACGCACCAGTAATGCATGCAACAAACTTATGAAGGGACGCTCCAGAACACCATGGAACCGATTGGAATCGCTGTGGATTGGCTGAAAACCAATTCCGGAAAAATCATTCTGCTCATTGTCGTCGCACTGCTTGCGGCCGTTATCGACAAGGCGCTTACCCGAATCGTGAGCAAAGTGCTGGACCGTTCGCAAGTGCCGAACGCTTCGATTTTCATCAATATTCTGCGTGCGGTGGTGTGGACGTTGGCTGTGGGCACTGTACTGCAGCCGGTGTTCGGCATTAATCCGACCACGATTTTCACCGCACTCGGTATTGGCGGCCTTGCGGTGTCACTCGGTATGAAAGATACGATCGCGAACATCATCGGCGGTTTCGGTCTGATGCTTGGCCGTGTAATCCAGCCGGGCGATCTGGTGAATGTGGCGGGCACCGACGGCGTGGTCGAAGACATCAACTGGCGTCAGACCGTGGTACGCGAGCGCAATGGCAACGTCAAGATTATTCCGAATTCGATCCTGAACACCACGTCACTGGAAAAACTCAATCCGTCCAATGAGATGCTGGTTCGCGTGCCGTTCACCGCCAAGGCCGGCACCGACATCGACGAGATGACCCGTCAGGTGGTTCAGGCCGTGCAGCGAGACACCGCCGATTTGGCCGATACACGCTTCCCTCCGAAAGTGAGACTGACTGGCTACTCCCCTTACGGCATCAATGTCGAAGTGTGCGCGTACGCCAAGCCGGGATCGTTGCTTCCCGACATGATCAACGCCGTGGCACGTTCCATCGCCAATGCTGATTTTCTTGAGAATCGCGCCATCAACAAGGAATCGTAATCTCCTTGTGAACACAAGGAATCGCGATTGACCCATGTATAAAAAGTGCCGCATGTAGTATTCCACATGCGGCACTTTTTATACTGAAATTATTACATCATTAGATTGATTGCCGTAATAATAACCGTCACTACAATGTAAGTAATTACGCCGACGTTCAGTATTGCTGTGCTCGTGCGAACGCCGCGAGGCAGTTCTTCCGGTGCGGTATAGAATACAAAATTCTTACGTTCACGAATAAGCAGCACCACACCCGCAATAATCAGACCGCAATACAGCAGCATATAGATGCCGAATATCATCATTCCCGTCGCATTCTGGCCCATCCACTGCATCATGGCTGTTCCGTCGCCGTTTTCCGCACTGGTCAGCACGTTCATCAGACTGTCGATGTCAATGTTCGTCATCACCCATGGCGCGGCCACGCCGCCCATGAAGTTGACGAACATGTGCATGACCACCGAATAACGCAGTTTGCTGGTACGCACGTACACGTAGCCGAATACAAGACCCAATGCGAATGCGTAGAAGAACTGGAACAGGTTCATGTGCACCAAGCCAAAGAACAGCGCGGAGAACACGATCGCGGTTTTTTCGCCGTATTTGCGCGTGCGGCTGATGAGTTCCTTGCGGAAGATCCATTCTTCGAACAACGGTCCGAGAATCACGAGGAACACCACGTTCCACACGTTGAATTGCATAGCCAGATCACTTACCGAATTGCTGGCGTTGCCTCCGGAAAGCAGCGACGCCAGCATATTGCCGATGAGACTGCCCACATACATGAGCGGGAAGCACATGACCAGCAGTTTGAAGAATTGGCCTGGCTTCATGTCGAACTTGCGTGTTTCAATGACCGAAGATTTGCCCATGATCAGTACCGCGAGCGGCATGGCCACGAGATACAAAGGGGCATCCGACGCCACATACACCGCCCAATTCGGCAGATTCGTGGCGTGCAGTACCTGATAGAGCACGCCGGAAAGCACCATCGCAAGCGCATACCAGATCACCACCATCAGGCACATGCCTGCACCGATGCGGGAGAACACGCTTTTCACGCGCTTGAGCCAAAGTTCATAAGGATTGACTTGCGGCTGCGGATACTGCGGTTGTTGCGGATATTGCTGATATTGGGATGGCTGCTGCGGATTCTGCTGTTGCGGCCGCTGCGGATATTGTGGGTACTGCGGAAACGTCATATTTGCCTTTGCGACGACGTGCACGGGGTGCATATACGAAAATGCTGATATTCAGCACCTTAATACAGGAATGCTGAATATCAGCTTACAATCTCATGACCGTCGTCATGGACGTCCGCAGCGAAACAGCTCACACGGCGAGCGCGGCGATCGGACGGGAGCCACCACACAATCGAAATCAGCGCAGCACGCCTTCGATCAGCGTGGTGATCAGGTCGGTGTAGCTCACGCCGGTCGCCTCCCATGCCTTGGGATACATGGAAATCGGGGTGAAGCCCGGCATGGTGTTGATTTCGTTGACCATCACTTCGCCATCGGCCGTCACGAAGGTGTCGACGCGGCTCAGGCCGGCGCCATCGACCGCGATGAACGCTTTTTTGGCGGTTTCGCGCACGCGGTTCAGAGTTTCTTCCGGCAGGCTTGCGGGCACTTCCACATGGCTTGCATCGGAATTCACGTACTTGCTGTCGAAATCATAGAACTGGTCGTCGCCCTCGGCACGCTTGTCAAGCACGATTTCGCCTGGCCAGCTGGCCTGCGGAGCCTCGCCGGCCTTCGGGCAGAGCACGGCGCATTCGATTTCACGCGCGTCGATGCCCTGTTCCACGAGCACACGCCAATCATGGTGGGACGCTTCGAACACGGCGGCGGCAAGCTCGGCCGCATCGCCCTCATGTTCGACCTTGGTCACGCCGAAGCTGGAACCGGCGCGGGACGGCTTCACGAACAGCGGGTACTGCAATCCGGCCTGCTGCACCGCGGCAAGCATCTCGTCCGCTTCGGCGGCAAATTCGGAAGCGGCATCATAATCGCGCACATCCAACGTGATGCCGGGAGCCACGGGAATACCGGCCGCAGCCAGCAATACCTTCGTATAATGCTTGTCCATGCAGGCGGCAGAAGCGAGCACGCCGCAGCCAACGTACGGCACGTTCATCATTTCGAACAGGCCCTGAATCGTGCCATCCTCACCGTACGGACCATGCAATACCGGAAGCACGGCGTCCACGTGACCAAGCGAAGTCAGCGTGCCGTCATCTTCACGAGCGAAGAAACCATCCTGACCGAGTGCCACATCCAACACCACATCTTTGGAGGAATCCGTCTTCTCCACCACCGGTAGGCCTTCGCTCATGTTCCACTTGCGTGGATCCTCGCCGTCTACGATCCACTCGCCGTTCTTGGTGATTCCCACCTCAATGGCTTCGAACTTGTCAGTATCCAACGCGCGCAGCACGCCCGCCGCAGAGATGCAGGAAATCGAATGCTCGTCGGCTTTGCCGCCATACATCACCACAATGCGCTGTTTTGCCATCTTTGTCTTATGCTCCATAAGTTGGTCCGTTGAACGCACACGCGCCCAACACCGTCTGCCAATACTGTCTGTACTGTCTGTCTTCGCAATATCGCGCCGGTTCGCACTTCCGTTCGCCTGCGATACCACGCATTCGCAATATCGCAGTTCAGTATACAAACCGCACCTGAAAGTGCGGTCTTATCTGCAATTGCGATGTTACGGAAAGCTTATTCTTCGCTGATGCTTTCGCCAAAAAGTTCGGACAGCATTTGCGCGCAGGAGATGCCGTCGGAAAGCACGTGGCTCATGGCGGTGGCAAGCGGCGTGGGCACGCCATACTGCTTGCCGAGCGCCACTACCGCATCGGCAGTCGGCACGCCTTCGGCCACGCCGTTGCTCACCTTGGTAGCTTCCTCAACGCTCAGGCCCTTGCCCAGATTGGAACCGAACGTGTAGTTGCGGCTCAACGGGGATCCGCAGGTGGCGATCAGGTCACCTACGCCAGCCAAACCGGCGAACGTCTTCGGATCGGCGCCTGCCGCCTCGCCCAGGGCAGTCAGTTCGGCTAGGCCACGGGTTTCGATCATGGCGGCAGTGTTTTCGCCGTAGCCGGCGCCGCGGGCCATGCCCACGGCCAGCGCGACCACGTTCTTCAGCGATCCGCACATTTCCAAGCCGATCACGTCGCGGGTTACGAACGCACGGAAATAGTCGGTGGTGCAGGCAGCTGCGATCTTGCGCGCATTGTCGAGATCTTCGCAGGCGACCACGGTCGCGGCCGGCTCACGGTCGGCGATCTGCTTACTCAGGTTCGGTCCGGAAATCGCGGCGAAGCGGTCGGCCGGCAGGTCGAGAGTTTCCATGACGACTTCATCCATGCGCTTGTCGGTGGTGCGTTCTATGCCTTTCATCAACGAGGCGACGAGTGCGGTTTCGGGAATCAGGCCCTTGAATTCGGCGAGCGCCACACGGGCGAACTGTGCGGCAATGGCCACGATCACAATGTCGGCGTTGGCCACGGCTTCGGCACGGTCGCCGGTGGCGGTCATGTTGCTTGGCAGCACTTTCACGCTAGGCAGGCGAACACCGTTATGATGGTGGTCGCGAATGCCTTCCACAATCTCCGGTTCGATGGCCCACATGGTCACATTGTTGCCTGCGTCGGCAAGCACCTGACCGAAAGCGGTTCCCCAAGCTCCTGCGCCCAGTACCGTCACGTTCGTCATATTTGCTCCTTGCATCGCTCCGGGCATCATTCATAGCCGGAGTCTTGGCTCAAAAATTGCTTTTCCTATGCTACCGCCGGCTGCGCACACTGCGATATATGCCGCAATACGCGCCACACGTACGCGCAATCGGCTGGCAGTATTTCGATTACTGCATTTCAGCAATCGCGTGTTCGGCCTTTTTCGATTCAGTCCTTCACTCGGCTCATCGTGCGATAATCCCAATATCCGTCAGGGGCTTGTTCGCCGCGGATTTCGGCCATGACTTCGGTCATGCGCACGCGGATGCGTCGGGTGAGTTCGTTGGCGAGATCCTCCGGCACTTCCTCACCCCAGGAATCGCAATCGGCGAGCAGATCCGCATAATCAAGCGCATCGTCGTAGCACATGACCACGTTTTTACGCGGCCACGGCCACCAATGGTTGATGCTTGCCGCACCCCACGTTACCGCGCAGTACAACGGTATCTGGTAGCCGAGTCGGCGCGAGGATTCGAGGGCGATTACACCCACGCCGTTTTTCATGCTCATCGGCCACTTCTGCGGGTCGCGCGTCACCGTGCCTTCCGGCCATACGGTTAAGGGCCGGCCGGAGGTGAGGATTTCGATGGAGGTTTCCTCAATAGCTTTGGCTTTGCCGGAACGACGCTGCACCGGCTGCATGCCGACCAGCTGGAACCATTTGCCGATCAGCGGCCACGAGGCCATTTCCGCCTTGGCCATATAACGCGGGCGGCGGCCTTGGTGGAATATGGAGATCATGGGCACGAACACGTCGAACATGGTGACGTGCGTGGCCGCGGTGATGAACGGACCGGTTTCCGGCACATGCTCGATGCCCCACGCCTTGAGTTTGGTGCGATTGCGGAATACGATGTCGCATCCGGTGAGCAGACGGTGGGTCGCTTTTGGATTCTGCGCTTCGATTTCCGCGGTGTTGGCTTTGCGTGGGCCGGTCGGGAAATCATGGGTCGGGTCTACAAGATGATGCTTCTGCGCGAGTTTTGCGACTTGCTCGTCGCTCAGCGGCTTCACTGCAGAGCGCGGCGACGGTTTTCCTTTAGATGCCATGGTCTCCATTGTGCCACCGGCCGCCGATACGTATGGAACCGTATCGGCATCAGTTTTCGTTCATAGCATCAAGCCGATGCTGCAGCTCGTCGACCTTCTCCTTTCATTGTCTTCTGCCCCATTTTCTTATCAAATGATGCAGAAAAAATCATGAGGCAGCAAGATCAAACCACAAAAAGACTTCGCACATCCACAGCAATCGCCGGAAAAACAGAACCGGCACCCGCGTGAAGCGAGTGCCGGTGAAAGGCGGTATAGACGTTCGACACGACCGTTCAATCGCAAATCATCAGCCACGACTGGTCAGCCGCAACCAATCTTGACCGATCACGGCGAATCAGTCAAAATCTGCGCCGAGAGCTTCGAGCTTGCCGCGGAAGTCGGCGTAACCACGGTCGATCAGGGAAATGCCCTGCACATTGGATGGCCCCTTGGCGGCGAGCGCCGCAATCAGGTGGCTGAAGCCACCGCGCAGATCTGGCACATCAATATCGCGGCCGGTCAGCGGGGTCGGTCCGAAAATAACCGCGGAATGCTTGTAATTGCGCTGCTGGAAACGGCATGGCAGCGATCCGAGGCATTCGCGATACAGCTGAATCGTGGCACCCATCTGCACCAGCGGCTTGGTGAAGCCGAAACGGTTCTCATACACCGTTTCGTGCACGATCGACAGGCCCTTCGCCTGCGTCAACGCCACCACCAGCGGCTGCTGCCAGTCGGTCATGAAGCCCGGATGCACGTCAGTTTCAATCGCGACCGGCTTCAAATCGCCACCCGGATGCCAGAAACGAATGCCGTTATCGGTGATATCGAACTCACCACCGATCTTGCGGAACACGTTCAGGAACGTCATCATTTCAGGCTGCGTGGCACCTTTGACGAAAATGTCGCCATGCGTGGCCAATGCCGCGGAAGCCCAGGAAGCGGCCTCGATGCGGTCGGTCAGCGAAGTGTGTGTGTAGCCCTTCAGTTCCTTCACACCCTCGATGCGGAACGTACGATCCACATCCACAGAAATAATCGCGCCCATCTTTTGCAGCACGCACACCAAATCCATGATTTCCGGTTCGGTGGCAGCGCCGGAAAGCTCCGTTTTGCCTTCCGCGAGCACTGCGGCAAGCAGCGTCTGCTCGGTAGCGCCCACGGACGGGTACGGCAGATGGATCTTCGCGCCATGCAGGCCGTTCGGCGCGGTGATATGAATGCCGTCCTTATGTTCTTTATCAACGTTGGCGCCCAACTTGCGCAACGTTTCCAGATGGAAATCGATCGGACGACCGCCGATATTGCACCCGCCGAGAGCCGGAATGAACGCCTCGCCCAAGCGATGCAGCAGCGGCCCGGAGAACAGGATCGGAATGCGCGACGAGCCGGACAGCGTATCCACATCGGCCACATCAGCAAGCTGCACATTCGTGGCATCGATCGTGACCACGCCGTGATCGCCGTCCACCGTAACGTCCACGCCATGCAGACGCAGCAAGTCGGAGACCACATGCACGTCGCGAATCTCCGGAACATTCTTCAACACGGACGTGCCCGGGGCGAGCAGCGCCGCCACCATGGCCTTGCTCACGAAGTTCTTTGCGCCACGCACCTTGATGGTGCCGTTCAGCGGCTTGCCACCTTCGACGTGCAGAATGTCGTTGTTATTGTCAGACACGCTCAACCTCTTTCGACCCGCTATCGGATCAAATTTAAAGAAACACTGCCCTTCAGTTTGCCATAAGGCATGTAGCATATTCGCGGAAAACGGAATTCAGCGCAGTGTCTCCTTAATTTCGCGCGCGAGATTCGCATCCCACATGGCACCCGTGGCACTCATCACCGCGTTCGCACCAGCCTCACGGTACGCCTTGTAATCTTCCGGACGAATCACACCGCCTACACCGACGATCGCAAAATCAAGCCCCAGCTTCTCACGAATCGCACTCAAACGACCGACCATATCGAGACCTGCGCCACGAATCGCATTGCCGCACACGCCAGAACGGTCACGGCCCGCGCCAGGCAACGCCTGATTGCCGTTCGCATCCACCAGTTTCGCGGAAATCGTGTTGATCGTAGAGAAGCCCTGCACCGCGCCATGGCCTACGGTTTCCTTCACCATGATCTCCAAATCGGTATCATTCGGAATGTATGCGAGCTTCACGATCAGCGGACGATCGCCGATTTCGTTCTTCACCGCTTCCGTAATCTCGCCGACCAAATGCGGATCATGGCACAGCAGACGATTATGCCCCTCATTCGGGCAACTGGTGTTCATTTCCATCAGACCAGCGCCAGTTTCGGCTACCAAATGCGCGGTGGTGACATGATCGGCAATGTACGCCTCGCGATCCATGCCTTCAACGCGGGATCCCTGAAAGCTCGGCACCAGCAGCTGGCCATCGCCGGCCGCCGCGATCGCCTTTTGCATATCCGGCTGCCACTCGTCCGGATCACGGGAGGGAACGCCAAAACTGTTGGAAATCGAAATCGGAAGCTCATAGCGGGTGTCGGCAAGCACGCCCTCGTCAAGTTCGGCACTGCCGGGAACCAGCGAACCGTCAGCATTCCTCGGATGCACGGCAAGCACGTTCGGGAACGCATTGCAACCCCATGCGCGGGAGCGAACCGTCTTATACACGGCCAAATCGAAGCCCATGCGGAAGGCAGCCGTGGTGAAACGCTCGTTCAGCAGCGGGCCTGCCGGAATGCCAAACGGCAGGTTCACACGGAAACCAAGGAATTCCTCAGCCTGATCGAACGGCTGGGACTGAGTAGACTGCTCGGAAGCATCGGCATCGGAATCGCTCTTCAATACTTCAGCGAATGCGCCGAACGGCCCCTGCAGATAGTTGTCTTCATACGTGCGATTGACGTCATAAAACGGCGCGAAACCTTGGCTCATAGTGTTCTCCGAAGTTGTTCTCGTGTCATGTTGGATGTGCGATGTGAACGCGTGGGATGTTGTATCCACTGTAACGCGTCATAATCCCCAAACGCCCGGCTTGTCTCACTTAAACAGCTTCCCACAGATCGTTTCGGACTGTTCAGCCCAAGCCAGCTCAACGAATCCGGACTTTCCGCGAACCGTCTCGCCCGGTAAGGCGGTACTTGCGTCCGCGGCCAACGCCTATTGGTTCGATGACGCCGTCATCCACCATTGAAGCTAATATCTCCCGAGTCCTGGTAAGACCAAGACCCAGCACTGTGGCCAGATACGATGTGGGCTGTGGCCCGCCAACCGTCAGTGCATAAGTGATTTTCTCCAACTGGCTTTGCGGTCTAATTACATCGCCAAAATCGGCATTACACGACGTCAAAGCTTCATCAGACGCAGCAACCATATCGTCCAGCCGTCCGTTTTCATAGGTACCACCCCTATGGGCCGCACCGGAACCGTTTTCCGGACTTAGCGCCGTATCGGAAGGCGCTGTGTCAACAGAATATCCACCCATGCAACCTTCCGCGCTTCCGGCAAACTTACGTGGATACAACGTAAGCTGCACACGATCCGGATTGTCAAACACCTCCAATTTCGGCTCGGCAGTTCCTGCGAACAGACTGCCTTCACGCATCACATCAAAGCCACTGCCCGCCTTCTCACCAATGCCAATCAGATTGAACATCTTCATCAACGTAGGATTACGCGTATCCGAAATGCCACCCTGTACCACCTCGTCAACGGAAAGGCGCAATCCACCAGGATTCGACAGCACGATCCTGTCGTAATACTGAATGATCACCGTACCCCGACGAACGAAATAATCAGCATGGACAAGCGCATTGGTAACAGCCTCACGAACGGCTTTGTCCATCGGATTGTCGTCGATTCTATGCAAATCGGTACCAAGCCGAAATGGATGAGCGACAGCGGACCGCAGGCGGTTGACCACCCTTCCCCAAAAATCATACAAATTCCCCGACCAAGTGCCATCCTCCGAGGTGAAACGGTCATCCCACCGGTCCCGATCGCCCATAATCTCACGATAATCCAAGAAATAATAGGGGAATTCGGATGCGATCCGCCACGCCTCACCAAACATCAACAATCCAGCCCTAGTGGGACGGACTTGCGAACCATCAAGCCGCAGCGCCTCAATACGAAGCAGAAAATCCTCATCAGACAACCCGACCCATGGATGGTCAGAACGCCTGCTCTTAAACTGCCGACGATACGACGCAACACTATCGGCGTTCAGCGCATCAACGCCCATATCTTCGACAATTGCCCTATCCAAAGGAAGCAAATCACTATCCCGAAGCATGGCATGGACCGTTTCCCCATCACACAGATAATCGCCATCACCATTGCGCCGATACGAACCCTTCATCGGATTCGACCCCACGTATACGGGAAGATGCTCCCTTGCCGCGCGCGGAATATCAATGGAAATGACGTCACCCTGCGAAGTATGGCGAATCACCACATCGTTATCGCTCAACACGACGGCACTGACCTTCGAAGGATCATGCACCGTATTCCAAAAATCCTGCACCATTTTCCGAGCGTCATCGACTCCAGTGATATACAACGAATGATCTTCATGCTCGGACACGCCAAGCAGAATCAACCCACCTTCGGTGTTGGCAAAAGAACTATATGTTTCCCACAAACTGTGCGGCAACCCACCTTTGGCGCGCTTCGCTTCCAAACGGTTACCTTCACGCATCCGAGGAACCTCTCGGGACCACCAGGCATCGTCATGTTCATTACCGTTCATCGCCATCATCACCTTACATACCACGCGATTTACACTCATTTTGCCGCCGCTTTGCCGTCGTAATACGATTTTACCACCGCTTTTCACGCGCTTTGCCACCGCTTTGTGGAATTTGCTATTGACGGAAAGACGATGATGGCGAACAAAAAGCCCGGCTTGGTTGCCGGGCTTAAAGAATGATAGCCAATGATGCGGTAGGCTACAGTCGCGATCAGCCAACAGGCCTGTCCCGCAATTACGGATCGCGCTGCGCGCGGACTCAATGCTCCCTCGTTTCGGCTGTCGTCGAAACTAGGGCAAAGCCCTGCTGGCAGTGCACTGCAATGCCAGCCGCCGGACGCGGCTAGATAATGCCGCGATCGGCAAGCGGGCCCTGCCAATCCGGGTATTCACCTTCGCGCGCAGAAGCGATCGTCTGCTCCGGCTCGCACTTGACCGGCAGCGTCTTCGGCTTGAACGGGAACTTTTCGGCACGCATCTTTTCGTATGCCACGATATCGTCTTCATACTGCAACGTCAGATCGATGTCGTCGTAGCCGTTCATCAAACGCCAACGGGTGTAGTCGTTTACCTCGAATGGCAGCGTCACATCGCCGCACGTCACCGTGCGATCCTCCAGGCTCACGGTCATTTCACGGCCCGGCTCCTCGTCGAGCAGCTTCCACAGCAGCTCAACGGATTCCTGCGGCATAATCGCAGCCAGCACGCCGTTCTTCGCGGTGTTGCCGTAGAAGATGTCGGCGAAACGAGACGAAATCACCACGCGGAAACCGTAATCGTGCAGCGCCCACACGGCATGTTCACGCGAAGAGCCGATCCCGAAATCCGGTCCGGCAACGAGAATCTTGCCTTTCTTGTATTCCGGCTGGTTAAGCACGAATTCCGGATCGCGACGCCATGCATAGAACAGCGCGTCGTCAAAACCGGACTTCTGCACGCGCTTCAAAAACACGGCGGGAATAATCTGGTCGGTATCGACGTTGGAGCGGCGAAGCGGTACGGCCACGCCGGTAAGAGCAGTCAGTTTTTCCATTTCAACATTTCTTTCGATTTACGATTCACAGGATGCCGGAAATCCAAGATTTTCCGAGGATTTCCAAGGATTCACAGGTCGGCCGGAGACGAGATGGTACCGCGGATGGCGGTTGCTGCGGCGACTGCCGGCGATGCCAAGTGCGTGCGCGACCCCTTGCCCTGACGGCCTTCGAAGTTGCGGTTCGACGTGGAAATGGAACGTTCGCGGGCCACCATCTTGTCGGGGTTCATGCCCAGGCACATGGAGCAGCCGGCGTTACGCCATTCGGCACCGAAGTCCTTGAATATCTTGTCGAGTCCTTCCTTTTCCGCCTGCAGACGCACACGCGAGGAGGCCGGCACCACGAGCACGCGGTGAATGTTTTCGGCCTTGTGATGCCCCTTCATAATGGAGGCGGCCACGCGCAGATCCTCAAGACGTCCGTTGGTGCAGGAGCCGATGAACACGGTATCCACGGCAATGTCTTTGATGGGCGTACCCGGAGTCAAACCCATGTAGGCAATGGCACGCTCGGCCGCGGTGCGCTCGGTTTCGTCGTTGAACGAGGCCGGATCCGGCACCACGCCGGAGATCTTAATGCCCTGGCCCGGATTGGTTCCCCAAGTCACGTACGGTTCAAGGTCTTCAGCCTTGATGGTCACTTCCTTGTCGAACACGGCGTCATCGTCGGTTTTCAGCGTCTTCCAGTATTCAACGGCCTTGTCCCACATTTCACCTTCCGGCGCGTGCGGGCGGCCCTTCAGGTATTCGAACGTCACTTCGTCCGGCGCGATCATGCCGGCGCGGGCGCCTGCTTCGATCGACATGTTGCAGATGGTCATGCGTGCGTCCATCGACAGTTTCTTGATGGCTTCGCCGCGATATTCGATGACGTGCCCCTGGCCGCCACCGGTGCCGATCTTCGCGATAATCGCAAGAATAATGTCTTTTGCGGTGACGCCCTTCGGCAGCTCACCTTCGATATTCACGGCCATGGTCTTGAACGGCTTCAGGCTCAGGGTCTGCGTTGCCATAACATGCTCGACTTCGGAGGTGCCGATGCCGATGGCCATGGCGCCGAACGCGCCGTGCGTGGAGGTGTGCGAATCGCCGCACACGATCGTCATGCCCGGCTGAGTCAGGCCCAGCACCGGCGCGAACGCGTGCACCACACCCTGATCGGCGTCTCCCAGCGGGCACAGACGTACGCCGAAATCCTTGCAGTTCTTTTCGAGCGTGCTCAGCTGCAGCGCGGAGATCTTATCCGGATTCGGGCGGTCGATGTCGGCAGTCGGAGTGTTGTGATCTTCCGTTGCGATCAGCTGGTCAAGGTGACGCGGCTTGCGTCCGGCCAGTCGCAAGCCTTCGAACGCCTGCGGACTGGTGACTTCGTGCATGAGCATCAAATCAATGTACAGCAAGTCGGGAGCCCCATCACTACCCTTGCGCACCAAATGATCGGCCCAGACCTTCTCGGCCAATGTCGTTCCCATTGCGGGACCTCCTCGAATTTTTCCTCACTTTTTCCTCGCGAGTATTGCCAACTCGCATTGTTCGTGCTATAAGCCTATGGTGTTTGAGCCCGGTTCGAACGCGTCTATGCCGGTATATGAGATACTTGCATGCAAACACACATCATGTATGCGTCGAGTTCACGTTAATTCACGCTAAAAACACGCGAAATGCGACATATCTCCCCGTATGCACCAACATAATCGTTGAAAATTCAGCATTTTCCCAACTTTTCTATTACTGAGTGAAGATTCGAAAATTTCTGCTTTACCGCAGCTCGACATTGCATACATTTTGCATTTCAATATGTGAGATGGCATAATCCCTCTTATGACTTCTTCGAATACAAGCACCGCCATGCCTGAATCGCAGTCGGATGAGACTGAGCTTCAAGCTGAGACCAACCGCACGATGTCTTCTCAAAACAACGAGATTCATTCCGGTGTGGGCGTGCTTGACAAGACCGTCAAAATCCTTGACGCGCTTGAATCCGGTCCGGCAACGCTCGGACAGCTGGTTTCCTCGACGGGCTTGGCCCGGCCGACCGCACATCGACTGGCGATTGCGTTGGAGCGTCACCGTTTTGTGTTGCGTGATCAGCATGGTCGTTTCGTGCTTGGCTCGCGTTTTGCGGAATTGGCCGCAGCCGCCGGCGAAGATCGTTTGCTGACCGCAGCCGCGCCGATTTTGCAGACTTTGCTGGATCGTACCGGCGAATCCGCGCAGATTTACCGCCGCCAGGGCGATATGCGCGTGTGCATCGCCGCTGTGGAGCGCGCATCCGGTTTGCGCGATTCCATTCCGGTTGGTGCAATGCTGTCGATGGAGGCCGGTTCCGCAGCCCAGATTCTGCTGGCTTGGGAGGATTCCGAACGCCTGCATCAGGGGTTGCGTCACGCCAAGTTCACCGCGGCCAAGCTTACCGCCGTGCGCAAGCGCGGTTGGGCCGAATCCGTGAACGAGCGCGATGAGGGCGTATGCTCGATTTCCGCGCCGATTCGCAATGCTTCCGGCCAAGTGATTGCCGCGATCTCGATTTCCGGCCCGGACGGTCGTATGGGGTCCAATCCCGGACGCCGTTACGCCCCGCTGGTCATGGCCGCTGGTAAATACCTGACTGACGCCCTGATTAAGGCTTCTTCCGGCCGCTGACAGGCGGTTACGATCTTACGACCGTATAGCTTCGCAAGCTTTTCGACCGTGCTTTGCAACGCATGCAAGGCACGGTTTTTCGTTTGCGGTTTTCATTTGCCGCGATTGCCGTTTACTTGCGCATCCAAGACAGGAGTTTGCTCCACCAGGTTGGCCTATGCAGCAGGTCCACGCCTTCGGATTCGGGCTTCGACTCGCTGGTCATACCGTATGCGTACGCCTTGCCCGAGCTCGGCTTGCCCACCAATTCGCCGTATTCCAGTAGCTGCGTGCGAGGCTCGTACGGATGTCGAATGTCGAACTCAATCAGACGTGCGGCCCTCTTCTGCGGCACCGGACCGTACGATCCGAAACCGCTGGTGGGCGACGCGATCATCATCAGCCCGCCAATCACCTTCGGCAAAACCTTCGCCATTCGCGCATCAGCGGAATTCCGTGAAATCGGCACCGTTCCAACGAACGCATTACGATGATCATGCCCTGCGGAAATCGCGAAATACCCGCATTGCTCCAAAATCGCAAATTCGCCGCTATCGGCGTCGGGACAGCTGATACCCTCCCCTAAATAACTGCCAGGAAGCGTTTTCTCCTCGTCCAAAACGTAGTGTTTTCCAGCGAAATTGCGGTAGCCTTCGATCGCGCGCGCCGCATTCGTCGCAGCCGGCTTCAACAGTTGGTAATACTGTTGCACCGGAAAATGCTGAAATACCATGCACGGCACTGCCTGTTCCTGCGATTTCGCGGTTTCGTGCGATTCTACCTGTTTCTGAGATTGCGTGGACATCATTTCCGGCACTTCGGCAAGAAATCGCAACGCCTCCGCGGACGGGCTTCCATACCCGCCGGAACGTGCGTAATCGCCTGAATCCAGCAATACCAGGCCAAGCACGGACGTCGTATGATCTACGTCGGAAACCGGCAACGCGAATGTGCCCGGCTCGCAGGCAAACACGCGTTGGCTTGGCAAATATTGCTCCGCCTGAAGTCGCGCAGGATCAGGATTCAGGCATCCGGGAAATTCCCTGCAAATGCTTTCGATTTCTGCATTGCCCAACCCGCACTGAAAATCATGATTGCCGAAGGTCACCGCCCACGGAATGCCGCGGTCGGCAAGCGGGCGCACGAGCTGTTCGACGGTGGCGCGCACGGATGCGCGGGTGCGTTCCAGCGCAGCTTCGAAACGTTCTGACGCTTCGGAAGACTTGGATGAGGCGGTCTCGCGTGTAGTTCCGACAGAAGCGCTCCAGCGACGCTTGCGCGTGGTTTGCGCGTACGCGGGATCGTATCCTGCTATCTGATTGCCGGTGAAGATAACAATGTCCGGCCGTGTGGCGTCCAGCGACGCTTCGATGAGTTTGACGGTGTCTTTGCTGACTTTCGGCCCGTCTTGGATGTCGGTAAGCTGCAGCACACGGAATTTGCCGGATTGGTGGAATTGCAGTCGCCCCAGTCGCGCGGATACGGAAAGCGGGCGATCGTCGCCTTCTTCCGCCGGTTGGATGCGCGGTCGCGTGGCCGCGGCCTTTGCTGCGTTCTGCAATTCAGTCATATTTCCTAGGGTAGTGCAATTTTCTTGGACTGTGCCATAGCGACAGATTTACTTGCGAAAAACAAAAAACCCTCGCATCCGCGAGGGTCATTGGCTGGGATGCCTGGACTCGAACCAAGAATGGCTGAACCAGAATCAGCTGTGTTGCCAATTACACCACATCCCAATTTGGCAGGCGTGGCAACTCCGAAAAGTTGTCCGTCGTACCCCCGACCGGATTTGAACCGGTGTTGGCGCCGTGAGAGGGCGTAGTCCTAGACCGCTAGACGACGGGGGCTTAAATTATCGCTGTGATTCTAAGCAAAGCTGTGAACCGCAACGAGTGATAAATATACGCGAATCCTCAAGAGTACGCAAGTCACGGCGTGTCGCGCTATTTTCCGCCATTCTAAAGCATCTTCTCAGGAACAACAAAACCCGCTGGAACACAACATTCCAGCGGGTCAACAGTTATGCAGTCATGCAAACGCACGAATCAGCGCATCACAGGTGCTCGCGCAAACCCTGCAGGCGAGCGACGGCAATCTCCTTGCCGACGATCTCCATGGATTCGAACAGCGGCGGAGACACGCGACGGCCGCTCATGGCCACACGCACAGGACCGAATGCCAGACGCGGCTTGTAACCGCCATCCTCGATCAGCGCCTTGTTCAGCGTCTCGTGCAGGAAGTCAGTCTTCCAATCAGCTTCATCGACAGCGGAAAGTGCGGCAATTGCGGCGTCGAGCACTGCTGGAGCGGAATCCTTCAGCTGCTTCTTGGCATCGTCGTCAGGCTCGATATAGCCCTCGGTGGAGAGCAGCGAGCCGACCATGCCCGCAACCTCGCCCAACAGGCGCACGCGCGACTGCACGAGATCCACGGAAGCGGACAGCACTTCGCGTTCACGGTCGGTCAGCGCATCCCAAGAATCGGCGGAAACCACGCCGTCACGGTTCAGATACGGCACGGCACGGTTCAGGAAGTCCTGCGGTTCGAGCATGCGAATGTGTTCGGCGTTGATGGAAATGGCCTTGTCGATGTCGAAACGGGCCGGATTGGCCTTGACGTCACGCACGTCGAACTTCTCGATCATCTCTTCCATAGAGAACACGTCGCGGTCGGCGGCGATGGACCAGCCCAGCAGCGCCAGGTAGTTCAGCAGGCCTTCGCGAATGAAGCCGTTGTCGCGATGCAGGAACAGGTTGGATTCCGGATCGCGCTTGGAAAGCTTCTTGTTGCCCTGGCCCATCACGTAAGGCATATGGCCGAACAGCGGCATTTCCTTGGCCACGCCCAGCTCGATCAGGTAACGGTAGAGCACGATCTGACGCGGGGTGGAGCTCAACAGGTCCTCACCGCGCAGCACCACGTTGATATTCATCATGGCGTCGTCGACTGGATTGGTCAGCGTGTACAGCGGATCGCCGTTCGGGCGCACGATCACATAATCCGGCACGGAACCGGCCTTGAATTCGATGCGGCCACGGATCAGATCGTCGAACGCGATATCCTCGTCGGGCATGCGGATACGCAGGGCTGGCTTACGTCCTTCCGCACGGAAAGCGGCCTTCTGTTCTTCGGTGAGATTGCGGTCGTAACCATCGTAGCCGAATGCCTTCGGGCGGCCTGCAGCCACGTTGCGGGCTTCGATTTCCTCCGGAGTGGAGAAGGATTCGTACGCATAGCCGGCTTCGAGCAACTTGGCTGCGACATCCTTGTAGATGTCGCCACGCTCGGACTGGCGGTACGGACCGTCAGGACCGCCCACGTTGATGCCCTCATCCCAGTCGATGCCCAGCCAGTTCAGGGCTTCGATGATCTGGTTGTAGCTTTCCTCGGAGTCGCGCTGAGCGTCCGTATCTTCAATACGGAACACGAACGTGCCCTTGGTGTGGCGGGCCTCAGCCCAGTTGAACAGTGCGGTACGGACCATGCCGACGTGCGGAATGCCGGTCGGAGACGGGCAGAAGCGCACGCGAACATTCTCAGGAAGTTCCGGTTTGGTATTTTCAGCTTCAGTCATAGATTCCATTGTGCCCCGCAAACCGGACGTGCCACCCATTCCCACACACCGACTCGCTTTTCGCTACACCGTTGCATTTATCACGTCAGACAATGCGTACGACCTTACGCCGACATTGCCGAGAGTATCCGACGCGCCGTTCTCCTTCGAGGTTCGTCGGGATTGTTCCATACTGCAGTGCTTTTCGTTTTTTGTAATGAAAGGGTATTGCAATATATAAATAAAAATCCCAGCACCGCAGTTGTAAGTGCCGGGATTTTTTATATTGTCACGTCAACACCATCATTCGATATCGCGACAAGATTTCATATTCCAAATTTATTTTCAGAATATCCGTTTTGCAGTATTTTGATTATTTCGAATCGCGTTCTGAGGTGCCGTCTTCCGTATCTTCGGTTTCCGCAACGTCCGAAGCTTCGCTCGAATCAGACGAATCGTCCTTCGTCAATTTGAACTTTTCAGCGAGCGCCTCCTTGCTCTTACGCTCGTCCTCTTCCTTGGCCTCCCGCTCGGCCTTCTTCGGATCCCAGCGCAGGCAATCCGCATGATACGACCATTCCAAGCCCGCCTGCGGAATCATCATGTTTGCGGTTATAAGGAAAGTCCGCTCGCAGAAGGAATTGACCTCGACCGGAACGATTCCATCCATGTGGCGTATGGAATCGCGCATCTCAACCAGTTGCAGCAGGGCCGCATCACCCATGCAGGTCGGCGGAATGGCCATCTGCTCGCACAGCTCGTTGGCGTACAGCAATACCGGCAGCACACGTATGACCTGCTCGCCCAAATCATCAATGCCGTCGCACATGAGATTCATCAGTCCGTCGCACACCGCAACAGACGCAAGGTAGCGACCGGTGAGCTGCAACGGATCAACTGTGGTGGCATAACAGAAGCTGACGTTCTTCGACGCCTCGCCGTCGAATTCGAATCCGGAGCTACCGCGAATGAGGTGAGTGACGCTTTTCATCACACTGCGGATGCTCTTTTCGACGTGGGCGTCGATGAAGATGCCCAGAATGTCGGCCGCTTTGAAGAACAGGTCGGCATTGTTGGTTTCGGAATAATCACGCATCACGTCGTACGCCTGATTGGCTTTCTTCAGGGCCTGCACCACTGCTGGATCGCAGCCCGGAATCTCATCCATTCCCTCATATACGGCTTCCGCCACGGATATGTCGACTTCATCCGGCAAGCGCAGCAACGCCCTTGCCATCATGCAGGAAAACCCTACCTGCAGATCTTCCATATACTTGGCGTCGTTCTCCATCTCCTGCGCGGTTTGCAGCGGCCACAACTCCACCACTTTGACGCAATACTCGATGGCCAACTGCGTATGAGGCATATTGTAGAGCGGGTAAAGCGCTTCGTTGTTGATCTTAAAAGGCATTCGTGCTCCTTTGCAGCCTCGACGTCCATATCTTCGCTAAGCCCATCAGGAGACCCAGCCCTTCAATAATGGCATGGAATCCCCTTCCTTTCAACAACCGACGCACGTTACCTGCCGCTATCAACCATCACAACCATCCGCCGCGCGTTTCACGCATTATTTCACGCCGGCAGCGGGGTCGACATACGTGATCGACAAAACCTTTCGCGTATCGCAATCGTAGGTAATGGAGGTGATGGAGGCGAGCGCCGTATGGCGTAGCAGCATATTATGTTCCGGGTGCCCGGTTTCCAGCATGTGCCTGTAGCTCCAGATGGGCGATTCGTGGCTGACTACAATGATCTGCTCGCCCGGATGCTCCCCCACTTTTTCAAGGGCGAACGCTTGCACACGATGCGCGATCGACTGGTAGCTTTCGCCCCAGCTTGGCTTCCACAGGTTGCACACCAGCTTCCAATTGCCGTTTTTCCAGAGCGCACCTTCGCCGTAGCCGATGCGCGTGCCGCGGAATTCGTTGCGCGCTTCGATGATGCGCTCGTCGGTGGTAAGTTCCAGCGGCTCCTCACCACGGGCTTCACGCACTTCATTGAGTGCGGTGAGGATTTCGCCGGCCGTTTCACGCGTACGTTCCAGCGGCGACGAGTAGATGGCGGAAACGGTGTTAAGTTGCGGACTGACGGCAATGTAGTGCGCGGTCGCCTGCGCCATGCGCACGCCCACTTCCGACAGGTGGAATCCGGGCAGTCGTTCGTAGAGCAAATGCCCCGGATTTTCGACTTTGCCGTGACGTACGAAATGGATGGTTGTTGCGGGCATCCCTACCGCCTTTCCGCAAGATGCTGCCGGACTGCTGACGTTGACCGATGGAACGAAAATCCTGCAATCGCAAGCTTTGGAAAGGTTGCTCAACCATTTTGCAACAACCGTCTTTCGCCCGCCGAACATCTTTTCGTCCACCAAATGAACGTGTGGTGAGTACTTACAAAATAACCAATCGAATTATGTCTGCCAACCTCAATGTACCGCGTGTTGCGACAGCACCTCCGCATAAAGTTGTCTAGGTCAAGAAAAGGACACACAACCAATCTCCACCCCCCTATGCAACACGCCGAAGCATCAATCGATTGACGTTCAAGCAAGGTTGAAGAGAGAGACTGGGGCTGGAAAGAAAAACAGTCAAGGCAGAACAAGGGTATATCAAGCGGTCTGAAGCAACGCAAAGCGGCGGACGCAAGCACCAACCGTGAGCAGAAGGGAGCAGCAAAAACATGACCAATTCAGTCCTCGCCGGCGCCAAAAGCATCGGCCAACGTCTTTTCGGAGGGTATGCGGAGCTTCTTCGCATACCGCACACCGCCCGATTTTCGGTCGGCTCAGTAATCGCGTGCATGCCGTTCCCGATGGTCGGTATGACAATCACGATTTCCGTGCAGCATTATTACGGCAATTACTCGCTGGCAGGCGCACTGACGGCCGTGCAGGCAATCGCACTGGCCGTTGCGAGCCCGGTGCTCGGCAAGTTGGTCGATAAATTTGGCCAGCGCCAGGTGTCGATTCCGACGATCATTGTGTGGATGATCGCAGCGACCGCGCTGGTTTCCTGCATCACCGCGCGAGTGCCCTCATGGATTCTGTTCTGCATTGTGCCGTTCATGGCGGCGATTCCGCCGTGGGGCGCGATGAGCCGTCAGCGTTGGACGACACTGCTTAAAGGCGATACGGAGAAAACGAACCGTGCACTTTCGCTTTCCGGCGTGTTCGACGAATGCATGTGGGTGATTGGCAATCCGCTCGCCTCCACGCTGGCCGTGATTTCCGGCCTGTTGGCGTTCTCGTTCACCGGTGTGTGCGTGGTGGTCGGCGCGCTCATGTTCCTCACTGAGCTTTCCACCGAGCCGAAATCGCAGACGCAACTGGCTCGCGAAGCGGGCATGACCCGCAAGGAATACCGCGAGCGCGAAGCTGCCCGTTCCAAGGCGTTGCAGGCTGAAGCGGCAATCGAATACGCTCGCGATCGCGCACGTTCCGAAGGTAAAACGGCTGCGGAAGTGCAGGCCGCTATGGATCAGGCCGCCGCGGATGTGAATGCCGGGCGCAAGGAGTCGATCTGGGGGCCGGGACTGATTGCCGTGTGCGTGACATGGTTTGGCTTGGGTGCGTTCCAGTCGGCTGCCGGCATTTCGATCGTCGCGTTCGCTACGGAAGCGAATATGAAGCAGTACACGGGTTTCGTGTTCGCCTGCTTCTCGTTCAGCTCGCTGATTGGCGCACTCGTGTATGGTGCGAAGGATTGGACGATTCCGCTGTGGAAGCGTTTCTACTTCTGCCTTGTCGTGGTCGATCTGGGCATCGGCTCGTTCATGTTCGCCAAACATCTGTGGGTGATCATGATCATCTACCTGTTCATCGGCGTGTGCCAGGCACCGACGTGGGTGAACGGCAACCAGCTGATGCTGCACTTGGTGCCGCCCACACGCTTCACCGAAGGCATGGCCTGGATGGGTGCGATGAATTCGATCGGCGGTTCCGTCGGTTCGGCGATTGCCGGCCAGTTCATCGACCGTATGGGATCGCACGGCGGTTTCATTGTGGTGACGGCTTTGGCACTCATCTCGCTGGTGATCGCCCTGTTCGGCTTCAAACAGATCAAAGACTCCACCGAGCAGCCCATGCTCACCACTGTAAGCGTGTGACCTTTCGCACTTAAAGCATGCAAAGCATATGAAAAGGCGGCGTCTCACACCTTTGTATAGGTGTGAGACGCCGCCTTTTCATATTCAGGACTGCCCGGACGTCTGCACAATTCGGAAATCGGGGCAGATTTCCGGGTTGTGCAGACAGATTTTCCGAATTCAGGACTACTTGGGCCAGCCGTTGGGCGTGTGCTCCAGCGACCATACACCAAGCTTGTGCGAGAAGCTGTTCTGCCACTTGGCTTCCAACTCCTCCGGAGTCAGACGGTTGTCGGCTTTGCGTAGACGGTTCATGGCGTTGGTATGCGTATCGTCGAGCAGCCATTTGCGCGTCAGGAAGTTCCACACCATCACTACGGCGGTTGCGATGAGCTTGCCGACGTTAGTGCGGATCAGATATTCCGTGCTCTGTGACACGTATGCATCATGGTTCATGCCATACGTGGAGATCCAAATAATGGCGTCGTTCATAAACAGGCCGATCAGCGCGCCAATCACGAAAATAAGGATTTCCATCCAGCGGGCCATGTCGTCACGGTGCTTGAACACCAGTTTCATGCTGGCGACATAGTTGAAAATCAGGGAAATAACGAACGAGATGGTTGCGGCGAGCACGTTGTGCATGCGGAATACGCCGACGAGAAGATTCAGAATGCCCCAGTCGATAATGAAGGCGATTACGCCAACGAGGCCAAATTTCATAAGCTGTTCAATCAGTTTTCTCACAACGAATATTTAACACGCGCACGCAGACCACCTTGGCAGCCATTCAGACAAAGCCCAAAATTTCTCACGCAACCACCCCGACTGCGCCGTTCGACGCCTAGACTGGAGGTGAACCGCAAAGGCTGATTTCAACAATTCAAGGAGAGCACCATGCCAGTCATTCATACCCATGTTTCCGTGTCCACCACCGCCGAACAGCGCGAGGCGCTGAAGTCCGCATACGGCAAGGCGATCACCGCCGTTCCCGGCAAGTCCGAAGGCTGGCTGATGTGCCCATTTGAAGACAATATGCCGATTTATTTCGGCGGCGACGATTCCAAGCCAGCCGCATACGTCGAAGTGAACGTGTTCGGTCGTTCCGTGCCCGGTTCCGCCTGGGAGAAGCTGACCGAGCAGATCATGGCCGCATTGAAGAAGGAACTGGGCATTCCGGCCGACCGCACGTACATCCGTTACACCGCCACCACCGACTGGGGCTGGAACGGCGGCAACTTCTGACGAAGTTACCACTGCTCCTTCGAGGTTCGCCCATATTGCGAACCTCTCACCTCACCTACGGGAAACACACCGTGTTTCCCGCCTCACGGTTCGGGGCGGCAACTTCTGACGAAGTTACCACCGTTCCTTCGAGGTCATGGCGTTGCGACGTTCGCTAGAAACCAACAAAATTAGGGTGCAAAAAGGGCGGCCACCTACGCATATACGTAAGTGGCCGCCCTAAAACGTTGCGATCAGAACGCTACGACTCGTTTATCACACGATCTTCGGCATCGGCGTGGTCAGGGACGTGGTGAGGTTCACGTGCACCAGGCCGGCGCCGGAATGCACTTCGACCTTCTTTAGCGTCACCGTACGCTCGGCTTCCGGAGCGCGGTCATTGTCGGTCATGGTGGCCGGGGACTTCACGGCGACCAAAGCAAGCGAACCGAAATCGATGCCCGCGCTGGCGCATAGGTTCTGAGCGGCGGCCAGCGATTCGGCGAAACCGTCCTTCAAAATCACGCGGTCAGATGGAACGCCATACGCGTTCTCGGCGACCCAACGCACGTTCTCCACCAGAGCCATGCCCTTGTGACTGTGCGGTTCGGCCGGCATGGAACCGTTCGTCACGGCATCGACGAACGCATCGAGCTGCGGGGCGAGCGCGTCGCCACCGTCGCGGTACAGGTTGCCGATGATCGGGTCGCGGAATTCCAGTTCCTTGGCGGTGTCCTTGAGCGCCGGAATCTGATCATCCTCGCCATCCCACAGGTTGATAAGCGGGAAGGTAGGAATATCAAGACCTTCGAGGCGCTGGACGTGGAACGGGTAGCGCCATGCCAGATCCGGATCGTCGCGCCACGTGGAAGCGCGGGTCACGACGATGGCTGCGGACGGCCACTGTGCGCCATACTCGCGGCAAGCAATGTCAAGCCACTTCTGAGCGCCCGCATCAGTACCGTAACCAGCCTCAACAATCACCACGTCATGCAATGCGCAGGCCATTTCCACGGAAACCAGCGTCGGAATGCCGATGGACACGTTGGCGAACGGGCCGCCGTGCACGTACACCGGAGAGCCGTTCACGGTCTCTGTCTTGGCTGGCTTCACGGCGTCGCCGAGGATGCCGGTGATACGCCACAGATCAACGAATTCACCGAAGGTCACTGCCTTTCCATCCTTCGTGCCGGCGACCATCTTGGCAACGCGCTCGGAAATCTCATCCATGGAACGCGACAGAACAACGATCTGCATAAGCTCGCAGGTCGGAGTGAGCACCACGCGCTCAGCCACGTCGCCCTTGCCACGGTCCACTGCGATCTGGCGCAGGGAACGGGACGGCACTTCGGAGACGCGCGGCACGAGAATGGTGTCCAGCTTGCCGTCGTCAACAGCCTTCTCCGCAAAGGAGACCAACAGGTTCTGAGCCGCTTCGATAGCACCCATTTCGCCGCACAGACCCCAGTCGATCAGCTCAGGGTGAGTCAGGGAAGCCTTGCCGCCACCCGAAGCACCACCCTTGGAACCGGCAGCGGTAATGCCCATGCTTGGCTGACGCAGCACAGCGGCCGCATCGATGCCACGCTCACGCAGCGCATCGATCAACGCGATCGTAGTGGTGGTCTTGCCCTCGCCGCGAGACGCCTTCAACGGGGTATCGGCGGTGACGAGCACGACCTTGCCATGCTTGCGTGGAGCATCCGGATCATTCTTCAAATAATCGAGATAGCCAAACGCATCAATCTTCTGCACCAAGCCGTACTGGCTGGTGAAATCCTCAATGCTGGTCACTGGGGTTTTCCTTTCTTCGATTTGGAATGAAGTCATTCTAGCGACGTTGTATTGCGGGAAAAAATCGGCTCCCGCAACGTGGTCACAGGAGCCGAATAGTGAGATATTAGAAGTCCGACATGTGGAAGCCGTTCTTCATGTTCATGCTGGCGGTGTACAGCACAGAATCAAGAAGCTTGTCGGTTTCCTCCTTGAGTTGCGCGGCCATGTTTTCGTTGGCTGCGGCAAGGATTTCGCGGGCGTCGTCGTTGCGCACGGCTTCGATGATTTCATCCGGTTCCATCGGCTGCACATCGCCGATTTCGTCTTCCGCATCGAATTCGTCGGTAACGTCACCCACCAAGCGTTCAATCTGCTCGTCGGTAGTGGCAACCATGCGGTGGCCCATCGCGCCGGTCTTCTCCTGATAGCGTTCCACAGCGTTGGCGGTGTCGGCGAAGCTGGAATCGCACAGGGCCGCGATAATGCGGTTCTCCCAATAGAAGTTTTCGGATGTGACGCGCGTGGTGGTGTCTTCCAAATACTTCGGCGTGGAGTTGACGTTCGGGAAGAACGGCACGAGTGTGTTGAACGGGTTGGAACCGTAGGCGATCCACTGGATCGCGCGGCTCACCTGCGGGCGGTACGGGCGGATCTGCATTACCGCAAGCTGGCTCTGACGGTTGATGCCGATCGGGCGGAACATATGGCGGGTGCGCTGGTCGCCAAGCTTTCCATACGGATCGTACGGGGTGCCCTGATAGTGGGAGCTCAGCACATACTTCACATCTTCGATGGTGATTTTGCGTTCTGGTTGGCGAGCCCACGGAATATCGTCGGAAACCGGCTTGTGGTCGGCATCCTGACCATCCCACTGCTCGTCGTACGGGTTGAGGAAACGCTGCATGTACCAAGCACGAGGAGTGTTGTACACGTGGTCGGAATCGGAGTGGGAGCCAAACGCGTCACGCGGGTTGAACGGCGTAGTGCTCTCCACCGACAGGTCAAGATGGTTGCGTTCGATGAACTCGGCCAGATCGGCGGAACACATGTGGTCCTCCTGCTCGCCAAACGCATCTTCAAGATCAAATTCGTCAATGCCCAGCTGGTTCGGCATGGTCACATACGCTTCGTCCGGCACACGCTTGGCGATCCAATGATGGCCGCCAACGGTTTCCAGCCACCAAATCTCGTCAACGTCGGAGAAGGCAACGCCGTTCATCTCATAGGTGCCAAATTCCTCAAGCAGCGCACCCAAACGTTCCACACCCTCACGGGCGGTGGTGACGTACGGAAGCACAAGTGTGAGGAAATCCTCTTCGCCAATACCACCGGCGACTTCCGGCTCAAAGCCTTCTTCGCCTTCCTTGCCCTTGGCAGGCTTGAGCTCCACGAACGGATCGGCGCCAAGCACACGCTCGTTGGTGGTGAGCGTTTCGGTGGCACTCATGGCAACGTTCGCCTCGTTCACACCAGCTTCGCCCCAAATGCCTTCTTTCAGATCGGCATTCGGCACAGCCGTATACTGCAGCGGATTGTCAGGAAGGTCGATTTCAACATGCGAAAGCACGCTCTTGTACTTGCGCGGCTGATCTTCAGGCTTGACTACGATGAAGCGCTTCGGGCAAAATTCACCATTTGCACTATCTTCATTACGGGCGATGATGGTCGATCCGTCATAACTTGCGTCTTTGCCAACCAAAATCGTGGTACACGCCATAATTATTCAGCAATCCTTTCGATTATTGTTAATACGTTTTCGTCGGATATATTTCTGATTTCCGCATCTTTATATCGTTATATTGCTGCGAAAATCAGTTTTCTGGTCTTACTTTAGATGCTCTTTCAAAAATCAGGCTTTTCCAGTGAGGAAAATAGCGCCCTGATCAACGATTGTACCGGAAGTACGCAGCGCACGTTCCATTTCATTGAGCCAGAATCCCTGATTGAGGCCGGCAAGCGGAGCCGTGGTGCCCCACACATGCAGGTAGTAGTCGTGATCCTGATCCGGCGGATATGGACCGTTGTAACGCATCGTCACTGCGGGATCGTTGCTGCGGCCCTGCAGCAACGGCGAGGCGGCGGACGTGCGTCCCTGAATCGTTTCAGGAATCATCGCGGAAACCGTGCGCGAGAAATCAGCCGGAATCGCGAGCGCGTGAGAATCGTTGAAATCGTACATCAGTGCGTCCACGGGCAGGTTCGCGAGGGACCAATGATTCCACTGGAAACCGCATACCGGAATCGAATCCGGATCAACGAATTCCCAATGCAGGAACTGCACTGCGGGATCAAGCGCATCAATGTAGAAGGGGAAGGAAACAATCGGTGTACCGTCGATGCAGTTCTCAGGCGGCGCCGCCTTGGCAAACGCGTCGGGAATGACGGTGAAATCTGCGGAAATCTTCATGCACCCAGTATCCCTCAAGCGCCTGACTCATACAAGGTTTCAATTGACGGTATAACGAAACGACCCCTGCGGGCGAGCCTATGTGGGAGCGCGGGCAGGGGTCGTTCCGGGAAACAGGGCCTATCAGACCTCACATCACTTGAAAAACAGGACGTTACAGGCGATAGGCACAGCTAGTACGGCTCAGTTGGCCGGGTGGTAGAAGTCGCCGTTAAGGGCGGCTTCGGCACGGGCCTGAGCCTCTTCGAAGGTGACTTCTGCGAGGGAGGCACGCACGTCGTCGAGCGCCACCGGAGTCATGGACAGAGAGTTCACGCCAAGACCGGCCAGCACTACGGCCAAGTCCGGATCAGCAGCGGCCTCGCCGCACACGCCCACCGGCATGCCCTTGGCGTTGCCCGCATCGCAGATCATCTTGATGGCACGCAGCACCGCCGGATGCCAGGCGGTCTGATAGTTGGCAACGGAACCGAGCGTACGGTCGGCGGCCAGCGTGTACTGGGTCAGATCGTTGGTGCCGATCGACACGAAGTCAGCCACGTCGGCCACCTTGTCAGCCATAAGCGCAATCGACGGCACTTCGGCCATCGCACCCACGAACTTCAGACCGAAGCTCTTGCCAAGCTTCACGAAATAGTCAGCCTCATGCTGGTCGGCAACCATCGGAGCCATAACCCACAGGTTCGCATCGGTGGCGGCATCGGCTGCGGCGAGCGCCTTGAGCTGGCCTTCGAGCACGTCCATGTGGGCGCGCAGGGTGCGCAGGCCGCGCAGGCCGAGGGCCGGATTCGGCTCGTCTTCCGGAGTGAGGAACGGCAGCGGCTTGTCAGCGCCGGCGTCGAGCATACGGATCACGACCTTCTTGCCTGGGAACTGGCTCAGCAGCTCGGTGTAAGCGCGGGTCTGCTCTTCGACGGTCGGCGGCTCGGAGTTGCCGATGAACAGGAATTCGGTACGGAACAGGCCAACGCCTTCAGCGCCATATTCCAGCGCCTTGGCTGCATCGGCCGGCTTGCCCACGTTGGCGAGCAGCGGAATCAGATGACCATCCTTGGTGGAGCCTGGATTGCCGCGCAGTTCCTTGGCTGCGGCCGCGCGGGACTTGGCGGCTTCGGCAACGGCGATCTCCTCTTCGGTCGGGTCAACGACAAGTTCACCCTTGGCCGCGTTCACGACCACGGTAGTGCCGTCGGTCAGGTTTTCGGCTTCGGCTGCGGAAACAACCGCCACAATGCCACGAGCGCGCGCCAGAATAGCGGTGTGCGAGGTCGGGCCGCCCTGCGAGGTGACGATGGCGAGAGTCTTGCTCATGTCGAGCGCCGCGGTATCAGCGGGGGAAAGATCTTCGGCGACGAGCACGAACGGGGTTTCGCTCTGCGGCAAGCCCGGAGCGGGAGCGCCCATAAGGTCGGCGATCACGCGCTGTCCGACATCGTGCAGATCGGCGGCACGCTCAGCCTGATAGCCACCGATGGCACGGAACATGTCTTCCACTGCAGCGAAGCCTTCGAGCACTGCACGTTCGGCGGTCTTACCCTGCTGAATCAGACCCTTGATGGATTCAGCCAGCGACGGATCGGAAGCGAACATGGCGACAGCCTGCAGAATCGGAGCAGCCTGCTTGGCACCTTCGTCACCATTGGCGGCCTCTTCAGCACGACGGTTCAGGTCGGCGTTCACCAGTGCGAGGGACTTTTCAACGCGGGCGATTTCGCCTTCGGCAGCAATGCCTTCCGCACGCGGAGCGTCCGACGGTTCCGGCAGTGGTTGCGCCATACGGATGACCGGGCCGACTGCAACACCGCGACCAATGCCAACACCTTTGATAATCATGTGAACTCCTTTGACCTGTTTCCTTGTTTCGTTGTTTGCCCGCGAAGGGAACGCGAACCGAACGTTTGTTGTTGTGATTTCCGCGCTTGCTTTGCGCGTCGAGTTACTGCATGATTCCCACCGTCTTTGCCGGTAAATCATTTTCAGCCTGCGCACAGTATACACACTTTAAGCCGCAACACACAACCGGTAAACGTTTTCTGCGTTTCGTGAAAAAAGGTGCTATAGTAATTATTAGCGGCGCACCGAGGCATTTCGCTCGGCAAGCAGCACGACTTTCAAATAACACAACCAAAAATCAATCAACACACGACTCAAAGGAGTGTCCATCATGGCAACCCGCACCACCGTCATCAACGATCCCGTCGGCATCCACGCCCGTCCGGCCGCACAGTTCACCCAGGCCGTCACCGCCTCCGGCTGCACCGTCACCATCGCCAAGGAAGGCGGCAACCCGGTTCCGGCTAACTCCATCCTGTCCGTCATGGGCCTGGGCATCAAGCAGGGCGATTCCGTGGTCATCGACGTGCAGGGTGCCGATGACGAAACCGTGGCAGACAACCTGCTGAACATCCTCGTCAACGCCGAGTGATCTTCCTTTTGCTGAAGATTTCAGGATTTCGCAAGATATTCAACAATCTTCAGTTGTTGCATCGCAATTATGAAATCGCAATGCAACATGCATGATTGCGATACTTGCTTCCAGCCACCTGCCGCTTTCGACGGGTGGCTGTTTTATTCTTGAATACGCGATTGAGATACGGCAGTAATTCGAATAATCCGAGTTTTTCCGAGCATTTCGAATATTTGTGGTGAGGAGAGCATGGCACGTACAACCGACAACGCTTCAGCTTCGGCAACTTCGGCGAACAGTTCGATCACGAACGTCGCAGCGCTGGCCAACGTCTCCATCGCCACCGTCTCCCGCGTTCTTTCCGGCAAACGCACCAAAGACGACGACATCGCACGCCGCGTGCGAGCGGCCGCGGCACACCTCAACTATTCGGTCAATTATGCGGCGAGCGCGTTGCGCAGCACCGTCACCAACACCATCGGCCTGGTGATTCCGACCGCCAACGACCCGTTCTGCGCGCAGCTGCTTGACGAAATCGAACCCGTCATCGACGTGGATTCGCAGCAACTGCTGCTGGGCATCGGCGGCGATCAGACCACGCAGATTCAACGCATCGAGTCGTTGGTAGACCGCCATGTTGACGGTCTGATCGTACTGCCCGCCTGGGAGGCCTACCTTTCCGCAGAGCTTGAACATTACGCCTCCACATTGCCGATCGTGCAGGTGGGCGGCCGCCAATGCTCGTTCCGCACATCCATGGTGAGCGTCGACGAAAACGCAGCCATGGAAATCGTGATCGGGCATTTGGCTGAACGTGGCATCGCATCCGTGGCATACATGGCCGGCAAGGAAATCTCCTTCGAATCGGCGGAACTGTTCACCATGTTCCATACTCAGATGCGAGCGCACCATCTTGCCACCGAAACCGAATGGAACAAGTTCGGAGACCGTAGCGTGCAGCGCGGATTCGACTGCGCCATGCGACTGTTTTCCGAGCCGCTCGTGCAACCGGAGGCCGTGGTGTGTGCCGACGATGCGATCGCGTTCGGCGTGATGGTGGCGTTGCATTCGCTTGGGCTTCGCGTGCCTGAAGATGTGCTGGTGGTTGGCTACAACGATTCGCCAATCGCACGCACCACCATGCCGCCACTGACCAGTGTGCGCCCGCCGTTCAAACAAATCGTCTCCGAAGCGCTACGCCTACTCAACGACGGCCCCGACAGCCCCGCACATATCTCACTTGCACCGCAACTGATCGTGCGCGAATCCACCAACTACCAGCGCTAAATCGTATTTTTGCAATTTTGCTGGCAGTTATCGCACGATAGCAAGCCAGAATCATACCCAAACAACCATTTTTCCGCTCACTAGAGAAATCTGCCCGCCGAAAAACAGTATGTGCCAACACCGCTAGACCTAACTGGCGATGAGAGAGCAGAAGAGGGCTTCGAAGACCAGTACGGGATTGCCATTGCCGGCCAGGCGGCGACGCGCAACGGCAATATCCTCCAGCCGCCGCACCGCTCCCCCACGCGTAAGCCGCACCGACAGTTCGGTGATCGATGAACGATTCTCCAAATTGATCAGTCCCACCGAATCCTCGGCATTGTTCTGCAGCACAGCCACATCACGGTAAATACTGGCAATCGAGTTCAACGCACGGTCAAGCACATCACGCGTAAGTCGCGTAGTTTGGCGCTTCAGCTCGTCTTTTTTGGCGATCGCATTGTACGCGCCACGCAGTTTCGGAGGAATACGATCCTTCGCCCCAAGCCCATTGACCCTACGAAAATCAGCTTCCGCCTCTGCCGCCTTGACCTTCACCTCCGCTTCGGCCTGCGCTTTCGCATTGTCGATAAGATTGCCGGCAAGCAGCACCGCATCCGACGCGCGACGCAATCCAAGCACACCCACAATCAGCTCGTCACGGTCAGACATCACCTGCTCATTCTCCGCATACAAGCGCGCAATGCCGATATGCCCTTCTGCAAGGCGTGCGGCACGTACCGCGATTTTCGGCTCAAATCCGCCATTTTGTTCCAGAAATGCGGCCACTGCCTGCGTGGAAGGCACAGCAAGATTGACGATGCGAGTGCGCGAGCGAATCGTCGGCAACACATCCTGCGCACTCGGCGCGCACAAGAGCCAAATCGTGTGCGCGCTCGGCTCCTCAATCTCCTTGAGCAGCACGTTGGTGGTGCGTTCCAGCATGCGATCGACATCTTCGATAATGATGATGCGCCACGGCGCAGTGCTCGGCATCTGTTCGGAAGTGGTGATGATGTCTCGCACCTCGTCGATGCCGATGGTCACTTTGTTGGTGGCAAGCACGGTCACGTCGGGATGAGTGCCGGCAAGCACCTGCTGCACGGCTTTGGTCGGCTCGTCGCCAAGACCATGATCGGGGCTCTCCAGCGCCGCCGCAAACGCGCGCGCCACATTGGAACGGCCCGATCCTGGAGGACCGCAGATTAGCCAGGATTGCGCAATGGCTTTCGGATCGCCACTTGCGATGGCTTTGAGTTGTTCGACAACCCGCTGCTGGCCGACAATCGAATCCCACACACTCACTGGGCAGCCTCCGATTGGAAAGTTTTCGTTTGGCTGATTTGTGCAAAATCGTCTTGAATATGCGACCATACTTCATCGATGGATTGGCTGGCATCAATCACGCGGAAACGTTGCGATTCCGCCTTTGCCAAGTCAAGAAACGCTTGTCGTGTACGACGTTGGAAATCGTTTCCTGCAGATTCCATGCGATCTTCATCATGCTGTAGTCGTGCATGCGATTGCACAGGGTCAAGATCCAGTAGATACGTGCGATTCGGCAATAGCTCGCACGTTGCCCACATACTTAAGTCGCGGATTTCACCTGCCGTCAATTCGCGGCCACCAGCCTGGTATGCAAGAGAAGAATCAAGGTACCGATCGGTAATTACCACGGCACCGCGTTCCAGTGCAGGGCGAATCACCTCGGCAACATGCTGGGCACGGTCGGCGGCGAACAGCAACGCCTCCGCACGCGGAGCAATATCCGCGTCGGAACCTTCCACACCGCCAAGCAGCAGCTTGCGAATCGCCACACCAAGCACAGTACCGCCCGGCTCGCGCGTGACCACGCATTCGCGCCCCTGCGCCTCAACATACGCACGTAATCGTTCGACCTGCGTGGTTTTGCCGACGCCGTCGATGCCTTCAAAGGAGATGAATATGCCCTGCATATCTTTAAATTATGCGACGCTCGCGACGCACTATCACTGCTCACTGCTACACACAGTCCACCGGACTGTGTGTCCTGCGGCGTTCGCAACGCTACCGCTGCTCACTGCTACGAACAGCCCACCGGGCTATCCGTCCTCAAAGGTGATGAATATGCCCTGCATATTCATCACCGGGCGGGAACTACGGCGGGACGGGTGTAGCCTTCGTTGGCAGCGAGCCATTCCACATCGGCCTTCACCGTGGTCGGCGTGGAACCGATCTCCTTGGCGATACGGGTGTTGGCCCAACCCTTATCGGCCAACTCGCGCACCTTGGCACGGCGATCGGCACGAACTTGATCAGCAGAAGCCTTAGCACCCTTAGCAGCAGTCTTCTTAGCACCACCCTTGCCAGCAACACCCTTGCGTCCACGCCTCTTCGACGGACCCTGCGCACGCTTCTCCGCCAGCAGACGGAACGCCTCAGCCGGCTCGATCGACTCGGGAGCATACTGCTTCGGCAACGTACGGTTCGTTTCACCATCGGTGATATACGCGCCGTAGAAGCCTTCCTTGATGGTCACCTGCTTTTGCGTTTCCGGATCGACGCCCAGTTCACGCAGCGGCGGCTTGGCAGCGCCACGACCGCGCCCACGGCCATACTTCGGCTGGGCGAACAGTTCCTTCGCCTTATCCAAATCAACCGTGAAAATCTCATCTTCCGAAGCGAGCGAACGCGTATCCGACTTGCCATCGGCACCAGTCTTCGTCAAATACGGGCCGTAACGACCATTATTGGCTTGCACAACAACCGTCTGCACTTCACCGGTCTGAGCGTTCGCTTCCTCATAAGAGCCAACTTCACGAGGCAAACTCAGCAGACGCAACGCATCATCCAACGTCAACGATTCCGGGCTCATCGTCTTAAACAACGACGCCATCTTCGGGCGATCGGCAGCCTTCTTAGCGCTCTTGACCTTCTTCGGCTTGCCGTCACCAGCCACGTCACCGTCAGCACCAGCATCCGCAAAAGGCATCACCAACGCAACATACGGGCCGAAACGGCCATTACGCACTTCAACAGTGCCCCCGGAAACCGGATCAACACCAAGTGCGCGCGGACCGCCGGAATGATTCTCGATCAAATCATGACCGACTTCCACCGTCAGCTCATCCGGAGCGAGAGTATCCGGCAGCGACGCACGCTTCGGATTTCCCTCATCATCCAGATGGTTCACATCCTCCAGATACGGGCCATACCTGCCGACGCGCACATGCAAACCGTCGCCGATCTCAATCGTATTGATCTCGCGAGCGTCAATTTCACCCAACTGCGCGACCTGCTGCTGCAAACCGGCATGCGCCTCGTCCGCAGACTGCGCGGAACCCTCACCGGAACCGAAATAGAAGCGGGTCAGCCAATTGCGGCCGGTCTCCTGACCACTCGCGATCTGGTCAAGACCGCTTTCCATATCGGCAGTGAACTCGTAATCCACATACCGCGGGAACTTCGTTTCCAGCAATTTGACCACGGAGAACGCGAGCCACGACGGAATCAACGCACGACCGCGCTCATACACGTACCCGCGATCGATAATCGTGGAAATAATGCTCGCATACGTGGACGGGCGGCCGATTTCCTTCTGTTCCAACGTTTTCACGAGCGACGCTTCGGTGTAACGCGCCGGAGGCTGAGTTTCATGTCCGTCGGCACCAACCGCCACCGCGGCGAGCGCATCGCCCGGATTCATCGGCGGCAGCGACACATTGTCATCCGACTTCTTATCAGCTTTGCTGGATTTGCCGGATTGCGCAGCCTGTTCAACGCTTCCAGTAGCATCACCCTTCTTCGATTCGGCGGACGCGCGGCGACCCTCACCGGTCGCCTTCATAAAGCCGGGGAATTCGATGACAGTGCCGGAAGCCTGGAACATGGCTTCCCCATTCGATTCGGTCGGTGCAGACAGTCGCACGGTCGCCGTGGAACCGGTTGCGTCTGCCATCTGGCAGGCAAGCGTGCGCTGCCAGATCAGCGTGTACAGCTTGAGCTGGTCGGCCGGCACTTTACTTGCGATTTCCGCAGGATCGCGGAATTTCGCACCCGCCGGCCTAATGCATTCGTGGGCTTCCTGCGCGCCCGCGGTTTTTGTGGCATATTGTTTCGGCGCGTCCGACAAATAGTTTTCGCCGAAATGCTTGACGACCGCTTCACGAGCGGCTGCGATCGCTTCCTGCGACAGCGTCACCGAATCGGTACGCATGTAGGTAATATAGCCGTTTTCATATAATCCTTGCGCCGCGCGCATGGTCTGACGCGAGCTCATGCCGAGACGATTGCCGGCGGTCTGCTGCAATGTGGACGTAGTGAACGGTGGAACCGGACGGCGACGGTACGGCTTCGTTTCCATCGACGCGACGGTAAACGTTGCAAATTCCAACGCCTGCGCAATCGCGGAAGCCTGCGCCTCATCCAACTGCACGACCCGGTCCTTCGCACCGGCCGCAGTCAGCTTGCCATCGGCGCCGAAATCCTTGGAACCCGCCAAACGACACCCACCAAGCGACACCATACGAGAATCAAACGCAACATTATTGCCATCGGCATCCGGCGCTTCCAACGTTGCGGTGACATCCCAATACGGGGCACGCACGAACGCCATACGCTCACGCTCGCGCTCCACGATCAAACGCGTGGCGACGGACTGCACGCGGCCCGCGGAAAGACCCGGTCCAACCTTGCGCCACAGCACCGGAGAAAGCTCATAGCCGTACAGGCGGTCCAGAATACGGCGGGTCTCCTGGGCATCGACCATGTCGTCGTCAACGTCGCGAGTATTGTCAAGCGACGCTTTGATAGCTTCCTTCGTGATTTCGTGGAACACCATGCGTTTGACCGGCACTTTCGGCTTGAGCGTCTGTACCAGATGCCAGGCGATGGCCTCCCCTTCGCGATCCTCATCGGTTGCGAGGTACAGGGTGTCGGCTTTTTTCAACGCGCTTTTCAGTTCGGATACGGTTTTCTTCTTGTTGCCATCGACGATGTAGTACGGCTTGAATCCGTCTTCCACGTCAACGCCGAACTTGCCGAATTTGGTTTTGTCGGCGGCCGGCACCTGGCTTGGCTGCGCAAGATCTCGAATATGGCCGACCGAGGCCATCACCGTATATTCGGAGCCCAAATACCCACCGATTTTCTTGGCCTTGGTGGGAGACTCCACAATCACGAGCTTGCTGCCGGTAGCCATAGCCACTCCTTATTACTAGCGTTTGCAACGCAATAATACTCACTGACCGTATGCAGTTGGCAAACCGCCCGTGTGGCGCGAGCGGCCTTCGCCGTAAAATTTCGGTGCGATCGCAGGCATGGTCGTCAGCGTTTCGGCGGTGCCGGAGGAGCCCCCACCAGTCCAAGTTGCGTCAGTGGCGAGGCAGTCAGCTGACGCATGGTCAGCACCAGGCCGAACACCAGCGACGCGACGGAAGCAGTCAAAATCACCGTGGAAAGATGCGCGCCGGAATTCGTCCATTCCGCGCTCATCGCAAGTCCCGGCTGGATCTGCCAAATAATGTACGCGCCATACAGGGTGCCAAGCACACCGAACGTCAGCAACACGCTGCCGACAATCTGCACGGAAGGCGACGATGCACGCGATCCGGGCTCATCCATACCGTTCGCAAACGTTGCGGCGAGCATGAGCATAGCCACTCCTCCGACGATCAGCAATGCCATGATCACGTCGGTCGGGCGGTGCCACTGCCCTGCGATCACCGACAATCCGACAAGCACCGCGTACGCCCAACCAATCACCGCGACCAACGCACGACACATGCGAGGCACGGCGCACAACAGGATCACCCCCGCAGTCGCTGCGAGTATGGCATGCCCAGAAGGCGCGGAATTATTGGGATTTGATTCCAGATTAATTAAGTACGGACGTGGCAGCAGCGGCTTCAGCAATTCCGCTGCGGCAAAGCAGATTCCGCCGAATACCGCCAGTTGCGCAATCAACAGCCATCGTTTTCTTACGATGAGTACGGCGAGGGCGATTATCGACATAATCGCGCTTGTTGCGATTACAACGGTGGAAATGGTGAAGACATGCACGACCGGTTCCAGCCATCCCGGCAGAGCCGCGTCGAATTTCGACCAGACCATGTCTTCATAGCTTTGACCTTCCATCGTGCGCACGCCCAACCACCAGACGCCCGCTGCGGCGGCAAGCAGCAGCAGACCGAACACCACGCTGAGTATGATGCTCGACACGCGCGGATGACGGGTCAGCGGATCGGCTTTGGCGAGTCCTGCGTTCACTTCACGCGGGGAAAGCACCTGTTCGATCGGATCGATTTGGGCGGTTTGCGCAATCGGCGAGACCGGCGCGGCGTCGGGAAAGCTCAGTCTTTGCCAGGACTGCGGGGATTGTTGATCCGGCGCGGATTGTGCGGGACTCGGCGCGAACTGCGGCGAGGATTGTTGGGAATCCGTCTGCGGCAATGACGGCTGCGGCGCAGGAACGGGCACGACCGGCTGCTCCAGCATATTCGCGGACTTATGCGGGTCTCGGATGATTGGCTTGAATTCGTCGGTCATAGTCACCGAGAATACGGCATTGTCTCTACGGTATACGGGAATGGCAAGAAGATATAAGAAAACCTCCACGCACCCGGAAGAGGCCACTTACCCTTGCTGCATTCCTGCCCTGGGGGAGTTGGGTGACATACCGCCACGCGGAGGCAAAGACCAGTGTACACCATGCCCGGACCGAACCGCGTCACAGGCCACGTACAAGCCCAACGCAAGCCGTGCCACAGACAGCGTCACAGACAGTGCCACACGGAAATCGAACATCAAAAATGCCACGTCCCACATTAGAAACCCACGTTAAGGAGGGCGGACGGGTATGCTTGATGAGGAATCGCACACGAGTATTGTGTGTTTGTTTGAGTTCGGAAGGTTGTTCTTATGACTGAAGCGGTGGAGTATCCCGATCTGGTGGTCGTGGGCGCGGGCCTGTTCGGCCTGACCGTGGCCCAGCAGGCCGTGGAGCGTTTGGGCGTCAGGGTGGAGATCATCGACGTGCGCGACCACATCGGCGGCAACGCGTACAGCTACATGGACGAGGAGACCGGCGCGGAGATCCACAAGTACGGCGCCCACCTGTTCCACACGTCCAACAGGCGCGTGTGGGAGTACGTGAACAGGTTCACCTCGTTCACCTCCTACGTGCACCGCGTGTACGCCACGCACGACGGCGAGGTGTACCCCCTGCCGATCAACCTGGGCACGATCAACCAGTTCTTCCACGCGCGTTACACGCCGGCCGAGGCGAAGGCCCTGATCGACGGGCAGGCCGGCGAATTGGCGGGCACGGACCCCCAGAACCTCAACGACAAGGGCATTTCGCTGATCGGCCGCCCCCTGTACGAGGCGTTCATCAAGAACTACACGGGCAAGCAGTGGCAGACCGATCCGAAGGACCTGCCCGCGGGCATCATCAACCGCCTGCCGGTGCGCTTCAACTACGACAACCGCTATTTCAAGGACACGTGGGAAGGCCTGCCGACGGACGGCTACACCGCGTGGATGGAGCGCATGATCGACGACCCGCGCATCCACGTGACCCTGAAGACCGACTTCTTCGACGCCTCGCAGCCGTTCAACAGGAAGGCCCTGGCCGCGGCGGGCGTGCCGGTGGTGTACACGGGCCCGGTGGACCGCTACTTCGACTATTCGCTGGGCGAGCTCAAGTGGCGTACGGTCGACTTCAAAGAGGTGCGCTACGACGAGGGCGACCATTTCGGATGCCCGGTGATGAACTTCTCCGACGCCGACGTGCCGTACACGCGCGCGATCGAGTTCAAGAACTTCAACCCGGAACGCAGGGACTCGCAGAACCCGGACAGGACCGTGGTGTGGGAGGAGTACAGCCGTTTCGCCGAGCGCGGCGACGAACCGTACTATCCGATCAACACGGAGGCCGACAAGGCGCTGTACGCGAGGTACGAGGAGCTCGCGAAGGCCGAACCGCTCACGGTGTTCGGCGGCCGTCTGGGCACGTACAAGTACTACGACATGCATCAGGTGATCGACACCGCGCTGACCGCGTACGAGGAACAGGTCGAACCACTCCTCAAGAAGTGACGATACGCATCGTTTTCAAATCGTAATGAAGAATCCCCAACCCACCGTCGGTGGGTTGGGGATTCTTCATATCAGGCGAACCAAAAATCAGGCGCGCCACACATCCTTGCCGGCGGCCTTGGCGGCGGCAACATCGGCGTCAAGCTGAGCCTCATCGCCTTCGACGTCGCCCTTGATGAATTCCTCCACCAAGCGGCGAGCCTCGCCATCCTCATGCTGCACGGCCGGCGACTTCATGAAGTACGCGCTCGGAGCCAGAATCGGACCAGCCAGATGACGATCGAGCGCGATCTTGGCGGCGCGCACGGCGTCAATCACAATACCGGCGGAATTCGGGGAATCCCACACCTGCAGCTTGTATTCCAAGCTCAGCGGTACATCGCCGAACGTGGTGCCCTCAAGACGCACGAACGCGAACTTACGGTCGTCAAGCCATGCCACGTAATCGGACGGGCCGATATGCACATTGTGCGGGTCCATATCGTGCGGCACCACGGAGGTGACGGCGCGGGTCTTGGAAATCTTCTTGGACTCCAAACGCGAGCGCTGCAGCATGTTCATGAAGTCCATGTTGCCGCCCACATTGAGCTGGTACGTGCGGTCCAGGCGCACGCCACGGTCTTCAAACAGGCGGGCGAGCACGCGGTGCGTGATCGTGGCACCAACTTGGGACTTGATGTCGTCACCGACGATCGGCACGCCGGCGTCACGGAACTTCTGCGCCCATTCCGGATCGGAGGCGATGAACACCGGCAAGCAGTTCACGAACGCGCATCCGGCGTCCATGGCGGCTTGGGCGTACGCCTTGTCGGCCTGCTCGGAACCGACCGGCAGGTAGGAAACAAGCACGTCGACCTTCTTGTCACGCAGCACCTGGGCCACGTCGACCGGCTCGGCATCGGACTCTTCAATCATCTGACGGTAGTACTCGCCCAAACCATCGTTGGTCGGGCCGCGCAGCACCTCGACGCCCAAGTTCGGCACGTCGGCGAACTTGATCGTGTTGTTCTGCGACGCCTCGATGGCTTCAGACAAGTCCTTGCCGACCTTCAGCGCATCCACGTCGAACGCGGTGACGAATTCGATGTCGCGTACGCGGTATCCGCCGAAATTGTTATGCATCAGGCCGGGAATCTTATCCTCGTCCTTCGTGTCTTTGTAGTATTCAACGCCCTGCACCAGCGACGAAGCGCAATTGCCTACACCGGCGATAGCTACACGAATGCTCATCTGTAAACGGCTCCTCTGTTATATATGCGTTTCACAGGTACCAAGTTTCAAGCATACCTGCGAAACAGCGAAAAGGCACCTGAAAAACTGACAAAACCCTGAAAAACAGCCGATATTGAGGCAACGTCCTGCAAACTGTCGATTTGTAAAAGAGCTGCGCAAAAATGGCCCTACCAAAGCAAACGTGCCCCATTTCCACCTGATTTCTCAAGTCAATCAGCTACGGTGGAACCTATGGTTTCACACACACGAAGCGTAAGCTCACGCTCAAGAAGCGCCCGCAACGGTGGCGCCAGCAGCAATCGCAGCAACGCATCCCATAGCGCGCCCAAGCCGCAGAACCACGGATCGCACCGCGCCAACGGACCTAAGAAAAAGCAGAACAAGCGCAAGCATCTCGTACTGAAGTGGGTACTCGGCATCTTCGCGGCGCTGCTCGCGGCAGGAATCGGCCTGTTCGCCTACATGTATATCACCACGGAAATCCCTGAACCGGAGAAGTTCGCCCTCGCCGAAAAAACAACCGTCTACTATGCCGACGGCACTACGGAAATCGGCAGTTACGCGGAGCAAAACCGCGAAATCATCGACTGTGCGGTACTGCCTGATTACGTGGGCAACGCGATCGTCGCATCGGAAGACCGATCCTTCTACACCAACAAGGGCATCGACCTGTATGGCATCGCGCGAGCGCTGTATACGAACTTGACCACCGGCAGCAGGCAAGGTGGTTCGACTATCACCCAGCAGTATGCGGAACGATATTATCTGGGCGAAACCACGTCGTATTCCGGCAAGCTCAGGGAAGCGTTCCTGGCCATCAAGATCGCGCAGGCACAAGATAAAAGCCAGGTGCTTTGCAATTACATGAACACGATTTACCTTGGTCGTGGCGCGTATGGCATCCAGGCGGCGGCGAAGGCGTATTTCAACAAGAACGCCAGTGATCTGACCTTGTCGGAATCCGCCATGCTGGCAGGCATCATTCCTGCGCCGAGCTCATGGGATCCGGCCGTCAACCCTGAGCAGGCTGAAAAGCGATACGACCGCGTGCTCAACATCATGAGGGAAGATGGCTACATCACCGCCAAGGAAAAGAAGGAAGCGCAGTTCCCCGCCGTGGCGGAAATCCAGCAGAACAACCAGATGGCAGGCGCCAACGGGTATCTGCTGACCACGGTGAAGAACGAACTGGTCAATTCCAAGGCGTTCACCGCCGACGATTTGGAAACCGGCGGCTACAAGATTGTCACCACGCTTGACAAGGGCATGCAGGACGAGATCCAACAGGTCGGCGACACCCGGCCGGAAGGCATGCCGGAAAGCATTCAGGTGGGCGGCATTGCGGTCGATCAGAAGACCGGTTCCGTCAAGGCCATGTATGCGGGCAACGATTACCTCACCAAGCAGCTCAACAACGTCACACAGTCCACATTCGAGCCGGGCTCCACGATGAAGCCGTTCGGTCTGCTGGGAGCCGCTCAGGAGGGTGTGAATTTCAATACGTTGTTCAACGGTAATTCCGGCCTGACGTTTGAGACGACTCCAGGAACCACCGCGCAGGTACCGAACGCACTTAATACCAACTGGGGTTATATCAACCTCTATCAGGCGACCGCGAATTCAGTGAACACCGTGTTCATGGAGGTCAACAAGCATCTCGGCGCCGCGAATCTCGCCAAAATCGCGCATCAGGCGGGCATTGAGGGAGACATTGCCGAAGACACCACCTACAATATTCTGGGCATTAACGGCATTACCGTATGGGATCTGGCTCAGGGCCACTCCACCATTGCCAACGATGGAGTGAAAAACACGTTGCACATCGTCGACAAGGTGCTCACGTCCGATGGTTCGAAGGAACTGTACAAGACGGCGCAGGAGAACCAGCAGGTGTTCGAGGCGAACGACTGCCACTTGGTGCAGAAGGCCATGCAGGGCACCACCACGTACGGCACCGCGGCCGGTGTTTCAGCACGTCTCGGACGCCAGGTGGCCGGCAAGTCCGGCACCGCGAATGATGAGAAGGCCGCCTCATTCGTAGGCTATACGCCGCAGCTGCTCAATGTGTGGGCCATTTGGAATCCTGCGGAAGACGGCAGCGCGCAGGAAGTGCCACCGTTCGCAGGCTATGGCGTTTCCTCCACCGGCTACCCGTCGCATCTGTTTGAGGAGTTCATGTCGCTCGCCCTGCAGAATCAGGAGGTGCTGACCTTCACCGAGCCGACCGACAACGGCAAGATCGGCGGCCCGGACGGCACGTGGGGCACCGGCGCGCAGAAGACCCAAACACGGCAGAGCCAAGAGGTGCCGAAGGTCGAGGAGAACACCGAGCAGACCACGCCTGATCCGACGCAGAACAGCGATCAGAACAGCAGCGGAGACGGAGACGGAGACGGAGAGAATTCCGACAACGGTAGCAACGGTGACGGCAGCGGGACCGGCGACGGCAGCGGCAGCGACGGCAGTGGCGCTGCAGGCGGAGCCGGTGGCTCCACTGGCAACGGAGACGGCACCTCCGGCGGAGGCCAGCCGAGCGGAGCCCAATAACCGACGTCTGCAAGCAAATTCGGCCGCTGTTGGCGGAATCACACGAAAAAGAATAGGAAAACAAAAAATCAAAACACAAAGGGCCTGTGACGCACTCGCCAACGAAGCACGTCACAGGCCCTTACTTCTATGAAAAGCGGAAACCCGCGGAAATCAGCGCTCGGAACGGTTGATGGCCGAAATAATGGCCTTCAGCGAGCTGGTGACGATGGACGTGTCGATGCCGACACCCCACACGATCCGCGGATCATCTTCCTCACCGATCTGGCATTCCACATAGGAAGCGGCCATGGCGTCGGTGCCGACGGACATGGTGTGCTCCACATAATCCATTACGGAAGCCTCAATGCCGAAATTGCTCAGCGCGTTCAGGAAAGCGGCAAGCGGGCCATTACCCATGCCGGAAACCTCACGCTCCACCGGCTCATCAACACCGACATTCATGCCACGGTCAAGGATCTTGGCCTTCAACACGGTATCAGAACCGTCTTCACCAGAAGAGACCGAAACCTTCAGCAGCTTCAGACGACCCCACTGTTCGAGGGATTCATCCTTGCTGTCGCCGACCACAGCGCCCGCGGCGGTGGCGCCAGACTCTTCAACCGGCAGATACTCGTCCTTGAACAGACGCCAAATATCTTCGTCCTTGACTTCCTTCTTGGTTGCATCGGCGTACGCCTGCACGACCTTGTCGAACTCGACCTGCAGGCGCTTCGGCAGATCAAGATTATGGTTGGTCTTCAGCAGGTAAGCCATACCGCCCTTGCCGGACTGAGAGTTCACGCGGATAATGGCCTCATACGTACGGCCGATATCCTTCGGATCGATCGGCAGATACGGCACCAGCCACACAAAGCTGTCAAGATCGGCGCCAGCGCGGTCGGCGGCCACCTGACGAGCCTCAAGACCCTTCTTAATGGCGTCCTGATGCGAGCCGGAGAACGCGGTGAACACGAAATTGCCGGCATACGGGTGACGCTCGGAAATCTTCAGCTGGTTGCAGTACTCAACCGTCTTGCGAATCTCAGGAACGTTGGAATAATCGATCTGCGGATCGATGCCCTGCGTGAGGAAGTTCAAACCAAGCGTAACCAAATCGACGTTGCCGGTGCGCTCGCCGTTGCCCAGCAGGCAACCCTCAACGCGATCGGCGCCGGCAAGCACGGCCAACTCGGTGGCGGCCACGCCCATGCCTTCATCGTTGTGCGGGTGCAGCGACAGCACTACGGCGTCGCGCGGCACCAGATTGTTCGACACGTATTCCACCTGATCGGCAAACACGTTCGGGGTGGTCATTTCCACCGTTGCCGGCAGATTGATAATCATCGGATGTTCCGGAGTCGGCTTGATCACATCGATCACCGCATTACACACCTCAACGGCGTACTCCGGCTCGGTGCCGGTGAAGGATTCCGGAGAATACTCGTAATACAGGTCGATACCCTCGGCCTCGCCCTCAAGCTCCTTGCACAGAGTGGCCGCGTCGGTAGCGAGCTTCTTGATGCCGGCCTTATCCTTACGGAACACGACCTCGCGCTGCAGCACGGACACGGAGTTATAGAAGTGCACGACGGCGCGCTTGGCCCCCTTCAAGCACTCGTAAGTCTTGCGAATCAGGTGCTCGCGAGCCTGCGTCAGCACCACGATCGTAACGTCGTCAGGAATGAGCTCACGCTCGATTAGCATGCGAATGAAATCGTAATCGGTTTCGGAAGCCGACGGGAAGCCGACCTCGATCTCCTTGAAGCCCAACGACACCAGCAGATTCCAGAAACGCAGCTTGCGCTCGGAATCCATCGGGTTGACGAGGGCCTGGTTGCCGTCACGAAGATCGACGGAACACCAACGCGGTGCACGCTGCAGTCGCTTGCCCGGCCACGTACGCTCCGGGTAATCAAACGGCACCTGCTTATCGTATGCGACGTACTTGTTGTACGGCATCTTGCTGGGCTTTTGCGGAGCTCCAATGTAACGCGCCGGAGGCAGCAGCGGGTCGTTGTTCCCTCCGTTGGACGCCGCGGCGACTGCCGCGAGATCAAACACTGACGATTGATCCTGACCCATCACTCCTCCTTATCTGTAAAGCTGGGCAGGCCTTCTGCCGGCCCACATTGTTACGTGCATGTTACCTACCTGCACTGCCGCCCATAGTAGCGGCAACCAATCCCATATATCGCCGGCATTCCGCCATATGACGGGCAGACCACGATTTTCGTCTCTTTTTCACCCCATATCCAGATTTCGCGCATTACAGTGAGCATCATGACCCTGCGATTCAACAGCGACGGCACCTTCCGTGTGCTGCAGATGGCCGATATTCAGGACGGACCGAACGTGCGTGAAGACACGATCCGTCTCATCGAAGCCGCCATTAAGAAAACGCACCCCGATCTGATCGTCTTCACCGGCGACCAGATTCGCGGATACGACCCCGCATACATCGACACGTTCCTGCGCCGCCGCGGAGAGCAGCCGGGCACGCACATACGCGCGGTCACCGAAATCGAAGCGAAAATCCACGGCATCAAACGCCATCCGCTCACCAAAGCGTTGCTCGAACAGCCCCCGACCGACGACAATTGGATGATTGACGGCATCGGCACCGACTCGCCGAAACTCGTGAAACGCAACAAGCGCGACGGGCGCGACGGATCCGCCAACAAGCTTGAATCATGGGCGCAATCCATCAATCGCGCGACCGCCGCGACCATACTCGACGGCACGCGGCAGAAAGTACGGGACACGTTCGCAGCATTCCTCGGACCTGCATTGGAAGCGCGAATCCCCTTCGCGGCAACCTACGGCAACCACGATTTCCAGTGTGGCATTCTCGCAGACGAGCAGGATGACATATACCGCGAGTTTTCCGGTTGCATGAACCCTGTCGCCGGTTCTTCTCCCTTGGCGCTCGAACCAGGCACGTTTGCGATTCCGATTGAAGCTTCCGACGGGTCGGGACGTATTGCGATGAGCGTGATGCTGGTGAATTCCGGCGATTATGCGGATAATGCGTTTGACGGCGATCGCAGCTTTTCCAACGATTGCGAGCATGCTGGAAATACTGGCAAACCCGGCAATACTGTTGGCAACACTGCCGGCGGACGAGAATCGCTGACATCCTATGCAAAGTATGCGTCGAATTCACGCGGCTGGGATTTGGCCGATTCCGACGGCTACGGCACACCTTCGCCGGAAGCGATCGAATGGCTGAAGCAAGTGCAACGCGAGCTGGGCGAGCGCAATGGTGACGGTTCGGCGGTTCCGGCGATCGCATTCCAGCATATTCCGCCGCAGGAGTTCTACGATTGCCTACGCGAAGTGCCCGCATACACGCCGAATGCGGTGGAGGGTGCGCGAACGTTCGCAGGGCATTGCTATGTGTTGGATCGTGACGTGTGCAGGCCTGGCTCAAGGCTTGGAGAGGCAATCGGATGCGCGGATGAAAACGTTGGCGAAGTGCAGGCGCTGCGCGATGCAGGCGGCTATTTCGCGCTGTTCTGCGGGCATGACCATAAGAATGCGTTCGTCGGGCATGTGCACGACATTGATCTTGGCTACGCGCCGACCTGCGGATTTGAATGCTACGGTCCGAAATCGCGACTGCGCGGCATTCGCCTGTTTGAATTCCGCGAAAACAATCCGGTCAGCTACGTGACGCGCATGCTCACGTGGGGAGACTTGGTCGGACGCTACTCCAGCAACGAATTACGCGTGTTTTTCGAAGACCATTGCGTGACCGATCTGATCGGTATCCGCAACGAATTGCGCCGCCCGCAGGTCACCGTCACACTGCTGGGCATCGGATCGGTGATGTGCGCCGCAGCCGGCCACGCCATCGCCAAACTGTTCAAGCGCTTCAAACGCTAGGTGGCCAACAGCCGAACCGGCGGATCAACGGGCTTTGCATGCCGCATATCGTCAGACAATCGCCAATCCGTGGAACGTAGAATATCAGCGGAAAATCAATGGAAATCCAAAAATCAATGGAACAGGCTGACGCCACGACGAGATACGCAAAATGCGTTGCCTAGCCATGTATGTCGGGAATTCGGCCACACCGCACCCAATCGCGGCGCGTTCTGACTCATCCAAATACTCGGCACACGACCATCCGCGGAACGCGATCCCAACAAATTAAAGCCGTTCTTCTCCAGCAACCATTCCGGATGCTGCGTGGCAATCGCAAGTCCCTCTTCTAACGTAAGCGGCAAACGCTCGTCGGAATCGATCAACTTGCGCGCCACATCGGGCTCGCGATTGATGTAGCAGGTGCCGGTATGCGGTTCGATCACCAGGTAGAACGGGCCTTCCGGAGGTTCGAAACCATCCTGCGGAAGGAAACTGGCGATATCGCGCGGCGGCATGGTGGTGAATCCTGCCATACGGTTGATGGAAGTACGGGCAATCAGGGATTCAGGAGACACCAGTTCGCGCGTAGGCACCAACAGAATCTGCGTGCCCAAATCGGAATCCTCCAGCGCACGGATGATCGGGCGTGCCAAAGCACGGAACGCGGCGGCCGACATATCGGCCACATCCGGATAGCCCAACGCCACGATACGGTCCAACTGCTTTTGCGCTTCTTCTGATGCCTTCGACATGGCTTCCAGTGTACGCGAGCGATACGTCCAAAGTGCGAAAAGCCTCGAAGCCCGTGCACCGGGACTTGTGCAGACGACGCATCAGCACGGACAATCAGGCCAACCGCGATGTCCTGTTACTCGTTACTGCAGCCATACCAATAGTGCACGTCATTCTGCCACACACAACAATCGCCAAACGCATACTCGGCGCAGACCAGCATACGGATAGGAGAACATGCTTGTTCCGCGGATTTCGTAAGATTAAACAACGCATGTGGCCGTCCACGAAGCCGTTTGGGGCCGGCTGGTCGACCTCAAGCGTGCAATCATACGAAACCGTTCCAGCATAAGCGAGAGGTTGTTATGTCCGAAAAGATTAAGGTCGGCATTCTCGGAGCTACGGGCATGGTCGGACAGCGCTTCGTCACGCTGCTCGAAAACCATCCGTGGTTCGAATTGGTCACCCTTGCCGCGTCCGCGCACAGCGCCGGCAAGACCTACGAAGAGGCCATCGGCGGTCGCTGGAAGATGGAAACGCCGATGCCGGAATTCGTGAAGAACATGGTCGTCAAGAACGTGGCCGATGTAGAAGACGTGGTCAAGAACGTCGATTTCGTGTTCTCCGCAGTAAACATGCCGAAGGCTGAGATTCGCGCCATCGAAGAGGAATACGCGAAGACCGAAACGCCGGTCGTGTCGAACAACAGCGCCCACCGTTGGACTCCGGACGTGCCGATGGTCGTGCCGGAAATCAATCCGGAGCATTATGAGGTGATCGAGCACCAGCGCAAGCGTCTCGGCACCACGCACGGCTTCATCGCCGTCAAGCCGAACTGCTCCATCCAGGCCTACACTCCGGCGCTCGCCGCTTGGAAGGAATTCGAGCCGCGCGAGGTTATCGTAAGCACCTACCAGGCCATTTCCGGCGCCGGCAAGACGTTCAACGACTGGCCTGAAATGATGGGCAACATCATTCCGTTCATCTCTGGCGAAGAGGAGAAGTCCGAGAAGGAACCGCTGAAGGTGTTCGGTCACGTCGATGAGGAAAAGGGCGAGATCGTGCCGTTCGACGGTGCGCTGAAGATCACGTCGCAGTGCATTCGCGTGCCCGTACTCAACGGTCACACCGCCACCGTGTTCATCAACTTCGGCAAGAATCCAACCAAGGAAGAGCTTGTCGATCGCCTGGTTAACTACACAAGCCAGGCTTCAGAGCTTGGCTTGCCGCATGCGCCGAAGCAGTTCATCCAATATCTGACCGACGATGATCGCCCGCAGGTCAAGAAGGACGTGGATTACGAGGGTGGCATGGGTGTTTCCATCGGCCGTCTGCGCGAGGATTCCATTTTCGACTGGAAGTTCGTTGGCTTGGCTCACAACACCCTGCGCGGTGCCGCCGGCGGTGCGCTGGAAAGCGCCGAAATGCTGAAGGCGCTCGGCTACATCACCAAGAAGTGATAACGATCTGCATATGTTCTGTAGTTACGCATGATCATGCATGATTGCACATTGTGATATCTGATTTCTGCAGAACATAATATTGCGGAGGATTGTTGATTATTCAGCAATCCTTCGCTTTTTTATTTGCAGATTATCTGCAAAAATATCTGTAAAACAGATATGGGAATAAAAAAGACTTGGCTGAGATGCTTAAGGCAATCCAGCCAAGTCTTTTTTCGATTGATATTACGTGCTATTGCGTCAGCGACCGGTACCGCCGTACACCACGGCTTCCACCTGCTCAGCGTCCAAGCCGTAGGCAGTGTGCAGCGCACGGACGGCGTCCTGCAGCTGCTCGAGCGGAACCAGCGCGGCGATGCGAATTTCGGACGTGGAAATCATCAGCACATTCACGCCTTCGTCGCTCAGCGCGTTGAAGAACTTGGCAGCCAGGCCGGAGTGGGTCTTCATACCCACGCCCACCACGGCCACCTTGCCCACGTTGGCGTCAATATCGAAGGACTGGTAACCCAGTTCGTCCTGCTTCTCCTGCAGCACTTCCCGCACCTTGGCCGCGGCGGAACCGGGCACGGTGAAGGAAATATCGGCGGTGCCGGTGGAAGCGGAGGCCTGCACGATCATGTCGACGTTCACGCCGGCCTCAGCCAGCAGCGTAAACACCTTGGCGGCCATGCCCGGCTCGTTCGGCACGCGGCGCACGGTGGCCAGCGATTCGGTGTTGTCGTGCGCGACGCCGGAAATGATCGGGACTTCCGGTCCAAGATCGGGGAACAGGTCACCCAAGGACTGGTTGTTGTTTTCGCTCATGTTCTTACCTTTGTTTGTAAAGTCTTGGCTTATTTTGCGTTTTCCTTGCGATTGCCTGCAATATCTTGCGATGCCTTGCGATTCTTTTCTTGCAAATCTCAGATATTCGGCAATATGCGCGGATCAACATCTTCCGGCACGATCAGCGTGCCGCGGCGGTGGGAGAAGGAGCTGCGCACATGCAACGGCATATTGAATCGCTGCGCGTATTCCACGCAACGCAGGGCAAGCACCTTGGAACCGCAGGACGACATTTCCAGCATCGACTCGTAGTCGATGACGGGAATACGACGTGCGGTCGGTACAATACGCGGATCGGCGGTGAACACGCCATCGACGTCGGTGTAGATCTCGCATACGTCGGCGTCCAGCGCCACGGCCAAAGCCACTGCGGAGGTATCGGATCCGCCTCGGCCGAGCGTGGTGGCGTCGCCACCCTCGTTCACGCCTTGGAAGCCGGCCACAATGGCCACGGAACCCTTGTCGAGCGCACGACGCACGCGTTCAGGCTTCACGGCCTTGATATGCGCAGTACCGAACTGGGCGTCGGTCATGAAACCAGCCTGGGATCCGGTGAAGGAGTAGGCGTGAGAGCCGGCCGCATGAATTGCCATTGCGAGCAAACTCATCGAAATACGCTCGCCTGCGGTCATCAGCATATCCATCTCGCGCGCCGGCGGGTTGGAGTCGATGCTGAGCGCCTGATCGATCAGGTCGTCGGTGGTGTCTCCCATTGCGGAGACCACCACGGCCACGTCATTGCCGGCGTTCTTCGTTTCGATGATGCGTCGGGCCACGCGCTTGATCGATTCTGGGTCGGCTACGGAAGAGCCGCCAAATTTCTGCACGATGAGAGCCACAACTTATCCAATCTTCTTCAATGTGTTGCCTGCCGACCATTCTAGGCAGGCTGGTCGATTATAGGAAAAATTCGATTTGTCAAGCCCCTGCACGCCCAACATACGGAACAGTATACGGAATCCTTGCAAATCCTCAGCGCGTTTTTTCGTACATACGTTCCGCACGGGTCTTCCATGATCGCCGCGCAACGTTTGCACGATCGTTAGCATATGCCGGCAATGTAACGAATGTGGCAAATGCGACGAAGGTAATGTCAGACGACCGCGCGACGCCCGGCCAACGCACGTCCGAGCGTGATTTCGTCGGCATATTCGAGGTCACCACCGACCGGCAGACCGCTCGCCAAGCGCGTGACCGTGATGTCGGTTTGCGAAAGCAGCTGCGAAAGGAAGCTGGTGGTCGCCTCACCTTCCACGTTCGGATTGAGCGCGAGAATCACTTCGGTGACTTCGCTGTCTTTGAGTCGTTCGATGAGTTTGGCGATGTTGAGGTCGCTGGGCTGCACGTTAGCCATCGGATTGATGACACCGCCAAGCACGTGGTATAGGCCGCGATATTCGCGTGTGCGTTCGATGCTCATCACGTCTTTCGGCTCTTCGACCACGCAGATCACGCTATGATCACGGCGCGGATCGACGCAGATCGGGCATGGGCTGGTTTCGCACACGTTGCCGCAAATGTCGCAGAATCGTATTTTTTCCTTGACTTCGGTGATGGCGTCGACCAGGGTCTGTGCTTCCTCGTCGGATGCGTTGAGCAGGTAGAAGGCGATGCGTTGCGCACCTTTCGGCCCGATGCCGGGCAGATGCGCGAATGCGTCGATCAGTCGTTGGATGGCGCCGTCATAGGCCAGTGCCATGGTTCACCTTTCCTTGGTTTCCGTAAGATTCGCGATTGTGCCGTTAATCGTCGAGATTCTTCTTTTGCTGCATGTTGCGCGGGTTTTTGGCGTCGTCGGGGCCGAAATCCTCGACTTTTTTCACTTCGAATAGTCGTGTCAGATCGTCAACGCTTAACGCGTTGGACGCTCCGATCGATTCGTCGCTCATGGAATATTCGTCATCTTCCGCGGCGACCTGCGGCGTCGGCTGCGCAGGAGCTGAGAACTGTTGGTTCCATGGATCGGCGTTCGGCTGGTTGTGCGGAGATGCCGCTTCCTGCCGAGGTGCGCGATGCTGGTGATTGGCATGCTTAGGGGCCGTTTCAGGTTCCGCTGGTACGGGCATGGGGTCCGCCGGCCCTGCCTGAACTGGCATGGGGGCACCCCAAGGATCGTCGTCCTCCGACGGTTGCTGCGGTACCGGCGCTGGTGCGGCCCAAGGGTCGACATTATCGCTGGTATCGGGAACGGCCACATGTTTCGTGTGTTGTTCCGGCGCTTTCACGTCGTTGACGCCGCTCGCGATTACCGATTGCGGTTGCACCTGTTGCGCTGGCACGGCCCATGGATCGTCATCCAGTTGCGATGGGGCTACTGCGGCCTGTTGTGAGACCGCCCACGGATCGTTTTCAGCGGTTGCGTCCGCAACGGCTCGGTGACCCTCCTCATCGTTAGAATCCCCTGCATTACCGCCATCCTCGGCTTTCTGCGCACCCTCGACCGCCGGCTCTTTGCCGGAGGATTCAAGACTTGCGGCGGTGCCAAGATTCGCGGTCAGCAGTGTTGCGGATTTGAGTCGCTCCTGCGCCAGCTGCACGTTGATCTTGCTTTGCTCTTCCGGGCTAAGCTTGCTCCACGGCACCGATTCGGAACCGTCCGCCAGCTTTTTGGCGGGGGCAAGCGTGACATTCGGGCCGAACATCTTATGCACTTCGGCGCGGACGATTTTCACCACTTCGGTGGTTCCATCCACCGACTCCTTCGCCACGCCCTTGGCGAACGCATATTTGCTGAGCGCCTTGTCGAATTTGATCCACAAACTGTCGCCTCGCAACAGCACACGAGGCACTTTTTCACGGTTCACATAACCGCGCACATCCTCAGGAAGCGCGGCCACCAAAGCATCCCACTTCTGGTCGGGGGTGCGGTCGTCATGTACCGGAGCAGGTGCGGGAGTTGCCACAGGCGCCGGAGTTGCGGCAGGCGCAGCGGCTGCAACGGAAGACGTCGCATTCATCGCCTGCTGAACATCCGCAAGCATGGAAGCCACACCGGAAGCGACGGCGTCGGCGGGATTCATCGGCGCCGCAGACGGCTGCACAGCCGGTTTCACAGGCTCGGAAGGAGCATCAATTGCCGACGCGGAATCCTGTGGCCGAACACCGGCGGCATCTCTCGTCGTACGGCGGCGCGAGCCGGCCATAGATCCACGCAGCGATTCTGCAGCGGCGGAAGCCCCGGAATCGCCAGCAAAATCAGGCATACCGGAAGATGACGCAACGGCAGCCACCCCTTCCTCACGCCCGGCCAGCAAGCGTGCGGCAAGCAATTCCAGTCGCATGCGCGGCGAAATCGCACCAGTCATATTGGCAAGCGTCGCATTGATCGTGTCAGCCATCTGCGTCAACGCAGATAATCCCAAAGCGGAAGCCTGACGACGCAAATCATCCATGTTCTCGTCGGCCGCATCGTCGGAAAGCACGCTTTCCGCGCGCGTTCCGCCCAACGTGAGCACCAGCAAATCGCGCACGCGGGCAAGCAAATCCTCAACGAATCGACGGGGATCGAAACCGCCGACCACAACCTTCTGAATCACGCCATACAGTGCTTCGCCATTTTTGTCGGCAACGGCGTCGATGGCCTCGCTAATCAGAGCGTCAGGCGTGAAACCGAGCAACGCAACCGCGGAATCGTATGCGATGCTGCCGTCAACCGCACCAACCATGAGCTGGTCAAGAACGGAAAGTGTGTCTCGCACGGAACCGCCGCCGGCACGCATGGCAAGACGCAGCACGCCTGGCTCGGCCTCGATATGCTCGTCTTCGCAGATCTGCTCGAGGTACGGGCCCATAACCTCCTTCGGCACCAGGCGGAACGGGTAATGGTGGGTGCGCGACCGGATGGTGCCGATCACCTTGTCTGGTTCGGTGGTGGCGAAGATGAACATCACATGCTCCGGCGGCTCCTCCACGATTTTCAGCAGCGCGTTGAAGCCTTGTGGCGTGACCATATGGGCCTCGTCGAGAATGAAGATCTTGTAGCGGTCGCGGGCCGGCGCGAAACCAGCGCGCTCACGCAGCTCACGGGCGTCGTCCACGCCGTTATGCGAGGCCGCGTCGATTTCCACCACATCGATGGAACCGGGGCCGCCCGTGGCGAGATCCTTGCAGCTTTCACATTCACCGCACGGATGCGAGGTCGGGCCTTTCGCACAGTTGACGCATCGCGCAAGAATGCGAGCGGAACTGGTTTTGCCACAACCGCGCGGGCCGGAGAACAGGTAGGCATGCGTGAGCTTGTTCTCGTCGAGCGCGCGCATCAGCGGAACCGTGACCTGGTCCTGACCGATCACGCCGTCGAACGTGTCGGGACGATACCTTCTATAGAGTGCCAGTGCCATCGCAATTCCTTCCGCAGTAGTGCCACTAGGCTACCGATTAATTACGACACGTTTTTTCGCAAAGACCGGCTGCACAGCCTGCCCGTAACAGTGCAGCGCGTGTCCCCGGGGACAAGCCTCGCGGCAACGTTTAAGCTGGGATTAGCAACAGCGACACTATAGAATTGACATCATGTCAATTTCCGTTTTAGACTGAGGGCAGTCAAGAAATTGACAGAGTGTCAACGTGTCGCACAGGTGAGAGACGCCACTCGAGCGAAGGAGAGAGCCATGGACGGACAGCACAACGCTTCCGCAACAACAGTCGGAGACGCACGCCGTGCGCAAATCGTGCGCGCAGCACGCGAAATCTGCCTGGAAAAGGGCTTTTCGAAAATAACAATTAGCGATATCGCGGGCCGCGTAGGCATGACCAGATCTCTCTTCTACCACTATTTCCAAGACAAAGACCAAGTCGCGGACGCCGTACTCGACGACGTTATCGACGAAGTGATCACGCAATTGGAACAGTGGAACGCCAATCGAGAGGTCGGCAACATCTCGAAAGCACTCGACGACGTGGTGCGGCTGACCCGCTCCCTCATTACCGATGAGGGCCCGTTCAGCCAACGCATGATCGAAGACGGCAACGCGGGACTGTACATCAAATTCATCGACCGTGTGGCCGATCGAATTGCGGAATACATCTGCAATTCGACAGTGCGCGATTTCGAGAAATTGCATGGCATGCCCATCACCAACGAGCATGAGACGTTCTATACGCTCATCGTTGGCCTGATTTCTCTGATCAGACTGCACCCCGACATTGAAGACACCGTCATCAGACAGGTCGCAGCACAGACGCTGCACTTGAACGAATACATGTAAACACAGGCTGCATCGGCTTCATGGCGCTCAAATACAAGTGGGGCAAGATCGGCAAGTCCGAATGGTCCAAACGCTTCCCGTTCGCGCTCGTGGCCAACATGCACGCACTACCGCGAGCGCTTCGCGTAGTAGGTGTCGGTTTTGCCGGTGACCGGATCACGGTGATCACGCTTGATGGCTTCCAGCACTTTCTCTTCAGTGTTGGCGGCTTGGCTTTCCACCACGGCCGGCGGCACCAGCACACGCAAAGCACGGTCTTGAACTACGACCTTGACAGGCAGGCGACCAACATATTCACCGTCCGCCATCAAGACCGGCGGCTCATCGCCCTCTTGCGCGCGGGTGATTTCGATATCGCGCACACGCTTCCAGCCAAACACCTTGCATCCGAGGATCTTGCCTCTGTAGGCGCGCGCCACCGCATCCGCGCATTCGACGACATTGGGCACATGGTCGAGCCACACCAAGTCAAGCAAACCATCAGAGAACCGCGAATACGGCGAGATCTCAATACCTCCGCCGATATGCCGCGAATTAGCCACCGTAAGCAACGGCGAGATAATGTCTTCCTCTTCCACCGTGCCATCGGCCAACGTGGCTTTGATGTGATACCCATACTGCTTCATATGGGTCAATTCCACGAGCACGGCCGCGAAATAACGCAACGAACCGTTCGGCAAACGCGAGTGATTTGCACGGTCGTTGACGCTCGCATCCAAACCGCACGAGAGCATGCCCGCATAGAAGCGATTGACCGCTGGACGCAATGGCACATCCGAATCGCTGACCAGCTCATCACCGGTGCTGGAATCGACGGCATATCCACCCTGCAACGACGTGGCCAAGCCCATATCAACGTCAATATGCGTGCCGCGCACAATCGCGCCGACAATGCCATCAACAGCGGTTTGGACACGATTGACCGGCAATTCAAGTCCACGCGCGAAATCGTTGCCGGAACCCGTCGCCACTATGCCGAGCGGTTTGCCGGAGCAGCCCACGGCATTGGCGCCGAGCGCGATCATGCCGTCACCGCCAACCACCACCAAGTAGTCATATTCGTTTCTACGGTTCCTGGCGTTCAGCAAAGAGCTTTCAAAACTCTCACTGGTCACATCGATAACGTTGAAGCCATGCTTGCGTCCGGCTTCCCGCAGCAGACCGATCACCTGATTGCCGACTTCGGTGCCCTTGCCTTTGTTCGACGTCGGATTGCCGACAACGGCAACAGTCGCATTCACATAGGACGTTTCGCTCATACTTTAGTACGATAATCGCGATTCGCGTCACACGCCACATGCGAACGGATTTCCAGACAGATGGCCACGTTTTGCATGACGATTTTCTGCCATGCGATGCTTTTCCAGGCGATGCTCATTCGCAGACAATCGGTCCCGCTCTCGACCGCTTGCTGACGTGGGATACGAACGGCACTTGCGTACCGACCTGCGCTTCAACCAGCACATCATCACCTTCTATCGTGCAGGATCCGATCGCCGCATTATTACCGGAAATGGTACGTTCCGCCACGTAACAGGGGTCGGCAGAGCCTCCATATAGCGCGTCGGCCGCCGCCACCGACGCTAGGTCGGCCGCATTCTGCGCGCGATGCAGGCAAAGCAACAGATTGCCTGCCGACGCAACCGCACTCAACATGATGGCCGCCACCGCAATCAGCGCCACACCGGATATGGTTCCCGAACCTTCATCGGATTCGCGAATCCAAGCAAACCAATGTTTCACAAAGCGTTTCACATCACCCATTCCTTTCTGATTCGCGTCCATCGGACGCTCTCCGACAGTGTTTTCACGGCATGTTTCACATGTCGCGCTTGCCAGTTCCCGAAACCGAAGACCCACATATAGCTCACACCCCGGCATCCCCGCATCGCGCAAATGCAAGGCACAGGCGCTAGAAGTAGCGGGTCGCTTTGCCTGTGACTCGTGTGGGAAGCATGCCGGTTGGGTCAGGTATCACAGGGCATTGCACCGTAACAGTGACGGAATCCGTGCCACGGTCGAACCGTACCGTCGCCGAATCGCCGGCAGCAGCCACAGCGGCAGCCCTTGCTTTCGATTCTCCGCCGGTGTCATCAACCGCGAAGGCCCGAGCACCGGCCGCGGCCGCATCCTGGCAGTTCATCGACACCACGGACGCACGCCCTAAGCACAACACCAAAATCGCCACCGCCGCCACACAGGGGAGCACCACCGCGAACTCCGCGGTGGCCGCTCCCTCATCGGCATCATCGGCATGGCATTTCCACCATTGCCTCACCATGGATCACCCGACGCTGAGTGCTTTCTTGATGATGTTGGTCAGCAGCGTTTTGATGGCATCGGATTTCATGATGCCCACCAAGACGGCGGCAAATCCGGTGGCGGCAACCAGCACCACCGCATATTCGGCGGTGGCGGCACCTTCTTCCGGTTCGGCGGTCAGCGTGCGCATACGCGCATCCAACAGGCATATCGCCTTGTCGGCCCGTTCCCGCATGGCATACAGCCGTTGCCCCGCCCTGCCTATCAGGCCTGGCAAACCATCGACATTGATTGGCGTTACGTTGTTCATGGCGTTCCTTTCGTTCGAACAACCCCGGCCGGACGGCCGAGTGCACCTAGTGTTGCGCACCATCACGCTTGCAGGAGCGTTTTTCCAAGGTTGTGGTCGGAGGATGTGAGTTATCCACACCCTCGGCGTGTCATCCACAGTTATCCACAGAACTCCGTGAATTATCGGCTCCCGATATTCCCCGCTTTTCCGATGTCGTTACGCACATGCCGTCATTGCACAAACGACATAACGGATGGAATGATCCCAACCGCAACAAATGCGGGAAGAAAACACAATCCGGTCGGTAGCAACAAACGAACCGACAATTTCGCCGCAGCCTGTTCGATCTGCGCGCGCTCATCCCAATCCAATTGTTCGACGGCTGTTTCCAAACGTTCCACCGGAGAGGCGCCACTATGCCATGACGAAGCGAACGCATCGCGGACCACCGCAAGATCGCCATCATCAGGCCACGCATCATCCCAGGAAACACCTTCGTTCAATTGCTCTCCGGCCGACCGCAGTCCCGCGCCGAATTCTCCTGCCGCAATATCTCCCACGGCAATCAGCGCACGGGGAATGGAAGATCCCTGTCGGATGGCGACGCTGAGCATCTCCAATATCAACGGCAGAGGAAGTTCCCGCATTCGCTCGGCGGGCGCAAGGTCGGAGGGCACGCGAACCGGCCTCCACTGCTTCAGCCATATCGCTTCGGCCGCGCACACCACCGCTGTCAGCATCCATAAGCCAGTCATCATATGGCTCCTTTCATATCATCCTGCCGCATCAACGCACGTATCCAGATAAGTCCGAACGTGTAGCAACAGAGGGCAAATCCGAGACATGCCAAGCCTTTGACCCCTGAAACAAGGAAGACCAATGAGTGCACGCCCATGCCTTCTCCCAAAAGCACAGTGAGCAGCGGCAACGCCATCAGGAGTTTCATCGTCGCTTTGGGCATGGCAAATGCGTTGGCACGCAAATCATCCAATAATCGTTGCCGTTTCAACGATTCAGCCACCGCCTGCAGGCATCGGTCGGTTTCACACCCGAGCGTCAGGCTCAGCCGGCAGGCCGCATACAGCTCGCCGCTCAGCCGTTCGACTTGGCCGGATTGCCCGCCTTGCCCAAATTGCTCTTTGCGTGGGCATCTGCTGCGGATCACCATGGTTATGCGCAGCCTGGTGAGTTCAGGCGTGGCGAACGGCGTTCCTCCCAGTTCTTCGAATGCCTGCACCAACGTGACTCCGCTGCGCACGGATGCCCGCAGGGACGCTACACATGCCACACATCCGATGGCGGGCAATGCGTTCGACGACGCATTCAAGTCGTCGATTCCTTCGGGTTTCAATCCCTGCTTCCCGCCATGTTCCTTACTCCATCGACCGCCCGCACACCCCGAACCATCCCTCGTTCGCTCACCTACATCGTACGTGTTTCGGCGTGGCCACAACCATACGGCCAGTCCGAACAATATCGCGGCGATAACGCCAAGACTTCTCATCCATCCACCTCGATTCAACGACTCCATGCACGTACGAAATCGGGCCACTGCTGCGAGGCCAGCATCTGGTTGCCGTTCCATCCGAACAGCAGGTTTCCACGCAGTTTGTCTTCCGCAAATTCGAGTCGCCCTATTTGTGTGATGCGCCGACGGCCTCCCATCCGATCCACGTGCAACACCACGTCGAATGCGTCTTGCGCAAGCGCTGCGGTGGCCTGCGGATTCAGCCCGGCAAGCAACCCCAATGCCACCAGTCGCGAAGGGACCGCTGCCACTTGGTTGGCATGCAAGGTGGTCATACCTCCGCGATGCCCGGAATTCAGCGCACGCAACAGGTCTACGATTTCGCTACCTCGGCATTCGCCCACCACAATGCGATCCGGGCGCATTCGCAACGTCGCGCATATCAATTGCGATAGTCCTATGGCACCTTTGCCTTCCATGTTGGCGTCTCGCGTCACCAGCGACACGCGATTGTCATGGTCGAGCATGCCGAGTTCGCGCACTTCTTCCACAGTGATGATGCGCTCCCCCGGCGCACATCGCATAAGCATTGCCTTAAGCAGCGTGGTTTTGCCAGCTCCGGTGCCACCGGTCACAAGCACACTGGCCTTGCGTTCCACAAATCCTTCCAGCAAAGGCATCCATTTGCTTGGAAACATGCCATTTTTCGCCAAGGATTCCAGACTGGGCGCAACCGCGTCCGGCAATCGTATGCTGATGGCCGCGCCTTGTGGAACGAGCGGTGCGATAACCGCGTGCACGCGCACGCCTTCCACGGTGGAGGCGTCGGCTATCGGACATGCGTCGTCGAGTCTTCTGCCGAGCTGCGAGCACAGTCGTACGGCAAAATCGCGTATGGCTTGCGGGTTGGCGAATGGCGCACGCATTGCGTACGGCCGCATTCCTTGGCCGCGATCCACCCACACGGTGCCGTCGCAGGTCACCGCAATGTCGGTGACGCCCGGTTCGGATGCGATGTCGCTAAGCGGGCCGAGTTCCATGGTTGACGCTCTTTTCTTCCAATGCCTCCTGAATGAGATCAGCCAGCGTTGCGATGGCTTTTGCATTCGCACGATTGGGTTTGCGCAGTCCGAGCCCTTCCAACAGTTCGCTACAGAGTTTGGCGTCCGCTGTGATGACCGCGGCGATATCGCAGTCGAGATATTCCGCCGCTTCCTCGGTCGCCGTCACACCATGGTCGCGTATGGTTCCGCGCGGTTGCATGCCTACAAAAAACTCCCGTTCCTGCGTTGCGACATCGTGTTCCCCGATTGAATCGCTTGGATTGCGTTGCGATTGCATGTTCGCTTTGGCACGGGCAAGGCCAAGTACCGTCATTTCGACCACGTTGATGCGGATGGCCTGTCGTAGTTCCGTCAGATCTTGCAGTCCGTTCCCTTGCCCCACGTCTACGATGACTGCGCTTCGTACCTGCGATAGCGCGCGAATGCACGCCTGTACTTCCCAGGATTGCGGATTTTCGGTTTTCCAAGGATCGCAGGACAGCAGTGGCACGCCATCCCAGACTGGCAACTCCCGCAGCAACGCCTTGCCGTCGATGGTGCCAAGCGGCGCGCTGATTTCCCCAAGTCGCGAGCCGTCTTCGTTCTCCACGCCGAGAAGCACATCAAGACCTCCGCCTTGCAGATCGGCATCGACAAGCACGCATTTGAGCCCACGCTCGTTCAGCTCACGAGCCAAGATGGCCGCCAGGGTGCTCACCCCCACTCCCGCCACCACGGAGTCAACGATTACCACATTGCTCAGTTCTCGCACCGCATGCCCACGCTCGGCAACCATGGCGTACGTTCCAGGCACCGCACCGACCGGTGTCGCTCCCTGGAGTAATCCAGGCGGCGTATAGAACCGTTGCGGAGAGACGGTTCTGCGCTGCTCCGGAGGCGCCGTTCTCGATGTGGCCGAGCTCGCGACCGGCATCAGTCCGCCCGACGGCAGCGGCACCGGAGGCATATTAGGAAAAGACGTTGCACTACTCATACCGTCGATTGAAAAGTCTCGATGCATACCATCGCAAACCGAACCGACCCTGTGGTCGGAGGACGCTAGTTATCCACAACCACGGCGTGTCATCCACAGCTATCCACAGGGCATCAAATATCCACGTCTGTCACCGGAAAACGGGACGGACGCATGCCAGCACGCCTCAAAACAAAAAAGGAAGACCCGCCGAAGCGGGCCTTCCTTGCAAGAACCTTGAGAGCAGAATCTCTGCACAACAACATCGTCGTAACGGTAAGTCTATCCAATGCCCGTCCAACGTAACGACCTATCTTGGCCATACACTATTTGTGGGCTCTGCTCTTAAGTTGTTCTTGTACTTTGTAATTATGCTCAGCAATCCGGCAATCGCAAACCGAAACCGGCTGATGTTCCCTATTTATCGCAACTGTTGCTTTGCGATCGCAAGAATCACGAAAATGATTCATCATGTGCGAAACGCGCGGTGTGTTTGTTTGATTGCGTGCGTTTGCAGCAAAAATGCGGCGTGTCGACGCTTTATTTTGCATAATGAACGAACGAATGTTAACTCCTGTTAAATTTTGACACTTTTGGCGGCATTTCCAGCTACTTAAGGATAAAGTAGGAAGGTATGGCACAGATTTTTGACGCACCCTCGAAGGCGATCTTGCGCAGCCAGATAGCTGAGCATATCGCCGAGACCGATAAAAACGACAAGCGTGAGCTTCAGGCCGGCGAAGAGCCGTTGCCGAACGACCGCTTCTTCGACCGCGAGTTGAGCTGGCTGAAGTTCAACAAGCGCGTCCTCGAACTCGCTCAGGACGAGGACCTGCCGATCATCGAACGCGCAAGCTTCGCCGCGATCTTCGCGAACAACCTCGACGAGTTCTTCATGGTTCGCGTCGCAGGCCTGAAGCGCCGCATCGACACCGGCATCGCCGTGACGGCAGCCTCCGGATTGAGCCCAAGGCAGCAGCTGCGCGCCATCAGCGAGCAAGCACACCGCCTACAGGACGAGCACGCGCACTACATGATCGATCACATTCTTCCCGACCTGGCGAAGGAACAGATCGTGCTTCTGAGCTGGGACAAGCTCACCGCAGCCGAGCAGGAGCGCCTGTCTCGCTACTACCGTCAGCAGGTATTCCCTGTTCTGACACCGCTCGCCGTGGACCCGGCCCATCCGTTCCCGTACATTTCCGGCGGTTCCATCAACCTCGCCGTGCTTGTGGAGAATCCGGCTTCCGGCAAATCCCACTTCGCTCGCGTGAAGATTCCTGGAAACCTGAACCGTCTCGTGCCCGTCGACGACATGACCGACGACGATGCCACCAACGTGCGCTACGGCTTCATCACCATGGAGAACCTGATCATCGCGCATCTGGAATCCCTGTTCCCAGGCATGATCATCAAGGAAGCACGTTCCTTCCGCGTCACCCGTAACGAGGATATCGACGTGGAAGAGGATGATGCAGAGAACCTGCTCAACGCCATGGAGAAAGAGCTGCTGCGCCGTCGTTTCGGACCGCCGATCCGTCTTGAGATTTCCGACGAGACCAGCCCGTTCCTTTCCCAGCTGCTCGCCGACCAGCTGCGCGTCAGCGTCGATGAGGTGTACCGCCTGCCGGCACCGCTCGATGCGACCGTGCTCTTCGAACTTGGCGGCATCGACCGTCCGGACTTGAAGTACCGTTCGTTCGTACCGACCACCAATCGTCAGATTGCCGAGGTGGAGTCGTCCCGCGCGCAAGACATTTTTGCAGCGATTCGCGAACGCGATATCCTCCTGCATCACCCGTACGATTCGTTCTCTACCTCCGTTCAGGCGTTCCTAGCGCAGGCTGCGGCGGATCCGAAGGTGCTCGCCATCAAGCAGACGTTGTACCGCACGTCCAGCAACTCCCCGATCATCGACGCGCTCATCGACGCGGCGCATGCGGGCAAGCAGGTGCTGGCACTGGTCGAAATCAAGGCACGCTTTGACGAAGACGCCAACATCGCATGGGCACGCAAGCTGGAACGCGCCGGCGTGCACGTGGTGTACGGCATCGTGGGCCTGAAGACCCACTGCAAGCTGAGCCTTGTGGTACGTCAGGAAGCCGACGGCCTGCGCCGCTACTGCCATGTGGGCACCGGTAACTACAACCCGAAGACCGCCCGTATCTACACCGATCTCGGCTTGCTGACCTGCGATCCGGTGGTCGGCCAGGATATGACCCGCCTGTTCAACCAGCTGTCCGGTTATGCTCCGAAGTCGAGCTTCCACCGCCTGCTGGTGGCGCCGCGTACCGTGCGTTCCGGCTTGATTCAGCGCATCCGCCGCGAAGAGGATGCCGCACGCGCAGGCAAGGAAGCATGGATCAAGATCAAGGTCAACTCCATCGTTGACGAAAAGACCATTGACGCGCTGTACCGTGCAAGTCAGGCCGGCGTGAAAATCGACATCGTGGAACGCGGCATCTGCGCGCTCAAGCCGGGTGTCCCGGGACTTTCCGAGAACATTCGTGTGCGTTCCATTCTGGGTCGTTTCCTCGAGCACAGCCGTATCTACGCATTCGCGAACTCCGATGGCCCGCAAATCGGTGAAGGCCCGGCCGCAGGTCCGGAAGTGTGGATCGGTTCCGCCGATCTGATGCACCGCAATCTCGACCGTCGAGTCGAAGCGCTGGTGCGCATCACCGCTCCAGAGCAGATCGACGAACTGATCAAGTACGTGGATCTGCAGATGGCTGATTCCACCACCTCGTGGCATATGGCAGCCGACGGCACCTACGTGCGCCATGCGAAGGATGAGGATGGTCGCCCGCTGGTCGATTCCCAGGAATATCTCATCAAGAAGCATACGCGCCGACCGGCAAGGCACTAAGTTTCGCGAAAATGGCCGATTCTGCAATTGCGGGATCGGCCATTTTCGTTGCGCAATCATGACCAATAACCACGCCTACCACTTACAATGAAAGATATGAGCGAGAACATGAGACGTGTCGTAGAAGCCGCCGGGGGTATTGTATGGCGGTGGAAAGCCGGTAGCGAAATCGCTGAAAATCCAGCAATTGCAGCACAGAAATCTCCAAAAGAACAACTCAACAGCATTGAAGTGTGCATCGTGCATCGACCAAAGTACGATGACTGGAGCTGGCCGAAAGGCAAACTCGAGCAGGGCGAATCACATCGTCATGCCGCAGTGCGAGAAATCGGCGAGGAGACAGGCGTTTCCATCGCCCTCGGCCCGTATCTGTGCGAAGTCGAATATCCGCTGTCCGAAGAAGGCAAGAAAACCCGGCATTCGCGCGATCGCGCCGTCGACACCAAGCACACTTTGTATTGGATGGCGCAGCCAATTTCCGGAGATGATGCGGAACATCTGCTTGACGCATTCGGTCCCGTGCATCGCGCGGATGTAGGCGAAATCAACGATATCGTGTGGGTTTCCGTACGTGAAGCACGTAAAATCCTCACACATTCCACCGATAAAGACACCCTCGCCATCTTCGTGGACCGCGTACAAGAGGGTGCCGCAACCGCGCAGAATCTGCTGATCGTGCGCCACGCCAAGGCTGAATCGCGCAAATCGTGGAAAGGCACCGACGCGAACCGGCCGATCACTCCGAAAGGCGCGGCCGCGGCATTCGCACTCAACCGCGAACTTGCCTGCTACAACCCAACCCGACTCGCAACCTCACCATGGCTACGCTGTCAAGAAACATTGCAGGTGCTTAGCTGGCAGACCGAACGCTCGATGGAACACATCGACGCGCTCACGGAAGACGCCTTCGCCGAACACCCGACCATCGCATGGCTGGCGTTCCTCAAGCAGATCCAGCTCACGCTCGAAACCCGCGAAACCACGGCGATCTGCATGCACCGACCGGTAATCGGGGGTATGTTTGACCATCTGCGCGGACTGTGCGCTCGCAAAGCGCTCTCCAAGCAGCTCATCGCCAAAACGCCGTTCATGCCTACCGGCACCGCCGTAGCGCTGTTTATAATCGATACGCCGCAAGGTCCCAGCATTATCGATATTCAAAAGGTTTCACCCATTGTCTACTAACATGCATTACGGTTCCGGCTCGGTTATTCCAAGCCGTTCCGCCGGTTTCACCAACACTGGATCGCCGCGCCCGGCCCGCCCGGGGCAGCTCGACCAGATGATGGCCGACAATATTGCGGGAGGTGCCGATCCGGCACAAATCAACGAGATGAGCCACGCCTCGGCGGCCGCGTTGCTGGACCGCGTGCATCACACGCAGGACGCCGAACTCGTGGAACGCGTGCTCACGCTGGTGGACCGCGAAGGCGTTGACGTGATCGCCGAATTATGGAGCAGATCCGAGCCGGATTCGCTGCCGGGCATTCTATGGCGACTGTATGTGCTGCGCACGTGGATGCGGAAGAATCGTGAGTCGATCGCACGATTGTGGCGCGTCGGAGAACCGGTCGCAACTACCGCTTCGGCAATTGCCGGAGTCGATCAGGCACCCACGGAAGATGACATTGCACACACCGCCGATTCGATTCTGGCGGGCGCATTCACCGGCGATTTCGCGATTGCGTTGGAACGTGCGGCGGCGTTCACCGACGTGGTTGCGTTGGGATTGCGCATTGAGGCACGAAATATGACCTCACGCTTGGAGGCGAGGAATTCAGAGGCAGTACAAGCGGAAAGCTCGGACGCCGCGAAAAAGCAAGCACGCACGAAAGCGGCCCGCTTGATGCACACGGCCGGCAATCTGTTTGTCACCGCCAAGGATTTTCGCCATGGGGCGAATCTGTGGAGGCGAGGAAAACTGGAGTAGCGCGATCTGGAGTAGCGCAATCCACCTCTTACCCCCTAATAAAAGTGCCGCACAGCAATCGCAATATCAATTTGCGACACGGCGTACCGTGCGGTCTGCAGCATCTGTAGAATAGGAATTCGCGCCGGGCCATGCATAGCCCCGGGCTCCATTTTTTGCCGCTGCGAGCGGCCTTTGCGCCGACAGGCGCTTTCGTGGTTCGGCGCTTTCCCTCTTCTTAAATTTCGTTGCTTTTTCATACGATTTTCAGCGTCTTTCTTGACTCCTTTCCCGGCTCCCGCGCTTTTCCTCGCAATTATGGACTACGCTTAGAAAACATGGATATTCATGTTTTGAACCACCCGCTGGTGGACCATAAGCTCACCGTTCTTCGCGACAAGAACACCCCGTCCTCCACGTTCCGCGAGCTCGTTTCCGAACTCGTGATGCTTGAGGCTTACGAAGCCACCCGCGACATCGCAGTCGTGGACAAGCCGATCGAAACCCCGGTCGCTCCAATGGTAGGCAAGCACATCGCTGCCCCGGCACCGATCATTGTGCCTGTGCTGCGCGCGGGTCTGGGCATGCTTGACGGCATGACCAAGATGATTCCGTCCGCCGAAGTCGGCTTCCTTGGCATGAAGCGCGACGAGGAGAACCCGACCCAGCAGATCACGTACGCGAACCGTCTGCCCGACGATTTGAGCGGCCGTCAGTGCTTCCTGATCGACCCGATGCTCGCCACCGGCGGCACGCTGGTCGCAGCAACGCATTACCTGGCCGAGCGTGGCGCGAAGGATGTTACCGCCGTGTGCATTCTGGGCGCTCCGGAAGGTCTGAAGTTCGTTGAGGAGAACCTCGACCCGTCCATCAAGTTCAAGCTGGTGCTGTGCGCCGTCGACGAGAAGCTCAACGACAAGTGCTACATCGTGCCAGGCTTGGGCGATGCCGGCGACCGTCTGTATGGCGTGATCGACTGACCGAAGCAGAGCTCAACCGAATCGGTCCAATCAGTCAATCGAGTAAATCGAATAAAAAAAAAACGGCCTGCCACAACGCAAATCATGCGGCGGCAGGCCGAAATCATATGTAAAAACCTCTACCGCTCATCGGGCACGAACGCCTCGAAAATATGATGGTCGAACCAGTCATCGCACTGGGCGAGCTCATCGCGGCTACGCACCGTCCACGACACGGGAACGGCACCCATGAAACGAGCCAACCGCACCTGCGGACTGTTGCCGCCATGCCAGTCGTAGGCGACGAAATCAGGGCGGGAAATCCAGTCGAAAATCAACGCACCGGCCGCATATTCCTTGGCGAGCGCACCCGGATCAGACGGCTTCCCCTCCCCCTGCGGCCACCAGGAAAGCTGGCCACGGCACACTTCCGGACGGTTCTCCTTATACCAGTTGACGGCGGCCGGATTGAACGATTCGATCACATACGCACCGGAATAGGCTTGCAGCAGCGCGTCGCCCTTTTCCATAAGCTCGACATCGCGCGGACCCCACTTGGAATTGTCGTCGAACTTGTATTCAACGATCAGCGGCACACGACCGGCCACTACCTTGAGCACGTCGGCGAACAGTGGCACATGCTGGAAGTATCCGTCCGGAGCACTGTCGGGGGTAGTGACCAGCGGCGGCTTCTCCAGCGAGCCCGACAACGGCGCTGCCACAGCGGCACCCGGGGCATCGGTTGGGAACAGCGGGATGCGAGTCAGCTCATCGTAGGTAAGATCGGCCACGCGGCGTGGATCTCCGGCGACGCGCATCAGATCGCCGTCATGCACCACTACGATTTCGCCGTCGGCGGTCATCTGCAGGTCAAGTTCGATGCCGTAACCCGCCTCACAGGCCGCCGCGAATGCCGCAAGCGAGTTCTCCGGAGCGATCGCCCCGGCTACGCTAGGGCTGCCATAGCCGGCCTTCATGGCCATGCGACGTGCCAGCGCCACATATTCGCCGCTTTCGCTGGCGTACTGCGCGGTGAGGCCGGAACCTGCGTCATGTAGGCCGCGATGCGCATACCACACGTCGGGCACGGCTGGCACATAGTTGCGACGCTTGTCGGAGAAAGTACGCGGGGCGATTGCCCATACTGCGGCGCCCGCAGCGAGTGCACCGCCCACTAGCACTTTGTTGACGAATGATTTGGACATGGGCTTTCCTCCCTTACATGGCCGTTCGCGCATTCTCTCGCGTTGGTTCGCACCGTTCACGGCCATCGAATCTGTCTCTTCTGAGATTAGCCCATAAATCACAAAAAAGCCGTCATCTACGCAATACGCGATCGCCTGTTTGTTGAGCGTCCGTCATCTCCGATAACGTACAAACCCATTTGGTACTTTCGTGTTAATACGAAAGGCAAAATTAGCATGAAAGTATCAGCTAAGGAAGATTCAAAGAACGACTTCCTCCCGTCTGTGACAAATCGGTAACAAACCGACCAGTAGTGACCCAAGCAAAATTTGCACGTAAAGAGCAACAACAGGGAAGCGAGGTAGCACGTTGCCAGTAATCAGTATGTTTTCGGCATCATCACAATGAATGTAGGCGGCCACAATCCACCTCATATCCATACAAAATATCAAGGATATAAGGCTTCATTCACACTTGGAGGGGTTGCCGGCAACGCACTGTTGTCGATTTGTGTGACGGTGACGTCGGGATTGCCGACCGGCAGATCGTTGTAGGCGTGTCCGGCGACGCTGGGCGCGGTACTTGCGTCGGCCGCGTTGGCTGTCTGCATGGTTGCGATTGCTCCCGTGCATAAGGTGGCTGCGGCTGCGATGCCTGCCACCAGCGTCTTCATCGACGCATGTGAGATGTGCGAAAAGCTCATGAATATTCCTGTTTTCACGATTGGATATTGAAAAGTCCTCTTACGGATTGCTTAGGTTACGTTGGTATTCCTCGTGCGATCCGTAAGAGGACTTGAGCAATTGCTAGCGCTAGTCGCGGTTGCGGCGCGTCAGCATGATGGCGGCTCCCGTCAGCAGGACGATCATTCCTACGACGGCGATGCCGATGACATTGCTGCCGGTGCTGCTGATTGCGGCACTGACTTCAGACTTGGAAACCGGCTTGTTTCCAGGCTTGGCATTCGGCTTGGGGTCGGTCTTGTCGTCATCCGGCTTCGGTGCTGGCTTGAGTTCAAGTCCGGCGATGGCCTCGGTCAGCTGCTTGACTGCGGCATCCGCATCAGCTTGGGTGGCGTTCTCATCGTTCAGCACCTTGGAGGCGGCATCCACTGCTTCAGCCAACTTCTTGGCGCTGGCTTCGGTGTAGAGGTCACCGCTGACGCCCTGTGCCTGGTCAAGAACCGTCTTCAACTCAGTGGTATCGGCTTTCTTCACCAGTGTCTGCTGGGCTTCTTCAAGCTGCTTGATGGCCGCATCCACCTGATCCTGGGTGGCGCTCTCGTCCGCATACACCTTTTGAGCGTTACCCATGGCTTCGGAGAATGCCTTCCAGCTGTTCGGCGTGAAATTAGCTTGTTGCACGGAACCGGCTGCGTTGATGGTGGATTCGAGCCTGCTCTTGTCCACGCTTGGTTCCGGATCAGGGGTTGGAGCCGGGTCAGGAGTCGGTTCTGGATCAGGAGTGCTTTCCGCAGCATGCACGCCCCACTCGGCAACCGCCAGACCGAAGGTGACGCCCTCGGCGGTCGGCGGATCAAGCACCAAGCGCAACGACGTTGTCTTCACCGGAGTGAACGTGGCCACGCTCCAGCCTTGAGCATCGTCAGAGGCACGTGAGGCCGGGGAATTACGCACGGTGGAGTATTGCGCATTCTCCACATCCTTCCATATACCATCAGAAGCCAAGTACTGAATCTTCCAGCTGTCCGGAACATCCAAACCACCCTTGGCATCATTACGCTCCGCGAAGTTGGCCCAGAACTGCACACGGCTGGAATCGACGGTGGCTTCCTTGCTCCAGGTGTACTGCGCATACATGCCAGCGGAAGCTTGACCCCAGCTGCCCCACACGCGGCCATTCACATCGGCGTCATCATCAGACGGCCACGTATCGTCAACCAGCACACCATCGTTGAGCTTGCCGGAAGCCGGAGACCAGCTCGCCTCGGCACTCACCGTGGTGTCAATGGCCCTGCCTTCAATCCAACCAGTCAACGGAGTATCGGGCTCCGGCTTGGGATCCGGCGTCGGCTCAGGATCAGGATCGGCACCACCATTCGGATCGGCGACCACATGCACTGTAATCTTGGCCTGCGAGCTTGAACCCTCAGCCGTGCCGGACACCTCATAATCGCCGATGGTGTCCAACTTGACACCGGCAACACTTGCCTCATCCCACATAACCGTGCGATCGTCAAGCATGCCGTTGGGGAATCGCACCGGAACCACAGACGGCAAAGCCACCGACTTGGAATTCTGGTACACCGTCTGTTCGATCGGTTGAGCCGCACCAGCAGTCTGAGACTGCGCGTCGGAACGCACGCCAATAGTGGCCTTGGTTCCAGCGAGCGCGCCAATAACCGTTCCGGAAACCGCAAACTCGCTATCGGAAGCAAGCTGATCGTCAGTGATGGCATCCCACGCAACACTCAAGTCACGACGGGAACCGTCCGTATAGCTGGCACTCACCGTCTTCGGCAGATTCACATCGGCAGCCTTGCTGCCAGTCTGCACCATACGATTCACGCCATCCACGCTCACCGGATCAAGCGCATACGCCTCAAATTCGGTAGCACCAACAATGGAGCCCTTCGGGAACAGCACACGCAACTTGTTCGTCTCCACCGTTTCGGCAAAACGAACCTCATTGCCTTCACCCTGCATCGTGGTATAAGACTGGCCGGCGGCAAGCTTCACATCCTGCCAATCGCCATTCTCATCCGCATACTGCAACTTCCACAACTTGACCATCGGCACACCGCCACCGTCAGTCCAGAAGAACAGCTTCGCCTTCTTCAACGGAACAGTGCCATCCCAGGCAAGCTGCAGCCACGGCTCGGTACCGGTATTGTCACCCCAATTATTCCAAGTCTCATTCGGAGTATTGGTATACAACACCTGACCGTCGATAACCTTCTTGGCATTGTCCTTCGCCTGATATGGATTGGTGAAGCTGGCGCTCGCAGTGGACTGTGAAGCCACATTCACCGTGCCGTCGGAAGGAATGCCGTGAACGGTGACTTCCTTGAAACCGGTCTTCTCACCGTCGAATGCGGTGAGTTTGAGCACATAGTCACCCTCACGGTTGAACGTGACCGTAGTGTTGGCAGCGGTTGCGTCGACGAACTTCGCTTCGCCGTTTTCAGGGCCAGACACCTGCTCCCATGTGGTGGTGAGCGTGTCAGACGGCAGGCCGTCGTCCTTCACCGTGCCCACCAGCTGCGCACCGGACGAGGTGCTGCTGGCAATGTAGGCGTCAACGCTTGGCGCCTGGTTCGTAGTTTCGTCTTCCGGCACAATGTCGGTTTCGTAGGCCTGAATCTCCTTCAAGCCAATGGCCTGACCTGCTTGCGGAGTGAAGGTGGCACGAATGGCTTTGGCCACGACCTTGGAGAACTGCACGCGGTTGTAGTTGGCTCCCGCGTAAGTAGGCGTACGCACCTGGTTCGGCAGGACATGCCATGCGCCGGCCTCATCCTGATATTCAAGCGTGTACACCGACGGCTCACTGTAGCCGGAAATCGTCTGGCTGGACGAGGTCTGGTAGAAGTACAAACGCACGTCGTCGATGTTCTGCACGCCATTCTTGAACGTTACGGTCAGCGAATCCTTGGCGTTCTTGGATCCCTTGGTGCCCCAGAAGGATTCCATCACGTTCTTGCCGTCCACTGCATTGGTTGCCGGGTATCCCTTGGTTTCGTAAGTGGCTTCCACATCGGCGCCCTTGGCCACGTTGGTCTGGCTCTTGGATGCTTCGTCCACGTTCTGTCCGGACTGCGCGAAGATCTGCGTAACCCTGCTGTTCGATGCATAGGTCACTTCGTTGGCGTTCGGCATTGTGGCGGTGGTCGCGCCGGTGATCACCGCTCCGGAATCATCGGCAACCTCAACGGTTCCACTGGCCGGATCGTAGATGAGGTGGGCGAGCTTATCGGAGGTGAACACGGCGTTGCCGTCCACATACAGGGTGTATCCCTTCGGAGCGTTGTAGGTGCCGTCGTTGTTCCATACGATCGACAGATCCTGCCCGTGGTAGCTCAGGTTGTTGACGGTGAAGTGGTTCCAACCGGGAATCTCGATCGGATTGAGTTCGATCTTGTTGTCTTCACGCGGAACCATACCTGCCACGTCTTCCACAATCGTCCAGTTGGTGGTGCCAAGCTGGGTGTGGTGAATCCAGGAACGGTAGGTGATTTTTCCACCGTTCTTGCTGGCGTCGGCGTTCTTCTCCGGAATCGTGCTTCCTGCGGAATTATTATCCATATTCCAGAATTCGTTCTGGTCCGGATACTGGTTGTCGCCTCCTTGATAATGCGAGAACGCAACCCAATACAGCAGTTTCTTGAACGATTCGTTCGTGATATATCCGTTGTCTGCAGCATTATAATCACGGATTCCCGCAGAATAGATTTGCAGCAGCGGAGTTGCATTGATAATGGAGAAATTGTTTGATCCTGGGAAATTCAGCGCCTTCTTGTCTGCCTGATTTGCAGTGAAGAACGGGAAAATCGGGAATTCGTCGGCATCTTCGAACAAGCGCAACGCACTATCGTAATCATCATTGCCGGTCGGCATCAGACCTTCGGAATACGGATAGTAGTTGTTGAGTTCCTTGTATTTCGCGAATTGACCGTCGTTCAGCCACTTGTGCAGCAGCAGTTTGCTGTCGGAATCCCACAGGTTGTCGAGCACATCCTGCTTGATGGCGTCGGCGATCTGCTGCATTTCAGCGGCTTTTTCGGTGTCTCCGGCAGCCTTGTATGCTTGCGCGGCGGCATTGGCGTTGGCCCACATGTTGGCGGAACCGTCGGCACGGTCCATACGCTGGCCGGAACGACCGGGTTCGGAGAACGACACCGCGTCGGCATCGTTGCCGGTCATGGACCACCACGACCAGTCGATCAGATTGTTGCCGTTGCTATTCTGGTTGTCGTTGCTGTCTGGCTCGCTTTGCGAATTGAGCAGACCTTTGACATCTTCGGAACCGTAATCACCCAACGCTTCAGCCAATGATGACGGGCCGCCGTGCACCTTGTAGGAGTCCCAACCGGCCTTGGTGATGTACTGCGTGTAGCTGTGGTTCCAATTGGCTGGATCGCCCGGATTGTCGTGGTAGTAGTAATACCCGGACTGGCCTTTCTTAGCTGTCTGCCCGGCCGACACCCAAGTGCCGTACGAGTATTCGGCGTTACGGAACCACTTGGTGTCGTTGATGAACATGCCGGATGTCAGCACGATCTGGTTGTTGTATCCGAGCACGCCTTCGATGGAGGTCGGATACTGGAACGTATTGCCCGGCATATTGGCGTCCAACATGTTGAAACGGCTCAGCCACCAGCGGTAGAACACAGTTTTGTCGATATTGTGTTCCTGGGTTTCCACGTAAGGAATGTTATCGACCCACCACTGGTTGTAGGTGGTCACGGAATCCTTGTAGGAAGCGGCCGGATCGGTGAGATCGCCGTTGAATCGGGCTTCGTATTCCGCGGTGGAGTCCGGCAACTCGTTGGCGATCAGGCCAAGCTGCAGCTTGGTGGTTTGTGGCACGTTCGCTTCCAAGGTGAGGGTGGAAGCGAGTTTGCCGTTCTTTACGGTGAAACCGTTGCCGGAGAACCGTGGATAGATGGTGGTCAGATCGTTCTTCACATTGAAGCGACCGGTCAGTTCAGTGTCGCCGTCATTGCCGTCTTGTGCGAATGGCGAGGCTGCTGTCAGCGTTACGTCACCGCCGGTGGTGCTGGTGATGGTGAAATTCGCGACCATCACATTGGTGTAGGTGATGTACTTGACTTCGGTGACGGTAATGGTCTTGTCGCCGTTGGTGAATTCCGTGGTGAAGTAGCTTGGCGTCTGCTTGCGCTTGTCGGTGTTCTCGCGCAGGGTCTGCTTGGAACCGCCAATGCTTACCTCAACGGTAAAGCCGTCGTTGCCGGTCTGATCCCAGTATGCGACATCTCCTACGAAACCAAGTGCTTCTGGCGTATGCGTGTACATGAATGCGGCACGGCCACGTGAGAACAGGTATTCGTTCTTGTCTGCGCCCGCATAGTTGTAGTCGCCAGCATCGTTGGTGCCGGTACCGTTTGGTGCGGTGCCTGTGCGCGTCAGCATCTTGTCGATCCAGAAGTCGTGTGCGGTGTCGGTTCCGGCACCGTTGGCAACATCCGCATCGAACACCTGCTTGAGGTAGCTTGTCGAGGGATCGAAAGCGACGCCGGTGCCCGCAATCGGGTCGGCGGCCCCCTTGAAACTCGGATACCCCATGGCAGAGTTCGGATTGGTCAGCGCGTCATTGGCGTATGCGGTCGTCACACCGCCAGACAACAGTGTGGCCACTGCCGTCAGCACGCCCAATGACGTGACAATCCCTTTCTTCCTTGTTGATGGTGTCATCAATTCCTCCTACATGGACCATCGTTGGCCCTTGGTTGCCAAGGCTCGTTCCCTGGCATCCAACTTTCTTTCTGTAGGAATGAGAGTCGTGCGATGGACATGAGATTGGAGCGTCCACCGACATTTCAAGAATACATGACGCGAATACGGTTTCGCAAATTTTCTTTCAGTTTTCTCCAATGCTTTTCTAAGTGAACTGCCATACGATGGCTTTTATGCGAAAAGGAAAGTTTTCGCATTTTCCCGTCTTATACTAGGGGCTATGACAAAACCGGCCACCCCATAAGGGGCAGCCGGTCTCTCATTCCAGTCAGCGCGGCGCATTCGGCTCCAATCGATCACGCCGCGCTCACCCGCTTCCCGGCACCATGGCACTCATAGCGCCGGGTAGCAAGTCTTTCTTTTGTTTAGCTGCGCAACCACACGTTCATTTGGCCGAGTTCGCGGTTGGCCCATGCGTAGTAGGGCACCAGCTTGAGCGACGTCCGCTCATCTGAGGCGCCACGCTGAGCGGACATGTACAACGGGGCGTCCACGGCATCCGCAGCCTCACGAACGGCAGGCAACGTCACCGCGTCAACACCTCCAAGCAAATCACTCTCGAAAGTAACCGTGGCATCCGCAGCATCCACGCCATCAGCAAGACGGTACGTCCACAGATCGCCGGCATTATCGGCTTGCTCCGCGCAATAGACGAGCGGACCGCGCATCACCGCAACACGACCTGCATCGCAACGCACATGAGAGTTGGCACGCACCAATCGCACTGCCATATCAAGATCCAGCACCACATGCAATGCAGTTCCCGGAGCAACTGCGAAATATACGAAACCGTTTTCCGGAGCCGTCTTCACAGCAACACCATCGCATGTCAGCGCATAGGAATCAGCCGACCATGTGGGAATACGCACGCCGAAACGTACCGAATCAGCCGCCTCAGCGGGCAATTCCACCATGTACTCAATATGACCGTTCCACGGAAAATCGGAACGCTGCTCCACATGCAACCCGGAATCAAAACTTGCCTGATTCGCAATGAACTGGTGAGCGAGCACCGTGCGGCCGCCGTCACGTTCGGTATACACATAACGGTCCACCGACGCGATCAATCGCGCGACATTAGCTGGGCAGCATGCGCAGCCAAACCAATCGACACGATGCGAAAGCACATGATGCCGATCCGGATTGTCCGAACCGTCCGGCGAAGTCTCCAACGCATTCACATAGTAATACTGCTTGCCATCAAGGCTGATGCCCGCGATGGCACCATTGAACAGCTCACGCTCAAGTACGTCGGCGTATTCACCATTCGGTTCCAACAGAAGCATTTGGCGGGCAAACATGCTCATCGCCACAGAAGCGCACGTTTCGCCATACATGGTGTCGTTCGGCAGATCGTAATCGTACGTGAACGACTCCCCCACATGTGTGGAACCGATCGCACCCGTCACATACATGCGTTTCGACACGATGTTGTTCCAAAAACGATGCGCCGCATCCAGCAAGCCCTGATCGCCGGTAATACGCGCCACATGTGCGATTCCAGTGCACAAATAGGCCACGCGCACAGCATGGCCGTCAGCGGTCTGCTGCTCGCGCACCGGCTGCGCGGCTTGGAAGTACGTGGGCTTGTAGAATCCCAGATCCCGGAAAATGTAGTCGTTGTCGACAGCGGCGATCTGCTTGGCGTAGAACTGCGGATCCTGACCACGCACGTCGATGAGATACCGCGCCAGATTCAGATAGCGCTCCTCACCGGTCGCATCATACAGTTTCGCCAACGCCAATTCGATTTCCGGATGCCCATCAGCACCGTGGATCTTGCCGTCCTCCGGGCCGAAATTGGCATCGATGCAATTCGCCATACGGCACGCCACGTCAAGCGCCTGCTGGTTACCGGTCACCTCATGATAGGCGACAGCAGCCTCAATATAGTGGCCCATGACATACATTTCATGGCTTTGCTGAATCAGTGTGAAACGCTCACGATGCGCCCATTCACCGGTTTTGATTTGGTACGGAGTGTCCAAATATCCGTCCGATTGTTGCGCACGTGCGATGAGGTCGACGGTTTTATCGCACAGTTCCCGCAATTGCGGATCAGGATGATACGACAGTGCGTAAGCCGCTTCCTCCAACCACTTATATATGTCGGAATCCTGGAAGACCATGCCATGAAATTCACCGGCCTCATCACCGGCTGCGATACGCAGATTCTCCACGGCATGACTTTTATTATCGGCAAGCTGATTGCCGGCCGGATCATCCGGAACTTCAGTGGCAATCTCATCATTCATCACACCCCACTGATAGGGAATGACGGATTCAACGATCTGGTCGCGACGCTGCTTCCAGAAAGGAGAAGTAATAGTTACATTCATGATATTTCCTTAAGATTAAGGACTTCGCCAGCCCTTGACGGCTCTTGGCTACTCCGCCTTCGGTTCTGCTCAGGCTGGAGCCTGGAGACAGTCCAGTGGACTGTCTCCCAAGGGCTGACATCGCCAGATGTCAGCCCTTGACAGCTCCAGCCATAAACCCTTTGACGTAGTACTTCTGGAGGGCTAGGAAGAGGATGGCTGCGGGGATCATCAGAATTACGACGCCAGCTTCGGTGGCACCGTAATCAATGACGCCCATAGTCTGCTGACGCATGTTCACCAAAGCGAGCGGCAGCGTGGCGTTCGACGAACTCGACAGGTACAGCGGAATCATGAAATTGTTCCAAGCCTCAAGGAAAGCAAGCAGACCGACAGTGACCATCGACGGCTTGACGACCGGCACCAGAATCTTAATCAGCGACTGCAGGGAGTTGCAGCCATCGACCATGGCGGCCTCTTCCATATCCTTCGGAATCGCATCGAAAGCATTACGCATGATGAACGTGCTCATCGGCAGCTGGAACAAGGTAATAACCAAACCGACACCCAGCAAGGAATCGTTCAGACCAATATCCTTGTACCACACCATCAGCGGAATCAGCAGAGACGCATACGGCACCATCAAAATGGACAACGTCACCATGAATCCGAGATTGCGGCCCGGATAGTCGAAACGGGAGAACGAATAGCCTGCGAGCGTGCACACCACCACGGAGAACACCACGGCGACCAACGTCACCACCACCGAGTTGAACAGGTACTTCGGCAGGCCTTCCTGGTAGCCGAACAACGTCAGATAGTTGTTCACACCCCAGCCCTTGGATTGTGCGGAACCAGGCTGTGGACTGAACGAGCAGACCACCACCCAGATCAGCGGCGAAATGAAGACCAGGGCCAGCAGACCTTCGAGAATATAGACGATTACGCGCTTCCACAATGGAGTAGTCATGTGAGTTCCCTCCCCTTGCTCACTTGGTGTTGTCGCGCATACCGCGCATCTGGATGGAATTGATTACCACGAGGGCCGCAAGCACGATCAGCGACAGTGCGGCCGCCATGCCCAGATCCTTCTTGGAATCGAATGCGAAGTTGTAGATGAGCTGCACTACGGTCATGGTGGAATTGTTCGGACCGCCCTTGGTCAGAATGAAGAACTGGTCGAACGCGAGGATGGAACCGGTGACGCAGTAGATCAGGCACATCACGATGGTCGGCTTCATCAGCGGCAGGGTGATGGAACGGAAAATGCGCCACGTGCCAGCACCGTCCATGCGCGCGGCCTCATACAGGTCGCCAGGAATGGCCTGCAGGCCGATCATCATGAGCAGCATGTAGTAGCCGGAGAAACGCCAGACGATCACAATAATGGTAGCCCACAGCGCGCTCTGGCCGGTGGCGAGCACGGAGCCGCCCTCATCCATCAATCCGAAGAAGCTCAGGATCTTGGTGACGGGGCCCACCTGCGGGGAGTACAGCGCGTAGAACAGCAGCGAAGCGGAGGCGAGACCGGTTGCGGACGGCAGCAGGAAGCACGTGCGCAGCATATTGTTCCACTTGGTGCTTTCCTGCACGATCAGCGCCAGACCAAGGCCAAGCACCAGCAGGAAAATCGTGACGATCACGGTGTATTCAAGTGTGAACAACACCGACTGTCCGAGCAGTTTATTTTCGAAAACCTTGACGAAATTCTCAGGGAAATTCCAACCACGGTTACCGCCCATCAACGACCAGCGGGAACCGGCCATGATGACGAGCAGCACGATTGGCACGAAGAACAGCATGATGATCATCAGCCAATCAGGCAGCGCATACAGCAGGCCACGACGGGTTGTCTCCGCCTTGGCCTTGGAACGATGCGTCTTCACTGGCGCAGCGTTCTTGGAAACAGTAGTCATATTCCCTCCTTGGAACACTTTTGGCGACTCTCTCTTGAATCGTTCGGGGTTTTCGACATAAATGGCCAAGCGATTGGATATGCGTTTGAAAATGCGATTCCGTCTCGTGCGGCCGTTGAAATCCGCCATGAAGACCGACATTGTTTTTGAATTATTGTCGATCTTCATGGCAGACCACAACTGTGGTCTGTCGATTTTTGTTTTCGATATTCAGTTATTCGATATTCACTTGTTCTTAAGTTATGTAAATCGGGGAAAGGAGAAAAAGGAGGAGAAGTTCGTTTTCAGTGGCTCACCTCACTGCCCCAGCACGTCGGTGATGGCCTGGTTGTCGACCTTGAGATCGCCATCGCCCCAGACTGCGTTCTGAATGAGCAGCTGCCACGGGGAACCGGCTGCGTTGAAGGCCTCGTTGAAAGCTGCGGACTTCGGGGTCTGGCCATTGCCGTCGATGATTACGGAGTTGATGGTCTGGACGCGAGGATCGGCATCGTCGTAGGCGGTCTTCAAGGTCTGGATGTTGGATGCGGTGTCGCCGTTGGCTGCGAAGACTTCCTTCTGGGCGTCATCGCTCATGAGCCATGCGAGGAAGTTCCAAGCCTGAGCGACGTTCTTGCAGTCCTTGGAGATGCCCATGGCATCGCCGCCGAGGAACGTGGAGGTCTTGCCTTCCTTGGTGCCCGGGATCGGGGTGACACCGACTTCGAAGCCGCCGTCCTTCTCAGCTTCGAACAGTGCGGTGGAGGAGGTGTTCGGATACGGCATCACACCGATGTTGCCGTTGGCGAACGGAGCGGTCCAGGTGGCACCGGTTTCTTCCTTGGAGCCTGCGCCCAAGCCATTGGTGGTGTTGGCGAGTTCCTTGTAGGCGTCAAGCACGGCCTTCATGGAATCGTTGTTGAGGGTGGCTTCGGTACCGTCTGCGTTCATCACGGATTCGCCGTCAGCCCACACGGACGGAAACAGGTCGAACACGAGAGCGCCACCGGACTGGCCGGCCAAGTAGGAGCCTGCCACGCCGTCCTTGTTGAGGGCCGCGACCGCCTTGGCCTGCTCAACGAACTCGTCGATGCTGCTCGGACCCTTCTCCGGGTCAAGGCCTGCTTCCTTGTACAGATTCTTGTTCCATACCATCACGGAAACGTCGGTGATGAACGGCAGCGTGTATTCCTTGCCATCCACAGTACCGGCTTCAATGTGGCCCTGCTGCAGGTCGGACTTGTTGTCGAGTCCGTCGATCTGCTTAGTGATGTCAGTGAAGATGCCTTCAGAAGCCCAGTACGGAATACGCACCACGTCACCGGCGAGAATGTCCGGAAGAGAATCGGTCTGGGAGGCACCACCAACCTTGCCCTCCATATCGTCGTTCGGAATGATTTCCAGCTTGACCTGGTTCTTGTGGGAGGCGTTGTAGGCCTTCACCGCATTCTTGGCCTGACGCTCCAGCGGAGAACGGGTCCACAGGGTGATCTCAGTGCCGTCATCAGTGCCAGCTGCCGGAATATCGGCCGGAGCCGCGGATCCACCACTGCTGGAACCACCGCCGCATGCAGCCATCGGAATAAGCAACGCGGTTGCCGCGATGCCGGCAATAACGCGAGTAATCTTGTTGAAAGACACCATGTCTACTTCTTTCTCTATGTATTGCTCAGCTTTGAGCCATCCGGCGGGCCTTCCGCCGTCTGCCTTCACGATTTCCGGTTGTTCTCCTTCGATTGAACCGTAATGCGAAAGCCTTTTCTCAGTATATGGCTTTCTCCAGATTTTGCAAAATCGCTTTCGCATGTCAAAATGCAAAGATATTCATGTCGATAAAACCGTTATATATAAACGATTTTTTGCGTTCTAAGAATTGTATACGACAGCAAAAATGACATGAGATGCAGAAAATGCGAAAGAAAAATGTGCTCATTTTCACAAATGCGAAAGTTTCGCAATTTGCAAGTAATAATGTCAGCAATCGGCTACATGAAGCCGTTTTATCCACTTTTTGACACGATGCGAAAACTTTCGCAGTTTTGTCGTATAATATTACGTAATACAAGGGCAGCGAAGCGCGTCGACACGCAGCCAACGTTTTCGCCACACCATAAAAAAGGGAAACATCATGGCAACTGCAGATACTCACTCAACAGCAAGGCTTGAAGACGTAGCAGCGCTGGCCAACGTGTCTTTGGCAACGGCTTCAAAGGCACTGCATGGCAAACCGCGCGTCAGTGAAGACACCCGCGAGCGCGTGATGGAGGCAGCGCGGCAACTCAACTATTCCCCGAACAAGCTGGCGCAATCGTTGGCAAGCGGCAGAAGCGGAACCATCGGTTTGGTCACTTCCGACCTGCAAGGCCGTTTCTCCACGCCTATTCTTATTGGCGCCGAAAACGAGCTGCGCGCACAATCGACATCGGTACTACTTGCCAATGCTCGCGGTGACGATGCGCTGGAACGCAGCCATGTAGAGAAACTGCTGTCGCTGAAAGTGGACGGCCTGCTGATTGTGCAGCGCGAGACGAATCCGCGCCCGTCGCTGGGGCGTGATTGGGGCGTGCCGCTGGTGTATGTGTATGGTCCTTCCACCGATACCAACGATTGTTCGGTGACGTGTGACAATATGGACGCTGGGCGCATGGCCGTGAATCATTTGATTTCGTGTGGACGCAACCGTATCGCCATTATTGGCGGCGATGAAACGTATACGGCCTCCACCGACCGCACCAAGGGCGCGTTGGAAGCGTTGGCCGAGGTTGGCTTGGAACCGGCTGGCCCGATTCGCTATGGCCGTTGGGACGAGGATTGGGGGCGTGCCGCCACCAGACTGCTGCTCGACCAAGGCGTGAAGTTCGACGCCGTGGTATGCCAGAGCGATCAGCTGGCACGAGGATGCATTGACGCGTTGAAGTCGCAGCATCTACGCATTCCTGAGGATGTGGCGGTGATCGGCCACGATAATTGGGACGTGCTCACCAAGAGCTCCCGCCCGCCGCTGACCAGCATCGACAATGAAACGGAACTCATCGGCCGCAAAGCCGCCCGCTACCTGATGGACGCCATCAACGGCCAGCCCCACCACGGCACGGAATACCTCCCCTGCCGCCTCATCCAACGCGAATCCACCCTTCCCCTAGACTAGCGTCATCGTTTTTTGTTGGAACGCCCCTTGAAATAAATGTCGAACACGATCCAGACGGACAAAATGAACGCAATCACATAGCCGAGAAAACCGACAATCGGAATACCGAAAATCACCGGTTTGATGCCCGCATAGTACACGATCGACGAGCCGATGAACAAACCGACGACAATCAGCGCCATCGTAAGCCTGTTCACCATTTCAGCGAGCAGATGGATAGGTTCCTGCGAGCCGACCATTTCCATGTTGACGCGCAATTGGCCGCGCGTGAGCATGCGGGATGCCACTTTCATTTCGTTGGCTGCGGACAGCAGGCTGTGCAATGCCTGATGCCCTTCGATGGCAAGCGTTTTCACCTCGCCTTTGGCGAAATCTTTTTTCGAAGTGCTTGCGGCGATATGGTCGGAGATGATTTGGATCATGTTCACATCGGGAATGAACTCGTCGAGCAGGCCTTCCAAAGTGACCAGCGCACGCCCGACCGTGGTGACGGTACTCGGCACTTCAATGCCGTGGCGTTGCGCCATTTGCGTCAATGCGGTGAGCATGGCGGCGATGTCGAGTTCGGCAAGGTCGACGGTGCCGAATTCCTTAACGATCACATCCAGGTCGGCCAGCAAAGCCGGGTAGTCTTCGAAATCGGCTTCGGCTCCGGCAAATCGCAGCAATCCGTCGGCGAGCGCGGGCGAATCCTGTTCGGCGACCGCAAAAATCATGTCTTTCAACACGGAACGGGTTTTCGCATTGAGCCGACCCGTCATGCCTAGGTCGAGTAGCACGATCTGCCCGCCGCGCACCATAATGTTGCCCGGGTGCGGATCCGCGTGGAAGAAACCTTCGTCAAGCACTTGCGTGGCGTAATTGTCGACCAGTTTGGTGCCGATTTCCTTCAGGTCATAGCCGGCTTCGATCAACTCGTCCGGATGGGAGACGGAGATGCCCTCCACATAGTCCATGATCACCACATGCTCGGTGCACAATTCCGGGTAGGGCTTCGGACAGTCCATGTATTTGTAGCGTTCGCAGAATCGTTTGAATTCCGCCAGATTCCGCGCTTCGATCAGGAAGTCCGTTTCCGATTCGAAGGTGTCCCACAATTCCTCGACCACGCCGGAGAGATCGACCACTTGCGCGCTGCGCATGGTTTTGGCGGCGATTCGTGCAATGGTGCGCATGATGGACACATCCTGTGCCATGGTTTCGCGCACTCCCGGCCGCTGTACTTTTACGGCCACGTCCTCGCCGGTGGAAAGTTTCGCGCGATGCACCTGCGCAAGACTTGCCGATCCAAGCGGCGTGGCGTCGATATGTTCGAAGATCTCGTCAACAGGACGACCGTATTCGTCCTCAAGCACCTGCAATACCGTACCGTACGGCATAGGATCGGCGTCGGCGCGTAGTTTGGACAACTCGTCGCAGAACGATTGGGGCAGGATTTCGGAGCGCATGGATAGAATCTGTCCGACTTTCACGAAGGTCGGGCCGAGCGCTTCGAGCATGAGACGCATTTTGATGGGCGTCAGTCCGTGCACGATGTCGAACTGATTGACGATCTGTGCGATTTGCGCAAGTCGTTTCAGTTTGCCACGTCGCGTTAGGTGGTAACGCTGCGAGAAGGAGTCTTTGCGAGAGCCGAACAGTCCGATGGTTTCGGGTTGCGTAAAGGTTGCGCTGTTCCGTTTGCGCGATTGCGACATTCCCGTTTTTTCCGCGGATTTGGCTGCCGTTGCCGCCGCCGCGTCGGGCGAGGGGTCCGCCGTCGGATTGATCACCGCGTTGACTCGGTCAGAGAGTGTGACCGGTTCCACGCTTTCGGGGCGGGCCGCGTCCGGCTCGATTGGGGAATTCAAAGACATATCGCTGCTCGCAAACGTTGGTCGGATTACGATGAGTAGGATTCATAGGGGCTTGCGTCCCGCGTATTTCATGCGATTCGCACGTTTCATGCGAATCGCACGCGATTGTTCGCATGTTTCGCATGGCACGCAAGTTTCGCATGACGCGCAAGTTCCGCATAGCAAATCGCCGTCTGAACGTGATGCGACGCGCAGACGGCGATGGGAACGATTGAACGTTACTCGGCTTTGGCTTCAGGCTTCGCTTCCTTGACTTCCTCTGCAGCCTTGGCGTCGGAGGCTTCCTTGACCTCCGCGACCTTGTGCTTGAGTTCGGCGTTGAGGGCCTTGCCCTGTTCGACGGTCAGCTCGCCCTTCTTGACGAGATCGTCGACAATTTCCTGACTTTTCTCAACCGTGGTCGCCAAAGCGCCAACGCCGGCGAGGAAGACCTTACGCAGGCCGTCACCAAAATCAAAATCAGCCATGATTACCTCCTTAGGTGATGGTAGTACCCACTCTATCGCATTATCTTCACAAATAAAGTCAACGAAACTGGTCAATCGTCGCAATTCTGCGGAAGGCTCGCTGCCGTATGCTCACAGCGTACGGAAAACGAAAACGAAGCCGCAAAAACACAGGACAGCGTGATCGTGCGAAACTCGCGCAAAAAATGAACGGCCGATCAGCGCGGGCGTGACATGGCCACGCGACGCGCGTTGACTGCAATCGTGTTGATGCTGTCAAGTTCCGCACGCTGCGCTTGCGTTTGCCCTGCAGCAACCGGATCGAACGAACCGTATCGGCGTTCCACGGCGGTGCGGATCAGAAAATCGGCGAGCGCAGGATTCTTCGGCAGCAGCGAACCGTGCATGTATGTGCCAATCACATTGTTGACGCGCGCGCCTTCCGTATGATCCTCGCCATTGTTGCCGGTGCCGTCCGCGTCGACAGTACCGAGCGGCTGCACGCCTTCGCGCAGGAAGGTCTGACCGGAATGGTTTTCGTAGCCGATGATATCGCCAAAATCGGCGGAATGCTCGGTCAGATTGCCGATCATGCGCACTTCCTGACCAACCGTGTACGCGCCGATCACGCCGATGCCGTCGAGTCGGGAACCATCCACCGTTTCGAAATATTCGCCGAACAGCTGGTACAGGCCGCAAATCATGAGCATGGGGGTGCCGTCGGCAGCCAGCGAGCGCAACAGGTCGGCGCGTTTGAAGAAGTCGTCGATGATTTTCTTCTGGCCGGTGTCTTGGCCGCCGCCGCCCAGAATCATATCGACATGTTCGGGCCACACGTCGCCCTGATTGTAGGCGTGCACGTGCGGTTCGTAGCCGTACAGCGCGAGTCGGCGCTGGATGGTGAGTACGTTGCCGGAGTCGCCGTAGATGTTCATGTCTTTCGGATATAGCGACACGATGTCGATTGTCTGGCTCATATCGTCTCCCTCATGCGTTTCATACGTTCTTCATGCGTTTTCATGCGTTGCGCCGATTTTCATGCGTTTTTCGCACGTTTTGCCGGATCGTGCGGATGCGCGCCGTCACTTGCCCACGCCAGCGTCGGCGACTTCGGCGATTCTGCCGAGCGCGGCTCGCGTTTTGAGCATTGCCGTGTATGTGCAGTAGATATGCTTGGGGGTACCCGGATTCACGTTCACGAACGTTGAGACGGCCTCTTCAAGTTCCGTGTTGACGCTATTCACCGGCACCTGATCATATTCGAGACGCAACGCCATATCCCATGCGCGCACGCCTGAAACCATAGATACACCGGTGCCTCGCAGCGAGGAGAAGTCCACGTCCCACAGCCAGCTCATGTCACGCCCGTCGGCGTATTCGTCGTTGATGGCGATCATGGTGTCGCAGCCTTCGGGGGCGAAGGATGCGAGCGACAGACGGAATCCCATGGGATTTTTGACGAGCAGCAGCTCCACCGGCGAACCGTTCACGTCGATGACTTCGCCACGTCCGAACGCCGGAGTGACTTCGGCTGCCGCGTCGATCATGGATTGCGTGGTGGAGCGCGCGAAATCGATCATGCGCTGTGAGATTCCCACTTGGCGCAGCAGTTCGTCGGTTACGTTCTCTTCGAACGGCAGGAACATTGCCTGCGCGTCGGCCACGACCGCTCGCACGGCAGCCAGCGCGGCTGCCGCGTTGTACAGGTTGTACACACCTTCCAGTTTCACGCCGGTTTCGTACGTTTCGCCGTCGATGCCGAAGCTGGCACGATGGTCGCCTACGGCAAGCAGGGTCACGTCAGCCTGTAGCTGTTCCGCAGATTCTGCATTTTCCGATTTTTCTGCATGTTCCCCAGTTTTCGCAATTGCGGAAGCATCACCAATCTCAATATTTTCGTCCGATCCTGCAGATTCGGACAAGTCAATACCAACTAACGCTTCAGTATCAGCTGCCGATTCCGCATCAACCGTCGTGCACATGTCATCGTCGGAAGGGAAGAAGCTGCGCAGCGACTTGTCAAGTCCGAAATAGCGCACCTCCACACCATCTTCAGTATGCGTGACGTCTGCAAGCCGTGCGATGCGCGGATCCTCACGGTTGAGCACCACGGTTCCGGTGGTCGCTTCGACAGCTTTGCTCAACAGTTTCGCGGTATTGTCGATTTCGCCGAAACGGTCGAGCTGGTCACGCATCACGTTGAGCAGCAGGCAGTAGTCAGGTTGCACTTGTTTGACGAAATGCACCGCGTACGCTTCGTCGAGTTCCAACACGGCGATATCGGCGTCCAGTTTGCCGCCAAGCGAGACTTCGGCCAGCAGCGACGAAACCACGCCACGGGTGAAGTTCGATCCGGTCGGGTTGGTGAACACTTTTAATCCCAACGATTCCAGCATACTTGCCACCATGCGAGTGGTGGTGGTTTTGCCGTTCGTGCCGGATACGAGCACCACGCCGAGCGGCAGCTGCTGTAGCGTGCGTGCGAGGAATTGCGGGTCGATCTGTTCCACGATTTTGCCGGGGAACGCGCTGCCGCCGCCATGCGCCAAGCGGGAGGCCGCTCGAACGGCTTTGCCGATCAGCGGCGTTGCGAATGAGTTCCACGCCATGCTTATACCTCCTGCTGGCTCTGATAGTCCTGCGGCATATCTTTGAACTTGGAGTACGCGCCAAGGAACGCGAGGTTGAAGGTATCGGTCGGACCATTACGATGCTTCGCCATGATGATGTCGGCCTCGCCCGGGCGGTCCTCCTTGTCGTAGGCGTCCGGTCTGTGCACGAGGAACACCACGTCGGCGTCCTGTTCGATAGAACCAGATTCACGCAGGTCGGAAAGCTGCGGCTTCTTGTCCTGACGCATTTCGGGGCCACGGTTCAGCTGGCTCAGCGCCACCACCGGCACTTCCAATTCCTTGGCAAGCAGCTTCAATGCACGCGAGAAGTCAGACACTTCCTGCTGGCGGCTTTCCACGGCCTTGCCGGAAGTCATGAGCTGCAGGTAGTCGATCACCACCAATTTCAGATCATTCGTCTGCTTCAATCGACGGCATTTCGCACGAATCTCCATCAAACTCATGTTCGGACTATCGTCGATGAATAATGGTGCGTTCTGCAGTTTATCTTGCAGATTATTAAGGATATTCCAACGTTCCTGCGTGATATCTTCCGCTCGGCGCATGGCTGCCAACGGAATATTCGTTTCCGCGGAGATAATTCGTTGCGCAAGTTCGTTTTTGCTCATTTCCAAGCTGAAGATCACGGATGTCATATTGTGGTGCAACGCGGCGGATCGAGCGAAATCGACGCCGAGCGTGGACTTGCCCATGGCGGGGCGTCCTGCCACAACGATCATCTGGCCCGGCTGCAGGCCTTGCGTCACTTCGTCGATGTCGCGGAATCCGGTTGGCACGCCCTTGGAGACTTCGCCGTTCTGCAGTCGGTCGATTTGGTCAAGAGTGTCGGTGATGACGGTGCCGATCGGCGCGTAATCCTGCCTCACTTTGCCGGTCGACATTTCGTAGACTTCGGCCTGCGCCAGGTTGACGACGTCTTCGGCTTGGGATCCTTCGGCCGTGTAGCCGAGCTGCGCTATTTTGGTGCCGGCTGCGATCACATTGCGCAAGATGGCGCGCTGGTGGATGATGTCGGCATAGAAGGTTGCGTTGGCTGCGGTCGGCACGGATGCGACGAGGCTGTGCAGATAGTCGGATCCCCCCACTTTTTCGAGGTCGCCGTCTTTGAGCAGTTGATTGGCCACCAGCACCGCGTCGACGGGTTGCGATGCGGAGAACAGGTTGATGATGGCTTCGTACACGGTTTGGTTACGCGGCTGGTAGAAATCGGTGATGTCGATCATCTGTGAGACTTCGCCGATGGCGTCTTTGCTCATGAGCATGCCGCCGAGCACCGCCATTTCGGCGGCGTCGTCATGTGGCGGCACACGGTCAAAGATGGCGTCGCGAATGGCTGCTCCGGATGTTCCGGAAGTGCTGCCATTGCCTGAAAAACCGCGGTTTTGCCCTTGATTCAGGCCGTTGTTCCAAGAATTGCTCTCCGCCATGCTTCTCCAGCTCTTCGATGTGTGGTGTACCGGGAAAAACCATAATACCTGTGCCACTTCACGAACAGTATTGTGCTGAGATTATCGAGGATTCTCCGCATTGCTGGAGTTGATGATACACGACACGCGCGAATCGGTTCGCTGTGGATAAGAAAGTCGAAAAAAGCCAAGTTATCCACATATTGGGGATAACTATGTGGAAAACATATCGAGTTATCCACCAAATGGGGATAACCAAGTGGACAACTTGGGGACATCTTTCGTACAGGTGTCTATTCCCCTGGTTTTGACTTGCTTAAGTGAACTGAAGGTGATATGTTCCCCACTTTTTCTTAAATAGCGCATATACGACAGCGCGGCGGGCGCCATATTGGCAACCAGTCGCTTTGCCGGACACTCGCCCACGGCCTACACGGCCTCACATGTGATAGCGGGTGGCGTTGTACATGGTTCGGACGAGGGTTTCGCGCCATTTGCTCCAGCCGTACTGTTTGGAAATGGTCTCGCCGGACGTGGCACCCAATGACGAACCGTCAGCGCGAGTCAGGTCAAAGAGCATGTCAAGCAGCAACGGATCATGATCAAGACGGGAGGCCAATTCGTCGCCAACATTCGGATCATTAGGATTCTGGCCAGTCGCAAATTCCGACAACGTAAGATGCTCGCGCACCAGCAACGTGACCCACCAAATAATGTCACGGTCAAAACCCATACGTTTCAAAACCGTGGACGCATGACGGGCACCCTCCGCAGCATGATCGGCAACCCACGGACGCTTGCCGATATCATGCAAAATACCAGCCAACAGCAACGCCTGATAATGCCGATCATCATAACGGTTTCCACGAGGTGTTTCACGACCAAGCCGTGTGACCACCTCAACCGAATGACGATCAATCGTGTAACGATGAGCAGCTGAAGCGCTCGGACGATTACGAATCGCCAACCATTCCGGAATCAAACGACCCGGAATATCAACAAAATCAATCTCCTCCCATACCTGCAACAGCGCGGGACCGCTCGCAAGCAAACGCAAGAACAGACTGCGCGACTCATCATTCCAAGTGCGATCATCAATCGGACATAACTTCAGATTCTGCAACGTGCCGGGCGCAATCGGCAGACCAAACTCAGCCGCAGCAACAGCCGCACGCAATGCAAGGCACGGATCAGACTTCGGATCGGCACCCGGCGCAAGCACAATCTCCTCCTCATGCTTGGCAATACCGGGCGCGACCACATCAAACGTAGGCGCCTGACGCTTGCCACCGCCACGAGGCTGGAACACCTGGAAAAACGCAAAACGAGGCTTCTCATGAGTCAACGAATGCTCGGCGCGGGAAGCCGTAGAATCAAGCGAAAACGCGATTTGACGGCCAACACGAGCGAGCAACGTCTGCAAATCATCAATCGACTTCGTCTCACGCTCGCCGCTCGGCAACGTCGGATCAGCCAAACCCAACATCGCCGAAACCCTCGCCTGATAGGGAGCAAGCAGCATATTCGTGTCTTTGGCGGCAACCAAATGAATGCAGTCACGCACATCCAACAACCGTTCGACAGCATCGTCATACTGGCCGTGCGGGCGGTCGGCAAGCCAAGAGGCGGCAAGCGCGGATACCAGCACGGAATCGCGCAAACCGCCGCGAGACTCCTTAATATCAGGCTGATTGCCGTACGCCATACGGCCGAACTCGTCCAAACGAGACTTGGCGGAACCCAACAATTCAGGCAAGCGCTTACGGGCGGCCCTACGCCAACGCTCTAAAATGGAGACAGCCGTGGATTCGATCAGCTGCGCGTCGCCCGCAATCGGCACCACATCCAGCCAACCCATCGCGGCGGGCAGATCATGGTCTGTGACCGCCTCGCACTGCGCGCGGGTGCGCACCGACTGGTCAAGATCAAGGCCAGAATCCCAAATCGGATACCACAATTTGTTGGCAAGCTCATTGAGCTGCTGGTCAGTGAGCGTGTGAGGCTCATAAATGACCACCAAGTCAAGATCGGAACTCGGTCCAACTTGGCCGCGAGCCAACGAACCGACCGCGCCAAGACCAATACCAACTTGCGGAACGTCAAAAGAAACCGTCTGGCAGGCCTCCTGCCACAATTTCGTCAGGCAATCCATGGCCAGATCCGTACGAGCCTTGCGCTTCGCCGCACCATTGCGGTACACGCCGTCGGCATCCGGCTGACTTATATTCATGAAACGTTGTTTAAGACCATCAACCGCTGAAGTCATAGCAAATCCTTATGAATCTTCGCAAAAACAAGCAAATCTGAGCAGATAAAAGCGAAAGTGGGGAAATCCGAAGCAGACAATCTGACGCGAAAATCGTATGAAAATCCCCGCACGGCGCGAAGCACGTACGGGGATCTGTCTATTGATAACCCGAACCTAAGCCCGGGGTCCTTAATATCTATCCGAATGAATTATCAGATAGCGGCAGAGCCGGTCTCGCCGGTGCGCACGCGGGTCACCGAGTCAAGCGGGGCAACCCAGACCTTGCCGTCGCCGATGGTGCCGGAGCCGGCGGACTTGATGATCACACCGACCAGAGTCTCGGCATCGGCGTCGTCGGACAACACCTCGATGCGAATCTTCGGAATGAGGTCCACGGTGTATTCTGCACCACGGTAAACCTCGGTGTGACCACGCTGGCGGCCGTAACCGTTAGCCTCAGACACGGTCAGACCGTGAACACCTGCGGCAGCGAGGGCTTCCTTGACATCGTCAAGCTTATGCGGCTGAATGATAGCGGTAATGAGCTTCATCTCACTTCACCTCCTTGAGAACAGAGCTGGCGGTACCAGCAAAATCGTAAGCACGTTCACCCTGATCGGCAAGATCAATACCGCCGACTTCCTGAGCTTCAGTGACACGCCAGCCAATCGTCTTCTCCAGAGCGAAGGCGATGATGCCGGTGACAACAGCGGACCAGATGATGGCAACGAGGGCAACGAGGAGCTGCACAACCAGCTGCTTCCAGTCGCCGCCTGCGAACAGGCCGGTACCTTCGCCGAAGAAGCCGATGAGCACAGTGCCGGTGAAGCCGCCGACGCCGTGGACGCCGACAACGTCGAGAGAATCATCGTAGCCGAGCTTGAACTTCAGGCCGCAAGCGAGGCAGGTAAGCACGCCAGCGATGGCGCCGAGCACGATGGCCCACAGCGGGGAAACCACATCGGCGGCCGGGGTGATGGCGACCAGACCTGCGACGATACCGGAAGCGGCACCCATGGCGGTGTAGTGGCCGGTACGGATCTTCTCAGTGAAGCCCCAAGAGAGCATTGCGGCGGCGGTTGCAGCGGAAGTAGAAACCCAAGCGTAGCCTGCGGTGCCGTTGGCGGCGAACGCGGAACCAGCGTTGAAGCCGAACCATCCGAACCACAGCAGGAAAGCGCCAAGCATCACGAACGGAACATTATGCGGACGGAACGGCTGGGTGCCGAAGCCCTTGCGCTTGCCGATGATCAGCACGATCACCAGAGCGGCGACTGCAGCGTTGATGTGCACGACCGTACCACCTGCGAAATCGTGGGCGGCAGCGCCGATGGCCTGGGAGATTGCGCCGTCAGCGCTCAGCAGACCGCCATTCCACACCATGTGGGCGAGCGGAGCGTAATCGAAGGTAATCCACAGCGCGACGAAAATCATCCAAGTGGAGTACTTGACACGTTCAGCGATAGCGCCGCAAATCAGAGCGACGGTAATCATGGCGAATGCGGACTGGAACGCCACATCGACGCTGACCGGGTAATTGTTGGAGTTCAGCGAAGCCGACGTGAAGACGCCACCGTCGGAAACCATGGAATCCTTCAACAGGAAGCCCGTGGCCGGATCACCGAAGACACCGCCGACCGAAGTGCCTGCGTAGGCGATGGACCAGCCCCACAGCACCCAGATCACCATTGTGACGGACAGAGCGGCCGCCTCCATGATCATCATGTTCAGCACGGCCTTTGCACGGACCATGCCACCGTAGAAGAACGCCACACCCGGCGTCATGAGGAACACAAGGGACGCGGAAGTCAAAATCCACGCGGCATTTCCAGAATCAAGCTGACCCATGTCACCCTCCTCTTTCTTTCTTTTTGAGTTCACATTTCCGGCCCCATCGTATGGGGCTGACAAAACGGTATGGAACGCCGCCCGCGTTTTGAAAACGTTACGACGTGTTACAGCAAGGTAACGCCATCTCGCCATTACGCCAACCGAAAATGGCGGAATAAAGCGGCTGGCATGTTTTGTTTCAGATTGCGCAACGCTCCCAGACAAAACCAATATCAGCCCATTTTTCAGCGTATCTGCCATATATAGGTGAGATAGGACTGGTCGGGGGTAAAAAGAAAGCCTCCCACGCGGGGAGGCTTTCTCGAGAGCGTAATCAGCTCAGGCGAGGATGCCGTCGACGAAGCCTTCTGGATCGAACGGGGCGAGATCGTCCGGGCCTTCGCCAAGGCCGACGAGCTTGACGGGCACGCCAAGCTCCTTCTGCACGGAAATCACGATGCCGCCCTTTGCGGAGCCGTCAAGCTTGGAGAGCACCACACCGGTAATGCCGATGGCTTCGGCGAACACCTTGGCCTGCGTCATGCCATTCTGGCCGGTGGTGGCGTCGAGCACGAGCAGCACCTCGTCGACCGGAAGATTCTTTTCGGTAACGCGGCGGATCTTGCCGAGCTCGTCCATGAGGTTCGCCTTGTTCTGCAAGCGGCCCGCAGTGTCGATGATGAGCACGTCGACGTTCTCTTCCTTGGCCTTGGCGCTGGCCTCGAATGCGACGGACGCCGGATCGGCGCCGTCCTTGTCGGAACGCACGACCGGAACGCCGACCTTAGCGCCCCAAGTTTCCAACTGGTCGGCGGCCGCCGCACGGAAGGTATCGGCAGCGCCCAGCATGACTTGCTTGCCTTCGGAAACAAGCAGGCGGGAAAGCTTGCCCGCAGTGGTGGTTTTGCCCGTGCCGTTCACGCCGACCATGATGATGACGCTCGGTTTGTTCGCGCCTTCCTTATCGGCATTGAGGCGGCGATCCGTGTCAGTGCCTACGAGCTTCAGCAGCTTGTCTTTCAGCGCGGCACGCACTTCGGCCGGATCGGACTGGCCTGCGATTCGGGCGTCGTTGCGTAGTTCCTCGACGAGCTGTTCGCTGGCTTCCGCGCCCACGTCGGCAAGCAGGAGGGTGTCTTCGACGTCTTCCCAGTCAGCTTCGGAGAGCTGGTCCTTGGCGAGGATGTTGAACAGGGCCTTGCCGAACGGATTGCCGGATTTCGACAGGCGCGCCTTAAGACGCTGCATGCGCGTGCCGGCGGCTTCGGGGGTTTCATGAACCGGTTCGGGCTTGGCTTCGGTGGCTGGTGTAGGAGCCGCCGTTTCGGCAGAGGAAGCTTGAGCTGAGGACTTCTGCTGACTTTCAGCCAGAGCTTTTTCAGCTGCATCAACATTGGAATCAACGGACGGCTTCACCGTGGAAGAATCAGCCGCAGCCGACTTTGCTTCCGCAGCAAGACGGGCATCAGCAGCCGCTTTCGCATCCTCAGTGGACTTGTTGATGGCGTTCTTGCGGGTCTTACCGAGCCACCAACCACCAATCACCAGAATTGCCGCAATAACGACAACAGCGACAATCGCAATAATCACATTCGTATCCATGACTCCAGCCTAAAAAGCGCAACGGACACACCGGCTCCGCCCCGCGGACGCACCACGAATGTCCGATTCGTCAGAAGAATAAGGTGCTCTACCATGCAAGACATCGATAATGCGATTTTTGACTTCGAAATAAACTCCGCAAACGTTCGACGTTTTCGAAGAAACGCATCATCATGTTATTTTCCACACCTCTCACGTAAAACCGTGTCTTCAATCATCTCTCGATGCGACAATTGGAAACACGGTTCTCGAATCAAAATGACATCCCAGCAGCATGAAACCTAACTAGTTATTGCTAGTCCAGGCATTGTCTCCTGTTACGTTGACCTGCATCCAAGCAGTCCATCCAGCGGGAAATCCCCTAAAAGCCACATCAAGATCCGCACTTAGCCGAACTTGGGAATTCGATATCCGGTCGAATCGGAAATTACTGAGCGCACCTCCAATGATGTGATGATGATATGGCCCGTAATGTGTTATTTTCGGATTTGAGTGGTTAACATTCTGATAGTTGAAATTGAATCCCATGGAAATAACCGCAAGATTAACCGTCCCATCGCAATTCTTCCAATATCGAGTTGAACCAGATTGACGATACTGGCATCCAGTAATGCCTCGCGTTTGCGGAGCATCGGCAAGAGCCTCAAAATTGGGAACCGTTGAGACTGCAATTGAACCATCTTCGTATGTTTTAACAGTTTCAACCGAATAAAGCGTCTTTCTCTGAGTAGCAGCTATTGGCTGCTTCCCCGGAGTAAAAGAATCCCATGCATATCCGTGCTCATAACGCGAAACAAGATATTGTGCCTTCCCTTCATCAACTCCATAACTTGTTAAAATATCGGAAATTTCCATTTTGTCTTCCGCAGACAAAGTGATGGAATTGGAAGAAGGGTTTGACGACTCAATAGGCTCAGCACTGGCTGGCGCTATAGCGGTAAGTGACATTGCAACTGCTGCGACGACACCTAGAAGTGAATACTTATAACTATGCATTTTTACCTCATTGTAGCTATGCGTATAGGTGATATATCTGGTAACGTTTTTATAAATCATGAAGAGTGATTTTTTTGTCTTCCGCTGCCTGCTTTGAAGGACTGCCTCCTTTCTTTAGGGAATTTGCGTAGCGAATCAGGCTCCTCGCGATGAGGAAGACCAGAACGAATACGGCGATTACGCCTAGGATCTCAATCAACAATGCGATCCATGTCCAGCTCATGATTCATCCCTTCTCTTTCTGTACTCGTCTATGAGTATTCGAGCCGTGTCGACGTCGTATCTATCGTCGATGGCGAGACTCTTCACCAAGAGGATGAATGGATCCTCCGTCTCGTTGTCGTTCAACCGTATTTTTTCGATAAGCCTGTCAAGCCGGAGCCTCATGGTCGGGTAGGAGACTTGATACAGCTGGGACATTTGCTTCAGAGATCCTGACGATAGCACGAAGTTCTTGATGAAGGCCAAATCCTCCTCCGCAAGGTTGGCCAACCATTCTGGTAGACGGTCCACATCACCCCCTTCAATAAAATTTATTATTTATTAAATATATTAAAGCTGCAATGAAGCATTGTCAATATGACACACGTGTCCGATTCACCAGAATCGGACGATACGTGGGGGTCGGACAGTCAAGGAGCTATCCACGGGACGTGAAAAACTGGACAGCATGGCTAACACATCCAGAATGACGTCGTATCAGCGGCGCGAGCAGCTCATCGAAATCGGTCGTTCGCTGTTCGCGTCGAAGGGTTTCGAAGCAGTGAGCGTGGAGGAGATCGCCGCCACCGCAAAAGTGTCAAAACCCATTGTGTACGAGCATTTCGGAGGTAAAGAGGGCCTGTACGCCGTGGTGGTGGACCGCGAAATGCGCGCGCTCACCGACACCCTCATCAACGCGCTGTCCGATCCGCAGGCGCATCCGCGGCAGATCGTCGAACGCACCGCCCTCGCACTGCTCACCTATGTCGAGGAGAACGCCGAGGGATTCCGCGTGCTCACCCGCGATTCGCCGAAAACCGATCCCGCGGGATCATTCAACTCGCTGCTCGGCGACATCTCCATCCGCGTCGAAGACATACTCACCGAGGCGTTCAAGCGGCAGCATCTGCCCGCCAAGGGCGTGCCGTACTACGCGCAGATGCTCATCGGCATGACCGTCTACACCTGCCAATATTGGGCCGACCAGCGCAAGCTCAGCAAGGAGCAGCTCGCCGCGCACATCGTGAATCTGGCCTGGCATGGCTTGAGCCGCATGGAAGCCAAGCCGGAACTGCGTTTCGAAAGCGACAAAGCCGCAAAAGAGGCGGAAAAGCAGGAAAGGCGCGAAATCAAGGAAATCGCGAAGCGTGAGCGCAAGGCCGCAAAAGAGGCACAATCACAAAACAATACGGAAAGCCCAGCCGGGCAGAACGCTGAACAGAACACCGAACAAGGCGCAGCCGGAAGCCAAGACACACAAGCCGAACAGCAGTTGTAAGACTCAGCCGCACCCTGTCACCGCAAGCATCGCAGCCCACGCCAACAGACGCCAGGCGCAGGAATTAAACAGTGCCCGCAACAGGGAAATCGTAAGCAGCACAGCAGCCAATAAACATCGACGAAAACCGACGAATCGTCAACAACGATACCCTTAAGGGAAATTTCAGGTGCAGATTGAACTATTCAGGGTGCCTATTGCGCACAAACCGTTCCCCTGAAGCGAACAAGGTGCTACGTTAGTTTCGTTACGCAGTGACCACGCGCACGCGGAAGGTCACCTCGGCCGACCAAGGAAGACTATGCAGGAGAAGAAGACGCTCACCTTCGTGGTGCCCGCGTACAATATGACCGAATATTTGGAACGATGCGTCATGTCGTTAATCGCAGCGAAGCGCAACGACGACATCGAAGTGCTGATCGTGGATGACGGATCGTCCGACGGCACGCTGGAAATGGCACAGAAATTCGAGGCCCGCTATCCAGGCATCGTGCGCGCCATCCACCAGGAGAACAAGGGGCACGGAGGGGCCGTCAACACCGGCATCGCGGCAGCAAACGGCATGTATGTGAAGGTCGTGGACGCCGACGATTGGGTCGGTCCCGAAGCACTCGAACAAGTCATGGCCGTGCTGCGCAAAGAGGCCGATTCCACCGAGCCGATCGACATGCTCGTCACCAATTATGTGTATGACAAGGTTGGCAAACGCAACAAGCATGTAGTGAACTTCCGCCATGCCATGAAGGCCGGCGAGCGCCTGACTTGGAACGATCTTGGGCATTTCGGCTTGGCTGAATACATTCTCATGCACGCGCTGACGTACCGTACTGCCGTGGTGCGAGAGTCCGGCATGCAACTGCCGGAGCACACGTTCTACGTGGATTTCATTTACGCGTACCAACCATTCCCGTGGGTGAAGACCATGAAGTATTTGGATACGCCGTTCTACCACTATTTCATCGGGCGCGACGGGCAAAGCGTGCAGACCGATGTGATGATCCGCCGTGTCGACCAGCTGCGTCTCGTCAACCAGTGCATGGTGCACGCCACTCCGGAACGCGACACGGTACCGGACGGCCTGTACCGTTATATGATCCACTTCCTGGCGATTGAAAGTTCCGTGGCAAGTGTGTTCATGATTTTGTCTCGCGATCCGGAAAATTATGAGAAGAAAAAGGATATGTGGGACGACATTAAGGCGTACTCCCCCACTATTTACAAGGATGTGCGCAAGAAGGCCATGTCTCGTGCGTTGAATTTGCGCGGGTCAATCGGTCGTTTCGTGATTCGCAAGGGATATTTCGTGGCGGAACACGTCGTCGGGTTCAACTGATCGCGATTTCCGACGATTTGATGGTCAATCGACGGTCTGGATGGCACTATCTACCTTATATATGGCAGAACTGACGTACGGGGTGAGGATGCAGTCGTGAGGCTGTTGGAAGCAGCACTGACGCTTCCAACAGCCTACGTTCATGCGGAACCGCCCCGAGCGCGGAAACCTGGCTCATTGGGACGGGTTTTGCCGGATTTCAGGGTTTTATGCTTAGTTCCAGCGGTCGGACATGGCGAAACTGTTGTGCATGAGATTGCTGGACGTGTAGAGCACGTCGTTAAGCAGTTTCGTAACGTGAGTGCGCAAGTATTCCGCCATTTCTTCGTTGGACTGCTGCAGTCTGGCGATGATTGCAATACTTGCGTTTTCCGTAATCTCCGCAGCCCCTGCACTCTCTTGTGATTCGGACGCGCTCGATTGCGCGGTCATCTCACGCAATTCGGCATCGGTACGTTCCACCAGACGATGGCCATACGCGCGGGCCGATTCCGCAAATTCTTCGATCGCATTGCTGGTTTCGTAGAAATGCGCGTCGGCGAGCGCGGCGATCAAACGGTTCGCCCAGTACAGGTTGTTGGTCGAGACTTCCGGCGTGGTGTCGCGCAGGTAGGCGGGCGTATCGTCGACGTTCGCATAGAACGGCGTGGCCGCGGTGAAGGGGCCGGAACCGTACGAAATCCACATGATCGAGCGGCTGGTTTCCGGCGCGTACGGGCGGATCTGCATGGCCACCATATGCCCGGTGCGGTTGATGCCGATCGGACGGTAGCGATGGCGGCTTTCCGACGTTCCGAGAGTACCGTACGGGTCGTAAGGGGTTCCCTCGAAGTGCGCGCTCATCAGGAAATCGACGTCTTCGAGCGTCACAGCGTTCTCAGGCACGCGACACCACGGAATATCGTCGGACGCGGGCGTGTAGCGGGCGGCCGGCGAATCCCAATCCTCGCTTGGATTGAGGTAGCGCTGCATGTACCAGGCACGCGGAGTGTTGTAGATGTGGTCTTTGGTGGTGGCGGTGCCAAAAGCTGTGCGCGGATTGAAATGGTTACATCTCAGCGCCGCGCCGCTACTGCTATTACTGCCACCGTTCATATTGACGTTTCCGAAAGCGCTCGTCGGCTGGAATCCGAAGCCGCTACTTACAGCCGCGCTCATAGTGCGGTCAAGGTGGTGCGCATCCATGAATTCACGCAAATCGGCACTGCACATGAATTCACGTTGGGCGTTGAAGGCGTCGTCGAAGTCGAAATCGTCGATGCCGAGCTGGTTGGGGATGGTCGCATAGCAGTCGTCAGGCACGCGGCGGGCGATCCAATGATGTCCGCCGATCGTTTCGACATACCAGATTTCGTTTACGTCGGAAATGATGATGCCATTCGATTCGTAGGTGCCGTATGTTTCAAGCAGTTCGGCGAGACGTGCGACGCCTTCGCGTGCCGTGGTTACGTAAGGCAGCACAAGGGTTATGATGTCTTCTTCTCCGATTCCGCCCGGAATTTCAGGGGTATTAGCGGCTTTGTTCGCCGGTTGCAACTCAACGAGCGGATCAGCGGCTAGCACGCGCTCGTTGACTGCGATGGTTTCGGTGGCGCTCATCGCCACATTGTGCTCGTTGACGCCCGCTTCCGCGAGAATTCCGCGATTTGGCAGCACGTTCGGCACAATGCTGTATCGGCATGGATTGTCGGGAAGATCGATTTCGACATGACTGAGCACACTGCGGTAATGCCGCGGTTGGTCTTGCGGCGCGACCGCAATGAATTTCTTCGGATCGTAACGGCCGGAACCGGAATCATCGTCGCGTGCGATGATAGTGGAGCCGTCGTAGCTGGCTTTCTTTCCTACAAGAATCGTGGTACATGACATGCATTCCACTGTACGAGCAGATATGCAGAAATGATGCTGCGATTCGCGGGAATTCGATGATGATTCGGCGATGACTTGGTGATAATCAACGTTTTTTGTCATTTACAGCTGATTTGTGTGGCGTTTTGCGTAAATATGCTGTATACTAGCTCTTTGTTGCCCCTCTAGCTCAACGGTTAGAGCAGCGTCCTTTTAAGTCGTGGGTTGTGGGTTCGAATCCCACGGGGGGCACATACGAAAAGCCTCGGAAATCAATATTTTCAACGGTTTCCGAGGCATTCTTGTTTCTGCAGCCTAATGGATCAAAGGCCGCAGCCCAGCATTTACCCAGTACATTCACTGCTATAGGCATCGCACACTCGGCATCATTTCACGACCGTCCGCAACGCATCTTGCGCCCATCAAACAGCATTAGAGACAGTTTCGACATGCGCGCAGACGCGAATTCCGTAGTTTGAGGTACACTGGAGCATATTCGAACAAACGTTCGTATTTTTGGGAATTCTGGGGAATTCCCCACTATATACAGTGAGGAATCTCACGACACACCACTACCGGTAGTGTGTATGCTAGATAGTGGCTTGCGTAAGCGAGCATAACCGAAGAACGTGGCCGACACGGCTTTCGCAAACGACGAAAGCCATTTGCATAGGGAGGAAATCGAATGACCGTGACCGTCTTCACCAATCCGAGCAACCCGCAATGCGAAGCCACCGAGCAAGAGCTTGCAAAGCTGGGCGTGCGTTACGACACCGTCGACCTGACGAAGAACCCGTCCACCTTCGAACAGATCAAAAACGCTGGTTTCAAGCAGATTCCGGTCGTCATCTCACCGAACTCCTCATGGAGTGGACATAGGCCGGATCTGATCCGCCAGCTCGCACAAAGCTTCGCCGCATAGCCCCGCCCAGCCAGCCCGCTACATGCGACCGGCAGTAGACGGGTCGAGCGTCATGGTCTGGAACCGATTGGCCATGAAGTCGTCGTCGAAATACGTGGCGAAGAATTGCGAAACAGGCGAATTCTGCGCAATACCCGCCATACGCGAATACCAGGCATCCAGCGCCATCAACGTCATCACGCCGTCAATGAAAATCAGCGCAAAACACACCGCCGTCAACGTATAGCGAATCTTCCACGGAATACGCTGAATCATCGCAAGCAAATGCGGCAGAATCAGCTTCACCCACACCAAGCCAAGTATTCCCCAGAAAAACATGTATTTGCCGGATGTGCGCCCATCAATCGACAGCCATTTGCCTGTGTAATCCCACGCGCGAATACCGAACGCAACTTCCATGAACCAGCTGGTGAAATATTCAAACGCGCCGCCAATCACCGCGCTCGCGCAGAAAATCAGCATCCAATTCGACCGCCACAAGTGATTGAGCAACACCGTCAGAATCACCGCGCCAAAACCGTAGATAGGCGAGAACGGCCCCCACAAAAATCCGGCACGATCCTGCCATTCGCCGAACAGCACATAGTGGTACAGCGTCTCCACCACCAGACCAAACACGCAACCGACCACAAACAGCCAGAATAAGTTGAAGAAATCCAACGAAATATAGCCTTTGCCAGTCAGATCACGGCCGGCCATGCCCTTCGAAACAGCCGTCTCATACTCGCTGCGCGCATCCAAACGACGAAGCGCGAACTGCAAACGACGCTCCTCGCGCAGCGACGGATCGGCCGTAATATGCAACGCAACCAATACAAGCAGCTGCACGACCGGACTGATTAGATTCACACCCAAACCCTGCAACGACAACGACAATAGGCCTTCCGCAAGCGTGAGCGGAATCATCAAATACGTCCATTGCGCGATATGTCGACGCTTGTTGAGAATCAGCAGCACGCCGAAAACCGCAAGGCATGCGGTGGAGACCAGCAGCACCGCAGCATGAATAACCGACAGAATAGTGGTGAGGTTCAGCGCGTCAAACGCCAGCCTGCCGGAAAGCGCGGCTTGGACTGCATACAGGCAGGAAATCACGATGATCGGCAACGTCACCACGCCTTCGACCAGCATGACGATGCCGTAAATGCGTGCAATCAGCGGCAGTCTACGGTCGGCCGGATTGTCGTCGGCTTCCGCCGATTTTGATTGCGCAATGATTCCGGCCTCTTCGATCGCTGTGATTTCGGTTTCGTCGGCGATGGCCGCGCTCACTTCTTCGGTTCTGCCCATACTATTCGTCCTTCCTTGTACAACGCTACCAAAACCCAATCGCAGTACGCTACACGAGAGGATTGTTTGTGCGCAACCAGCACAACCTGCGATTGCTGTCTGCACAAGTCACGTGCCATCTCGTAATCACAAGATCGCAGACAACAGACTCGACTTGCGCATGCACAGAATGCAAGTTGTGCGGTCATTAACGGCAAGATTCACAGTTCCGCCGCAGTTTGTCGTGTTTATTTCAGTCATGGGCGGAGCGCATTTACGTCCGTGCCCAAATTTGTCCGAGAACGGGTATTACGATACGGGAGGCGTAGCGCTACGGATAACGTATCGCTACGCGCGAACACGGTCGAACATCCATTGGACTGGGGAGACAATGCGCAACGTACTGCAGATTCTGCGTCGTGACCTCAAACGACTCGTCACCGTACCCGCCGCCTGGGTCATCATGATCGGCATAATCATCATTCCGCCGCTGTACGCATGGTTCAACATCTACGGATTCTGGAATCCGTACGGCAACACCCAAGGCATCAAAGTTGCCGTGGCCAACGTCGATAAAGGCACCGACAACGCCCTGCTCGGCAAAATGAACCTCGGCGACCAGATCGAAGACACGCTGAAAGACAACGACCAGCTTGGCTGGGAATTCATGGGCAAGGCCGAAGCGATGGAAGCGATACAGTCCGGCGACTGCTATGCGGCGATCATCATCCCCTCCAGTTTCAGCGAGGATCTCGCCAACGTCGTGACCGACAGCAAGAACCGTCCGACGCTGGAATACTATGTCAACGAAAAATCGAGCCCAATCTCCCCGAAAATCACCGATCAAGGCGCGACCACCGTCGACCGTACCGTCAACAACACCTTCGTCTCCACTGTCAGCGAAGTACTCACTAAAGCCGTGAACTCCGCGAACGGCACCATCAACGGCAAAACCAACTCCTTCGTCAACGAAACCACAGCAGAACTCGACAAAACCCAGAAGAACGTAAACCTCATCCGCTCCACCATCGAAGATCTTGACGCACAGCTCGCCAACGTGCCGCAACAAACGCAATCCGCACGTCAGGCAATGAACGACGTGCAACTGGCCGCAGCAAGCGCCGGCAAGGGCCTGGCGAACACCGCCACCGCCATCGGCACCGCACAGAACGGTCTCAATACCTTCACTTCCAACGCCAACACTGCTTTGGAAAACGGTTCCGGCCTGATTTCGCAGGCCACCAGCGACACCACCACCAGCATCAACAAGGTGACCACAGCCGTCTCTTCCGCGAGCGGAGCCGCACAGCAGGCCGTCAGCAGCATGCAAAGCGTGACCGACCGTAACGCCCAGCTCATCGAGAAGCTCAAGAACGTCAGCGACAACACGCAGTACCAAGACATCATCAAGAAGCTTGAAGACACCAACAACACGGCCGCTGGCACGCTCAACGACCTCAAAACGTTGAGCGAGAACACGCAATCCACGTCCGACAGCGTGTCCAAACTCGCCACCGACTTCAACACCAGCACGCAAAATTCACTGAAAAGCATGGGAGATGCCCGCAACACGTTGAATTCCGGCGCGCTCCCCCAGCTCAACTCAGGCCTGAGCTCGCTCGCCATGACCGCTGGCACGCTGTCTGGTACCGTGACCAGCCAAAACACCATCGTCACCCAAACCTCCGCCGTGCTCGACCAGCTCGACCAGGTAACGAACGACACCCGCACCACCCTGCAGAACACCGACAAGCAGCTTGAACATGTGGAGAACAAGCTCATCACCGTCAGCACCGACCTGAAGGCACTCGGCAGCGTCGACATGCTGAAAAACCTGACCGGCGGCAGTTCCCTCGACACGGAGAAAATCGCCTCGTTCATGCAGTCCCCCACCGTGATCGACACGAAGAACGTGTACCCGATAAACTCCTACGGTTCCGGTATGGCTCCGCTCATGACCAATCTGGCCCTGTGGGTGGGCGCGTTCGCCTTCGTGGTGATCTTCAAGGTGGAAGTCGACGATGAAGGCCTCGAAGGCCTCGACCTGACCGCTTCCGAAAAATATTTCGCCCGATACATGCTGCTCGGCATCATGGGCGCGGCCCAAGGCACGATCACCACCATCGGCGACCTGCTGCTTGGCGTGCAGACCGTGAACGCACCGCTGTTTATACTTACCGGCGCCATCACATCGCTGGTATATCTGAGCATCACATTCGCACTATCGACCACGTTCATGCATATCGGCAAGGGATTGTGTGTCGCGTTGGTTATCGTGCAGATTCCGGGCGCTTCCGGCCTGTATCCGATTGAGATGATGCCGAAATTCTTCCGCATGGTCTACCCGTTCGTGCCATTCAGTTATTCGATTGACGCGTTCCGAGAGACGATTGCCGGCTTCTACGATGGGCATTGGCTCAAGTCGATTGGCACGCTGCTGCTGTTCGCCGTGGCCGCATTCTTCATTGGACTTGCGATTCGCCCGCTGCTGGTCAATCTCAACCGCCTGTTCGCCCGTCAAATCAAGGAAAGCGACATGATCATCGGCGAGGAAGTGCAGCTTCCGGAACGCGGATACAACGTGTCCCAAGCCATTCAGGTGCTTGCCGACAAGGGCGGCTACCGTGAGGCGATCGAGGAACGCGCAAGCCGTTTCGCCGAACTGTATCCGAAGCTCAAGCGTGGCGCGCTCATCGCCGGTTTCATTGTGCCAGTGATTCTGGTGCTGATCTTCTCCTTCACCAACGGCGAGAAGAGCGTGGTGCTTGCCACCTGGATCATTTGGGTGCTGCTCATCATCGGATTCCTGATGGTCATCGAATACATGCGTTTCAGCCTGCAACGCCAGGTGGAACTCGGCAGCCTCAGCGACGAAGCGATTCGCGAACAGCTGGTGGAACGTCAAGCTGCGAGACTGCGCCGCAAGAAGCGCGCGCAACAAAACAGGCGAGACAAGTTGATGCGCAAGGCACGACGAAGAAAACATGAAACCAAACAGGCGATCGCCAACGTCGCAGGCACCAACCAAGCCGACGCCGACGGCGTCGCAACACTGGTACAGGCCATGAACGCGGCCGGCAACACCGGCACAGCGAGCAACGCCAATCCCAACGGTAACAGCGAAAGGAGCAACGCATGAAAAACATCTGGAAACTGTTCGTCGGCGACGTTCGACGCCTGACCAGCAACATCGTCTCCATCATCATCGTTACCGGACTGGTGGTGATTCCGGGTCTGTTCTCTTGGTTCAACATCAGCGCAAGCTGGAATCCGTTCGCCAATACCGGCAATCTGAAATTCGCTGTCGCCAACGACGATGAAGGCTACAAGTCCGACCTCATTCCAGTAAAGATCAGCATCGGCGACCAAGTAGTCAACACCTTGCGCGCCAACGACCAGATGGACTGGACCTTCACCACCAAAAAAGAGGCCATCGACGGCACCAAATCCGGCAAATACTATGCGGCAGTGGTGATTCCGAAGGATTTCAGCACCCGCATGATGACGTTCTTCACCGCAGACGGCGACCATGCCACGCTCACCTATTACAACAACGAGAAGAAGAACGCACTCGCCCCAAAGATCACCGGCCAAGGAGCCGACACCGTGGCAGCGCAGATCAACGAAATGTTCTCCGAAACGTTGACGAGCACCGCGCTCAGCATCACCTCGCAGCTGGCCGACGAGCTTGACAAACCGGAATCGCAAGCCACGCTCACCAACTTCAGCAACAACATGGGCAATTTCGCGAACACGCTCACCGACACGTCATCCGCGTTGACCACGTTCAGCTCACTGACATTGAGCGCACAGAACCTGCTCGACAGTTCCAACAGCCTGCTTTCCAACGTGAGCGACAGCGCGAAGAACGCCGGCAACGAGCTCAAACAGTCGAAAAACAGCATCAACGATCTGACCGGAGCCGTCAAAACCAGCACGAACGCTCTCAGCACCGCGTTGAACAGCTCGGCGAACAGCTTCGGCGCGGTCTCCACCGATATTGACAGCGTATTCAACAATGCGGGCACCCAAGCCGGCAATACGGCCACTGCCCTGCGCAATCAGGCCGCAAACGTAACCAAGCAGGCGCAAAGCTACCAGAACATCTACGACGCCCTCGACGAGCTCAGCAACAACAATCTGATGCCGGAAGTCGCGAAAATCGCCATCGATCATCTCAAAACCAACGTGGGCGCGACCATTACGCAACTCAACGATCTAGCGAACTCACTCAACACCAGCGCCGACAATATCGACACGAAAGTGAGCGACACCACAGCCGACCGCGAGCGCGTGAACCAGCTCGCCCAGCAGGCGAAGGCCTCCATCGACGGCATCAAAACCGATTTCGACAGCCAGCTCAAGCCGCAGCTCAACGATATTTCCGATTCGATCAGCAACACGGTCACCGCATTGAGCAGCACGGCCGCCGATCTGAAGGGCACGTTGGGAGATCTCAACAGCACCACGAAGTCGGCAGACAAGCAGCTGACCAATATTCGCACGGTGCTTGATTCCACCGCCGAAAGCCTCACCAAGGCGGGCACCGCGCTGTCTTCGTTCAATGGCACGCTTTCCGACGCACTGAACAGCGGCAATATGGACACCGTCAAGGAAGTGCTCGGCAATAACACCGATTCACTGGCGGCGGCTCTTGCGGCCCCCGTCCAGGTGAAGCGCACAGCTGTGTTCCCTGTTAAGAATTTCGGCTCGCAGTTGGCGCCGTTCTACACGATTCTTCCGCTATTCGTAGGTTCGCTGCTTATGGCCGTAACGCTGAAACCCGGCGTTTCACGCAAGAACCGTGAGGGTCTTGACAATCCGAAGCCGCATCAGCTGTTCCTCGGCCATTATGGCGTGTTCGGTGTGATCGCGCTGCTGCAGAGCACGTTCTCGCTGGGCGGCAATCTCCTGTTTCTGCATGTGCAGGCGGTGCATCCATGGCTGTTCATGCTAGTTGGCTGGACGAGCTCCTTGGTGTTCTCGTTCTTCATGTACACGATGGTGGCGAGTTTCGGCAATATAGGCAAGGCTATTGGCGTGCTGGTGCTAGTGGCGCAGATTTCCGGCTCGAATGGCGCATATCCGCTGGCCGTGCTACCGAAGATCATCAGCGATATCAGCCCGTTCCTGCCGGCCACGCATTCGATTGTGGCGTTGCGTGCGGCCATTGCCGGTATTTACAACAACGATTACTGGCATGCGCTCGGCTCACTGCTGTTGTTCCTGATTCCGCTGCTGCTGATTGGCTTGGTGCTGCGTATTCCTCTGGTCAAGTTCAACAAGTGGTATGTGGCGAAGGTGGAAAGCACCAAGGTGATCTCATGATTACCGGAGTGCATGAGGCGGTTTCCGAAGCCGTTTCCGATGTGGTTTCCGACGCGGTCAGTGACGTGCATGAGGCTGTTCGCAAGGCGCAGAGCCGCCGCGAGCAGCTTCGTGAGCAGACCGATCATAAGATTATGAAGGCCACGCTTGCGATTGTGATTTCCGATGGCGTCGGCGCGGTAACCATCGAAGAGGTCGCTCGTCGTTCTGGCGTTGCGAAAACCACGATTTATCGCCGCTATAAGAATGCTGATGATCTGTTGCGCCGTGTGCAGCTGGAAGTTGCGGGATTACCGGATTTCAGCGATGTCGAGTTGTCGAAAAACGGTTTGCTGACGATGTTGCAACGCATTCAAGGTTGTTTTTTCGACAGCGATTTTGGTTTGAAGGCCGTTGGTGTGGTGCTTTCGTCTGATAACACTTCGTTGAATGCGATTGCCAATCAAGTGCTTGTTCCTGCGGAAAAGCGTTTTTCTGAGTTTGTTGAACGCGGCGTGAAGGCCGGAGTGTTCCGTAATGGATTGGATCCGCAATTCCTGTTCAGCACAATACTCGGCTCTATGCTCGCCTGTAAGGCGTTGCATGGCGATGCGAGCATTCCTTGGCCTGAGAACATGGCGGCCGTTCTGTGGCCCGTTATGGCCGTCTGAAAGGCATCACAGAGCAGAGCTGCCATAGTAATCTGAAACTTAGTGAGCGCCCCCGCTACGGCCTTTGATCACTCTTTGGGTGAGGCTGTAGCCGAGGCGCTCATTGTACGTTTGCGGGGCTTTTCGCCGCTACTGGCCCTACTGGATTGACGCTTCCTGACGGGCCACATCCAACGCCTTGTTGAACGCTTCCGACGTCCAGCTGGCACCGGCCACCTTGTCTACCTTGAGGTCTTTGAGCGGCTCACCGTCCACCACGCCGTTGATGGCTTCGGCGAACGCATTCTGGTGCTTTTTGGAGATGGACGTGAACGGATGCCCGATAACCTCCACATTGGTGACGGTCTGATCTTTGACCGTCACATGCACGTCGATAGTGTCTTCGCTCACCGGCCCGTACTGGCCGTTGATCGAGTAGGTGCCGTCGGCGTAGTTGCCGGTGTCTTGCTTATCGGATGTAGTGCTGTTCGGATCGTCGGCATGGTTTTTGACGTCCGTATCCGCAGAATCGTCGGAGTCGGTGGCACTACCGCTGTTCTTTGAATTTTCTTCCTGCGATTGCACGCTTTCGCCGGAATTTCCGGCATATTCATCGTCCATTGGCGTCGCCGTGGGTTCGCCGCATGCCGACAGCAATGCAAGGCTTGCCGCAGACAGTGCGATTACTTTGATCGCATTCGATGATTCGTTGCTCATGTTCGCTCCGTACGATTCGTCAGTGCTATGGCTTGGATTATTCGGCTGATTTCAGCTTATTCTTCGCCACCGGTTTTCGCGGCTTTGGTCGGATCGGCGAAGCTGATGGCCGTCTCGCCATTCTGTGCGCCTTCCGTAGTGGAACCGGTGTATGCCGGCTTGCCACCCGCCTGCTCGTAGGCCTTCCGTGCGGCCTCATCATTCCACTTCTCGCCGACGAGCACGCCATGGTTGAGCATAATCTCGCGCTGGGCACAAGATGCGACGAGCGCATCATGGGTCACGACGATGATGGTAGTGCCCTGCTCGTGCAGCTGACGGAACAGGTCAAGCACGATTTTCTCGTTCTTCTCATCCAAATTGCCGGTCGGTTCGTCCGCAAGAATCAATTTCGGGCAGTTGATGAGCGCACGTGCGATGCACACGCGCTGCTGTTCGCCACCGGAAAGCTGGCCGGGCAGATGGTGGGCACGCTCCTTCAAACCGACGCGTTCCAACGCTTCCAACGCCTGCTGCTCGTTGACTACGGAATGGTAGTACTGTGCCACCATCACGTTTTCCACAGCCGTCAGATGCGGTACCAGATAGAACTTCTGGAACACCAATCCGATCATGTTCTTACGCACGTCGGCAAGCTGCTTGGCGTTCAAATCCTCCAACTTGCGGCCTTCCAGCATGACGGAACCCTTTGAAGGCGTGTCCATGCAGCCAATCATGTTCATCAGCGTGGTTTTACCGGAACCCGACGAACCGACAATCGCAAGCCATTCACCTTGCGGAACGGTCAAAGTCAAATCGTCGACGGCACGCAAATCGCCGTAAATCTTGGAAATATGATCCAATTCAAGCAACGTATTCAACGTATTCTCGGAACTCATGATTATTCCTCCCTCAAAACGATGGCGGGGTCGATACGGGTTGCGCGGCGAACCGGCGGAATGGATGCGATGACGGCGATGAGCACGCTCAACAGCAGCGAAGCGACGCCCAACAGCCAGTTGAAGCCAATGGCACGCTCGAATACGGACACGCACAGCACGCGGGCCAGCAGGTAGCCGATGATAGTGCCGATCAGGCCGCCAATCAGTCCGTAGATGGCGGATTCCACATAGAATTCGATGCCGATGGCCTGCGACGATGCGCCCAACGCTTTGCGCAAGCCGATTTCGTTGCGTCGCTGAGACACGATGGAACTGATGGTGGTGCCCACGCCGACCAGCGTCAGCACGAGCACGATCAGCGACACGATCCAGAACAGGGTTTGCAGCATGGCGATGATGCGGGTGTCGGATGAGGTGATTTTGGTGACGGTCTGCGCTTTCACGCTGGTTGACGGATTCGCATTGATTGATTTGACGACGTCGTTGAGTTCGCTACCTACCGCATTGACGGAATATTCGATCACGTCCGCACCGCGTTTGGAACCGGCCAGTTTGGCCACGTCAGCATTGACTGCGTAGACGATTTCGTCTTCGCTGCCGCCCGTATCGACGATGCCTCCGACACGGAATTCGGTGCCGGTGTTCTCCATAATGTCGGACGAAACGCGGCCGTTTTCCATGGCTTGCGCTTCGGTTTGGCCAAGAGCGCTGGAATTCTGCGCATCGTCGGATGTGCGGTAGCCGATGGTCACGGTCGAACCGATGGAGACGCCGAGCGCGTCGGCCACGTCACGGCCGAGCATCACATTGCCTTCGCTGGGCCAATCGCCAGTCACATTCCAATGATGGTTGAGCGCTTTCACATCTTTGGTCGTGATGCCGGCCAGCGTGTATGGCGCCGAGTTTATGCGCACGCTTTCATACCGGTAGGCGGCGGAACGGGCGCTGTATGAGCCTTTCACCATCTGGTTCAACGCTTTGGTGGTATCGGTGTCGATGCCGTTGGACTTTTCGGTTGATTCGGATGGTGTGACGATAAGATTCGCGCCATACGCGCGCATTTCCTCGTTCATCTGCTGTGGAACGGCAATACACGTTGCAGCAAGGCAGAACAGCGTGGCAGCGCCCACCATGGAGGCGATCACCGCCATAACGGCTCGCGAACGACGGCGGAACACCGCGCCCCACAGCATGGTGAAGAACATCTTGCGATTAGTCATCTCATGCCCCTTACGGACTGTCTTGAACTCACCTACCATGCAACACCTCCGCGGGTTTGAGTCCCAGAATCGAACGGATCGACGAGAACGAGGCGATCAGCACGGTAAGCGTCAGCAGCACAAACACCAGCACAAACACCATCGGACGCATCGTAATGCCGGAACCGAATACCACGTGTCCCACAATCTGCGCAACACAAGAACCCAACAGCGCACCAACAATCGCGCCAACCAACGAAATCACAGCCGTCTCAGCGAGCATCAGGCGGGAAACCGCACCATCGGTGGCACCAATCGCCTTCAGCAACGCCAATTCGGAACCGCGCTCACCAATCGAGGCGGCCATCAGATTCGCCACTGCAATAGCGGCCGCAACCAACGAAAGCACGGTCATCAGCACCATCACCGCCTGCGTTTTCTGCAGCACATCGCCCTGCAATGCGGCCACCTGACGCACCTGCTTGGCTACGGAACCGGGAATAACCTCTTCGATCTGGTAGGCGATGGACGAAGGGTATGCGGTGCAATACCATGTTTCCCACTCGTCTTGTGTGAGCGCGTTCGGATTCTTCGACGCCTTTCGCGCCAAATCATTGTCTGGCGTGGTCAGCGCTTTGACTTCGATCTTGTCAATGGAATCAGGCAGATTCGCAAGCACCTGCGCGGTGAATGACGGAATGTACATCGCGTTGTTGTCGCTATCGCCAGAATCGTAAATGCCGGTGATAGTGATCTGCTGCTTGTTGCGGCTGCCGTCGGCGGTGGTTTTGTAGAGGGTTACGGTGTCTCCCTTGGCCACGCCGAGCTTGGATGCGAGCGTGGTGCCGATCAGACCTTGCGCGCTATCATCTTTCGGCCAAGAGCCGTCAAGCTTCCACCACGAACGCATGCCGTTCATACCCGCCACCGTGGATTCGCCGGAATCCATGTGCAGGGTCTTCGCGAACCATGTGCCTACAATCGGCACTCCGGAAGCCTTACAGGAGCTGGAATCCGCCGATGCCGCCGATTCGGACGCGCAATTCACGTCAGCATGGATATTAAGTTCGGGGGCAAAATTCGTGATATTGAACGCCCAGAAGATGGTTTTGATCTTCGATACATCCGATTCCTTCAAAAATGTGGTCGGATCGGATTCGGAAGTGCCGGAAGCGCTGCTGTCAGCGTCACCACCCGTGTTGTACAGGTCGTTGACGACGGCATCAGCTTTGGGCTGCACGATGATGTTGGAACCGTACGTCGACAGTTCGGCGTTCAGCTTGTCTCCAACGTCGAACACCACGCCCAACATGGCCACGCTGACCGTGGCCGACAAGCATACGGTGACCGCGATCAGCAGCCTGCGTTTGAACTGCCTGCTGAACGAGCGGAAAATCATTCGAAGAAAGAACATGACTACCTCTTTCCGCTCACTGGAAATGCGTCGACAATGCGTCGAGCGTTGAAGTTTGAATTACGATTTTGCCGGATTCAACCTGATAATCGAACGGCACAGGATTGCAGCCGCCCTTGAACCCGATAGTGGCGAGGTTGATGGCGACATCGCACTTCTTGCAGATGATCTTGCCATCCTTCTCGTAATAGCCCGCGTCACCGCAGTTATCACAAGCATCAAGACCAACACCGTACGCTCCACCATTCTTCTTGATGATGATGAAACGCATCACTGTGCCGTCTTTCGCCTTGTATTGGAAGCGATGCAGATGACCGTCGTTGATTTGGCTGAATTTGATGGTGGCCACGCCGTCGCTCAGCGAATAATCCTCAGGCGGAGACAGCGTAATAACCCTCTTCGTTTGCGCCACACCATATGTGAGCGCGAACGTGATGCCAATCATCGCAACAAGGCTCCATGCGCCGGCCGCCTTCGCACGACGACGGAACGCGATATGCGATCGCACAATGGCCTCATTGGCGCCTTCCGGCTTGATTTTGAAGCCCATCACAATGCTGGCGGCCACCGGAATAATGAACACCAACACCATGGCAATGACCATATGACGCTGATGATTAATGCACCATACCAACGCCAGGAACGCTTCCGTAGGGAAATGAACGATGCGCTTGGACTGCAGAATCTGCGCAAGATCAGTGAAATGCGAAACAAACAGCAGCGCAATCAGCAGCAGCACGGCCGTAGTGAACGACCAACGAATCGCAGTGGAACGCATCGTACGGAAAATCAACGCCGCAACAATCGCAGTGACCGCACCCAATACGAAACCAAGCGCACGAAGCAGCATATCCGAAGTGAAGATCGGATCTCCCGGCTCCACGAAAATCGTCAAACGCAAAACTACATCAGGCAACGCACGGAAGGTGGTGGCGGCAATCGCAAAAGCGCCAATCGCATTCGCAATATCAAGCAACGCGCGATGATCATGCCAATTCGTAGTGATGCGACGCGCGAACAGCACAACAACGAACACTGCGACATCGAAAATCACACAACACCACAACGTGGGGTAATTGACGAACGTACGCTGATTGATCACCGCGGTCGCACGCAACGCGGCGAACACAATGGCACCCGCGAATCCGATAATGAAGCCCGCAAGACGCCAGTACGCGCTCAACGGCTTGTCACGACCCTCACCGACCGTGAGCATCACGTTCAGCGCCATAATCAGCAAAGCCGGTGCCAGCGTTCCCTGCAACACCGTGACGTACTGCGTCAGCATCTCACACCTTTCGTCGTATATCCCTGTCAAAGCCTAGTGAATTCAGCGCGCAAAAGGAACCCCCTTACCAAGATTCCCAAAAAAGCGCGTTATCTCCCAAAAGCGCATCCCCTAAAACGCAAGAGAGCGGTTGCCTGGATGGTTGTTCGCCCGTAGACTCGGCCAGACGGCCTTAAGTACGTCGAACGACTATCCAAGCAACCGCGAACGCCGTACCCATATTCGCGCTACTTGCATACGTTTCGCGATACGGGAACGGCGTTGATCACGAGTTGAATCCCAACATGAATTCAGGCTTACATCCAAACCGTTTCGCTTGGCATGTGCCGGAATTCACGTTCCAGATCACCACTCCTGCGGGGTGTAGTTCCACTCCGGGAAAGTGACCTCGAGCGGCTCGGTCCAGAAGCGGCCCTCAACGCCGGTTTCCGGATCAACGTGGAGCATCCAACCCTTCTTCTCCGGGGATTCGATCTTCAGCACGAGCTTGTAGGAGCCAGCTTCGTCGAGCTTGATGTTGGCGCCGTAGTGCGGGCCATCGGAAGCGTTCATCTGCATGAAGGTACCAGAATCAACGGTCTCGTTGTTCGCGTTGTTGATGATCTCGTAGTTCACGGTCAGATCCGGCACGAAGTCGCCCTTGCCGTAGCCGAGCTTAGTGCCCTTCTCGTTGGCGTGAATGTCGGCTTCCAAGTGGAAGGAAGCGTCGGCAGCCTTCAGGCCCATGCCGGACGGTTCCATATCGATCGGCTGGAAGTACACGGCGTTGACGGTCAGAGCGTCAACATCCTGATCGGAGTGCTTCTCGTCGACCTGGATCTCTTCGAAGCCGGCATTGGAGCTGTCGTCAGCGCTGGAATCGCTGGAGCTGTCGGTGGCGTTCGAAGTGGAGGTGTCGGACTTGGCGTCGGATGCGGAATCGTTGGAGTTGCCGCATGCGGACAGGGAGAAAGCCATGGAGCCGGCCAGCAGGACGCCGAGCAGGGCGGCGATCTTCTTATTCTTCATTGTGTTCTCTTCCTTTTCTTTGGTTCCTCGAGGAACGTTGGGAACTTATGGAAATCTCTAAATATTTACTTGTGATTATTGATTGGCGCTTACTTAGCCTGTTCCGCTTGTGCGGCCAACTTCATCCTGTGTTTCTTGATGAAGCCGACTACGAACAGCGCAACCACCGCGATCGCAGCAATCACCTGTGCCGCAATCGTTTCGACGTACGGATACAAGCCGATCCAATCGTTAGTTGGCACAATGCTCAAGTAGGTACCTTCAATAAGATCACCCTCGATGAGCGCATGGATGCCGCCACCCGCGAAAATGACAACCAATGCAGCCATCAAAATCGAAGTTACGAGGAAGAACGGGCCGATCGGAATCTTCACCGAAGTGAATCGCAGAATCAGGAAGATGACAATCAGCACCGCGGCTGCGGTCAGACCGCCAACCCACATGCCGTGCGCATCCTGGCTCATGGAGTAGATGGACTCGTAGAAGATCACCGTTTCGGCACCCTCACGGAACACGGCAAGGAAGCTCAACATGGCAAGCGAGGTGACCATGCCCAAGCCCAGGCCCTGACCGGATTCGACCTTGCTTTGCGCGCCGGCAACAACAGCTTCGGTCTTGTTCCTGATGTAGTTGTTCCACGCTTCCACGGAGCTCTTGTTGAGCATCCAGTTGCTGGTCCACAGCAGCATGAGGGTGGCGATAAGCGCACACACGCCTTCGGAAATCTCCTGAATCGGGCCGGAACCGCCGAACAGGAACGTGAAGAGCACGGCAACCAAACCGGAGCCGGCCAGACCTGCGACCACACCAAGGTAGATCCACCTGGCGAAACGCTTGTTGCCGGACTTCACCAGGTAGGCGATTACTGCGGCCACCACCAGCAGCGCTTCGAGGCCTTCACGGATCAGAATGAGGAACGCCTGACCGGCGGAACTGGTAACGAGCTTGGTGAAGCCGTTGACATTGCCGGACGCACCACTGTCGAGGACGGCCGCGTCTTTCACGAGCCAGCTCTTCAAATCGTCGACGAGCTGCTTGATTTCCTTGTCGGAACCGCCGTCGCGCATGGTCTTACGAGTCATCTTGAACTGGTATTCGACCTGCGAAACACGGTCGCCGGAAATCGCGTTCATCACGTTCTTTTCGAAGCCGAGCTTCTCGTAGTACTGGTAGTAGGCGTTGTTGACCAGCGTGGCGCCTTCGTCCCCCTTGCCAGCAGCGGCAGCCTCGTATGCTTGGTCGAGAATAACGGTCATTTCGTTGGCAACCTCACTCCACGTACGGTCGCCTTTGCCTTTGGACGAATTCTTCTTGGCCGCGTCGAGCTTCTTGCGCTCTTCCGCGGTTTGCGCGGCACGCTGCTTCGCGTATTCCTTAGGATTGGCGAGGTCTGCGTTCGCATCGAGCGTTTGCGCGGTTGCGTTGATTTCGGCGGTCAGCGCGTCGATTTTGGTTGCGATGGCGTCGCCTTGGTCCTGCTGATAGGCAAGCCCTTCAAGATCAGTGAATTGCTGTAGCAGTTCCTTCTGCTTGTCGGCGCTGATGGTGTCGTTGACGACTTTCGAGAAGTTGGATGCGTCGTAACCGATCCAATGCGCGGTCTGAAAATCGGTGCCAGCCTGACCGTAATTGCCGTCATTATAGTCTTTTTCGGCGGTTGCAAGCTGGTCTTCGATATTCTTCGCAGCGGCAGTCCAGGAATCAAAATTCGTTTGACCGTCATCGGCGGCGATTGCCGACTGCGGAACCGCGGTAGTCGCGAAAAGCGTGGCGAGCGCAATCATCAGCGCGGCGACGAGCGTGACGAGACGGCCGGAAGCCGAGACTCGTGGATCGCACGGATCATAGGAACCGGTTGCGTAGCGCTGCGCAACGCGAGATGACATGTTCCAAACCTTCCTTCTCAAAACTTTTCAGTGTGCGATGTGCGCACCGAAAGCCAAGATAAAACGAAAGTTTTTTAAAGAACAGTCTTGATTTTTAATTTGTTCTGATGTATCGAGTATGGAGAATCGGTGGAATTCCGCCATTCCTGTTTTTACCATCTTCGGCGTGTCATCTCACATAGTGGCACACTCGCAGCATGCTTGTTGAATTCGACGCGCCGGACGTTCCGCAGCCAAGCACCAGCATCGACGAAACGGGCACATAAGGCCTCACTCTCAACGAACGAACGCGCTAGCATCAGGATTATGGATGCTTCCGTTTCGCTCGTGCAGCGCATGCCCTACACCACCGCGTTTCCCAAGGCGCTCGGCACCGGTTTGCTGGTTTCGACCGCCCGCCCGGTTTCCACGGACCTGCGTGCCAAAATGGAACAACTCATCGACGGATACGAGCATGTGCTTTCGCGATTCCGCGCCGATTCGCTGGTTACGCGCATCGGAAACGCGGAGCATGGCGGGCATTTCGATTTTCCCAATTGGGCCGGCCCACTGTTTGATTTGTACGACGCACTACACGACGTCACACGCGGCGCGATCGACCCGTGCGTGGGTGAGGATCTGATTCGTCTCGGTTACGATCCCACGCTGAGCTTCACCGTCGAAGCCGACGCCGTCGAGCGCTTGGGCGCTTTGCGCGGACGCCCTGTATGGGGACATGACGTAGTACGTTCAGACGGTACGACGTTGGTCACGCATGGCTCGGTTCATTTGGATTTCGGCGCGTGCGGCAAAGGCTATCTGGTTGATTTGTTGGGTGGTTTGTTGGGTGGTTTGGAACCGTCATGTGTGCCTCATGAACCGCACCCACAGCACGCCATGCGGAAGGATTCGGCGCACACTGCTGGGGCAACAGATTTCAATCGAGAGAACACCTTCCCGGAATTTGTGATTGATGCTGGAGGCGACCTGCTAGTACACACGTCCAGCCCGATTCGTGTGGCGCTTGAGGATCCGGACGATTCGTCCCGTGCGGTAGGTGTGGCAGAGATTTGCGATGGCGCGCTCTGTGCGAGCGCGCCCAGTCGCCGCCATTGGGAGGTGGCGGTTGACGAACGGACACATCTGGCTATTCATCATCTGCTCAACGCCGTCGACGGCCTGCCCGCGCAGCAGATGGAAGCCACATGGATTACTGTGCAATCCACGTCGGTCGCCGACTATCCGACTGCGGTGGCAGACGGGTTGGCTACGGCGCTGTTCATTGCCGATCCGAACGAGCTGAGCAACACTTTTGCCTTCGATTGCGCCACGTTGGACACCGACCGTCACGCCACCATCAGCGCCAGTTTTCCCGGCCGCTTCTTCTGATCATCAGTCGGCTCAAGCAAGCCAACCAAAGCACCCCACTTAAGCCAGCCACTCAACCGCTCAGTCGATCAGCGTGAACTGGCTGTTATAGATGTCGGCGTAGAAGCCGTTTCTAGCGAGCAGTTCCTCGTGGGTGCCGCGTTCCACAATGTCGCCGCCGTTCATCACCAAAATCATGTCGGCGTCGCGGATGGTGGACAGTCGGTGCGCGATCACGAAGCTCGTGCGTCCCACCGTCAGTGCGTCCATGGCCTTCTGAATCAACTCCTCGGTACGGGTATCCACGGAGGACGTGGCCTCGTCGAGAATCAGAATCGGCGCGTCCTCAACCATGGCGCGGGCGATTGTCAGCAGCTGCTTCTGACCTTGCGAAAGCGACGCCTTGTCGTCGAGCACAGTGTCGTATCCATTCGGCAGAGACATGATGTAGCGGTGCAGGCCGACGGCTTTGCAGGCGGCTACAATCTGCTCGTCAGTGACGCCCGGCTTCGAGTATGCGATGTTTTCACGCACCGTTCCATGGAACACCCACGTGTCCTGCAACACCATCGAGAACTGGTCGTGCACATTCCAGCGCGGAACCGACTTGGTATCGACGCCGTCGATCGAAATCGTGCCGCCGGAAATCTCGTAGAACCGCATCAGCAGATTGACCATCGTGGTCTTGCCGGCGCCGGTCGGACCGACGATGGCCACCTTCTGGCCGGCCTTCACCGACGCAGAGAAGTCGTGAATGATCGTCTTGTCCGGTTCGTAGCCGAACCGGACGTGACTGAATTCCACATCGCCACGCACCGGCTGCGGCTTGCCATCCACACCGACACCCAGCAGTGCTTTCTTGCCGGATTCGTCGGCCAGCTCCGGCTCTTCCAGGAAACCGAAGACGCGTTCGGAAGCGGCAGCGCAGCGCTGCAGGTTCTGGAACGCCTGCGCGAACTGGGAAAGCGGTTGCGTGAACAGGCGAATGTACATCATGAACGCCACGATCACGCCGAATTCGATCTTGCCGTCCATGGCCAGCACCGCGCCGACCACGCACACGACCACGTAACCGAAGTTGCCGATGAAGTTCATGAGCGGCATCATCAGGCCGGAGAGGAACTGGCTCTTCCAGCCGGAGACGTACAGATCATCGTTGTATTTCTCGAACTGTTCGATGGAGTCCTCTTCGCCGCAGTACGCCTTGACCACGGTGTGGCCGGTGTACATTTCCTCAACGTGCCCGTTCACATCTCCCAACGCGATCTGCTGTCGGGTGAAGTACTTCTGCGAGGCGACCATGATCACGCCCATGACCACCAGGCCAAGCAACGCGGAACCGATGGCGCACAGCGTCATAATCACGTTGTTGTAGAACATCATGATGAGCGCGCCGACGAACAGCGTGATTGAAGTGATCAACGAGCCGACCGACTGGCCGAGCGTCTGGCCGATCGCGTCCACATCGTTGGTGATGCGGCTGAGCACATCGCCGTAGCTGATCTTGTCGAAATATTTGAGCGGCAGGCGATTAATCTTCTTGCTGATCGCCTCACGCAGCTCCTGCGCGGTGCGCTGCGTAACGTTGGCCATCAACCAGCTCTGCAGGTAGCTCAGCAGCGCGTACCCAACATACAGCGCGACAAGCAGCCATGCGATGCGTGAAACAGCATCCATATCAATCGAGTTCATGACCGGCCTGCCATGCACCATGGCCGGCAGTCCCTTCGTGATCTCGTTGGTCATGTCTTTGAGCTTGTCCGGTCCGACAATCTGGCAGATCGTGCCGGCTGCACCCAGAATCAGGGCGAAAATCATCACAGGAATGTAGTGACGGCAGAATTTCGCCAGTTTGCTCATCACACCGCCGAAATCCTTCGGCTTTTCCACAGGTCCGCGAGAGCGTCCCATTGGTCCTCTTGCCATGTTGGTCCTCCCCTTCAGCGATTCAACTCGTCTTCGCTCAACTGCGATTCGGCGATCTGCCGGTATACTTCGCAGTTGTCGAGCAGTTCGTGGTGCGTACCTTGGCCAACGACTTTGCCATCGTCGAGCACGATGATGCGGTCGGCGTTCATAATGGTGCCGATGCGCTGCGCGACGATGAGTTTCGTGGAATTCTTCGCTTCCCGTTCGAGCGCGTCGCGTACGGCGCGATCGGTCTTGAAATCAAGCGCAGAGAAGGAGTCGTCGAAAATCAGGATTTCCGGATGACGGTAAACGGCGCGTGCGATCGACAGGCGCTGTTTCTGCCCGCCCGACACGTTGGAACCACCCTGTGCAATGCCGGAATCGTATTTCTTGTCCTTCTTGTCGATGAATTCCGTGGCCTGCGCGACATCGCATGCCGTCTTCACGTCGGCGTCGTTGCGTTCCGTATCTCCGTACGCGACATTGCTGGCAATCGTGCCTTTGAACAGGAACGACTGCTGCGGCACGTAGCCGATCTTGTCGCGCAACGCCTTGAGCGTGTAGTCGCGCACGTCAACGCCGTCGACGAGAACCTCGCCTTGCGTCGCGTCATAAAAGCGCGGCACGAGGTTGATGAGAGACGATTTTCCGGAGCCGGTCGAGCCGATGAATGCGACCGTTTCGCCCTTCTTGGCTGTGAAATTGACGCCTTCCAACATAGCTTGACGCGAATCGGGGTAGGCGAAGCTCACGTTGCGGAATTCGATTTCGCCTTCCATGCCAGGCTTGCCGGCGGTCTTCACACCGTCGGCGACCATCGGATCGGTGTCGATGACTTCGAGCACGCGCTGCGCGGACACGTCGGCACGTGGCCAGAGCACGAACACCATGCTCAGCAGCAGGAAGCTCATGATCACCTGGATGGAGTAGCTGGAGAACACCACCATGTTGGAGAAGGTGGTGAGCTTGTCGAGCGCTTCGGCGGCGTCGATGAGGTAGGCGCCGATCCAGTAGACGGCCAGCATCAGACCGTTCATGACGGTGTTCATCAACGGCATCATGATGGCCATGGAGCGGTTGGTGAACAGCTGGGTCTCGGTAAGTTCCTTGTTGGCTTCGGTGAACTTGTCTTCCTGATACTCCTCGGCGTTGTATGCGCGCACCACGCGCAGGCCGGTGAGGTTCTCGCGCGCCACGAGGTTGATATTGTCGGTCAGGCGCTGCATGGCCTTGAACTTCGGCATGACGAAGCTCATGATCACGCCGATCACCGCCAGCAGCACGGCTACTGCGATGCCAGTGGCGAACGTCCATTCAAGGCCTTTGTTCGCGATTTTACATACGGCCCACACGGCCATGATCGGCGCTTTGACCAGCATCATCAGACCCATGGTCACGAACATCTGGATCTGCGTGATGTCGTTCGTGGAGCGGGTGATGAGCGATGCGGTGGAGAAACGGTTCATTTCCGCCGGTCCGAAGTTTTCCACCTTCTTGAATTCGAGCGAGCGCAGACGTTGGCTGAACGACGCGCCGACGCGCGCGGCGATGAAGCCGGTGACGACCGCGCACGCCACCGATCCGAGCGAGACGAGCAGCATTTTGCCGCCCGCTATCCAGATATCACTCATTTCACTGCCTGGCGTTTCCACGAGCTGCGTGATGTCGGCCATGTAATCCGGTAGCGTCAGATCGAACCAGATCTGACCGACAATGCTGACCAGTGCAATGAGCATCTGGACTATCTCCGCTTTGGAGAGGTATCGCACAATGCGAAGCATGCTTGGTTCCTTCTCTTACGTTTTGTTGGCTTGGTTAATTCGATTAGCTGATTTGCGATTCTCGAACCACGATTGTTTACACTGTAAATTTCTTGCAGTGTGAAGTATTATGCAACTTCCTGTGTGTTTTCTGAGAATGCCTTGGCGACCTCTTCTGGGGTCGGACGCGGCTTGCCGGGCATGCACAGTGACATGTACGTGGTGAATTCCTCGGTAAGCTCAACGAATTCGCGCGCGCGTCGCTCCCCCATTTGCGAGAAGATCCAGCAGATCGCCTCTCGCATGCTTTCGCGCTGACGTTCGGCGCGCTCCCTGCCGGCTTTGGTAAGGTTCACGTGTACCACACGGCGATCGTCAGGGTCGGATTCACGCGTGATCTGGCCTTTTTTCTCCAGTGCGGACAACAGTGCGGACACGCGTCCGGTGGTGGTCTTCATCGAAGCGGCGAGTTGCGATGGCGTCAGCGGGCCCTTCCTATACAGTTCCTGCACCGCAAAGGGTTCACCCTTCGCGCCTTTCGCCATCTCCTGCTGCATGCGCGAGCGTTTATCCCATGTGCTGGTCGCTAATTCGTGGAATAGTTCCTCTTCAAAACCCACGCGGCACCTCCTTACGTTGCAATCGCCGTCATAATATCTTACAGTGTAAACAATTTATATCGTAAGTTATTTTCGGGTGATTCTGCGGTGCACAGAAGGCCGAGATGGTACGAAAGCCGCGGAAATTACGAAAGAGACGAAAATGGCCGCGGGCCGAATCGCAATTATTGTGCGGAATCGGGCGCGGCCAATCGTACGGGCTGCTTGAAACTCAGCCGCGACGGGCGTCGACTGACGCGTTCAGCATCGCCAGTTCGTCCGGTGTAAGCGTCAATTCGGTGGCGGCGAAGGAATCGTTGATCTCCTGAGGATTGCGGGCGCTGGGAATGGTGAACAGGCGGCTGTAACGGCTCAGTTCCCAAGCGAGGACCACGCGCTGGTAGGAGCAGCCATGATTGCCTGCGACTTCACGGAACGGGTCGTACGCGCGCTGGTCGAACGCGTCAAGAAAGCCTCCGAGCGGACTCCAACAAACGAATGCAAGCCCCAACTCCTTGCAGTGCTCCATCGTACGTTCAGGATCAGGGTGCGATGGCGAGAACTGGTTCTGCACGGCGATCAATCCGTTGCCGATAATGCTGCGCGCAAGATCGATCTGCTCGTTATTCACACGGGAGATGCCCGCATATTTGATCACGCCTTCGTCGAGCAGCTGTTTCAACGCGCCGCATTGGTCTTCGTAAGGAACCGCGGGATCGGGGCCGTGCGAATACAACAGGTCGAGCGTATCGACGCCCAAGTGCAGCGCGGATTCCTTGGCGTCACGAATCATGGTTTCGGGGCGCGAATCCGCCATCCACCCGTATTGACTGCCCGCCGCCTGCAAATGCTGGCGTTCCTCGCCAGGCCGACGGCTGCATCCCTCAGAATCCCGCCTCTGAGTGTCCGATTCTGGTGAATCGGACATCTGTACTCCAAATCCGGCACCCTGTTTGTCCGATTCTCCAGAATCGGACGCAGGAGCAACAAAAGCGGGGACCTCCATGGTGCGTCGATAGCCAGTTTTCGTGGCGACCAGAACTTCATCTCGGGGGCCATTCCACGAAGCGAGCGCATCACGCACCAACTTTTCGCCGTACCCCAAATCTTTCGCAGTGCCAGTGCCAGGCTCGCTCGGCAGATAATATGACCAAGCCGTATCCAAATAGCGAACACCCGCGTCCAAACCGGCGTGAATCGTACGAATCGCAGTATTGCGATCCGGACGCCCCTCAATCGCCAAAGCCATCGTTCCCATGCCGAGCCGAGGAATCGTAAATCCTGCCAACTCACCGTTCATCATCATCTTCCCCTTCCTTGCAAGCACGCAGCCGATTCGCACATGTTCACATCAAGACTAACCCAACGTGAACCGGCGCAAGCTTGTCGGGCGCGTGCGCGAAGATAAAGGCACAACCGAACGGGAGCCGAAAGGCTGAGAGGGAGCTCATAAAGCTTCGACCGAGGACTTGATGCGGGTAATGCCGCCGTAAGGAGACGGGTTGTTCGCGCCGCAAGGCGTATCTCATCTTCCGTTCGCGATAACCGAATATCGCGTGATTAGGGTCACGGAGGGGCGCACCACCTCATAGGGTACGGCTCCTTCGGCGACCCTTTTTTCGTACCAGCACTGAGTGTCCGATTCTGCAGAAACGGACATTTGGAGCGCAGGAAGCATGTGTCATGACAGACGCAGAAGGGAACCGCAATGATCATCAACGGTAAGGAAGAGAACATCGCCACGCCAATCACCGTGGCCGAACTCATCGAAAGCAAGGGATTGCGCGCCGACCGCGTGGCTGTCGAGCTCAACGGCGAAATCGTGCCTCGCACCCAGCGTGCGCAGACGCAGCTCAAGGGCACCGATACGTTGGAAATCGTCACGTTCGTGCAGGGCGGCTGAACCACTTTCAAAATTTCTTGCGATTACAACCGGCGCAATATACGCGTAACAATCGCAAGAACATACAAAACACAACCAACCCGGCAAAAACAACACACGAACGGAAAACGAGAATACGAGAACAACCATGACTTTTGAATCATCCATATCGCAGGCGCAGATCGACGCCCGCCAGCACGCTTTCGACAACCAGCCCGACCCGACCACGCTCGTCAGCCGCGAAGAAATCCGCGCGGCCCTGCTCGACCGTCACACCGCGGCCACGCAAGACAAGCTCGACGCGGCGCACGTGGCCATTTGCGGCTGCGGCGGCCTTGGATCCACCATTGCGGTGGCGTTGACCCGCATTGGCGTCGGTCACCTGCATTTGATTGATTTTGATCGCGTGGATATGACGAATCTGAATCGTCAGCAGTATTTTTTGAAGGATCTTGGGCAGTACAAGACGGAAGCATTGCGCAGTAACTTGCGTCAGATCAATCCTTTTATCGATATCACCATTGATACCGTGAAAGTGACCGACGAGAACGTGCCGATGCTGTTCGGCAATGAAGATATTATCTGCGAAGCGTTCGACGTGCCGGAAAACAAGACGATGCTGGTGAATGCCGTACTTGAGAATCTGCCGAACAAGAAGCTGGTGAGTGCTTCTGGAATGGCGGGATTCCGCAGTTCCAATTTGGTGAATACTCGTCGCGTTTCGAAGAATTTCTACTTCTGCGGCGACGGCGAAACCGCTCCAGTGCCGGGCGCTGGTCTAATGGCACCGCGCGTGGGTGTGGTCGCCTGCCACGAAGCCAATATGATCACTCGCTTGATTCTCGGCGAAGAAGACGCCTGACAGCGAAACGCAAACGCAAACGCAAGTTGCAATCGCAAATCGCAACGAATGACACGACACTAATCGCATAGTAAGGATTAACCATGAGCACCGAAAACACGATCACCACCGCGGAAAAAGATTTCGCAGCGGCACCGAATGCCACACTCGACGAGCTGGTCGGCACCACCACGAACACCGCACTGCTGCCGGAACCGGATGCGCACGCGTATGACGAAATCGCCACCGGCGACGCTGACCCGCTGATCCTCGGCGGTCACAAATTCACGAGCCGTTTCATTCTCGGTTCCGGCCGCTACGATCTGAACCTCATCAAGGCGACCATTGAGAACGCGGGTACGCAAATCGTCACCATGGCGTTGCGTCGCTGCCGTACCACCGAAAACAATCTGCTCGACTACATTCCGAAGGGCATCACCATGCTGCCGAACACGTCCGGCGCACGCAATGCCGAGGAAGCGGTGCGTATTGCCCGTCTCGCGCGCGAAGTATGCCAGACGGATTTCGTGAAGGTGGAGATCGAGCATGAGGCGAAGTATCTGCTGCCCGACAATGAGGAAACCATCAAAGCCACGAAACAGCTGGCAAAAGAAGGCTTCGTGGTCATGCCGTACATGTTCCCCGATCCGATTGCGGCGAAGCGTCTTGAAGACGCAGGTGCGGCTTGCGTGATGCCGCTTGGCGCGATGATCGGCTCGAATAAGGGCCTGCGTGCACGCGATTTCATTGAAGTGATTATCAAGAATTCCAATGTTCCGGTGATTATCGACGCTGGTATTGGCCGTCCGAGCCAGGCTGCGGAAGCCATGGAAATGGGCGCGGACGCGGTGATGGCGTACACGGCCATCGCTTCCGCCGGCAATATTCCGCTGATGGCACGCGCGTTCAAGAAGGCGATTGAAGCTGGTCGTGAAGCGTATTTGTCTGGCTTGGGCAAGGTTACGGAAGATCATGCCGTGCCGTCCAGCCCAACGAACGAGGCCGACTACATCGGCTAAAGTGCGCTGAATCCCATAATGGGGATTCGCGCAAAGACCATACTGAAAAGGGGCGTTTGCCGAACGTATGTGATGCACTCACGTTCGGCAGACGCCCCTTACTTGTATCCTGCGTTACCCGCAAACGCTACTGCTGCAAGGCTTCCTTAAGATCGCGATTCTGGAATCGTTCGTGCAGCAGGCAATATCCGCCGAACGCAACCAGCCAAATCAGACCGGCGATCGCAGAACCAAGCGTGTCCGCCGACAGGAACAACGTGACATACACGAGCACAAAGAACGCGATCGCAATCCAATCAAGCACCTGCCAAGCGGGCATGACGAAACCGTCTGGCAGAAAATCACTGCTCTGACGATACTTGTGGTGGGCGAGCATCGTCAGCACGTAAATAAAAATCACCACAGCGCTGGCGGCTGAAGCGAACAGCACGAACGCGCCGGAAATGCCTGGAATCGCGTTGATAATCGGGGAGAACAGAATCATGCAACCCGAAACGACAATCGCCTTCGCAGGCACCTTGTGTTCGGAAACTTCAGCCAAACGAGCCATCGCAGGCGACTCAGAATCCGAAGCGAGCTGATACAAGTGGCGACCGGCCGAATAAATCAGCGAATTCAACGCCGACGCGGCAGCCGTAATCACCACAAAGAACACCAGTGCGGCAGCCCAATCAAGACCCGCATATTTGAATACCATGATGAACGGCGAACCGAACGAGCCGTCGGAATTCTCGTGGAAATTACGCCACGGCACAATAGCCATGATCGCGATCAGCGCACCCACGTAGAAGATCAGAATACGCATGATCAGCTCGTTCACGGCCTTCGGCAGCACCTCGCGCGGATTCTGCGTTTCCGACACCGTGACACCCACGAATTCGATGAGCTGGTAGGCGAAAAACACCATTTGGAAGCTCATGAAGAAGTTCATCCAGCCGTTCGGCGCGAGCTGGAAGCCGTCGGTGATGTTCGTGAGGCTCACCGTGGCGCCCGACACTGTGCCGTCCACGCCCTCGATATGCGTGGCAGGGTAGCTGAAGCCGATGACTAGCATCACGATGGCGGTGACGATCAGGCCGACGATCAGCGTGATCTTGATCATGGAGAACCAGAATTCCGCCTCGCCGAACACTTTCACCGCAATCAGATTGATGCCAGTGAGCGCCACGAGGAAGCACAGTTCGATCAGCCACTTCCACGAGTTCAGGTCTATGCCGAATGTGCCGAAGAACGTTACGAAATACGTGCTTACGGCAGTGATTTCGGTCATGCCGGTCAGAATGAGCACGATCCAATACGTCCAGCCGGCGAACTTACCCCACCCGCGGCCGAGATAGCGCGTGATGAAATTGATGAACGTGTGCTGGCTGGGGTCGCTGTACATCATTTCGCCGATGGCACGCATCAGCAGGAACATGATCAGGCCGACACCGATGTACACGAAAATGATGCTCGGACCGGTCAGTGCAATCGACTTGCCGGAGCCTAGGAACAGGCCAGTGCCGATGGTGCCGCCGATGGCGATGAACTGGACGTGGCGGTTTTTCAGGCCTCGCTCCATTTCATTGCTTTGGTCGAGGCTTTCGACGGATTTGATGTGCGCGGTTTCCGTCGCGCCGGACGTGCTTGTACCGGTTTTTTCGGTTTTCGTATTCCCAAAAGTCATAATGTTCACACCCTACCGCGGGAGCCGCACAATCTCCGCCATTGTTCGCACCGCGAAACACACCCATATGCCTTATATGTGGCAGATTCGCATCTTTTCAAAAACTGATTTTCACTATATGTGGCAGACCATCTTGAATGCAAGGTAGTTAGAGGGGATAAATCATACCCTCTAACCTCTTTTTTTCCGCGAGACTCTGCCACATATAGCGCAAACCATATTTGCCGCATGCCAGATGGGGGCATTTTATGCAAATCGCGGGGTAGCCTGCCCGAAAAATCCACATGTCAATCAAGCAGACGAATGGTTTTAGTTGTCAACAGTCGGGGACGGGATCGCCTTGTTGAGCTTGTCGAGCAAGGAAGCATTGGCACGTTCCAGCTCATCGATGCGGCGTGCCTGCTGCTTGATGATGATGCCAGCGGTATCACCGTCGAGCGCACTGATCGAAACATGCGCGCCGACAGCGCCTTCGGACATAACGGGAACGCTCGAATCCGGAACGCCGGACGCCATATTGTCAAGATTCCGCCTCGTCACCAAAGTACGCTTGTACCGTTCAACGAGCTGCGCAATGATCTCGCTGTTATCCAGGTGATCGTTGCCGCTCACTGATTTGATGGCGGCGGCCTTCCAACGAGCCACGCTGCGTTCAATGCGCTTGCACCCGACCAGATCCGGTGGCAATCCCGCCTCACGGAAGATTTTGGTCGGAGATTCCCCCGCAAGATATCGGATGGTGCACACCTGCTTGAAAGCATCGGAATAGGTGATACGATTACGCGTCACATTCGCCACCGCCGGTAATCCTCGCAACAACTGAATCTCCTCGTCGCTGAATACTCCGCCGCCACGCACGACAATACCCCCCGTCCTGTGTCTCCATTGCCCACTTCTCGTGGATATACTTTGTAATTCTATGGCCCGCTTGCTGTACGATACCCTCGTTTTTCCCCTCTCTTCGGAGATTGTCTGTGACTACCTCGCATCCACGGTTCAGCTTGTTGCAACACGTCGCACCAACCCGCACTGTCCCCTCGAAAAATATCCTCATCTGATGTGGATGACACCCCACAGACGTTCTCGCGGGGCCGGGTCGGGCCATAGGACAGTCGGGTCGCGGGCGCACGCAAAAGGGGCCAACCCGGTTGGATTGGCCCCTGCATGGCTTTTGGCGTTACCGCCTTATGTGTTTAGTGCGTGCGCTGACGGCTCTTAACCGCAACGGTCACACCGGCACCGGCCACGAGCAGCGCCACGACGGTGAAGAGGGTCGTGCCCGCTGCGCCGGTGAGCGGCAGCTGGGTGATGGACTTGACGTTCTTCACGGTGGCGGTGGCGTTCACCGTGCCATTGCTCGACGGAGTGACCTGCTTGAGGGCGTCCTGCATGAAGGTGACCTTGCCGTCCTGCGCGATGGTCACGTCGAAGGTGACCTTGAAGTTCTGGGCGTAGCCGGTCGGAGCGGCAGTTTCCTCAACCGTGTAGGTTCCGGCGGCGAGGCCCTTGAGCTGCACCAAGCCGGTCTTGTCGGCGGAAGTGAACACCGTGGCTTCGTTCTGGTTCTCAACGAACGACCATGCGCCGTTATCGGCCTGCTTGAGGTACTTGCCGTCCTTCTTCACGACGAACTGGGCGCCGGCCAGAGCGTTGGCGTCCTTGTCGACGCCGATCTTCGTGAACTGGAAGCCGTAGGTCTTGGATTCGGTATTGCCCTCGCCGCTGGTTCCGCCGTTGGTGGTGATCGTGGCCTTGTTGTTCACGCTACCGCCCAAGTCGGTCAGCGCATCCTTGGTGACGACGCCGGTGTACGACACGACGATAGTCTTGCCAGCCAGGGACTTCGCGTCGGTAAACTCGATGGTCGTGGTGGTGCCGTTCTCCGTAGTAGCATCACCAGACGGTGTCACCTTGTACAGGCTGGTGGGCACATCCTTGCCGTCGACCTGCACCTTGAAAGCGGTCTTATCGGCGACCTGCAGGCCCTTGGACGCGGTATCGGTGATGGTGAAGGGGTAGGAGTCGTAGTTGGTTGCGGAAGCAGGAACGGTTGCGGACACGGTGAAGTTCACGGTGTCGCCGACGTTCACGGTCTTGCCATTCACATCCACTTTGCCGACCTCGGCGGTCTTGGTCGGCGGGGTGAGCGGGTTCTCGTTCTTCGCATTGAACTCGCCCACGGTGGTGATGTTGCCCTGGCCGGTCTTCGTGTCGGCCACGATCGTCAGGCCGGTCAGGCCGCTGACGGTGGTGGCCACCACAGCCGGCGTGCCGGTCTTGCCGTCATAGGCGTCGGTCACCAGATACCAACCCTCGCCGTTCACCGCGACCGGCTGGGTCGTGCCCGCCTGGTCCGTGGTCACGGTCAGGCCCGCGCCATCGGCGGCAGGCAGCGGGTTGGTCTTGGCCAGCTCTTCGGCGAACTTGCGGAGCTGCTCCGCGTTGAAGGTGGCCACGTACGCGGCCGGATTGTTGGCGTATTCCGCCGGAACGCTGTTCGCGGTGGCATTGTCGGCGGCGTCGGCGGCCTTGGTTACGGCGTCCTTCCACGCCTCGACCGTGTTCACCTCAACAGTACCGTTGCCGGCGTTCTCGAACGTGGCGAACTTGTACGGCGTGTACGTGTGGCCTTCCTGCGCGTTGTTGACCTGCAGCAACGGCGTAGTCGCCTGCGGTCCATCGGCCTGTGCGCTGACTGCACCCAGGGCCATGCCACCGAGCAGCGTCGCAGCGGCGGCGATGCCGGCGAAAAGTTTCCTCATCTTCATGAGAACCCTCTCTTCCTTATTGTTTGATTACTTGTTTCTGCGATCGCGGGAGGCGGGAGCCCAACTTGCTCCCGCAATCCGCAAATCTTGGATTATCGGTCGGAACGCCTTCAAGTTGGCAGACGTTCCGACCCTGCACAAACGATTCAGACGAGTCGCTTCTTGCCGTTCCACACACCGGCAGCGCCGATGAGCAGCACCGCAAGCCCGCCGACCACACCGCCGACGAACAGCCACTGACGATCTGTCATCCCGCCCGTCAACGGCAGCGCCGATACCGCGATGTAGTGGTTGGTGAAGGCGACCGGTTGCGTACTGTCGCTCTGCGCTTCGGAAACCGTCTTACCGTTGTCGTCCAGCATCTTGGTCACGGACGTTACGGAAGCCGTCCACGCACCGGCATCGTTCTTGGCGACGGTCACCACGACTTTGTATCTCGCCTGCGAATAGTGCAATGCGCTAATCGAGCCGCGTTTTTCCGTCACGTAGTACGTGTATTTGACGTCACCGGCGTTGTAGGTGATATCACCGAAGGACTCGGTATGGTCGGTCGAATCATGCTTCACCGTGACCGTGCATGGCTGCTGATCCTTGCAGCTGGCCGGCAACGGGGCGTTGCCTTTCGCCTCCAACGTGAAGTTGAACTGGTCGGTAGCCTTCCACTTACGACCGGTCAGATTCTTCTTCACCGAGATTGCGTTGCTTAGTGATACCGGCTTCGGCGTGTTGGTGATGGTCGCGTTCAACGTGCCCTTATCGGCGGAAGACCACACCATCTTCTTGGTCAAGTCGGCATCGTTACCCGCATAGGAGACGCTATATCGGTCATCGTCGGGGGCCTCCGCCACGGAATACGTGTAGCCGGGCAGTAGATTGCCGACCGTCGCAGTCCACTCGTTGCCGGCGTTCAATGTGATCTCACCAACGTTCTCCGCGACGCTATCGGCAGCACCGATTGCCTTGCGCTGCAATTGCACCGTCACGGAATCTTTGGTATGCTTGTCGGCATTGTCCGACCATTTCTTGGTGATGTTGATCTTGCCAAGCTTCACCTGCACCACAGGACGCGGATATTCGGCTTCGGTCCGTTCACAGGATTCCACGTTGTTGACCTCGGTGAGCACGCAATAGTTCAGCTTTGCATCCACGTTGGAATGGTAGCCTTGCTGCTCAGCGGATGCGTCTCCCGTATTCGCGTCTCCCGTATCCGGATATTTGTTGTTTTTCGCATAGTCGGCATATGCGGCATCGCTTGGCTTGACTTTGAAGGAAACGTAGATGACATCAGTCTTTTCTGCGACGATGCCATTAGAATCGTTGAACGCCACCGTCACGGTGCGATTGCCGGAATTATCATCGATACTGTATGTGGCCTTATAGCTGCTCGTCGGCTCGGTAATATCGCCGTTCGTCACCGTCACATATTGCGTGATGTCGGCGCCGTCGGTTACATCAGGGAAATCGACCGGATCCACCCACTGGGACAAGGTGTCGGTGATGGAGAAGACCCTGATCTTCGCGGACGAGGTGATGCTGGAATAAATCTGGTTGAATGCTTTCGTCAGATTCTCCGGATTCGTGCCGTCAAATTCCTTGCCGTCCACTGCACCGGCTTGCTCGGCGAAATCAGCCATCTTCTTCGCCTCAGTGGAAGTCTTCACCACATAGAGTGCGGCATCGCCACGCCCTTTAGCCTCAGCCAAGGCCGCCTGATAATTGTAACCGTAGCCATCACTACTTCCGGAGCCATGTACGCCATCGTAGCCAGGTACGCCATCGTATTTGTCATCAGGGTTCTCATCCAGCCAATCGTATTTGGCCGCCGTGCAAGCCTCTTTGGTCGTATATTTCGGCTGCGGGGTATAATAGGGGCCCCAATGGGAATAGCAACTGCCGCCATACGAGGACGTACGGAATGTCGGATCGCCATCCGAGAGGAAGATGATGTGCTTCTTCACATTAGAGCGACCTGACAGAATATTCGCCTGCTTGAGCGCGGCCTCCCAGTTGGTGCCGCCATCGGGGTCACCCTCCACGGCGTTGTTGATTTTCAAGACGTCTGTGGTGAAATTCTGCTCGATAGTAGCTTTAGTGCTGAATGTCACCACCGCCATTTGGACCTGCTGCTCAGACGGCAACGTCGAATTCTTGTCAGTCAGCAATTTCTTGGCGAGCGCGTTGGCAGCTTCTTTCGCATTGTTGTCGAGTTCGCCCTTCATGCTGCCGGACTTGTCCATGACCAGCACAATGTCGGCCGGTGTGGTAGTAGTGACCGTGGAGGAGGTGCTATCGCCGGATGCGGTCAGATACAGCGTGTACTGATCACCGTCGCCGCCACCGGTTTTCACGATGCTTTTGTTGTTCGACGGCTTCACATTGGAATTCACGATGGTTACATGACTCGTCGTACCCACGGTGAACGGGCCGGTTTCGGCATATGCATCATTGCCGCCACCTTGCTGCGTCATTGGGGAACCGTTCGCGGACACGGTGTAGCCGCTAGAGTTCAGCTCCCGCACCGTGTACCTGGTGTCATCAGTGAAATTGTCGGATTGCACGCGGGCGAATTGACCCCTGGTCAGCGTTATCACATCGTTGTCTCCGGTCTGCGCATCGGACGAAACGACCTGATTGGTGGACACATTGTACACGCTGTATTTGCCCTGGTACGGGGTTGGGGAATCGTCGACGAACAGCTGGAATTGGAACTTTTCGTTCGCGTCGATGGTGCCTAGGGTTTCCTTCTCGATATCGATGGCCTTGGACGGCTTCACCGGCAGATTGAACTTGATCTTGCAGTTGGAGCCGCCGTCGCCGCGTTCCAGATAAAAGAAGCTCAGATGATGTGTCTTATACGGCGTGGAATCCCACGTCTTTCCTGCATCGGTAAATGCTTGGGTGATTGTTGTGGCAGGAGGGTTTCCATAACTCTGCTCCTTACCGTGGTAGTCGATGGTGTCGGTGGCGAAATTGATGCTGCCATCCAACGCCTGATGGATACCACCCAAATCAAGCACCAGCACATCATCGATGAACACCCACACATCATCGTCGCCGGTAAAGTCGAACACCATGTTCTGATTGTTGACCTTGCCGCCTTCCGGCATGTAGAACTCGGCGTCAAGATTCATGCCGAAAGAATATCTATTATCATCAGTATCGTCTCCAAATGGAGCGAAGCAAGGAGTACTAGCCTGGTCCGTACAACTCTGGTACTTCCACGTGAACTCTCTCAATGCCTTGTCATATGTAGCATACTGGGAATCGGCGTCGAAACCGTAATACCCATCCTTGTCCAATGTCAGCAGTCCGCCAGCCGGCTTGTATTTGGTGACGGCTTTATCATCAGGCTTCCCGCCAAAGAGATAGTCCAATGATTCTGATCCCTTATCAGCCGCCATGGTCGGATAGCCATTTGTCAGGGTTTTATTCACAATACCGGTGTATGCGCCATTGTCATTACCGACATATTTGTTATACTCTTCTGGACCAGCGTTCATGAATTTCAACGCATGCTTATCATTGATGGTATAACGATTGTAATCATACAATCCCAGGCTGATGCCGGCCTGCTGCTCCGTGGTCTGTTTGGCATCAGCCGCCATCGCGGCGGAAGTGGTGGCGTAGCCCATGCCGCCGAGCATGGCGATCGCAACGATGACGGCGACTATTCGTTCAGCAAAGCTCCTCTCGGGCTTTGCCTGTTGTATTCGCGTATGCCTCATCTGCTACCTCCCCTTACACACCGTGTGCATGTGCACGATTCACATCTTCATCACCAGTCACGCATCCAGCCGACGCGGATACACTTCCGGCGCTCCAATTTTGAATAATAAAAGGAAAAGGGAATGGATATATACACCCTAAGCGCAGGAGATTCGGGGGTATGAAATAGCCTCGAAACCAAGTGATAACAACGTTTCCAGCTATCTGCGCTACCCGAAATTCACATAAGCCCGACGTCCGACGGGGCAACATTATTCACATGTCCGTAACCGTACGGATGTCACCGCAGCATGCCAACGCAACAGCTAGCCACGTTTCGGCCACCAAGCCGCATGTCTGCGAATATGCCACGGCCGTCTACGCAGCCAGGCAAGCAGCATCCCCGACACGAGCACGCCAGCCGACACCGCAATCGCAATCAATCGCGCGTCCTTCGCCGCATTCCGTTCCTCGGGAACCACTCCAGGAATCGCGGAACGCACCGCCGAAACCAGCAACCGGTGGGTGTTCACCCCGTACGGTGTGCAGGTCATCAACGTCACCCGGTCCTCGCCGGGCACAATCTTCAACTTCGAAGTGTCATTCGGTTCGATCACCGAAATGCGATCCACCTTGTAGCCGAGCGTACGGCCCATCACTTCGATGTAGAAGTAGTCGCCGACGCGCATCTCATCCAAGCGCGTGAACATCATCGCCTCGACCAGCCCACGGTGGCCGGTGATCACCGCATGCGTGCTCCGCCCGCCCACCGGCAGGCTGCTGCCATACAGATGTCCGGCTCCGGATGCGAGCGCCGACTGCGACGTGCCATGGTAGATCGGCAGGCGTACGGAAATCTTCGGAATGCGGATGGTGCCCATCACGCCGCTGCCCGAATCGAGCAAACTTTGATATTCCTTATCTTTGGCGCTGGCGCTATTTGATTCCGCGGCACCGGATTCACTGGACTGCGAGCCGCCTTGCACTTGGGAGAACGGGTCTTGGGCCTCGCCGAGAATCGGCTGTCCCAAAGCCGCAAGCCGCCTGTTATATGCTTTGGCCGCGGCAAATGCCTCATCAGCCTGGGGGTAAGGCCAGCCGGCAACCGCCTGCGCGGACCGGTCCGACGTATTCCGTAGCTCCCGCGCCGACTGATACTGCAGAAATGTAGGAAACCCGCCGATACCTATCGCAAGAATAATCAACAGCGCCGCAACCACCCGCATGGCAATGACTTTCCTGCGATCCCTGCGCCACTGCCGCACCTCATCGGCAATGTCGACCGCCTCTTCGAAAGACGGTTCCCGATAGCGCTCCGCCTGCTGTTGCCGCATGTCCGTCACTGGATGAACTTCCGCAGCACGCGTTCCAGCTCATCGATACGCAACGCCTGTTTGGCGATGAGCAGATCGCATTTGTTGATGGTCAGTTGCGCCTGCGCAAGCTTTGCCGCCATATCCTGCGATTCGTCAGCTTCAGTTAGATCATTCGTCTCCCCTTCGTGCGTAGCCCCTTGCAGTTCGGCGATCGATAAATCGTCTTCGACATCCTGCAGATAATGATTCATAGCCCCTTTCCCCTTTCGACGCTCATCACGTTCCTGCTGCTTCCAGCGCGCGATGCACCGCTCCACACGCTTGTAGCCGATCAGTTTCGGATCAAGCCCCGCTTCACGGAAAATGGCTGACGGTGATTCGCCGGCGTTATAACGGCACATCACTTCCACCCGGAAACGGTCTGAATATCGGATGTGCGACGCACTCACACTTTTGACCGCCGGCAGGCTGGACAGATACGCACGCTCCTTTGCGGTAAATTTGCCATCAATCATTTTTTCTGCCCCTTATACTGCTACTGCCTGAACAGCTTGGTTCAGAATCATATCGGAGATTTCCCCATTAGCCCCTCGTTAAAACCCTCGAATAAAAAATCCCATTCCCCCCAATAAAAAGGAGTCCTATCTTACAAACAAAACAGTTCCGCCATTTTTCGCAGATAGAAAGGCTCACAGAATTACCCCCCCCCCCATAAAATTTACACAATCTTAACCTCACCCCCAGCACACCCTTTAGCACATCATGGGGCCGCTACGCCTCTGAACACCGTCATGCAGACTCACTAGGCTGGAAACATGACGCTAGAGCTCGTTTCATTGACTATCATCATGGCGGCGGCGGCCGTCAGCCCGATTGTGGCGCAGCTGATCCCGAGAAGATTCATTCCACAAACCGTACTGCTGCTCGTCGCCGGAGCTGCACTCGGCCCGTACGGACTAGGCATAATCGAAGTGAACGACGCCGTGAAACTCTTGAGCGAGCTCGGCATGGCGTTCCTATTCCTGCTCGCCGGCTATGAAATCGACCCGAAACGACTCGCCGGACATCAAGGCAAAGTCGGCCTTGTCACATGGATCATCACCTTGGGGCTCGCCGGATTCGTCGTGACCCTTCTTCCATTCTTCGCAAAGCAGGGCATCGACGGCATCGCCACGGTAATCGCGCTTACCACCACCGCTCTCGGCACGCTCATGCCGATTCTCAAGGAACGTAACCTCGAAGGCACCCCCATCGGCGACGCCATCATATCGTACGGAACGTGGGGCGAACTTGGCCCAATCCTTGCCATGGCCATCCTGCTATCCACCCGAACCGGCTGGCAGACCATGCTCGTGCTCGGCGCGTTCCTTGCCATCTGCCTACTGTGCGCAATGCTACCCACGAAAGCACTGAAAACCGGCCATCGCCTGTACCGTTTCCTTACGGAAAATGCGAACACGTCATCGCAAACGCTCATGCGACTGACCACATTCCTGCTCATCTTCCTTGTCACCATTTCTGCACTGTTCGAACTTGACGCGGTGCTCGGCGCGTTCGCCGCAGGCTTCATCCTGCGCTACATCATCCCCGACGGCAGCAAGTCGCTGGAAATGAAACTGGAAGGCGTCGGCTATGGCTTCCTTATTCCTGTGTTCTTCGTGGTGTCAGGCGCCGCGATCAACGTGCGCGCCGTGGCAGGCCGACCCGCGCTGCTCGTCGCGTTCATCGTAATGCTCATGCTGATTCGCGCGGTGCCCGTATATGTTGCGCTATCGCTCGATAAACGCGAGAATCCGCTGTCATCGCATCACCGCGTCACCGTAGCGCTGTATTGCACGACCGCGCTGCCGATCATCGTCGCCGTCACGTCGCTGGCGGTGAAGGTCGGCACCATGCAAGGCGACACCGCGTCGACACTGGTCGCAGCCGGCGCGATTACAGTGTTCCTGATGCCACTCCTTGGCTCGATCACATATCAGGTGGCCGACGTACATCCGGTCACCGCGGTTCGGGAGATTGCGCACACGCCATCCGATTGGCAGACGATCGTACGCGAGCATGCGCAGGTGCGTGCGCTGCTGCACCATCAGGACCGGCTCAAGCGTTTGGCGGAAACGTTGGACGCACTGGAAGCGCATGGACACGGCGATGAGCATCGAGCCGAACTTGTAAAACGTGCGCGCCGCGAAATCGACCGGCAGCTGAAGGAACTCGGCCTCGACCCGCAGCTCACCACGCAACTGCCACACAACTACCGTTATCCGAAGAACTGAGACGCGAATCCGAGCCTTTCCGATACTCTAATTGTCCGCTTCTGGTGAATCGGACAGTCGTCATTCCACAGACTTGAGCGAGCTGATGGGGTCGATACGGTCGAGGACGGGGTTGACAAACAGTTGCACAAGCAGCGCGAACATCATGGTCGCCACGACTGCGATCACGTAACTCAGCGGCTTGACCTCCACCTCGAAATAGAGCGACGGCATGTTGAGCGCCATGGTCAGCAGCCCGCCAACGAACCGGCCGAGCGGCAATCCCAGCACCACGCCCATGACGGTGAGGATCATCATCTCGCGATTCACATAATGGTGCACTTCACGGTCGAAAAAGCCGAGCACCTTGAGTGTAGCCATCTCGCGCACGCGTTCCGACACATTCGTATTGGCGAGAGTGAACAGCACCACAAGCGCCAAACCTCCGGCGAGCGCCACAATCAGCGCCACGACCGCGCCCATAAGATCGAACTTGAAACTGTCGGCCATGTGCGCGCTACTTACGGCTTTCACCACCGAGCTGTCCTTTTCGAGCGATTGAGCATAGTCAGTTTGCGATTGGTCAGAGCCGGAAAGTTTGGCATACATGGCATTCCAGGTCAGCGATTTCGTACTTTGCACGTCCGATTCTGCAGAAACGGACACGTTGGATACGAAGGATTTGCCGAACAGCTTGGCATAGTAGGTTTCGCTGATGTACACGTCCGATCCGATAAGATTGCGATTCACCGCGCTCACTTTCGCAGTGGCCTGCACGCCGTCGCCGTTGGTCAATCGCACTTTGCTTCCGGTGGCGATGCCAAGCGAGCTTGCCGCCGACTGCGCCACTATCACACCATCGTCGTCCAGCTTCAGCGAGCCTTTCCCGCCGATACTGGACGTGCCCAATATTCCGGAATGCACCGGCTGCAACGTGACCATTTTGCCCAGGTCGGACAATCGCTTTTCCGGCACTGCAACCAGCTGAATACTTTCACTGCCGACACTGCCACTGCTGTCGCCGCTGCCAGAATCGCTCTTCCCAACAGCCATATCACCCGATTCGATACGCACGTTCATCGTGGACGTGGTACGACCGTCCGACGCGACTTTGGCGCGCATTTCGTCCGCGTCCGAATCGCCAGAAACCACCATAAGATCGTATTGGTAAACGTCACGATATTGCTTGATACCAAGGTCGGCCACGGTGTCATTGATGGCTAGGCCGCAGACGATGAGCGCGGTGCAGCCGGCCACCCCGCCGACCGTCATGATAAGGCGCGACTTGAAGCGGAAAATGTTGCGCGCGGTCACTTTGCTGAGGAATCCCATACGATTCCAGACCGGCTTGATTCGTTCCAGCAGAATACGTGAGCCGGCACGCGGCGCTTTCGGCCGCATCAGCGCGGCGGGCGTCATGCGCATCTCCTGCACGCACGCGTAAATGGTGGCGGCGAGCACACCGACCACGAACAGTGCGATGCCCAGCGAACCGTACAGCCAGTCGTATTCCAGTCGCACGCCAGGCATCACATACATGCCCTCCAAAACAACCAGAAGGAACGCCGGAATTCCAAGGAATCCGACAAGTAAGCCAAGCCCCCCGCCGATGAGACACGCCAGCAGCGCGAACAGCAGATAGCGCGACGCCACCGCAAGACGCCCATAGCCAAGCCCCACGTAGGTGCCGATGAGCGAGCGGTCCTCTTCGACCATGCGCGCCATGGAAGTCAGACTCATCATCACAGCGACCACCAGAAACACGATCGGGAACGCGTTGCCGAGCGATTGGATGGAATCAAGGTCGGATTTGAGCGCGCTGAATCCACCGAGCGACTGCCGATCCTGCACATACCAGCGCACTTGCGGAATGCTGGTTTTAAGCTCGTTTTCTTTGGTTTTCAGCGTTTGTTCGGTTTGCGCTTTCTGCTCGTCCAATTGCGATTGCGCCTGGTCGAGCCGCTGCTTGGCATGCGCAAGTTCGGGGGTTGCGGCGATGATGGTTTCACGCATTGTTTCACGCGTGGTTTCGTTGAGTTGGGTGGGATCCATTGCGCCGGTTGCACCGGCTTGCATGTTCATGATTTGGTCGACCTGCTGGTCGAATTGCCGACGATTCTCGTTGATTTGCGATTGCGCTTCCGCGAACTTCTTGTCGGCTTCCGCACGCGTGGCGGCAATCTGCCTGTTGCCCACGTCGAGCAGCTCCTGCCAGCGGGCCTTCTGCCGATCGGTTTTCACGGCGTCGTCGATGCGGTCGGTCACCTGTTTGACGGTGTTTTCATACGATTCGTCGAACGTGTTTTCGTTGGCCGAACCTTTGACGAGCAGCGTGGCGGACGTGTAGAGGGTGCCGGTCACGCCGTCGGACGGAGCGAAGAACGTGTAGTCGGTGGCAGCGGTGGAACGAAACGAGGTCATGGCGGAATATCCGTCCGGATTGCTTAGATTCTGCGGATCGAGCACCACGCCCACGATGGTGAGCTTGGTCGGGAAGCTTGGTGCCTTATCTTCAGCACCCTGAGTGTCCGATTCGGGAGAAACGGACACTGAAGTAGCGGAAGAAGAGGATTCGGGGGCTACGGTGAGGTGGCTGCCAATCTTTCTGCCGGAATCGCGGATAAATTTACGGGTTACTGCGATTTCGCCGGCTTTCTTCGGCAATCGCCCTTCCTGCACGTACGGCCAGTCAATACCGTTCGCACCGATTTCCTGCATGGTCGCCGATTTGCGGCCGCCCAAATCGAACGTCACTTCCTGTGACCGCTCCGCCTGCACCTTCGCTACACCGCGCACCTTGCGTAACGCGGCAATATCGCCATCCGTCAATCCTGCGGTGGACAGCACCTGGATGTCGTGCAGACCTTGCGCGTCGAAAAAGCGGTCGGTGCCGCGGAACGCGTCGCGGCAGCCTGCGTAAATGCCGGTAAGCACAGCCACGCCAAGCAATGTAATCATGGCGATTGAGACGAATCGCTTCCACGCATGCAACCACATACGCACCATGTCTTTGACGAATGCCATGACGACCTCCAGCCCCGCAGCGTTCAAGCAGCACCAACCATCGCTCTCACAACCTTCATTTTATTGGACTATCGAACTATTGAACACTATGAAACCGAATCCACGCGCTACAGCTACAATCGGGGAAGACGCGCCATGCCAAAAACCACAGGCGCGTCACCTACCACTACTGCCGAACGCAACATCGCCAAAATCGCCAAACTTTTGCTGAATTTGCTGAATTTGCCGAATTTGCCGAATATTGCTGAGGCACCCAAGAAGAGGAAGCATTCATGAGCGACGCAACCGTTGCGAAGAAACCGCGCGAAACCGACGATGTGCCGGTTCCGCCGACGCTGCGCAAGTCTTTGAAGAATCGTCATATTCAATTGATCGCATTGGGCGGCGCGATCGGCACCGGCCTGTTCTATGGTTCCAGCGAGTCGATTCAGCTGGCAGGCCCGGCCATTCTGCTCGCCTATCTGATCGGCGGTCTGGCGATTTTCCTGATCGTGCGCGCACTGTCTGAAATGGCGGTCGAGGATCCGAAGGCGGGCGCGTTCAGCTATTACGCCACGCAGTACTGGTCGAAGCGCGCAGGCTTTATTTCCGGCTGGAATTACTGGTTCAACTACGTGCTCGTAGCCATGGTGGAGTTGGCTGTGGTTGGCTCGTTCGTGAATTACTGGTTCCCGAACATTCCGAAGTGGGTGTCGGCGGCGGTGTTCCTCGTGGCGATCGCGGCGCTGAATCTTATGGGTGTGAACAAGTTCGGCGAATTTGAATTCTGGTTCGCCATCATCAAGATCGTGGCCGTGCTTGCCATGATTTTCGGCGGTTTGTATGTGATCATCGCGAATGTGCCGACCGCTTCGGGCATTCGCGCGTCGTTCGCCAACTGGTTCACCGTTGACGGCGGATTCCTGCCGCATGGCCTGATGTCTCGCAATGCGGACGGCACGTGGACTGGCTTGCTGATGGCGCTGGTCGTGGTGATGTTCAGCTTCGGCGGCACCGAACTCATCGGCATCACCGCGGGCGAGACCGAAAATCCGCGCACCACCATTCCGAAGGCCACGAACGGCATTATCTGGCGTATTCTCGTGTTCTACATCTGCGCGCTCGGTGTGATCATGGCCGTGGTCCCGTGGAGCACGATCGACGGCAATTCCAGCCCGTTCGTGCAGATTTTCGACTCGGTGGGCGTGCATGCGGCCGCCGGCATTCTGAATTTCGTGTGCTTGACCGCCGTAATGAGCGTGTACAACTCTGGCCTGTACGCGAACTCGCGCATGTTGTATTCGTTGGCGAAGCAGGGCAATGCTCCCGCGTATCTGGGCCGCCTGAACAAGCGCGGCGTTCCGGTCGGTGGCGTGATCACGTCGGCCATCATTATTGCGATCGCCGTGGTGGTGGTGTTCGTGTGGCCTGATTTCGCGTTCAATTATTTGATGTCGATCGCCACGATCGCCGCTGCGATTAATTGGATCATGATTATGATTACGGAAATTAAGTTCCGTCGCGTTGTCGCCGCCGGCGATGGTCCGAACAATCTGAAGGGATTGAAGGGCCAGGAAGCGCTTGACAAGCTCGCTTTCAAGCTGCCGTTCGCCAAGGTGACGCCGTATTTGGTGATCGCGTTCATGCTGCTGGTCGTGGTGCTGATGTGCTTCTCCGCAAGCTATCGCATCGCCGTGGTCGCCGGTGTGATTTGGCTGGTCGTGCTGTTCGCCGCCTATCAGATCACACAGAAGCGCGCCTGAAGTCGTAAGGCAACAATGCGCCTGTGCCTCAAGCGAGGGGCACAGGCGCTTTTTGTTTCAGATTTCAGATTCTGATTTTCAATCCGTAATTCCCGCTTTTTCGTTGCGTATTCCGTGATCTTCACGTTTCAAATTCCAAATTTCGCTTCCGTATCGCAGTTGACTCGCCAAACTTAATCGCTTAGGGTTTTCTTAAGCTTGACGCTATACGACGTTGGTCGAGCATCGGCAAGCGGGATTGCCGCAGCAAATGCGCAATCGCGATTTTTTAACTCATCGTCGCATCTCATTCCGCTGCCGGAGCAGGACCGGTCGAAGCGCGGGCACGCAATTCGTACGACTCTTCCATCAGATGCCCCACACGCTCGCCGTCGATCAGCTTGAGCAGCAGTTCAGCGGCCTGCTTACCGGTATCGACCACGTCACGGCCCATGGCTGTCAGATTCGGATAGGCTGCGGTGCTGAGGGCGAGTTTCACGTGAAACATTTCTTGTATTCACGCAACGGTTGCGGCACGGATGGCCATCCGCGCATTCCGGAAGACGAGCAAATGGCCGCCGAACTGACCGCATATCTGGCTTCATTCGGCCCCGACCTCTGGCAGTAGCTTATACGCTCGCAGCATAACGCATTTTTATTTGATTCGTATTTGACTGACATGCGATCAGCAGGATTTCAATCGCACGCTATTCATTGTCAGCTATCGACAATCATTCAACGTGATCAGAGTCGGTGTGATCGGTCAGGTCTAGCTTGAATGGGTGAGCAGGCAGATTACTGTCATTAAACAACGGTGCCGGACCCCAATTACGCCATGCGTAACGCATCATAACCGGTTGCGGCACTTTCGGCGTGGCCAACGTAATCGTGCCAATACTGCGGCTGTTGATCGGAATACCGAATTCCGTAGCGTTGTAATCGACCACATTGACCTTCGCGTTGACCAGATCGTCAATATCGCAATCCACGAAAATCGCGGCGTAGGCCGGATGGAACACGCCATCGGCACCGGCAAGCTCGAAACCGGAATGTTCCGGCAAACGCACCAACGAAGGCAGGCTCTTGGCGAGCTCATCGCCGAAACTGTCGGGCGTAGTACCGCTGAAATGCAGGCCGTGCGCGTACCGGAAGAACAGACGCACGCGACCGCCTTCGTCGCAGCGGAAGCCCAGCACAGTCGGACCATACACCGGAATACGGCTCATACCATACACTTGGCGAAGCGCACAATTGCCTAGACGCTCGCCGGGCGTGCGCTTATCAACCGGGTGAATATTGTTGTATTCACCGCAATCCATGGTGCAGATGGCGAACACGTTGTCGATGGACTGCGCGGCATCCCACTGGGCTTCGCGCAGCACCGGCCACAGCATCGGATCACCGTCGCTCTCATCGACCGTCTTGTCGATCCATTGCGGCAACTGCACAATCAGGAACGGTAGGCTTTCACTCCACAGCGCACGCCATTCACCAATCATCATGCCCAGCAGCTCACGATAGGAATCGCAATACGGCTCGTCTTCCTCGCCCTGATACCACAGGAATCCAGCCAAGGAATAGGGCACAATACGCTCCAGCATGGCATGGAACGGACCAGTCGGACGCCACTGTGAAGTCGGCGTCATCGGTGGCGGCCACGGACATTCGCCATACTGTTGGGTGAGCGTATCCCACGTCACATCAGGATCGGCTTCACGAGCTGCAGCAATCGACGCATTCCAAGTATCAGAACGCGACTGCCATTCGCTATACTCCAAATCGAACTGTCCCTGCGTTTTACCGGCGACCGCCTGCTCGTAGCGAGCAAGATAAGCACGCCCGGATTCGCTGGAATTCAGCGCATCCTCGCTCATCCAACAACTAATCGACGTACCCCCGATATAACAGTCGATAATGCCGATTGGAAGGTCGGAATCAAGTTCATCACGCAGTTTTCGCGCAAAATAGTACGCTACAGCACTCATCACGCCACTGTTTTCGGGCGATGATTCCTGCCAACTTGCCGCATGTTCGGCATTGCGATTAATCACGCCGGTTTTCGGCACATTGTAGAAACGCAGGAGCGGATCAGCGCAGCTTTCGAGGGCTTCCTCGGCGTTTTCACTGTTGCGCAGCTCAAGTTCCATATTGCTTTGCCCGCCGGCAAGCCACACTTCACCGATCAGCACGTCGTAATATTCGATGAAATCGTTGCCTGCGGTAACGCGCAGCGTGTAAGGTCCGCCTTCGGGTTGCGCGGGCAACATAACGCGCCACGGAGAAAAGCCGTTCTTGATTTCTTTGGAGGCGTACGCGTGCGCCTGCACGATCACGGAACCATCGAAATCGCGTATTTCCGCCGAAACCTCAAGTCCGGCGCAGTCGGCATTCAACGCACCGAACACGGCAATGGGTTTGTTACGTTGCAACACCATATGCGAGGCGAAAATCGCGGCAACGTGCAGAACTCCTGCCGTGCTACGGTCATCGATGGGTTCAACCGATGTTGTCATTTCAGAACCAAGAGCAGGACCAGTCGCAGTGACCATGACATCTCTTCCTAATCAAAAATCCCTACGCGTTGTATCCTATGTCACCTTCCCGTCAAAATACATGAAACTTGCCGTTGCCGCGACGGATTTTTACGGTTTCGCGGCTCACTTTGTGGACCAGACACGCTACAAGATGGAGGCTCCGGTAGGATAGACCCCAGTTTGCAGGACAAAATCCATGCATGAAAACACGAATTTCATCTGCGAATGGTAGAAACCCGAACGCTTTTCCAAGCGTTCACCCCACTACATAAAAGGAGTGCCAAGTACAATGGCTGCACAAATCTGGTATGAGAACGACGGCGATCTCTCGGTCCTCGAAGGCAAGAAAGTTGCCATCATCGGTTACGGTTCCCAGGGTCACGCCCACGCGCTGAACCTGCGCGATTCCGGTGTGGACGTCGTCGTTGGCCTGCGTCCGACCTCCAAGTCCGTTGAGCACGCCAAGGAGCAGGGTCTGGAAGTCAAGTCCGTTCCGGAAGCCGCTGCTGAGGCCGACATCATCATGATCCTGGCTCCGGATCAGTACCAGCGCACCATCTGGGCCAACGACATCGAGCCGAACATCAAGCCGGGCGCTGCAGTCGCATTCGCCCACGGCTTCAACATCCACTACGGCTACATCAAGCCGTCCGAAGACCACCCGGTCTTCATGGTCGCCCCGAAGGGCCCGGGCCACATCGTGCGTCGTGAGTACGCCAACGGCCGTGGCGTCCCGGTCGTCGTGGCCGTGGAGCAGGATCCGCGTGGCGACGCTTGGGACATCACCCTGGCTTACGCCAAGGCTCTGGGCGCTCTGCGTGCAGGCGCCATCAAGACCACCTTCACCGAGGAGACCGAGACCGATCTGTTCGGCGAGCAGAATGTGCTGATGGGTGGCGTGAACAAGCTCGTTGAAATGGGCTTTGAAGTCCTCACCGACGCCGGTTACCAGCCGGAGATCGCCTACTTCGAGGTCTGCCACGAGTTGAAGATGCTCGTCGACCTCATGAACGAAGGCGGCCTGAACAAGGCCCGCTGGTCCTGCTCCGACACCGCCCAGTACGGCGACTATACCAACACCTGCATCGACGAGCACGTGCGTGAGCGCATGCAGTACCACCTGAAGCGCATTCAGGATGGCTCCTTCGCCAAGGAGTTCATCGATGATCAGGACGCAGGCGCTCCGAAGTTCAAGCAGCTGCAGGAGGAGTACGGCAACGTGCGCATCGAGACCGTTGGCCCGAAGCTGCGCGCCATGTTCTCCTGGAACAACGGCAAGGATGATGACGCCGACATGGCCACCTTCACCGGCAAGATCGCCCGTGGCTGAGTGACTTAGGGCTTCGCTTGATCGGGATTCCGATCAAGCGGCCTCGGTCCATCGGAATCCGGTCAATTGGTCCCGATAGACCGGATCGCAAGCCTCAATTACCAATGGAAGGCCGTCGCCCGTTTGTGGGTGTCGGTCTTCCTCTATTTTCAGAAGATTTCACGGTTTTGAGGTTTCAAGGTTCCGAGATTCCAGAACCACGGTTCCAACGAATAACCCCGTACTCGAAAAAATGCGATCCTCGCCACCAATCCCCGGCTAACACAGGCAAGGGGGCCTTGAATCGACAGAAACCAGAAGAGACCATACCCCCATACACGAAAAAGTCGAGAATCGCAAGCAAAACCGGAGATGATACAGAAACGGGGGCATCAAATCACCAAAAACAGCATGAACCATACCCCCATGCGCGAAAAACCCGATTCATCGCACCAAACACCTGTCAGCGCGGCAAAAGGAGCCAACACAACGCAAAAGACCGCCGTCCGAACGAATCGGGCGACGGTCTTAATGCTTCAGATTCCGGCTCTCAGCTCGGAATCAGGCGATCTCACTGAACCTGGGTACGAGCAATCTTGCCGTTGAAGGACTCGGCCATATCGGCATCGGCGTCCACCTGGTTGTTCCAGGAGAACATGGCGCGCAGCTTCGGGCCAACGGTCTCCAGGTGCGGGTGGCTGTACTCTTCCTGCAGCTGCTTGAACTTCGGAGCGCCAGCGGCCTGATCATCCATGAACTCCTTGGCGAAGGAGCCATCCTGAATGCGCTTGAGCTGGTACTGCATGCGCTTCTTGGTCTCTTCGGTGATGACGGTGGAGGTGTAATCGCCATACTGAGCAGTGTCGGAGCAGCTCCAACGAGCCTTGTTCAGGCCGCCTTCGTTGGCCAGATCCACCAGCATCTTCAGCTCGTGGAACACCTCGAAGTAGGCGATCTCCGGCTGGTAGCCAGCCTCGGTCAGCACGTCGAAGCCCAGATCGCACAGGTGGTTGATGCCACCCATGAGCACGTCCTGCTCGCCGAACAGATCGGTTTCGGTCTCCTCGGTGAAGGTGGTCTTGATGGCGCCTGCACGCAGAGCGCCCAGAGCCTTGGCGTAAGCCAGGCACAGCGGCCAGGTCTTGCCATCCGGATCCTGCTCCACAGCCACGACGACCGGGACGCCACGGCCGGCGGCGTACTCACGACGCACGATGTGGCCCGGGCCCTTCGGAGCGACCATGAAGACCGGGTGGTCCTCGGACGGCTTGATGTAGCCGTAGTGGATGTTGAAACCGTGAGCGAAAGCCAAAGCAGCGCCCGGCTTCAGGTTCGGCTCAACCTCTTCCTTGTAAACCTTAGCCTGGTACTGGTCAGGCAGCAGAATCATGACCACGTCGGCTTCGGCGACGGCCTCGCCGACCGGCTTGACTTCCAGGCCCTGCTCCTTGGCGTAATCCACGGACTTGGAGGTCGGACGCAGGCCAACGACGACGTCCACACCGGAATCGCGCAGGTTCAGTGCATGAGCGTGACCCTGAGAACCGTAACCAAGGATGGCCACCTTCTTGCCTTCAAACACAGACAGATCGGCGTCCTTTTCGTACCAGATAGTTGCTGCCATGATTGGCGCTCCTTTTATTTTCTTTTATCGCTTCGGGATCGTACTTTTCCCGAAAAAACTTTCGATTTCTGTTACTTGTTCGGTTGTTGCAACGACTTGTGATTCCTAGGATGTTACTCCCCCCGGATTGTGTCCGAGAAATCACACCGCCTCTCCTGCGGAACTGTTCTAGTCCCGTTTTCTTTATATTGGTTGCTGACGTTCACATAGTGGTTATGTTTTGCGTCAAACGCTTTTTGTGAGGGCTTCGGGCGATTCCACCCGGACACCGCCGAAGCCCTCACGGACATCACTTGGTGAAATCGACGTCCTTAGTCTCCTTGCAGCTCAGCACCGCAACAAGGCAGCACACGGCCATCACGCCGAGGTACAGACCGACGGAGTGCACACCCCAGTGGTGGGACAGCCAAGTGGCGATGGTCGGCACGAATGCCGCGCCGACGATGGCGGCCAGGTTGTAGCCGATGCCGGAGCCGGAATAACGCACGTTGGCGTCGAACAGCTCCGGCAGGAACGCGCCGATCGGACCGAATGCGGTGCCCATCAACGCGAAGCCGATGCACAGGAACAGCAGGTTGGCGGCGAAGTTACGCTGGCCGACGACCGCCGGATCAAGCAGGAACGGGAAGAGCAGCGCGAATGCCACGAGGCAGCAGGACGAGATGACGATCACGCGCTTGCGGCCGAATTTATCGGCGTTCACGCAGGAAATGACGATGAACGCGGCGAACACGCAGATGGCAAGCATCAGCATGAGCAGGTATTCACGATTGGTGAAACCAAGGTTGCCGCCGCCCTGCTCGACGGTTTTGGTGCCCCAAGCGAGGGACCAGGTTGCCAGCGTGTAGAACAGCGTGTAGGTGACGGCCACCAGGAACGTGGCTTGGATGACTTCCTTCCAGCTCTTCTTGAACACTTCGGTCAGCGGAGACTTGACGACCTTCTTCTGTTCCTGAGCCATGCGGAAGATCGGGGTCTCCTCCATCTGCACGCGCACCACAAGACCGACGATCACCAGCACTGCGGACAGCAGGAACGGCACACGCCAACCCCATGCCAGCATCGCATCGTCATCGTTGAACGTTTCCAACAGGAAGTAGGTGCCGTTCGACAGGAAGAAACCGATCGGAGCACCCAATTCCGGGAAGGAGCCATACAGCGCACGCTTGTCTTCCGGAGCGTTCTCGGTGGCCACCAAAGCGGCACCCGACCATTCGCCGCCCAAACCGATGCCCTGCACGAAACGGCACAGGCACAGCGCGGCGACAGCCACAATGCCCCACTGGCTATAAGTCGGCAGGCAGCCGATCAGGAACGTGGCGACACCCATGGTCAACAGCGAAACCACCAGTGTGGTCTTGCGGCCCATGCGGTCGCCAAAATGGCCGAACACCAAGGATCCGAGCGGACGTGCAATGAACGCGATGGCGAAGGTCAGCAGGCTGGCTAGCAGCGCGACGGTCGGATTGGTGGTATCTCCGAAGAACACCTTCGGGAAATAGTTCGCAGCGGCGGTGCCGTATGCGTAGAAGTCGTAGAACTCGATGGCGGTGCCGACCATGGAAGCGGCGATCACGGTTTTCACCGAATCGCGCACCATTGCCTGCGCTTTACCAGCGGCTGCTTCGACTGCACTCATTGGATTACTCCTGTTACGTCTGTCATGTGCTACCGGCTCTCAACATGCGCCGATAACGTCTTTCTTCTATTCTCTTGTTGCAGTCTTCATTTCGTTGCCTTACGCCTTGTGGGCGGCAACAAAAAAGACCCCGCAGTATGCAGGGCCATCAACGTGTGTGTTTTGCGCGCCTCAAACCCTGCCTCCGTTGGCGAGGGATTGAAGCTGCATTGCTCGAATCAGTCCGCCAACGAAAGCGGAATAATAATTCGTACGGACAGCAGTACGCGTGCAACCATTCCGTTCATCGTGGCGAACCTCCTTTCGCAAAGTCTTGTATTCGGCGGGCGATCCGCTCGAACTAAGCCGTAAAGATAAGCGCGTCCACATATCCTTTCTACTAAAGGTTCACTATGTGGACGCGCAATTTTGAATTTGATATTCGTTTTTCGGATTATCTCAGATCATCCAAAATCATTTCAGCAGCAACGTCAGCACGCCCGCAATAGCCATGCAACCGGCGGCAACAGCGAAAATCAGCAGATACTCGCCAGTCACCGCAATCGCAATCGCGCAAACGACAGCGCCAATCAACGAACCGAACGTATTCGCCAAACTGAACGCGGCCAACGAACGACCAACGGAACGCACATCCGGTAACGTCGCAAGATTCAGCCCTTGGCTCACGCCGTCATACACCACATACGCGAAACCTGCAAACAGCGCATACAACGCGACCGCCATCGCTCTATCGATCGGTGTCAACGGAAGTACTACAGCAACCACAAACAACAGGCAGGCGGCAATTGCGGGAATACGGGAATCCTTGAAAGCGCGGGCGATACGACCAAGCAGAAGCGCAGCCAACAGCGAGCCGACGAACGCGGCAACGGCCATCACCGACATAACCGCAGCCGCTCCGGACAAACCAAACATGGCGACCTGCGAAACATCACCCAAACCATCCTGCGCAAGATACCACTGGTAAATCGCAATGCCGGAAGTGGCTGCGATGGCAAACATGCGCGCGGCAAACGCAATGAAGAACTTCGGAGCGCCCTTCGGCGGGCGATACTGCGAAAAATAATCGCCCTTCTTCACACTCTCACGAGGCAAATAGCTGCTGGAACCCTCAAACGGCAACACCAGCAACGTAGCCACACCAGCCACCACCAGGCACAACGCAAACACCATCATGGCGAAACGCGTGGTGCCATTCCAACCGGAATCGTCGGCGGCCCACGTAAGCGAAACGGCCGCGATAATGCCCAACACCTGGCCGAACGCCTGTCCAACGCCACGCCACGCGTCCGCACGATCACGGAACTTGTCGGGCACGCGCTCACCGAAAGCGGCCGCCAGCGGCATCGACACCATCGCATGTCCGATCAGCGTGAACAGCCAGAACACGATGACCAACGGCATGAAATCGCATGCGGAAAGAATCGCCACCGACGTGGCAGTCAGCACCGTGCCGGCGATGATCCACGGGGTGCGGCGGCCCAGCGGGCAGTACGAATGGTCGGATCCGACGGAAATCCACGCGTTCATCAGGAACGTCAGCAGCGTGCCAACGACGCTGAGCAGCGCCAGATCGGTGACGCGGTCGGTGCCGGAAAGACGGCTGATGGTCTGTGGAATGAGCACGGAGTTGAGCGCGGCCATCGGCGCGGTGAACAGCAGCGCACCAAGCGCGAAGCCGGCGGTGAGGCGATGTACCTGCGGCTTGGTGGGCGTAGTGCCGTCGGGCGCGGTCATCGGATCACGCAGGTCAAGGAACGACGATTCGAGGTTCGGCACGGCGGCGTCAAGATGGGCGAACGCGGTCAGCGGGGAGCCACTTTCCGTGTTGATGAGGGTCTGCTGCACTTCCGGACGCTCGTTGGAGGCCTCGGGCACGCGCGGATTCTGCTGTACGGCCAGGCGCTTCAGGGCCGCTTTGGCCTCTTCGGTCAGCGTTTTTTCGTAATCGGGACGGTCATCGATGCCGGGGCGCACAAATACCTGGCCCGGCAGCGGCTGCGGCTGCATTGGAGTCTGCTGCCCATCTGCATTATGTTGATTGTCTTCAGTCATCTCTTGTTTCTATTCCTGTTTTTCTTGTTTTATATTGTCGCTTCTCGTTCTTGCTTCTATTTCGTTGCTCGTTTTCGAAATGTCACACGAATATTCAGTACATATGAAAATCGCCCGGACACACTGCAACAGTGCATTCGAGCGATTCTTTCGGCGAAATCAACCATATCAATACGTCCTGTCAGGCAACAGAAACATGCGACGGCAAATCCAGTTGTATATCCATGCGCAGCAGTATTGCGGCAACGTGACTCCCATCAATCACCAGCACAACCGCCGTCAACAGGAACACAAGCCATGGCAGCAGCGACTGCTTGAGATTGCGTATCAAACAGCACGCCCATGATGGTGAAAAATATGTTGTCTTAATCGAAGAGCTTTGACATCTTTGACGTACGCTCACCTTACCCGCTTTTGCTTGGATTTCAGCTGATTCTCGGGAAAAACGATTTCTTGAGAAGCAGAATGCGAATCGTCCTTCCTGAAGGAGAGGTGGCAGGAAGGACGATTACAGATTTATGGATGCACGCGCGATCAAGCGACGACCGGTGGGTTGGTGATCAGATCGTCCGTACGATGTTCGCCCGCGGAATCACGCCATGCGAGCGTGGCGACCGGCGTGGTGTTCTCCACACCAAGACCGCGACCCGGCTCGAACGTGAGCGCAGCCTCGGTAGTTGCGCCCTTCCACGTGAAGCTGATGGACGTGTCACCGTCGGCGCTGTACGAAAAGGCTCCGTCGAACGCGTCAAGCTCATTGCGGAACTTAGCGAGCGCATTCAACGCCTTCACCACCGGACGCTGCAGATTCTCATCAATCTCAGCAGTGGAATAATAGTGACGATTGATATCGCGGCCATTGTTGGTCTTGCGCAGCAGCTCCATGTCGTTCTTGCCGGCAAGCGCGCCAACATAGTAGACCTGTGGAACGCCTGGCAGGAAGAACTGCACTGCGCGAGCCGCAATATAGTGCTGATCGTTGCATCCCAGCGCCGAATAGTAGGTGCTGTTGACCTGATACAGATCAAGATTGGACGCGGCAGCGCCGGTAGCGGCCTGCGATTCGCCGTGCGTGTTCGCGTGAATGGTGTTGACGAGATTGTCAACGTCCTCATCAGGCACGAGCCCCTTGAGCGAACGATCCAACTGGTCGGAACCAATATCGATCACTCCGATGCCATCATGCGTATCGAGTACGGTGACGGCATTGTTCGGACGGATGTCGGTCCAATGCGCGACCGGCTCAACGTGACCGGTATTCAACGAATGCAGCAGCAGCGGCGGAAGCGCGAAATCGTAGACGCGATCGACCTTCGATGCAATCTCAACCTGCTTCTTGTAGTAGGAATGCACTTCGATGAGGATTTCCAGACCGCGCTTGACACCCTCTTCACGCAGGCGGGAGATGAGCTTGAACGTCTTCGGAGTCATGAAGCAGCTCGTGCCAGCTTCCTTAGCGCCGTAGCCGACGGCGTCGAGACGAATGTAACTGACATGGGATGCGGCCATCTGATCGAAGATGGACATGAGGTATTCCCAGCCCTTGTCGGAATCGGTGTCGATGTCCACCTGCTGCGGGGTGAAGCTGACCCATACCAGACGGGTCTTGCCGGCGAACTTGTAGTGGGTGAACGGCAGGCCCGGGCGCGGACGGTAAATGCCGGCCAGATCCTCTTCGGTGGCGCCGTTCGGGAAGACGGAGCTCATGGTCAGAAACATCGGGTAATACTCGGATTCCTCACCTTTTTCAAGCACGTCTTGGAACTGCTTGGATTCCCAGCTCATGTGGTTGACGATGGCATCGACCATGATGCCGTGGGTCTTGGAAAGTTCAGCAACGTCATCCCAGCTGCCGAGACGCGGGTCGACTTTGGTGTGGTCGATCGGGTCGAAGCCTGCATCCGCACCATCGAACGGAGTGAAGAACGGCAGGATATGCACGCCGTCATACACGCCGTCGAAGCGGGTGCGCAGGATGTCGGTCATCGAGCTAAGAGTGCCATCGCCGAGACGATCGGCGTAAGCGATGAGCTGCACTTTGTTTTTCATGGGACCTCCCTTGGTTCATGGATGCAGGTGCAATGTGTACGCAGTGTATGCGTGCTTTTACATACTTGTATGTATCGAACCGGTTTGATATTACCTCGAAAGGGACGTTGATGTCCAGTAATACCGCAAAATGCGCGTGTCGAACCGGTTTGATGCGGTGTTCTACACAACCCAGCCTGTCCGACCCCAATGTGTCCGTTTCTGCAGAATCGGACATCCAAACATCTCACACATCACACATGACCGATTCTCCAGAATCGGACACATATGCACAAGTCGGATGATGAGCACGACTATCGACGGGCGTCCGCTGGTTGTGGACGCCTCTGAAATCGATGCGATCCACACCGGGCACACGCATGAAGACGCGCAGCATCAACGCGTGGTATCGCCTGGCACCAGCGTCATGGGAATAAGCACGTTCGGCTCGAACGGCTTGGGGACGTTCTTGCGTGAAGCGTTAGCCGCGGCCACTTCCTCATTGGCAATAGCCTGCACGATATGGTCGGCCACCGACTGTGCGATCGCCGCGAAATCCTGCGCGACCGCGGTCAGCTTCATGCCGGCCAAATCAGTCAAATACGTACCATCGTAGGCAACGATCTGCAGCTCGTCAGGAATGGAAATTCCACGGCTCAACGCTTCGCGCACGCAGAACGACGCACCAATATCGGAACTGACCACGGCATCGACACCGTCGGTCGTCACCTTGTCGAGCGCATTGCTGACCGCACGATGAAAGCCGGCAAAATCCATCACTTCGCCAGCTTCAACATACTCGTATTTCACGCCTACGGAGGTCAATTCCTGTTCCAACGTGAGGTAGTAGCGCACCGTCGGGAACGTGGTCTTTCCCAAATCGAACGGTCCTTCCTCGACTTCTCCGCGCGCAGCCAAATCGAAGAATTGATCTCGCGGACCGCCAATCACCACCACATGTTTGGCACCATTGCGGATCAGCATCTGCGCAATCAATCGCCCACCCTGCTCGTGGTCGGATCCGATCGACGAAATACCGTCTCCAAGCACACGGTCGAACGCGACGATCGGGCGATGAATCGACGTCCAATAATCGCCAGGATGCGAAGTGTGCGCACACATGACGATGCCGTCCATCATGTGCCGACGCAACATGTCGACATACTGGATTTCGCCGCCCGCCTCATCTGCGGTAGAGCACAGCATAGTGCGTAATCCTTGCGCAGCGAGCGCATGCTGCAGATGCGCGGTAAACGTTGCAAAGAACGGGTGGCGGATGGTGGGCACGATGACACCGACCAGATTCGTACGATCATGATACAGATTGCGGGCAAGCTCGTTCGGCACATAATTGAGCAGTTGCATGGCTTTGCGCACACGTTCGCGCATGTCATCAGACACGTACCCGTTGCCGTTCACCACCAGCGAGACGGTGCTCAGAGACACCCCGGCCTTCTTCGCCACATCGCGCATACCGACCATGATCGCACCTTCCCCGTCATCACTGTTCTATCGCTGTATTCTCACGTGCTTACCGCTAATATTACATTCATTTACATTCTCTCGAACCTGTTCGACAGTCCGGTGTATATATCGTTTGACGCGGGTACCCCTAACTTTATTTCCATCATGTGATTTTCATGATGCCCTCTTGAAATCACATTCATGGGCCACTTTTGCACTGCATTCGATACCGCATCGATGGAATATATATCATGCGCAACATCTTGCAAAACATCACAATTGCGTACAACGAAAGAAACGGCGCAAAGCTTGCGATATCCACACTCACTTTGCGCCGTCTTCTTGTATTGATAATGGCCTACATTGCGATCATCGCGATCAGTCGGTCGGAACGTCACCAGACTGCGTGTGGTCAAAGACCGGCTTGTTGTCTTTGTCAAAGGTGTAGACGCCGATATTCGCAGAACTCGGATCATTGTTCTTATTGAACGGCCCGATACCGGTCTGGCCCTGATACTGGATATCCTTGCCATCCTTCAGCAGCGGCTTGGTCTGGTCGAATGCAATCACCAGCGTTGCATCCGGACTGGCGGCCTTGATGGCGGTTGCGCTCAGATTTCTTTCACGCTACTCAGCGACCGTCCGCGTAACGTGAAAATTACGCCGGATTGGCGAGCAGCGCAATGCCGAAACCGGTGGCCACGCAAATGAGAGGCACCGCGACGGTTGCTATTCCATAGCCCAGAGCCAGCGTAAAACGACGCTGGCGAATCAATGAAACCACTTCGTTGAGCGCCGTGGAGAATGTTGAGAAACCACCGAGAAATCCGACAACGAACATCATGACCGTGTCCATATCCACCGATTGCGAATAGTAGGACATCATGGCGATGCCTGCGCATAGCGAGGCGACGCCGTTGATGACGAGCGTGGATAGCGGGAAGTTGCGGCTCGTTCTCCGATTCTCGCGGTTCCAGCCTCGTTGAATTGACACGTCGAGCACGTAACGGGCCATGGCGCCCAGACCGCCGAACAGACAGATCATCCACATCATCAGCGCACCTCCCCGGTAGCCGGGTCGGCGACAAGCGAAATCTCCGCAGTAATCGGTTTGGGCTCGAAGCTGGGCGGAAGCAGGTTGGCCGGCTGCTGGATCGGCTGCGACTGCTGCTGGGGCTGCTGGATTGGTTGCGGCTGCTGAATCGGCTCGGGCAGCTGCCCCAAGTCTGGAGTATCCGGCTCGCGCAACAACGGCTGCGATGACTGTGTCAGCTGAGGAACGACCAGCGGCGGAATCTGCGGAACGTGGCCTGTCTGCATAGGCTGGATGGCAGTCGGCGGCACGGTTGGCGCTTCGACTCGCGGAACCTGTCCCGTCTGTGCAATCTGCTGGGCCGTCTGCGCGGCCTGCTGCGCCACCTGCGCGGCTTCCATTGCGGCCTGCGCGGCAGAACGCGCCACGTCGGCCACTTTCACATGGCGTACGCCCTGCGTGTCCGATTCGACAGAATCGGACACGGAAACAGCTGAAAACGCACCCCGAACCCGCTTTCGAGTACTCCGTGACAGCAGTGCCTGCATCAGAACCACGCCGGCGGCGGCAGTGAGCAAACCGCCTGCAAAATTTCCCGCAAGATAGCCAAGCGCACTGGCGATATGCCGCTCATGCAAACCTTCCATCGTTTCCAGCATCACGCCGGACATAGTCGAAAGCCCGCCGAGCAAGCCGAGCCCAACGCCACGGCTGACAACCTGCCGCACCCGGCGACGCAGCCACGAAGCGGTCGCCATGAATTCGGTCAGCATCGCAAACAGGAAGCAGGCGACCATATTCGACACAAACGTGCCCACAACGAACGGCGTCCCGCTAACCGACGGCAGAAGCATATCCAACGCATGCCGACAGCCGACTCCAACAAATCCACCGACGAACACCACAACATACATCAGTCCGTCGGCGAGCGGATTGAACCGTGCCTGCATACGTTTCATCGGTGCCAGGGGAATCGTAGGCGGATCCATGGTGTTAGCGGCGGGCGCGGTTGCACCAGTATGCGTCACCTCAACAGCGTCGATTGCCTGCGTGATAGGATGCGAGTCCTCACCCGCAGTCACCACGTCTCCCGGCGATTGTTCTTGCGATTCCATTGCGCTCCCCCTGTACTGGCCTTCCGCGGACAGCGTTGTTCCGCCCATAGGCCGTGCAACAACGAGCTGGGCCGCGATTGCTGCCTTCCTAACGCATATGAGTTTACACGGAGCGCAAACGTATGCACCCTAGATATCCGATTCCGCAGATTCGGACATCCAGAGTCCAGCCGAATTCAGCCAGGCTCAGTCAAGCCGGGCATCACACAGCCGCCGCATCGCAGGTCGCACCTCGCGCTCCTCCTCGCCACTGAACAGCACCACCAAATAGTCACCGGCACGCAGCCGTGTATCACCGCGCGGCACGATCTCGCTTTCGCCGCGACGCAGGCCGATGATCAGACACCCAGACGGCCAACGCACGTCACGCACCCGCTTGCCGTCCGCAATCGCCCCCATTTCCAATGGCAGTTCCATAATGCCGCTGCCCACATGGCTTGCGATCGCCATCTGCATGCCTTGCGCGCGCACGTACCGCTCCAGCAACTCCCCATAGATCGGTTTGGTGCGCAGCAAATCGGACACCAACAGCGCGATGAAAGCGACGGCCGCGACCGGCAGCATGTGCGTCAATGTTCCAGACATCTCCACAGCCAACAGAATCGACGTGATCGGCGTTTTCACGGACGCGGCGAGCGTGCCCGTCATCACGCACACCGCGAACACCGCCACTGCGTCAGATGGCAGATCACCGAATCGATGCAACACTTCACCGCAGATGCCGCCAGCCAACGAACCGACCGCAAGAATCGGCATGAAAATACCGCCAGGCGCGCCTGAGCCGAAACTCGTGGATGTGAACAGCATCTTCGCCACGAACAGCAGACACAGCATTCCCAAGCCGACGCGCGCATGTTCGGCGGTATCAATCAGATTCGAGCCGCCGCCGAGCACATCAGGCAACCAGATGCCGACAGGCAACGCGATCGCAATCGCAATCATCGGGCGGCTCCATGCCGGCAGTTTGCCGTACAGCGTCTGGAAGCCAAGCAACGAGCGGTTCATCAGCGAACCAACCAAACCGGCCACCAATCCCAACGGAATCAGCCACACATACTCTTCCAATGACAGCTGACCGATATCACCGAAATCCAAAACCGGACGCAGACCGAAACAGTATTTTGAGACGAAATCAGCAGTCAGCGATGCGGCGGTGGCGCCCATCAGAATCGCAGGGGAAAAACTCCGATGCACCCCTTCCAAAGCGAACATCATGCCGGACAGCGGCGCGCTGAACGCGGCGGACAAGCCGGCCGCGGCACCGGCGGTGACCAGATAATGCTCCTGCATGTCCTCACGGCGGCGGCCGCGCAAACGGTGGGACACACACTGCGCGCCCGACGCACCAATCTGAATGGACGGCCCCTCACGGCCGAGCGACAGACCAAACAACGCGCCCAACAGTCCGCCGACGAAACGGACTGGCAGAATCGTCTGCCAACGCATCTTCAAGCCGCATATCACCACGCCGTTGGTCTGCGGGATGCCGCTGCCACCAGCCATCGGCTCCTTGCCGACCATCCACGCGATCGCCAGCGCGGCCGCCACCGCGGCAACCGCCCACGGCGCAATCAGCCACGGGGTCTCGCGAATCCGCGCATATATCCAACGGGACGCATCCGTGCCGTATTCGATGCCGAGACGGTATACGACAACCAGCAATCCTGAAACCAGACCAATGACTATGCCGGCCGCCGCCATCTTCCACTTCAAGTGGTCGAATCGCGGAATCAGCCGGCGGATATCATGTGCCGCGTCGTTACCAGTCAAGCCGGGAAACTCGTTGCCGACGGTCGTTGCCGACGGTCAGTCGACCAGCGAATTGATCTGGATGACATGGTCGCGCTGTGGGCCGGTGCCGATCACGGAGATACGGCAGCCGGACAGATCCTCAAGACGCTTGACGTAATCCTGACAGGTCTTCGGCAGATCATTGAAGTCGTGGATTTGGGAAATATCCTCGTCCCAACCCGGCATGGATTCGTAGATTGGTTTCGCCGCCGCGAATTCGGACTGATCGGTAGGCATATCGTCGCGGCGTTCGCCGTTGACATCATAGGCCACGCACAACGGGATTTCCTTCAGGCCGGTAAGCACGTCGAGCTTGGTGAGCACGATGTCGGTCAGGCCGTTGACCTGAGCCGCATAACGATTGACGACCGCATCGAACCAGCCGCAACGACGCGGACGGCCGGTGGTAACGCCGTACTCGTGGCCCTGGGCTCGCAGCCATTCGCCTTCCTCGCCGAACAGCTCGGTCGGGAACGGACCCTCGCCTACGCGGGTCACGTACGCTTTGGAAACGCCGATCACGCGGGTGATCTTGGTCGGGCCGACACCAGTACCGGTGCATGCGCCGCCGGCGGTCGGGTTGGAGGATGTGACGAACGGATACGTGCCGTGATCCACGTCGAGCATGGTGGCCTGGCCGCCTTCGAACAGCACGGTCTTGCCTTCGTCAAGTGCCTTATTGAGCACCAGCGAGGTGTTGGCCACGTACGGCTTCAGACGTTCGCCGAGCTTGAGCAGCTCGTCGGTAGTCTCGTCCACGTCGATCGGACGACGGTTGTACAGCTTGACGAGCATCTGATTCTTCTGATGCAGGCTCGCCTCGACCTTGTCATGCAGATGTTCGGCGTTGAACAGGTCGTGTACGCGGATGCCGACGCGGTTGATCTTGTCCGCGTAGGCCGGACCGATGCCGCGGCCGGTGGTGCCGATCTTATGCTTGCCAAGGAAGCGTTCGGTCACCTTGTCGAGCGTGCGATGGTACGGCGCGATCACGTGCGCGGCTTCGCTCACCAGCAGTCGGGAGCAGTCCACGCCACGGCTTTCAAGACCATCGATCTCCTCGAACAGCACTTCGGGATCGACGACGACGCCGTTGCCGATCACGGGGGTCACGTTCGGGCTGATGATGCCGGAGGGCAGCAGGTGCAACGCATACGATTCGTCGCCGACCACCACGGTATGGCCCGCGTTGTTGCCGCCGTTGAAGCGGGCGACGTAGTCGACCTTCGTGCCGATCAGATCCGTTGCCTTGCCTTTGCCCTCGTCTCCCCACTGGGCACCGATCAAAACAATTCCAGGCATATTGTTGCACCTCCGTGCGTACGCGATTCTGCCTTAAGCCTTGCGCCTAAAGCCTTACAAAGGTTACTCTTCACCCTCTACCGTGTCTGGGGGATGCTCACGGCTCCGGACCGACCGTAATCGGATTGCAACCGGTCCGAAAAACAGACCAGAAAACGCCCGAAAACAGTTCGAAAGACCGTTGGCTAGTTCAGCGCGCGCCCGGCACTGCCGAGCTGCTTGCATGCTTCGACCACACGCGCGGCCATCGCAGATTCAGCTTCACGACCCCAGGATCGCGGATCGTACAGCTTCTTGTTGCCCACCTCACCGTCGATTTTGAGCACCGAATCATAGTTGGAGAACATGTGACCGGCCACCGCACGGCTGAATGCGTACTGCGTATCGGTGTCGATGTTCATCTTCACCACGCCGTAGCTCACGGCCTGCGCGATCTCCTCCGGCGCGGAGCCGGAACCGCCGTGGAACACCAGGGCGAACGGCTTACCGGGAGCGACATCCAGCGAGTGCGCGGGGGCGGGCATTTCGCCGGCCTTGATCGCGAGCGCGACCGTGGTCTGGATTTCGTCGAGCAGTTCGGGGCGCAGTTTCACCACGCCCGGTTTGTATGCGCCGTGCACGTTGCCGAAGGTGAAGGCGGCCATGTAGCGTCCGCGCTCGCCGAGGCCGAGTCGTTGCGCGACGGCGATGCCTTGCGCGGGCGTGGAATACAGTTTGTCATTGATTTTGGCGCTGTGCCCGTCTTCTTCGCCGCCGACCGCGCCGATTTCGATTTCCAGCACGGTGTGCGCGGCTTGGGATTTGTCGAGCAGTTCTTCTGCGATGTCGAGGTTTTCGCCCAGCGGCACTGTGGAACCGTCCCACATGTGTGACTGGAAGGTCGGTTCCTGACCGTGCTTCACCTGTTCGACTTCATGGTCGAGCAGGGGGCGCACCCATTCGTCCAAATACTGTTTGGCGCAGTGGTCGGTGTGCAGGGCGATGGTGATGTTGGGGTATTTCGCCGCGACTTCGTGCGCGAAGGCTGCGAAGGCAAGCGAGCCGGTGACGCGGTCGTTGACGCGTTGCCCGGAGAAGTAGGCGGCGCCGCCTACGGAGACTTGGATGATGCCATCGGATTCCGCCTCGGCGAAACCCTGAAGTGCGGCGTTCAAGGTCTGCGTGCTGGTCACATTGATCGCGGGATAGGCGTAACCGCCGCGGCGTGCGGCGTCCAGCATTTGCGCATAACGTTCCGGCGTTGCAATAGTCATGCCTCCATTATCGCCCAACCCTATCCCACTTGTCATGTGACAACATTCGCCATCTTTCCTTTCCGCTTTCCCGACCGTCCGCTCCATATCCAGGTCACCCGCCCCACTAGGGCCATATGCCGAGCGTTTTCGTCTCATATCCCGACACTTGCGGGACCGACCAATAAACATGGCGAAACCATTGCGATCGTTCCATCGGAAGTCATAGAATATCCACCGGATCGCGCGACGAAGAGCCCAACCGGGTATTCCCGCACGGGCATGCCGCCGCACGTAGATGTTGCGACCAATACCCACGAGGAGGCTTGATGCACCAGGTTTTCGCCATCTTCCTTCGAGACGTGAAACGCATTCTGAAGAACCCCGTGGCGCTCGTCGTCACGCTGGGTGTGGCCATCATCCCATCACTGTACGCATGGTGCAATATCCTCGCCAACTGGGACCCGTACGCGAACACGGGCAACATCCAAGTCGCTGTGGCGAACGAGGACAAGGGCACAACCTCCACGCTGGTCGGCCATCTCGACGCTGGCCAGCAGACCGTCAACCAGCTTAAGAAGAACCATCAGCTCGGCTGGCGTTTCGTTCCCAAGCAGCAAGCCATCGAAGGCGTGGAATCCGGCAAATACTATGCGGCGATCGTACTGCCGGAAGACTTCAGCTCCAGACTAATCGGCACCGTCACCGGTAAAGGCGACCGACCGTCGATCACGTACTACATCAACGAAAAGCTGAACGCGATCGCACCGAAAATCACCGATACGGGCGCGACCACGATCGACGAGCAGATCAACACCACTTTCGTTTCCAGCGTGGCCGACGCCGTGGCAAAGGAAGTGAAGGAGGCAGCGGGAGAAACCACCGACAGCGTGAAAAACGCGCAAAGCGACGTCGTCAACGATCTGACCGACACCATCAACCAGCTCGAAACCGTCCAACAGCAGCTGCGCGACACCCGTTCCACGCTCGACAAGGCCCTCACCACCATCGATTCGGCCAAACAGTCCAACATCGCGCTCGCCTCGGAAATCACCAACTCGCTTGACACCGTCGGCAAGGCGTCCGACTTGCTGAGCGAGACGCGCACACAAACCGAACGATTCTCGAACACGCTGGTCGGAGCGCTCGACAACGGCAGCACGCAACTGTCCGGCCTGCAGGTCAACGTGAGCAATGCCACCGGCACCGTGCTCAGCGGACTGAACACTACGCAGGACGCGCTCGACCAAGTGTCCAGTACCATGCATCACGTCAACACCACCACCGGCAATGTGCTCGACGGCGTGGAGAAGGCGTTGCAGGCCAGCCAGCTGGATCCGAACAGCCAAACGTATAAGGATCTTTCCGCGCAGCTCGCCGAAGCCCGCAAACAGCTGACGTTCCAGCAGCAGCGCATCGACGCCTTCGATCAGGACACCACGGATGCGATCAACGCGGGGAAGAACACCGCGAACGGGTTTAACGACGATGTCACCACGCTGGCGAAGAACGGCACGGCGTCGATGGCGAGCGCACGCACGACCATCACCGGCACGGTCATGCCGAATCTCAACACCGGGCTCGATACACTCAGCCTGGCCAATGGGTCGCTGTCCGGCACGCTTACCACGCTGCAAAGCACGCTGGAACAGGGCAACGGGCTGCTCGACCAGTTGTCGCGCACCGTGACCCAAACGAACACCACCATTGCTGGCACGCAGACGCAGCTCGCCAATCTCGCCAAACAGCTCAACACCACGCGCACCGATGTGGCCGCGTTGAGCAGTTCGGCGATGTTCCAGCAGCTTTCCCAAGCGCTCGGACTTGACGCGAGTGAGATCGGCTCGTTCGTGGGCGAGCCGGTGCATTTGGACGAACAGGTCCTCTACCCGGTCAAAAACTATGGTTCCGCGGTCACACCGTTCTACACGAATCTTGCGCTGTGGGTCGGCGGATTCGTGCTCGTCGCGATCTACAAGCTTGAAGTGGACCGCGATGAGAAGATCCGCATGTACACGCCACGCCAAGGCTATATGGGCCGTTGGCTGCTGTTCGTCACGGTCGGATTCCTGCAGGCGATCATCGCCACGATCGGCGATCTCGCGCTGGGCATCCAATGCGAGCATCCGTTCCTGTTCATCCTCGCCGGCATTTTCGCCTCGTTCGTCTACGTGAACATCATTTACGCGCTCGCCGTGGCGTTCCGGCATATCGGCAAGGCCGTCGCCGTGATTCTGGTGATCATCCAGATTCCGGGTGCGGCAGGTCTCTACCCCATCGAGATGATGCCGGAATTCTTCCGCCGTCTGAAACCGTTCCTACCGTTCACCTACGGCATCAACGCGATGCGCGGGCCGATCGGCGGCATGTATGCCAACCATTATTGGATCGACATGCTCTCGCTGTTCTGGTATCTGCCTGTGGCGCTGTTCATCGGCTTGGTGGTCCGCAAGCTGGCGTTGAACCTCAACCGCCTGTTCGACAACCGTCTGGCAGACACTGATCTGATGATCACCGAACATAACGAAGGCACGGTGGAACCGTTGCGGCTCACCGAGACCGCGCAGCAGATCGCCGAGGAGTTCCCCGAACTCGCCCGCAGACGGGCGATTCATTTCTTCCGCCTGTACCCGCGCCTGGTGCGTTGGGGATTCCTCGCGCTGGCGGTACTGCCGTTCGTGTTCCTGCTGTTGCTATTCATCACGCGCATGAAGCTCGCCATGCTGCTCGGTTGGATCATTTCGATCATCGCCATCGACACGTATCTCATCGTGGTGGAGTATCTGCGCGAACGGTATGCGAATTATCTGGGCGAGGAAGCGATGAGTGCGGAAGAGTTCCGCAGTGCGATCCTGAACGAGAACCTGCTGTTCCGGCCGGGCATGCATTACAAGCCGATGCATGCCGTACGTACGAGGCTGTATGAGGCTGCGCATGGTGGTTCAGCCGGACATGCGCCTGAACATGCGGCTGGAAACACGGACGGAAATGCTGGCAGGAGTCTGCGTGAGGAGGGGAACGAACAGTGAAAATGATCTGGGGCATCTTCAAGCGGGACATGTGCCACGCCACCCGCAACGTGATCGCCGTGATCGTCTCGATGGGTCTGGTGGTGGTGCCGGCGCTGTACGCCTGGTTCAACATCGCGGCCAGCTGGGACCCCTACGGCAACACCAAGGCATTGAAGGTCGCCGTGGCCAATAACGACAAGGGTTACAAGTCGGATCTCATACCGGTGCGCGTCAACGTGGGCGAAACCATCATCAGCACACTGCACGCCAACGACCAGCTGGACTGGCAGTTCGTGAAAAGCGACAAGGCAATCGACGGGGTGAAATCCGGCGAATACTATGCGGCAATCGTAATTCCGAAAGGTTTCAGCGCCGACATGATGACGCTGTTCTCCCCCGACATCAAACACGCGCAGCTCAAGTACTATCTGAACGAGAAAATCAACCCGATCGCCCCGCATATCACCGATCAGGGCGCGACAACCGTGGTCAACACGATCGACAAAACCTTCGCCAAAACGATTGCGCAAGTCGGACTCGACCTGGCCTCAAGCATCCTACACTATTCGCAAAGCCCGCAAATGGCCGAATACATGCGCAACCTCAACGGCAATCTCACCACCACGGCGGATACGCTGAGCGGCGCATCGCAGCAGGTGACGTCGTATTCGCAGCTGCTCGGCTCGGCGAACGACATCGTGGATTCCACGGGCAAACTGCTCGCCTCGGCGACCAAGGCGGGCAAACAGGCCCAGAACGCGTTGAAGCAAGGCAAATCAGGTGCCACGTCGCTCACTTCGGCAGGTGCGAACGTCACCTCCTCGGTGAACACCGCGCTCGACCAGGTGTCAGGCGCGTTCGACCAAGTAGCTGCCAAGGTGAACAAGGCGTTCGACGCGATCGGCAAGGGCTCAGACACCGCAGCCAGCCAGTTGACAACGTTGAGCGAACAAGTCTCCAGCGGCGAATCGCTGTACGACACGTACATCACAAGCCTCAACCACATGCGCGAATCGGTGGAACAACTACCGGACAGTGATTCCGCGAAACAGGCGCTGCTGGAAGCCATCGACCGGGAGATCACTCTGCTGGAAGCCGCCAAAGGCGATTCGCAGAAGCTCGCGCAGCAGCTGAAAGACGCTTCCACGCAGGTCACGCAGGATACCGCAGCCGCGGAAAGCTCCCGCAAGGAGATCCTGAACCGCATCACCTCCGCGAAGCAGTCGATCAGCAATGTGCGCGACGATTACGCCACGAACGTCAAGCCGAAAATCGACGCGCTCGCCTCCACAGTCAGCACGCTGATCTCCCAAACCGACAGCATAATCACCCAGCTGAGCGGCACCGCCGACGATCTGGACGATGTGACGGGCGATGTGGGGACGAATGTGACGTCCATCCGTTCCACGCTCGGCGCGATCGCGAAGAAACTCGACTCGTCGGCAGCGACGGTGAAGGAGCTGATCACGAAGCTGGAGACGGGCGGGAACGCCGGTGACGGCAACAGCGATGGTGGCGACGGTGACAACGACGCCAGTTCGTCCGATTCGGGTGAATCGGACGAACTACGTGCACTGGCCACCGCCAACGCGTCCACACTGTCCACGCTGATTTCCGCGCCCGTCGCACTGCATCGCGTCTCGGTGTACCCGATCGCGAACTACGGTTCGGCCATGGCGCCGTTCTATACGATCCTGTCAATCTGGGTGGGTGCGATCATCCTGTGCGCCATGCTGAAAGTGACGATTTCGGACCGCGAGAAGGCGCATGTGCTGGGCTTGGGCGACACGTTGCCGCGCATCGCCGGCCCGTCCGGCCCGGGGAACGCCTCACGTTGGGGACTGCGCCTCGACCACGAGTATTTCGGACGGTACGCGATCTTCGCACTGCTCGCGTTGCTGCAGGGCACACTGGTTTGTCTGGGTGACACGTATTTCCTTGGCGTACAGGCGAATCATGCGCTGCAGTTCCTTGCCGTGGGGTGGCTTGCCGCGCTCGTGTTCTCGAATATCGTGTATACGCTGACCGTGTCGTTCGGCGATATCGGCAAGGCCGTGGCTGTGGTGCTGCTGGTGATGCAGGTCGCCGGCTCGGGCGGTACGTTCCCTATCGAGACGCTGCCGAAGTTCTTCCAAATGCTCTACCCGTTCCTACCATTCCCGCACGCCATCGATGCCATGCACGCCGCGATGGCCGGATCGTACGGCAATGAGTACCTGCTTGATATGGTGTATCTCGCCTTGTTCCTGATTCCTTCGCTGCTGCTGGGATTGGTGTTGCGCAAGCCGGTGATCCGGTTGAACAACTGGGTGAGCCGCAATCTGGAGTCCACCAAGGTGATGTGACGAGGCGGATTTGAACGGGCTGGTTTGAGCCGGTTTAGATCGGTTTCGGCTGGTACACGGTCTGGAAGTCCGATTCGGGAGAAACGGACAACCAAGATGGGCGCATTACACTTCAGACGTCCGATTCTGCAGAATCGGACAATCAGCGGCACCGTGCAAACCACACGTTGATCAGAGAACCGGCAACCACCAGCACAACACCGATCCAGAACGGCATGCCCAGCGCCACGCCCAACAGAAGCGTGCTAGAAGCCGTGGAAAACAGCGGAGTCGCGTACGAACCAATCGCAAGCGTTTCCATACTGCCGTGCAACATGCCGTATCCCCAGCACGCGTAGCCGCCCGAAATCGAAGCGGCGCACGCAATCAGCGCAGCATATCCACCGATGCCGGGCGCCGTGTCCGGCAAACCGTCTCCCGAAACGAAATGGATGGTCCACAGTACAACGGCCACACAACAGAAGAAAATCGTCGTGCCGTCGTAACCGCCGGACAACGACGGCGTAAAAGTCGCATAAATCGCCCAAATAAAGGCGCCAACAAACGCGAGCACATACGGTAGGGGGTTACTGGCGATATTGTGGACCGCTTCCTGCATATCAAGGCTTTCTCCGCCAACCGCCATCGCCACACCGATGGTTGCGATCACCGCGCCAGGAATCGCTTTGGCGACCGCACCACGTTTGTGCGATACCGCTGCGGTCATCAGCACCAGCAGCGTTGGCCACAAGTAGTTGACAAGGCTGACTTCCACGGATTGCGCGTTCGTTGTGGCCAGACCGATCGACAGCGAGATTGACGCCTCGTATGCGATGAACATGAGTCCGCCTGCGATGAGGTACTTGCGTGGCGCTTCGCGGATTGGTTTCGGACGGCGCACAATGAACAGCATGACACCACCGACGGTGTAGACGAGCGCCGAACCGAGCGTGGCTCCGAACGATTCGGAAACGAGTCGCACGAGGCCGGCCATGAAGCCCCACAGGACGATTGCGAACAGGCCGATAAGTGTCGCCGCGTGTGATGTGGCATGGCCGAGTAGCGGATTGCAGGAGTTGCCGGTGGGGTGGTTTGCGCCGGAATCGGAGGGGGACTTCTGGTTCGTGTTCACGGGCTCCAGCCTACCCATCGCCCTCCACGAGTGTCCGATTCTGCAGAATCGGACACTCCTGCAACCTGCGATGCCGCAAAGCATCAGCAGCTTGTCATAAACGTCGCATTCCACGCCACCATCTTTCGGCTGCATTGCGATTCGCAACCGAATTTTGCGACGCAACCGACAGTTGCGCGGCGCGAAGTTGATTTCACGGGTCTTTTACGGCAATAGAAAAACCCTTGGAATTCCAACGATTCCAAGGGTTTCGAATGGAGCGGATGACGGGAGTCGAACCCGCCTTTAAAGCTTGGGAAGCTTTCGTTCTACCGATGAACTACATCCGCAAGGTTGTGCCTTTTGGGCACGAAACTTCAGTTTAGCACGCAACGGATGCGTATGCGGACACAGACCGACATGCGATACCAATTTTCCGCAATATCACGGAGACTCAACCACGCGGCCGCTGCGAATAGTCGCGAGAATATCTGCCAGCCGAGCCGCCCGAATCATGCGCGGATCCATACTGCGTTCCAAATTGCGGCCCACCGGCACCAGCCATCGCAGAACGTCCGCCTTGCCGAATATCCGCCGCCGCAACGCCGCTCGTGGCATAGCCACCGGCCAAATATCCGGACTGCACGCCCTGCTGACGCATCTCCTGCCCCATCTGCATCAGCCGCGCAATGCGATCCGAGGTCGGCGGGTGCGTAGAAAACAGCTTGGAGAAACCTTCCGCCGAAAACGGATTGGCGATCATCATCGCAGCCACCGACTGCGTTCCCGCGGTCTTCTTCATCGGCATCGCGGCCGCACCGCCGGAAATCTTGTTCAACGCGGAAGCGAGCGCCTCCGGATCCTCCGTAAGCATGGAACCATCTTCGTCAGCATCATATTCTCGCGTACGCGAAATCGCCATCTGAATAAGCGAAGCGGCAATTGGCGCAAGAATCGTACTCAACAGCACACCCAGCAATCCCAAGCCACCGGAATCGGAACCTTCGCGGTCGTCACGGGAACGGCCGCCGCCGAAATACATGAGCGAATATCCGAGATACGAGATGACGGTGGCCATGGCGGACGCAATCGCGGATGTCAGGATGTCGTGATTGTACACGTGCATAAGCTCATGACCGAGAACGCCGCGGATTTCGCGTTCGTTGAGCATCTGCAGAATGCCCTGTGTGCAGCAGACCGCCGCATGACGTTCATTGCGTCCCGTTGCGAACGCATTGGGACTCATGGTTGGGGCGATATAAATACGTGGCATAGGTTTGCCCGCCTTCGCCGACAGTTCGCGCACGATTTTGTACAGTACCGGCGCTTCCTGCTCGCTGACTTCCTGCGCGTGCATGCTGGCGATCGCCAGCCTGTCGGAAAACCAGTAGGAGGCAAACGTCGATCCCAGACCGATGAGAATGTAGAATCCGAGCGTACTCTGGCTGCCACCGGTCGCCCACCAAATGAGCATGATGACGCCCCACATCAACGCGAATAACAGCGTTGTCTTCAAGCCATTGCAATGGCCATGCACCTGCAATTTGCCGTTCATGGGCACCAGCGTAGAAACGGAGTCTGAGTTTTTGCTGGATATGCGCTGGAGACTGGGCCGTGGGAAGGACTAGGGGCAGTTGCGGAAGTTCGCACGCTCAGCTTCTCCCGGATGTCCGATTCTGGCGAAACGGACAAGCAGCAGGTCCTTCGCGCACATTACATGTCCGATTCACCAGAAGCGGACAAGTACAGGATAAAAAACGCCTTGCGTGTCCGTTTCTGCAGAATCGGACACGCAAGGCGTCACGCCAAGAATGGCATCAAGCAATCAACCCGTCAGATTCGGACCGTCTCACGCATGGGCCAGAGCGCGCATCTGCTCCGGGTCGATGACCTTCTTATGCTCGCGACCTTCCTTCGCACCTTCGGCACGTTCGAACGTGTCGACCTTCTTCCAACCGGCGAAGTCAATCGGCTTGACTCCACGGGAGGCCAGCAAACGGTCGATGGATTCCGGATCTCGGTCCGCCGCCACACGACCACCTTCGGCTGCCTTGGACAGATCCTCCAGCATGTTGGTGACGATGAGCAGCGCGTCGGACTTGGTGGAGCCGATCAGTCCGACCGGGCCGCGCTTAGCCCAACCGGTGGCATACAGACGTTCACGCACCTGCGCGCCGTCCTCGGCCGAAGCGGTCGTGGTGATGCGTCCGTCACCGTTCGCGTTCGCCAGATGCGCGTGACGATCGTCGTACGCGATGCCCGGCGCGGTGGCCGGCTTGTAGCCGATCGCATGGTACACGGCCTGCACCGGATACTCCTCGAATTCGCCGGTGCGGCTCATCTTGCCGTCAGCCGACGTTTCGGTCTTCTCCACGCGAATGCCAACGACCTTGCCGTCCTCGCCCAGCACTTCGACCGGCGCGGAATTGAAGTGCACATAATACTTGCGATCAGCCGTATTACCCTCGTAATCCACGTCACCGTCATCTTCCATGTCTTCCGCCATCTCACGAATCGTGAACAGCTCTTCGACCATCTGACGGGTCAGCTTGTCTTTGCCGGCCTCTTCAATCGTGTCTTCATCCAAATCGAAATCGTCTTCGTTAATGATCAGCTGCACTCCCGGCAGCTTCTCCATCTCACGCAATTCCTGTACGGAGAACTTGGCTTGCGCCACACCGCGGCGGATGAACAGGTGCAGCACGCGAGCCTTGTTCGCCTTGACACCCTCGTACACATTGTCTGGAATGTCAGTGCGTTCCTTCAGATCGTCGGCATTGCGCATGAGTTCGCGCGCCACATCCATGGCCACGTTGCCACCGCCGATCACGGCGACTTCCTCAGCGTCGAGCGGCCACTCGCGAGCGCCGGTCGGATAACCGTCGTACCATTCCACAAACTTGGCTGCGCCATACACGCCATCCAGGTCGGCGCCCGGCAGTCCAAGCGGCTTGTCTTCAACGGCACCGGTGGCGAACAGCACGGCATCGTAACGCTCAAGCAGCTCGTCGAGGGTCACATCCTTGCCGAATTCCACGTCGCAATATAGGTGGATGTCGGGGTTGTCGAGCGTCTTTTCGAGCGCTGACGCGATGAATTTGATGGACGGGTGGTCGGGGGCCACTCCGTAGCGCACCAGGCCGAACGGCACAGGCAGCTTTTCGAACAGGTCGATGCGCGCGGCAGTGCCGAGGCCAAGCCCCTCGCCGAGCTTCTTCAACTGGCGCAGGAAAATGTCAGAGGAGTAGACGCCTGCAGGGCCGGCACCGATTACAGCAATACGAAGTTCATTAGTTTCAGTCACGCGCTCTAGCCTAATGCATTCCCTGCATTTGCGACAGGGGTGCTTATGCACTTTCTTACGACTTCTTCGCCTTGTGCGCACTGGCGTTGGTGTTTGCACTGAATCCAGATGAATCCAACGTGTGGCCGCATTAATCGTACGCGATGAGCGCGGCAGATGCACGTACAATCACAAGTAGTCGCAGAATCGCGGGATGTAGGAATCCGAAATATCGGAATTCGTCCATCCCGCAATCGCAAGCAAGTACTTATCAAGTACCAAGCAATCGTAAGAAGGTGGCAATGCGCATTCACATCACATATACCGGCGGCACCATCGGCATGATTGACTCTCCGAACGGCCTAATTCCGGGAGCCGACACTCGCGGATGGCTGTTCCGCCTGCTGGAGGACGCGCACATGGACGCAAGCCTGTTCACGTTCACCGAACTTAATCCGCTTATCGACTCGTCGAACGCGACGCCTGACAATTGGCAGACGATGGTTGATGACTTGCGTGCGCATCACGATGATGCCGACGCGTTCGTGGTGCTGCATGGCACCGACACGATGAGCTATTCGAGCGCCGCGATTTCGTATGCACTGGCCGATTTCGGCAAGCCGGTGATTTTCACGGGCTCGCAGCATCCGCTCGGTAAAATCGAATCGGATGCCATTGCGAATGTCACGGGCGCGCTGAACGCCGCGATGAGCGGACGATTCCACGGTGTGGGACTGTTTTTTGGACATCACCTGTTTGCCGGAAATCGCGTGAGCAAGTCGTCGAGTTGGGCGTTTGAAGGATTTTCGGCGCCTTCCGTCGGACCGCTGGCTCGTACGGGCATGCCATGGCACTGGTATGCAGACGATGTTGCTTCAGTCGGTTGCGGCTGGACGTCACCTCAGCCTTACTCCCGTCACGATGTTGCTGTGATTGATATGGCGCCCGGCATTTCCGCGGCGCGATTGGAAGCGATGCTTACGCCGCATCCGGAAGCGGTATTGCTGCGCGCGTACGGCGTCGGCAATGTGCCGAGCAACGAACCGGGATTGACCGACGTGATTGCCGACGTGCTGCATGACGATGTTCCCGTTGTGATCGCGTCGCAATGTCAGCAGGCGGAAGTGCTGCTCGGCCATTACGAGACGGGAGATGCGATCGCTCGTGCCGGCGCGATCGGATCCGGTGATATGACGCTGGAAGCCGCGTATGCGAAAATCATGTTCCTGCTGTCGCAAGGCGTGACCGGAGCCGACTTTGGCAAGTGGATGCGCGTGTCGATCGCTGGAGAAATCTCGCCAAGCTCGTTGTAAACGCTTCCCCAAAACGCCGCGCATGACACCACTCCCCGCAATCACGCGGATTCGCCGCGGTCGAAAAGCACAGTGAGCGCCCACAGAATGCTGACCACGTCGATAACCTCCTGCATGAATGCGCCAACGACCACGGGAATCAGGTTGAATGCGGCTGCGACCATGCCGATGATGGCGAGGCTGAGACCGATCAACACCGCCTGAAGCATCACGTTTTTCGTACGGCGTGCGATGGCGATGGCACGCGGCACAGAGGCGATATCATCATTCATGATGACCACTTGCGCGGATTCGGAAGCTGCGGTGGACGTGCCGTCGGTCATGGCCATGCCGATGTCGGCGACTGCAAGTACAGGAGCATCGTTGACGCCGTCGCCGACCATCATGGTGACTTGGCGATTCCTGGATTCGCCAGTTATACGCCGCATGATGCGGGCGGGCATGGACTGGTTTTGATGCGTGGACTCGGTGGCGTTCTTAACAGCGGCAACCTTATCTTCAGGGAACAGCTCAGATTGCACGTCATCGATACCGACCTCATTTGCGATGATGCGAGCGGACGCGGCCTTGTCGCCGGTAAGCATGGACAGCTCCTTGATACCAAGCTCATGCAGACGGGCCAAGGAACGTTTCGCATTCGCACGGGGCACGTCGCGAAGCACGATGCGGGCGGCCAGTTTGCCGTCAATCGCCACGTATGCGGCCATCTCGTCCGGCGCAAGCGGAGCGAACAGCGAGTTTGCGGTTTCGGACTTGCGGACGGGCGTCGTCTGCGACGCCTCAGCGGAAGGGGTGATGAAGGGGGTTACAACTGTAGGCTGCGCATCGTCAGACATTCCGTCTCGCACTCCTAGAGTGTCCGATTCGGCAGAATCGGACACGTAGCGTTCACCCGACGCATGCAGGACCGGCATGAATCCGGATCCGTCAGCCGTCACATACGCAAAACGCCCCACACGCACCCGATGCCCATTCACTTCGCCGGAAACACCTTTGCCTGAATCCTCCACAATGTTCTTCACCACCGGATAGTCGCGCCCATGCCCAGACAGATCACGCTCAGCGCACAACCGCTGCCCCGACGTATACCGCGCGTACAAGTCGTTCATGGCCTTGCGCCCGGCCGCCGCAATGCCTTTCGACAGAATGTGCACCGAGTAACTTTCCACCACACCGGCCATCATGAGAATATGGTCTTCGTTGAACGGCGAACTCGTTTCGAACGGCTTCTCCACGCGCACGACCTGCGGTTGCTTGACGGTAAGCGTGCCGGTTTTATCGAAGAAAATATGCGATACGCGACCTAGATTTTCCAACACGTCCTGTGCTTTAATCAGGATTCCCGCTTTGGCAAGACGCCCTGTTCCAGCCACATACGCAACCGGTGCGGCAATCAGAAGCGGGCAAGGCGTGGCGAGAACCAGCACCTGCGCAAATCGCAGCGGCAATCCGGAAACCGCCCATGCAATCCCAGCAATCGCAAGCGAAAGCACGGTAAACGGCACTGCAAGCATATCCGCGGTCTTCACGACAGCGGGGCGCGACTCTTGCGCCGACGAAACCAGCTCGAGAATCTTCTGATACTGCGAATCCTGCGCAAGTTGCGTGGCACGCATGGTCAACGTGGTCGAGCCATTGACTGCGCCAGACATCACGCGAGCGCCCGCATACACTTCACGCGGCACAGGCTCGCCGTTGATGTTGCTCAGGTCCAGCGTGGCCACACCCGACAGCAACTCGCCGTCGACAGGCACTGTTTCGCCAGGCAGAACCAGAATCACGTCGCCGAGCCGCACTTGATCGACGGGGACCGTTTCGAAGCGCTCTCCAGCCGCATCATACGTTTGCGAAGCATCTTTTGTGTCCGATTCTGGAGATTCGGACACATAATCATGCTTCCCACCGTCTTGGTTGTCCGTTTCTGCAGAATCGGACATTCTGACGGCACGGAATCCGTCGGCTGTCACGTCGGCCGTATGCTCGCTGCCTGTCGCATGCACATGCCCGCGCACTCCCGGCAGCGCAACCACGTGCGCGGTTCGGGGCGCCGCGTCAATCAGCGCAGTCAGGTTGCTTTCGGCCTTCGACTGTGCGAATTCCTCGATCGCCTCGCCGGATGAGATCATCAGCACCACGGCCCAAGCGGCCCAATACTCCTGCACTGCAACCGTCGACGCAATCGCAACGACCGCCAGCAGATCAACGCCAACATGGCCGTGCCGCAGATCGTCGATCATGCCACGCACCGTCACCACAATCGTGTATGCGACCAGCGCGATCACTATCCACTGTCCAGCACCCGGATTAAACGCGCTCAGCCAACCAAAGCCAGCATGCAAATCGTGAGAAACCCACGCAGCCTCGCCCCACGGCCTCCACTCCCCCAGCAATGCCAACGGAATCGCGGCCAGAATGGTGATCGGCAATAACGGAACCTGCTTGCACAGTCGCCAGCAAATATCGATGATTCTACGCATGAGAATCTCCTTACGCTCGTATCGGACGCCTTGTTAACCCATCGGCGCCTCGCCCGCGCGAGCCATCGATACACGGCGTAAAAAGATATTTCCAGCGTAGCAAACATTTGCGATTTTCGTGTCGCAATTGCCAAAAATAGAAAAGCAGGACTGTACGATTGTTCGCACAGTCCTGCTTCTGCTTTTAACTTTTATTGGTTTTCCGCGGTTTTAACGTTCTCGCGATGACGTTCACAAGACGTTCTTGCGATTAAGCAACTCCAGTCGCGTCTTCGCCGTCAGCCTATCGGGTAGTCATCACCCTTATTGCAGCCCGCCGCAGCCGACCGCAGCCATCCACGGCCAACCGCGGCGGTCCGTCGTGCTTTACCACAGACCGAACGGGTCGAACAGGCCGCCACCATCACCGTAGCCGTTGCTACCATTGCCGTCGCTCTGTCCATTTCCGTTGCCGCTATTGCCGCCGTTACCATCGTTACCGTAACCGTTGCCGTTCTGGCTCTGGCCATCATTGCCGTTGTTCTGCTGGTTCTGGCTGTTGGAGGAGTTCGTCTGGGATTCCTCCTGGTCAAGCGTCACGTCAAGCTCCATGGTGTTGCCGTCACGCACGACCGTCAATGTCACCTTGTCATTCATGGCGGAGGCGCGCACGTAGCCGAGCAGCGAATAGTTGTTGTTCACCGCCTTGCCGTTGAACGCCACGATGGAGTCACCAGCCTTCACTCCGGCCTTGGCTGCCGGGCTGTTGTCGACCACGGACTGCACCTGCGTGCAACCGCGGGTCACGCCGTCCGCCTCAACCGTGGAGCTCTTGATGGTGACGCCGAGCGCCACATGCTGCACGGTGCCGTTGTCAATGATTTCGTTGGCCACACGCTTTACCAGGTTCGATGGAATGGCGAAGCCGATGCCGATGGATCCGGCTGTGCCGGAAGACGTTGTGGTGGATGCGATGGACGAGTTGATGCCGATCACCTGGCCGGCCGCATTGAAGGTCGGACCGCCGGAATTGCCTGGGTTGACGGCCGCGTCGATCTGCACGGCGTTGGTGACGATGTCGTTGTTGTTGTCATCGGCCACGGTCACCGGGCGGTTGAGCGCGGAAACGATGCCGACGGTTGCGGTGTCATCGTAGCCGAGCGGGTTGCCGATGGCCATCACGGATTCACCCACGGCAAGATTGTCGGAATCGGCAAATTCCGCGGCCTTCAGACTGCTCGGAGGATTGTCGAGCTTGATTACGGCCAGATCGGTGGTGGTGTCAGTGCCGACGATTTGCGCTGAGTAGATGGTGCCGTTGGCAAGCGTCACTTGAATCTGCTTCGCGCCGGAAATCACATGGTTGTTGGTGACGATGTAGCCTTTGTCACTGATGATTGCGCCGGAGCCTTTGGCGCTGCCGTCGCTGGTTGCCACGTCAATGGACACCACAGAATCGGACACTTCTTTCGCCACTGCGCTCCAGTCTGCGGCCTCGCCGGATTTGGCTTTCGCCGAACCAGATCCGGACGTGTTGGATTTCACGCTGGCCAGTGAGCTGGAGGTGGGTACGGTCACCCATCCATTGGTGATTGCCGCGTAGCCGACTCCGAGGCAGAGGACCGCGGAAACAAGTGCCGCCACCACGCCGGTCATCACATGACCGGTCACGCCGGAAGCGAACTTCGGCTTGGCTGCAGCGCCATTTTGCTGCGGGGTACCGAACGGATTACCGTTATTCGGATTCCCAAACGGATTACCGTTATTCGGATTATTCGGCCCGGCCGGCGGCACGTTGGCACCGCCTTGCGCCGTGGGCTTCATGAACGGATTACCGTTATTCGATTGCGCGTTCTGCTGATTGTTCTGCTGATTTCCACCCACATACGGATTTCCGAAGAAAGGATTGCGAGGCCGCTGCGACTGCTGCGGAGCCTGCCCGTATGTGCCATATTGCGGCTGCGGAGGCATGTTCGGCGCGTCACTCGCCGTACCGTTCGCAGTGCCGTTCGCGGCTGCGGTGCCATCAGTCGGCTGCGTCGGCACGGGACCGTACGCACCATATTCCGGTGCCGGACGGTACTGCTGGGCCGGCGCATCCTGCGCGGAACCGCCAACCACGGTACGCTCGCCCGCTGCGGAAGCGTAATCCGGAGTATCGCCCGCCGCAGTCGCGGATTCCGCCGAAGCGTCGTCGTTCGCAACAGGCATGGCGGCCGTCGGCTGATTCTCAATACCGCTCTGCATGTCAATCGGTTCGGTAGCCGACTCTGCAGCATACGGCTCGCCTGCGTAAGTTTGCGTCTGTTCCGCATCAACCGGCGGCATCGGCACGGTCTGCTGTTCGTCATTCTGCGGCTGCACGGCGTTCTGGTCGTTCTCTTCAGCCATTTTCGCTCCTTATTCGTCTCGCGGCATTTCACAAATCAGCAATCGTGCCGCTCGAACTGCTATCTACGAGTAAAGATACTCGCTCTGGAAGTTTCCTGAATGTTTGTTGAAAGTAGCAACCGAATCTCTTGGCAGTTCTCTCCATACGGTGCCAGAGGCTATGCGATGCAACTTGACAAACCTCAGCCGATACGCCTTCTCACAACCATCGCAAGAAATTCGATAACTCATTCGCGTTATATGTGGCAGAAATGCAGCCACACAAAAACTCATTTGCGCTATATGTGGCACTTTCCTCTGCACAGATGGGTTCAAAACGTCGTTTCAATACCCCCTAACGACTCTTGTTTTCGGAAAACTGCCACATATAAGGGAAATCACATTTTTCAACGGAACGAATCTGCCACATATAAGGAAAATCGTATTCAGCCGGCGAACGACGTAGCCACCGTCGGCAATCGGCGCTATCGCATACAGTTGAAAGCATGACAAGCTTGAACGAACCACAGATCAACGCGGCGGCGCACGAAACCGCGGCAACAGCCGCAGCGAACATGGCGGCACCAGTCGAAAACCTCATCGAACATCCGCGTGGAGCGGAACCAGGCAAGCCGGGCCGCCGCGACGCCTTCTATTTCGAGCAGAAAACCCGCCTTCCCGACGCGGCCGACGGCAAGGGACGCGGCGGCGCACGATACGGCCGCACCGGTACCATTCATACCCCCCACGGCGATATTCACACTCCGGCGTTCGTGCCCGTGGCCACGCAGGCCGCGATGAAAGCCGTGCTGCCCGAAACCATGAAGGACCTCGGCGCACAATGCCTGCTGTCCAACGCGTTTCACCTGTATGAACGCCCCGGTGAGCAAGTGCTCGACGAAGCCGGCGGTCTTGCCAAATTCATGAACTGGAACGGTCCGACCTTCACCGATTCCGGCGGTTTCCAAGTGCTTTCGCTCGGCGCGGGCTTCAAGAAAACCCTCGCCATGGATGTGACCGGAATGAAATCAGACGACGTGATCGCCGAAGGTAAAGAGCGCCTCGCGTTCGTAGACGAGGACGGCGTAACGTTCAAATCGCCGCTCAACGGCTCACTGCACCGTTTTTCCGCCGAAATTTCAATGGGAATCCAGCATAAGATCGGTGCCGACATCATGTTTGCGTTCGACGAGCTGACCACACTGATGAACACGCGCGGCTACCAGGAACGTTCCGTGGAACGCACCTACCGTTGGGCGCAGCGTTGCGTTGCCGAGCATAAGAGGCTTACCGAAGAGCGCGTCGGCAAGCCGTATCAGGCGCTGTATGGTGTGGTGCAGGGCGCGAATTATGAGGATTTGCGCAGGCATGCGGCCGAACAGATCGCTTCGCTGGATTTTGACGGCGTTGGCATCGGAGGCGCGATTGAAAAGCGCATTATCGGCGACACTTGCGCTTGGATTTGCGATGCGATGCCGGAAAACCGGCCACGTCACGTGCTCGGTATCGCTGCAGTCGACGACATTTTCGCATGTGTCGAGAATGGTGGAGACACGTTCGATTGCGTCGCACCGGCGCGTTGCGGCCGAAATGGCGCGATTTTCACGCGCGACGGACGTTACAACATCAAGCGCGCGCAATTCAAGCATGATTTTGGCCCGCTTGAAGAGGGCTGCGATTGCTACACGTGCACGCATTATTCGCGTGCTTACGTGGATCATGCGTTGCGCGCCCGCGAATTCAACGGTTTCACATTGGCCACAATCCACAACGAGCATTTCTTCGTGAAGCTGCTGGACGACATTCGCGCGTCGATTGACGGCGGATATTTCGACGAATTCCGCGACGAAGCCTTGGCCCGCTTCTACGCCAACGGTTCCCGCGGCTAATGCATTTCACGTGGGCTTTCTGCCCAAACGAATGCTGAACCACACTTCCGCATTCCAAGGCGCCGACGAACAAACCCGTCGGCGTCTTTTTTTCATGCGTGTCGCGCCGCTTGAATTTTCCTACGGAAAATGGCGGCGCGACACGCCGATTTGAGGTTGTGTGGGTTTTGGTGTAAATTAATTCACTGTCTGCGAGCGTGGCGGAATGGTAGACGCGCTGTCTTCAGGTGGCAGTGAGTGTATGCTCGTGGGGGTTCAACTCCCCCCGCTCGCACCATGATGAAAGGCCGGAGCCGAAAGGTTCCGGCCTTTTCGTTTCCCAAGCGGCAGTAAGGCTCAGCGGCTCCCGACACCTCCAGTGACTGGAAAAATCAGGACTCGTGGTCGGACGTGCGCACCATAACTGTCCGATTCTGCAGAATCGGACAGTTTGTGGAGAATGGTTAGCGCACGAGGAAGACCATGATGATGATCATGGCGAAGCCGGTCAGGTCGGTGAAGGTGAACGTTTCGCCAGCCCATGCCACTGCGGTGATGGTGGCCATGACCGGTTCGCTGGTGCCGAGCATGGTGGCACGCACCGCGCCGACGCGCATCACGCCTGCCATGTAGAGCCAGAACGCGAGGAACGTGCCGCATACGATGGTGTAGAGCAGCAGGAGCACGCCTCGCGCGTCCAGTGCGGGAATGTTCGCCCACGGTTGCGCGAACGGGCATAGAATGAGTCCGGACATAAGGAATGTGATGCCGTTGATGGTCATGTCGCCCCATTTGAGCATGAGCATGACCGGCAGGATGGACATGGCCGCGGTGCTCACTGCGTCAACCAGTCCCCATGCGAGCCCCTGCCATGGCAGCGACAGCGAGGCGAAGTTGCCGCCGGTGGCGATGAGGAACGTGCCTGCGAATGCCAGGAGCACGCCGACCAATTCATGCTTGAGAGGCAGTCGTTTGACGCGCAGGCATACCCAGGTGAGCACGAAGACTAGGTTGAGCGTCTGCAATACGGTGGCGGTTCCGGAGTTCGTCCAGTCGATGGTCATCAGGTAGGAGACCTGCACCAGAAGCACGCATATCAGCGTGGTGACCAGATATTTCGGATACGATTTGACGTCTTTGACCGCTCCGGCGAGTTTCTGCGGCGTGGTGATGGCCGATCCGACCAGGAAGATCAGGCTGGCGAATAGCGCGCGCACGCAGGAAAGCCAGACCGGATCCAGCTGGTAGTCGCGCATCAGCAGTTTGGCCACGGTGCTGTTCATGCCCCACATGGCACCACCCAGCAGTGTCATGCCAGTGCCGATGAGCAGACTTTTCGGCGTCTGCTCCAGCACATGTTCCATTTTTTTCGCGGTTTTTTTCGCATTTTTTTGCGATTCGGAAGTTTTCTGCGATTGCGACGCCTGTCCCGACGTTTGCTTTGCCACGGCCTATCCTCGCTCTCTCCACGGCTTTCACGGCAAATTCACGGCGATTGTAACGCACACGGTGCGCATACTAAACGTCAGTTATGCAAAACAGATTTTATTCCGCCAAACTTGCGTTCGGTGCCGCCAAAAAAACGAGGATTTTGTCAAGATATGATTCGAGCACGGCATTCGGCATGGAGAAAATTTCGTGCAATGACTGGCTGTACCGCACTTTTTCGATGGAACCGCCACCTTCTCGCACACGTTCAACGAAGTCATCTTGTGGTCCGTTGAGCACCCACACGTCGCGGCCGGCTTGGAATAGCAATACCGGGGCTTCGATGGCTCCGCACATGTCGGGTTTGAGCACAGCTCGGGAAAGCGCCATCGCCTGGTTTGCCCAATCGAAAGTGGCAGCATTGGTCTGGCATGACTTGTCTGTCAAGCGCTGTTTGTGGAACCAGCGGATGCGTGCTTCGGAAGCTCCCTTGTAATCGTCGGGATTGAGGTTTCCGTCGAAATCGGTATGGCCGAACACGCGCGATCTGCCGAAGCCAAGCCCGCAGATCACGCCGACCACAATGCGTGCAATCCACGTTGGCATGCCGACCACCGGCGCAATCATCGGCGCGGACAGCACCGCTTTGTCGAACAATGACGGGTAGCGTTCCAGCACGGCCGCGCCGATGCCGCCGCCCATGGAATGGCAGTACAAGTACATTGGGCCATCTCCAGCCACTTCGCGACCCACGGTCTGCGCGAACGTGGCGAAATCGGCCACATACCGGCGCCAATCGTCGATCCATACCAAGCTCGGGTTGCTCATGTCGTGCGTGGAATGGCCATGTCCGCGATGTTCGAACACGCATACGGAATAGCCGGCCAGTAGGAAGTACCACACCATTTCGCTGTATTTGCGTCCGAATTCGGTGAATCCGTGCGAAATCACCACCGCACCGCGGAATATGCCCGATGCGCCGTCTTCACGCAATGCGTCGAATTTGTGCGCGTCGTAGCAGTAGTAATGCAACCGTCCAGAATGCTCCAGCTTAGGTAGCATATTGCCGTCCCAATCAACGGTGGCAGGTTCCATCCAGCCCTCCGCCATGCAGTTACGCAGCGCAGGCAGTACCGTTTCGTCCATTTCGGCGTCGTAGCGCGCCTCATCGATGAGCGTGATAGTCATGAATTCCATCTTAGGCGAACAAAGCCAAGACAAAACTAAGCACAAGCATGTGCGCTGTATAACGATGTATCAACAGTGCGTCACGCACTGTATCGCCACCCCGCGCGTCATCCTCGCATACTATGGAAGCATGAAATGTGTTTCACTACTGATGGTGGTGACGTTGTCTCTCACCATCACACCAGCATATGCGTATGCAACAACTCCCGTTGACGGCAACGACGATATCTCCACTGCCGCGAATCCCAACTGCCCAACATGGCTGCAATGGCTGTGTGGGAAAAGAAAGTGATCGCATAATGACCACGTCGGAAAAGCATCCTAAGATTCATCGCATCGCGCTGGTCGACAATGATCCGCGAGCGCTGGATTCGCTCAGTGCCGTCATTGCCTGCAAAGTGCCGACCGCATATGTGGTGTGGACTGCGACTTCTGGCGATGAGGCGATAGAACGCTGTCAGGACGCGAACAGCAATGTCAGTTTGTTGATTCTTGATATGTCGATGGAGGGTTTGCAGGGGCCTGCTACTTGTCGTCGGTTGCGTTTGATGGGCAAGCATATGCCGATTCTTGGTGCGACGAGTTTTTCCATCAAGAGTTATCGGGACAAACTGGTGGAGGCTGGTGCGCAGGGTTTGGTTGGTAAGGAGAATGCCGACCAGTTGGCGCAGATTATTATGCGTATGTGCAATGGCGAGGTGATGGAGGGGTTTGAGACGCCTGCGTTGGCTAATTTGCGTATTAGCAGGGAGGCTGAGACTGCGCCTTCGCTCACTGTTCGTGAGGAGCAGATTATTTCTTTGTGTGCGGAGGGCATGCTTGATCGAGAGATTGCCGAGCGTTTGAGGATTTCCGAAGCCACCATCCGCAAGCATATACAAAGTATTTTAAGGAAACTCAACTGTAAGACTTCGCGTCAGGCAGTGGCATTGTGGGTGAGGTCCAATGCGTTCTAAACCTGCAGCTCAGTACATTACGTGGCGGAATCATGTGCGCACGTTGCATCCGAATTTGTGGCATCCAATCCGTTTTACCATCATGTTGATCGTGCTCGTATGGACCGCATATGGAGTTTGTTACGAACCGCCTACCGACATATCTGGCGTGGTTTGGATTGCGATGCTGGTTGCAGCGCTCGTGGTATCTCCATTATTTCCAAAAAGCATGTCGGTGGCGATTATTGTGATTGCCTATGCTGGTGATCTGTTTACCTCTTACGCAAGTTCGGGTAATTCTCTTCCCACGCATCTCTACGCTTATGGCATGCTTGCGTACAGTACCAATGTCATTATCGCGGCAGCGCTGTTCACATATTACATTGCTACTATCCTGCTGATTTCGCCTCCTGGCCCAGGCACTAACCCTGTCTCCATGATCAGCATGTATGCCATGGTGCTGCTGCTCGGCAGGGCGTTGAGTTGGAGCGAGAAAACGACGCGGAAGCGTTTTGAAGCGGCGCAAAACAAGAATCGGTTGCAGGAGTTGGAAAGCCGCGCACGCATTGCCGACGCTATTCACGATGCGGTGACGGGCGATTTGTCGGCGGCGGCGTTTGTGGCACAACGGCATGTTGGCGGCGTTTCAGGCAGCCCTAGTGCCACTGCCGGAGGCCCTGTCAGCGCAGCCGATGCAGCCGACGCCGAAGACTGGCGTCAGATCAACGAATACATTCTTTTCGCATTGACGAATGTGCATCGCGTTATCGACGAATTGAATATGGATGCCACCGTCCTCCCCGGCGATGCTGACGGCGAAGCGCTGGCCAATCTGCTGCGAGCCACCATGAACGACGGCGACCGACGTTTGCGTAAACTCGGCTTCGAAATCACGTCCATACGGCACTGTGCGGGTGGCAAACCGAGTGCATCGCGGGAGACCGCCGAGCTTGTCAATAATCTGCTGCGTGAAATCTATGCGAATATCGCTCGTCATGCTGCCCCGGGAAGCAAGGTTGATCTTTCGGTGATACTTAGACCGAATGCCATTGAAATCACTCAAATCAATCCCATGAAAGAAGGGATAGCCGGAGCTGACGGGCACGATAACGAACTTCCTGGCGGCCATGGGCTTGCCTCGTTCAAGAAGCAACTTGAATCATATCAGGGCACGCTCACCGCGTCCGCGCAGGACGGCAGTTGGACGCTTTTCGCGTATATTCCGGTGACTGTCATCGACGATTCGCCGGGATTGTTTGAGCAAGTGCAGGCGTGATCGTGCATATTGCTATTGCAAATCTGACGTGATTCACGTGTTTTCTGATGTGATTCACGTTTCGACTTTGCTTGATATTCGCCTATTTCTAACGATTTTCGGCTTTTCCAAGCCCAAATTGGGGGGGGGTACACAAATGTGGTACCCCCTCGCTTGCGAAGTCGCTTTCACCTGTTTTATGTTGGCAATCGAGAAGGGAACGCGTTCGCCCACGACGCTCGGATGCTTGGCAGTCCGGGAGTCGCGGGGGAACGCGTTTTGCTTTTGTTCGTCGCTTTTGCTTGCGCTGTTGCAGCTATCATTACAGCGCTATCGGCTCAGCACTACCGTTCCAATGCTTCCGCGAGGAAATCGCGCTGCAGGATCAGCAGATTTTCAGCGACGGTTTCGTCATTGGTCATATGCGTGATGCCGGTCAGCGGCAGGAATGTGTGCTTGCGTCCGGCCGCCATCAGCGCTTGGCTCAGGCGTAGGCTGTGCGCGATCGTCACATTGTCGTCGGCGAATCCGTGAATGAGCATGAGCGGGCGATCAAGCTGAGGCGCGTCGGAGATGATGCTGTTACGTTCGTACACGGCCGGGTCAAGACCCAAGTAGCGTTCAGTGTAGTGCGTGTCGTACAGCGTCCAGTCGGTCGGGGGTGCGCCCGCGCAGGCCGCAGCGAAGGTTTCCGGCGCTTCCAGCACGGCGAGCGCGGAAAGGAATCCGCCGTACGACCAGCCGATCATGGCTACGCGGTTGAGGTCGGGTTGCGGGATGGTGGTTTCCGAGGATTCCTTGTTTTCTTGCGCAGCCAGTGTTGCCAACGCTTCCGGTAGCGCACGTACGGCGTCTACTTGGTCTTCGAGCGTCACGGATTTCATGGTTTCGTAGATGGCACGGTCCCATTTCGGCCCGCGTCCGGTGGTGCCGCGTCCGTCGGCGGTGACCACGATGTAGCCTTGGTCGGCCCACCATTGCGCATCCCAGTAGAAGGATTGGTTTTCGACGACTTGCTGGAATCCTGGACCGCCGTAAGGCTTCATGAGCACCGGCAGAGTGTCGGCATGCGCGTATTCGCTGCTAGCCGAGGGGAGCACGATTGCCGTGTACAGGCCACGTTCGCCAAGTCGGGTGAAGTGTACGTTCGGCGTGAATCCGGGGGTTTCGGCATGGTTTTCGATTGGTGAGACCACCATTGACGCCACGTCTGTACCATTTTCGTCGGTTGTGACGATGTTCATGCAATGCTGCATTTGCACAGTTGCATCATCCATGCCGCGTCCGGTCACCACGCAGCCGTTGCCTGCGCGAGACATGGTCCACTGGCCGGGCGCGTAGGTGAGGGGTTCCCATGTGCCGTCATAGCGGATCGACACCACGTCGAAGCTGCGGGCGTCATGATCGGCGGCGTTGGACTGCCAGAGGAATGGCAGGCTGTCGTCAGACAACAGTTCGGGGGTGCGCTGTACCACGCAGAGCACGTCGTCGTCGGTCACATTGAGCACTTCGCGCACCTGCAGTCCGGCCGGCGTGAAGGGCACGCCATCGACGGTAAGGCGGTTCGTGTCGGCATCCATGTCGTTCATCGCGCAGATCAGGCGTCCATTCGGCGTGAATGCGGGCGTGCCGTGGATCAGATCGAGCCAGTAGGCGTTGCTGTGTTTTTCGAGCACGCGCGTGCTGCCCGGGCGTTCACCTTCGGCATATTCGGGAATGGCGATGGAGAAGGTTTCGACTTGATCGCCTTCATCGTCGGTAAATCCGTTTTCCGCGTCTCGCATGGTAACGATCGGTTCGCCCACGTGGATGGCGAGCACCTGATCGTGCTGCTGGAGTCGGTCTTGCACGAGGATGATCGGCTCATGCCCGCTCGTCCAGCTGACTGCGGCCAAATATTCGTAAGTTTCATGATCCCACTGCACCTCATTCGCGATTGCCCCGTAGCAGCAGTTGTCGTTGTCGAAGCCAAGTTCCAGCAGGGTCAGTCGCACGTTGGCATTGGCGGTCAATGCTTGCGGATAGCGGTTGGATCGTGCAGGATTCGCAGGATTAGCTGGGTCCGAAAGATGCCAGATTGGTTCCGGGGATTCATCGTAGGTTTCGAACAGCACATATTTGGAATCGGGAGACCACCAGAAGCCGTCGTAGCGGTCCATTTCCTCGCCTGCTGCGAATTCCGCCAAGCCGATCTTCCATTCGCCGTCTTGCGGGATTGAAGCGACTACCGAAATCGCGTCTCCGATTTCGCAATCGTCGTCACCGAAAGCCGTGTCGAAAGCGGTATCGGCAAGATCGACATTCACCAGATAGGTGCCGGTGGTGTACATGACATGCTGCCCGTCAGGGCTGATACGCGGATTCAGTACCGGCTTGAGCTCGTCTTCTTCTATGGCGATAGCTCGCGTCACGCCGACTGCGATGTCGGTGAGGAAGAGTTGTCCGTTGATGGTGAAGGTCACGCGGTTGCCGCTTGCGTCGGTGGAATAGCCGACGATTCCGGAACCACCTTCGCGTGCACGTTCGCGACGCGCCCGTTCCTCAGCGGGAACGTCTTCGGCGTCGGCATCGGCGAGCAGCGTGCGTGGATCGGCGAGCAGCATTTCGCTGGCGTTGCCGTTTTCGTCGATCACGCTCATCCACAGTGAGGTGACGGTGTCTTCCGATCCGTCGGAACGCAGGAACAATGCACGGGAACCGTCTGCAATCACACGCGCGGAACGCGGAGCTCCGCAGGAAAACCGCAGTGTACGAGCTTTTTTACGAGGAAACTGTCGAATCGCATCTGTCATATTTCCAACCTATCACCATTCCATATCTCCTTTCCCACAGACATCCATCGCACAGCATGGAATCGAAATGATGGTGACAAACCCAGAATCATATACCCCCTAGATGGTATAAAGACCGAAATATTGAATGAAATTTTTGCAATTAAAGAGCTTACGAATTGGCGCTCGGCGCTCTACCGCGTAGGATGGGTGAGGATAGAAAGGGACAAGCATGAGTGTTCTCGACCGATTTGAGAAGAGCGTGGAAGGCGCCGTCAACGGGGTTTTCGCCAAGTTCGGGTCCAAGGACCTGCAGCCCGTCGACCTTTCCAGCGCACTGGAACGTGAGATTGATAAAGAGGCCATGCCCGTCACGCGAGACCGTACCGTGGCGCCGAACGAGTACCGTTTCAAGCTCAGCACACCGGATTTCAACAACATCGTCGATTGGGGTGCCGAGGCGCTAGCCAACGAGCTGGCCGACAACCTCACCCAGTATGCGAAGGACCAGCATTACGCATTCGTAGGCCCGGTCGTGGTGATCTTCGAAGAGGACCTCGACTTGACCAAGAGCAACTTCAAGCTGACGAGCGAATCCGTACAGGGCAACACCGTGCCCGTCACCACCGAGGCGCAAACCGAGGATTGCCCGATGCTGGAGATCGGCGAGCACCAGTATCTGCTTACGGAAAGCAAGACCATCATCGGCCGCGGATCCGACTGCGACATCGTGATCGACGATCCGGGCATCTCCCGCCGCCATATGGAGATTGACGTCACCGACAATGGCAGCACCGTCATCGCGCGCGATCTGGGCTCCACCAACGGCATGTATGTCGAAGGCCACCATGTCGAGGCGGCCACGCTGCTCGACGGCAACACCATCACCATCGGCCGCACCCGAATCCTGTATTGGGCCTCTTCGCAGGATCAGGAGTAACCAACCCCAATCTCGGGAGTTGCCTCTATGCTCACTGAACTTACTTTCGCGATCCTCAAGTACGGCTTCCTCGTACTGCTTTGGATCTTCGTAGCCTGCACGGTGCGTTCGCTGTACAGGGATGTGGAAACGCTCAGCCCGCGCAAGTCGCGGGCTCATCGCCGTAAGGAGCGTCGCGCGCGCAAGGCCGTCGAAGCGCCAGCGCCCGTGGCCGCCCTCGCGCCGGCGGTCGGCGCTACATCAAGTGCCAAACCTACCTTGCTGGTCATCATCGATGGCCCTCTTGCCGGCAGTTCCGTCCCCCTGACCGGCAACACCATCACGCTTGGCCGTTCCGCATCGAACACCGTGGTCTTGGATGATGAATTCGTCTCATCCCACCATGCGCGCGTCTACACGGATCCCGCCACCGGCAAATGGGCCGTCGAAGATCTGGGTTCCACCAACGGCACTGTGGTCAACCAGCAGCGTCTGAACGCGCCGATGATCCTCGGAACACGCATTCCCGTACGCATTGGCGCAACCACCTTCGAATTGAGGTGACCTGTTTGCCGACTTCCCCCGCTTCACAACCGCTGTTCATGTATTCCACCGTCGTTTCCGACGTGGGTACCGTACGTTCCAATAATCAAGATTCCGCGTTCGCAGGCGAGCATCTGATCGCCATCTGCGACGGCATGGGAGGCCATGCGGGAGGCGACACCGCCTCCACCATCGCCATCCGTTCGCTGGCCCACATCGAGCAAGACAATGTGCAGGGCGATGTCCAGATTATTGCCCACATGCTGAAAACCTCGGTGATGGCCGCGCATGACGCGATCGTCGGCAAGGCGAAACGTGAACGTCGTCTCGCGGGCATGGGCACCACCGTCACTTCTGTCGCACTGGTTGCGGGATATTGGGTTGTGGCGCATATCGGCGATTCCCGCGCGTATCTACTGCATGACGGCCGTTTGATCCGCATGACATCCGACCACAGCTATGTGCAGCATTTGATCGATACCGGCCGCATCAGCGAGTCCGAGGCGCGCAATCATCCGCAGCGCAACGTCGTGATGCGGGTTTTGGGCGATTTCGATATCGACTCGCGCCCGGACATCGCCGTACGCAAGGCGCATCCGTCCGACCGTTGGCTGCTATGCTCCGACGGCTTGTGCGGCGTGCTTGAGGATTCCACGTTGCAGGAGGTGCTATCCACCTGCTCCGATCAGGAAGAATGCGCTCAACAGCTGGTTTCGATGGCGCTTCGTGCCGGCAGTACCGACAATGTCACCGCGGTCATCGCCGACGCGACGCTCGCCCTCGACGCGGACGCGTTCGACCTGCCACATCAGACACCGCTGGTCGGCGGCGCGGCCAGCGCAAGCCTCGAACCGATCGCCGACATCATCAACGAGCCGGTCGCATCCGCACCCGCACTGCGCGAAGGCAAGAAGTCGCCGGCGGCCCGCGCGGCGGCATTGCGCAACGGCAAGAATCCCGACGAAAACGACAATCCTCAGGAACAGCGCGTGGCACAACCGTCCACGGTACGCGAGGAAAACGGCGACCGCACCAATCCCGATACCGGAGAAATCCCCGTCGTGCAAAAGGATGACGGCCGTATTTCCGCCGATCCAAACGATCCGGAAGTCGCCAAAGCCATCCACAACGAACATATCGAGCAACGCAAGACGAAGCGATCACGCACCCGACGCAACCGCGTGATCGCCATCATCGTCACTATCGTGATACTGCTAGGGCTGGCAGGCGGCGCTTTCGCAACCTACCGCTGGAGCCAAACCAAGTACTATATCGGCGACAATAACGGCGAAGTGTCGATTTTCCAAGGCGTGCCGACCAGTCTGTTCGGCTTCCAGCTATCGCATGCCATCACCGACACCAATATGAAGACGAGCGAACTGCCGCCAAGTTGGCAGGAGCAACTCACGCAGGGCATTTCCTTCGATACGTACGGCGAGGCGAAAACGCATACGCGCCTGATCAAAAAGCAGCTGAAACAGCAGCAGGACGCCGAAGCGCAGAAGGTGCAAAACAAGACGAACAGCGGATCCGACAGCAAGTCGTCAAGCAAATCCTCTGATACGACTTCCGACAAATCGTCAAGCAAATCAGGTGATTCGGGCAACGCTTCGGCAGACAAGTCAGGCGGTGACCAGTCATGATGGCAACCCGTCTGAAGCAATTCGGCCTACTCTTGTTCAGCATGCTGATTTGCGGCGTCTCATTCTTCCAGATGTTCGAACGCACCGCTGGCGGTTTTCCGCATAGTTACCTGTGGATGCTTGCATTCGTCGGCGCATTGTTCCTGACTGCCTGGGGATTGCTGCTGCGGTTCCAGCCGTACGCCAACCAAGCGATCATGTGCTGCGTGATGGTGCTGACGGGCACCGGCATCATGATGATCGCCCGCATCGATCAGGATTTGAACACGTCCGTCGCGTTCAAACAGTTGCTTTGGCTGTCGATCGCGCTGGTTGTGGCGGATCTGCTGGTGATTTTCATGAAGGATTACCGTGTGTTGCGGCGGTTCTCGTACGTCAGCATGGTAATCGGTTTGGTATTACTGCTGTCGCCGATGCTTCCGGTGGTCGGTTCCGAACAATATGGCGCCCGTATTTGGGTGAAGATTCCCGGTTTGGGATCGTTCCAGCCAAGCGAATTCGCGAAGCTGTTCCTTGCGTTCTTCTTCGCCTCCTACCTATATGACCACCGCGACCAGCTTGCGGTCGGCGGCAAGAAGGTGTTGGGCCTGCAGTTGCCGCGCATCAAGGATCTGGGGCCGATCATCGTGGTGTGGATCGTGTCGATGGGCGTGCTGGTCATGCAGCACGATTTGGGCACGTCGCTCATGTTCTTCGCCATGTTCGTGTCCATGCTGTATGTGGCCACAGGGCGTACCAGTTGGATTGTGATTGGTTTCATCGCGTTCGCCGTGGGCGCGTTTGCGGCGGCCAACATTTTCAGCCATGTCGGCGCCCGTGTTGGTGCCTGGCTGCATCCGTTCGACTCGACGCAATACAACAAGGAGTATGGCGGCTCATACCAGCTCGTCACAGGTATTTTCGGCCTGGCATCAGGCGGCTTGATGGGCACCGGCCTTGGGCAAGGTCACCCGTCGCTCACTCCGATCGCCAACTCCGACTACATCTACGCGGCACTTGGCGAAGAGCTGGGCCTCACCGGCCTGATGGCCATTCTGATGCTCTATTTGCTCATCATCGCCGCTGGGATGATCACTGCGATGAAAATCAAGGATGGGTTCGGCAAACTTCTCGCATCGGGCCTCGTGTTCACCATGGCCTTCCAGGTGTTCACCGTTGTGGGAGGCATCACATTAGTCATACCGCTTACGGGTTTGACTCTTCCGTACATGGCCGCCGGCGGATCCTCACTCATAGCGAATTACATGTTGGCAACACTCTTAATGGTGATTTCCAACTCGGCAAACAAACCCGAATCCGATATCGACAGCGACACGTTCCAATACGAGGCGATGCAGGCACTGAGCGCCCGCAAGCAGAGCCGCGCCCGCAGAAGCGTTGCCTCCGAGCAATCCGCTGCACAATCGCAAGCTGTTTCACAAGCAGCCACGCAAGCCGTTCCGCAAGTCGCCATACCGGCCACCATGCAGCAATCGCAGGCAACGGAAATCATCTCCACGGAAACGCCGGTCGCAGGCACGCCAATCGTGCCCCCTGCTCCCCCATCGAATGGGTTCGGCACATCTGACATGACGAGCACGCCGAACCCATCGGGCAACACGTCAGAGGGGAGCCAAGCATGAATAAATCACTTCGCCAACTGTTCACCATCGTGGTGGCGCTGTTCGTCATTCTGGGCATGTCCACCACGATCATCACGGCGATTCGCGCGAACCAGCTCAACAGCGACCCGCGCAACACCCGCGCCCTCTACCACGAGTATGGTGCTCCGCGTGGCGCGATTCTCGCGTCGGACGGCTCCGTCATCGCCAAATCCGACCCGTCGAACGACGCGTTCTCCTATCAGCGCTCCTATGCGGCCGGCGAGCTGTATGCGCCGGTCACCGGCTTCTTCTCCATCAGCCAGCGCGGTTGGAGCGGTATCGAAGCCTCGCGCAGCTCGCTGCTGTCGGGCCAATCCGACCAACTGGTGTGGCAGCGGTTCAAATCGCTGTTCACCGGCCAAGAGAACAAGGGCGCGACCATCGAAACGTCCATCGATCCGAAGATCCAGCAGGCCGCCTACAACGGTCTCGCCAACAATGACGGCGCGGCCGTGGCCATCGAAGTGAAGACCGGCCGTATTCTCGCCATGGCGAGCACGCCAAGCTACGATCCGAACCAGCTGGCAAGCCACGACACGTCCGAAGCGAACGGCAACTATTCCACGCTCTCGCAAAACGAATCGAACCCGATGCTCAACCGCGTCACCTCGCAGCTGTATCCTCCGGGATCCACGTTCAAGACGGTGGTGGCGGCCGCCGCGTTGGAAACGGGCGAATACCAGACTGACACCGAGATTCCGGCCGGATCGAGCTATACGCTTCCAGGCACGGCCACGCAGTTGACGAACGCCGTGTCGCAGGCCGACGGTTCGGATGGCAAGATCACGTTGGAAAACGCGATGGCGTATTCGTCGAACACCGCATTCGCCCAGCTGGGAGTGGCTTTGGGTGACGAAAAGGTCTCATCCATGGCCGAAAAACTTGGTTTCGACAATCCGATCGCCGTCGACGGTTCCGAATCCACGGGCACGCCGTGGGTGAGCGTGGCGTCGAATTTCCCAACCGATGCGTCCGACGACAAGCTCGCCTTGGCGTCCATCGGTCAGGGAGACACCGTGGCGACCCCGCTACAGAACGCGCTGGTGGCTGCTGCAGTGGCGAACGGCGGCAAGGTCATGCGCCCGACGTTGGTGGATTGCGTGCGTTCCTCCGATCTGTCGGTCATCTCGCAGACCAAGCCGCGGGTGATGAGCCGCGCGTTCAGTTCGGACACCGCGGGCAAGCTCACGCAGATGATGGAAGCCGTGGTCACCAAGGAAAACCAGAATCTGGCCATCGACGGCGTGCGAGTAGCAGCGAAAACCGGCACCGCGCAGATCGGCGACGGCAACACGTCCATCGACGGCTGGGTGATAGGATTCGCCCCTGCGGATGATCCGAAAATCGCCGTTGCCGTGGTGGTGCACAATGTGGACTTGTATGGCTCGTTCGCCGCAGGACCGATTATGAAAGCGATGATGCAGGAGGCGCTGGCAGAGTGAAACTGATTGAAGGACAGCTCATCCACCGACGCTACAGGTTGGATGCCCGTCTAGCCCAAGGTGGCATGGGCGAAGTGTGGAAAGGCTACGACATCCAGTTGGGCCGACCAGTGGCCATCAAGGCGTTGCGTGGCGATTTAGGGGTCACGCAGGAGGCCAAACTGCTTCGCTTGCGTGCGGAAGCACATAATTCCGCCAATCTTGCACACCCGAACATCGCCGCGTTGTTCGAATATTACGAGCATGACGGCATCGGATTCCTCATTATGGAGTATGTGCCCAGCAAGTCGTTGGCCGACCTGTTCCACGAGCAGAATGGTCCGATGGAGCCGACCCGCTTGCTGCCGATTCTCATCCAGACCGCCCGTGGCCTGTTCGTCGCCCATTCGCATGGCGTGATCCACCGCGATGTGAAGCCGGCGAACATCATGGTGTCCGATTCCGGCGAGGTGAAGATCACCGATTTCGGCGTCTCCTACTCCACTAATCAGGAGCAGATCACGCAGGATGGCATGGTGGTGGGCACCGCGCAGTACATTTCCCCGGAGCAGGCGCAGGGCCAGCATGCCACACCTCAATCCGATATCTATTCGCTTGGCGTCGTCGCCTACGAGGGCCTGTGCGGGCATCGTCCGTTCACGGGTGCCACGCCGGTTGACATCGCCGCAGCCCATGTCAACAATCCGGTTCCGCCGCTGCCTGACTCCGTCGATGTGCAGCTGCGTGAATTCGTCATGTCAATGCTGGCCAAGGATCCCCTTGACCGTCCGAAGGACGCGTTGACGGTGTCGCGCACATTGTCCCGCATCGAACGCCGTCTGCTCGACCAGCAGACACAATTGGCTGACACGATGGTGGTGCCTACAGGTGGAAGGCTTCCGCGCCGCGTGGTTAGCAGACCTCATATCTCCTTGATCACTGATGGGAAGGAACAGGGATGAACATCAACATGCCTACCTCTTTGGCTGGTGAACGTTACCAGCTCGGCCAACTGGTCGGCCGTGGCGGCATGGCCGAAGTGCACGTGGCGCTCGATACGCGTCTTGGGCGTACCGTCGCGGTCAAGATCATGCGCGCCGACTTCGCCAACGACAAGATCTTCCTTGAGCGTTTCCGTCGCGAAGCCCATTCCGTGGCGCAAATGAACAATCCCAACATTGTGAACATCTACGATTCGGGCGAGGAAGTCGTCACCACCGAAACCGGCCAGACCGAGCATCTGCCGTATCTGGTGATGGAGTATGTCAAGGGCCAGACCTTGCGCGACATTCTCAAAGTGAACGGCGCTTTGAGCCAGCGCGACGCCGAACAGGTGATGATGGGCGTGCTCAACGCGCTCGATTATTCGCATCGCATGGGCATCATCCACCGCGACATCAAGCCCGGCAACATCATGATTTCCGAGCAGGGCATGGTCAAGGTCATGGACTTCGGCATCGCCCGCGCGCTCGACGATTCCGCCGCCACGATGACGCAGTCGCAGGGCGTGGTCGGCACCGCGCAGTATCTGTCTCCCGAGCAGGCGCGCGGCGAAAGCGTCGACATGCGTTCCGACCTGTATTCCGCAGGTTGTGTGCTGTATGAAATGCTTACTGGAAGACCGCCGTTTACCGGCGATTCCGCAGTGGCGATCGCCTACCAGCATGTTTCAGAGGTCGCCACTCCCCCAAGTTCGGTTGTTCCAGGATTGCCGAAGATGTGGGATTCGATTTGTGCGAAAGCGATGGCGAAGGATCGTCAGAACCGTTACGCCACGGCTTCCGAATTCAAGAACGATCTGCTGACGTTCATGAACGGCGGTGTGCCGATGGCTGCCGCGTTCAATCCGTTGACCGATCTGACCAATATGAAGGCACGCAAGCAGGCCGAAATGACTGCGAATACCGTGGCCATGACCCCTGCCGGCGAAACGACCGCAACGCAGGCGTTCAATCCCGTCACAGGCCAGTTCGAAGCCGTGCCGAACCCACAGAACGGCGTTGCCACGAAAACCCGTGCGGAACAGCGTGCGGAGGCCGCGAAGGCACGCAAGAAGAAGCAGATCATTATCGGCTCCGTCGTGGGCGGTCTGGTGGCTTTGCTGGTCATTCTGGGCGTGTTCTTCATGCTGAACAAGAGCGACTCCGCAGCCGACATGGTGGAAGTGCCTGATTTCACCGCCACGGCGAATATTTCCGAGGCTCGCGTCGAAGAGCAGCTCGCAGCCAAAGGACTGAAGCTCGACGCCCGCGAGGATTCCGATTCGAGCAAGCCGAAAGGCACAATCACCAAGCAGAATCCAAGGGGCGGCAAGAAGGTTTCCAAGGGCTCCACGGTTTCCGTATGGTTCTCCACCGGCCCGCAGTCGGTCGCAGTGCCGGATGTGTCGAACAAGAGCCAGGACGATGCGAAGTCCATTCTTGAGGCCGCCGGCTTCAAAGTGGGCAACGTGCGTACGGTAGACAACGCATCCATCGAAAAAGACAAGGTGGTAAGCACCGATCCTGCCGCCAATTCGAAGCAAACCGAGGGCACGATCATCACGCTGTACATTTCGTCCGGCATGACCAAGATTCCCGACAATCTGATAGGACAGCCGAAGGATTCGGCCATTGAGCAGCTCAAGCAGGCCGGTCTGGCGCAAATCACCATCGAAAACGAGTATTCCGATTCCATCGCTTCCGGCGCTGTGACCCGTGTCGATCCAGGTGTCGGAAGCACGGTTGAGGCTGGTACCGCGGTCACGATTTGGGTGTCCACCGGCAAGCAGCAGATCAGCGTGCCGTTCGTTACCAAATCCACGCTGGCCGAGGCGAAAAGCATTTTGCAGGCCGCCGGATTCCAAGTGAGTGTCAACGGGCCGCAGGATGGCGATGCGACCGTCGTGTCGATGTCTCCGAATGGCGGCAGCCAAGCCGACAGCGGATCGACCATCACACTGACCACCACCAAGAAGTCATCCACCGACACCCCCAACACCGACACCCCCAACACCGACACGAGCAACACCGGCACCAACAACCAGCAAGATAACTAGTAATCAGGGGAGGGAGCGGCGTCGAGCCGCTCCCTCCCCTCTCTTCTTCCCCTCAACCAACAAAAGCAGTCAAGGGCAGCGCCCAAAAAGAAAACTACTCGTTCACCTTAGGCCTCAATCCAATCGACTTCTCCACTGCCGACTCCTGCCCACACACCTTCAGCCAGTTCGCAAGCAATCGGTAGCCGTCCTGCGTCATCACGGATTCGGGGTGGAACTGCACCGCGTACATCGGCTTGCTGCGGTGCTTAATGCCCTGCACGATGTGGTCGCTCTGCGTCCACGCGGTCACCACCAGCTCTTCCGGCACGGAATCAGGCTCCACGGCCAACGAATGGTAGCGAGTGGCGGTCATAGGATTGGCCACTCCTTCGAAGATCTCGTCGTCGATGTGCTCCACCAGACTGGTTTTGCCGTGCATGATGGTAGGCGCATGGCTTACGGTGGCGCCGAACACTTCGGCCAGTGCCTGCATGCCCAAGCAAACGCCGAACATGGGCTTGGACTGCTCCGCGCATAGGCGGATCATGCCTTCGCTGGCACCGGATTCCGCCGGAGCACCAGGCCCTGGGGAGATCAGCACGCCGTCATATTCGTCGATCACACCGTCCTCGCTCGGGTCGATCGCATCGTTGCGCACCACCGTCACCGTGGCACCCAACGTCTTCAAATATCCGACGATCGTGTACACGAACGAATCGTAATTATCCACGACCAGAATGCGTGCGGAATCGGTCATCATGCTCCTATCGACGTTGGAATGCCGACATCCGAATATTTCGAATCATTCGAATGCTTCAAATCCTTCGAATATTCCGAATGTTTGCGTTGTGCGAATACTTGCGCTTGAACAGCAGTCTACGTGCGCAACATGTCATAGCATGACGCGCGTCTCACGCAGCAACCGCAGCAACTGCAAAAAGCGCCTTATACGGCCGTGTAATTCGACATTTCCCGCAATGCCGGAATATTCGTCGCAGCCCACGGGAACAACCATTCAAAGCACGATGCGGCCGCCGCGAAAATCAACAACGCCATCAGCACGAGTCGAATCGGAAGTACGCCCGGCTGCAATCGCATCAATCCTCCGTACAAGCTGAATTCCGGCTTTTCGCGACGTCCCGCGCGCACGTCGGCGAGGTACGGCCAACGCCATGCCACGAGCGCGGAAAGGAAGATGATCACGTATGCGGCAAGCGCGCCGAAAATCCACGGTTCAAGCGAGCTGACGGATGCGACGATCGACGATTTTTCGTTGTTGACGAATTTGACTTTGCCGTTGGAGTCGGTGGATGTGAGCTCCTGGGGGATGCCGTCGGACACTTTCGCCCAGTATGAGAATTCCGCGTAGCTGATCCAGCGGTGCGTCGGCGTGGAATATTTCGGTTCGCACGTAGTCATGGTCAGCATGCGTTTGGTCGGTGTAGCGCCGGGATTTTCGGGGTTGGCGGCGACCACTTCGATGTCGGTCGGCAGCACGATTTTGTAGCTCGTGTAGTGGTACACATACCAGTAATCCTGCGTGCGGATGATAATCGGGTCGCCTTCCTGCAGTTTGTCGACATCGCCGAGTGGCTGTCCGTAGCCGTTGCGGTGGCCTGCAAAAGCGAAGTTGCCGACTTGGCCGGGCATTTGCGAGTCTTTATAGTGGCCGAGGCCGTGTTTGTTGAGTTCGGTGAGGGAAGTTCCCTCAACGAGGTTGCGTTGCCATTGGCTGCCGAATCGCGGAATGTAGACTTGGGCGATCAGCTCACCTTCCTGCGCGCTTTGCGGTTGCGTTGGCGGGTCGCCTTCCTGCGCCTGCGCGATGGTGACGTTGTCGGATTGGCCCGGGTCGGACCATGATACGGATTGGCGCGTTTCGATTTGGTTGTGTTCTGCTTGCACGCCCGTCCACCACATTTGCCATGCGATGTAAAGCGCGCAGACGGCCGCTGCGGTCAGCATGAGTTCGGCGAGTATGCCAAGTATCGTCCATACCACGCTTTTGCGGCGTTGTCTATGTGCCACGTGCTTCATCGTTTACTTCCCCTCTTGCGATTCCTGCACATCTTGTAATTGCTGCGTTGCGTCCGTTTGCTGCGTTTCTTCTGTTCCGTCGCTCATCGCCTGCGCGTATTGCAGCGGCTGCTGCAGAGCGTCGGTCGCCTCGAAATGCAGTTTTTCTTTTTCTTCGACCTGCCAGCCTAAGCCGAACGCGCTGACGTACTGCCGGTATATGGTCACGTCCTGCGAATCGTCGAGCGCTTTTTTCATATTGTCGACTGGCCCGATCGCGGAAATGGTGAATGGCGGCGAATACTTTTTGCCCTGCAGGAGCAACACGTTGCCGGAGCAGCGCACCGCGGAGTTGAAGAGCACGCGCTGGTCCATGATCATCATGGATTCCGCACCGCCCGCCCACAGCGCGTTCACCACGGCTTCAATGTCTTGCTGATGCACCACGTAGTCGTTGATGTTGGATGTCGATCCGCTGGAGTCGACCATGTCTTCCCAAAGTGGCGAATCGTCGAGCGTCACCACGAGTCCGGGACCTTCCACCGCGGGCAGCATGGTGCCGGTGCCTGCGCTTTCGCTGTCTTGCGGGTCGGTGCCGTCCTGGCTGCTCAGTGTCTTGCTCAAATCGTTCACGCGGGAGCTGAGCGCGTCAACTTCCGTCTGCAGGGAGTTGACTTTTTTCACACGTTGTTCCACGAGTTCGGCGGTATCATTGGTCACCACGACGGAACGGTTCACGCGCAGGTTTGTGACGAGCAGGAATCCGGAGAACATGAGCACGAGGACTGCCGCCGCTCCGGCCGCTTTCGACCGTTTCGCAGTGTGCTTTCCGGTGTGCTTAGCCATGCGGACCTTCCTGATTCCTGTTAAGCATTTGCTCTGATCGAGAACAGTTTTTACGCTGTGAGTTCGCCGCTTTCGAGTCTACCCACTATTATGACTTTTAGCCTATTAAAGGAGACTATGCTGATGGCTGACGAAGAGCTGCACGAAACCACCGCGGACGATCAGAACGATCTGCAGTCCACGAACGACACCGCTGCCGTTGAAGAGGGCAACAAAACCGTTCAGGATGACGCTGATGAGACCACCGTCGAATCCGCTTCCGCTGATTCCAACGACGTTGACGATCTCGATATTCCGATGGACCGCGTCGAAGCGGTGCTGAACGCCACTGCCGACAAGGATTCCCTGAGCCCGCAGATGCAGCGCATGATGAACCGTCAGGCGGAAAACACCCGCCGCGTGGAGGAGACCATCAAGGGCACCAAGTCCAATCCACGCTGGTTCGTGCCTCTGTTCTGCGCGCTGATGATCATCGGCCTGGTTTGGGCCGTGGTCTACTACCTGACTTCCGACTACCCGATTCCGAACATCGGCGCATGGAATCTGGCCATCGCGTTCGCGATCATCATGGTCGGATTCATCATGACCATGTGGTGGCGCTGACCCACCGTTTCACGTTTATTGTTTAGGCAGCCTCGGTAGCACGTTTGAAGTAGGGGCGTCTGTACTCTTCGCACAGTCAGACGCCCTTTTCGCGTACCCTTTTTACGATTCTTTCGCAATCGTCTTGCTATTCCTGCGACTCGTCTATCACTTGTCTCGTGTTCTTCTCAATTCCGGTTCGCTTGTTCAGATTTTCGACGTGCGCAGCAGCACATGATCGCCGCCTTGCATGGTGGTACCAAACAGGTAGACCGTCCCACCGTCAGCAAGCTTCAATTTCTTGCGTAACTGCGGTGCCGTAAGCGGGAAATTACGTACCGCGATATTCGCTTGTTTCGCACCATTCAGCAATCGTTTTATATCTTTTTTATTCATGCTTCCGACTGCTTCAATCGCAAATCCTCGTCCCGGAAAATCGGCGATTTGCTGTTCCGACACGAACAGATGGCTGCTCGGACCGATCTGCGTCACACCGAATCGTTCCTCGACCAGATCGAAACAGCCGGCCTTCATAATCGACGCATTCGGCTCATACAAGTAGTTTTTCGCCTCCGGCAGCGGTTTGCCGCCAATGCGCAGGCCTTGCGTATATGCGGCAGAATCATAATCGATCCGCTGATCGTCGTTCACGCAGAACACGTGCGGCGCGGCATACCGGCCATCATGCGATGCGGCTACGGTACGTTCGGCTTTCGATTCACCGTCAAACGAGCCCACCGTGTCCGCCAAATCCATGCCGCCATTCATCTGCTCCACGCGCGTGCGTGCCAATGGCGTCTTGTCGTTGCTTGTCTGTCTTGCCCGTATATCCATCTGCCCCATGTGTGCGTGCGCCGCAGGGCGCCGGTGCGAACCCGCGCCATCCACGCCGTCGCGCGCATCCACTTGCGCCGGCCGTCCCAGTACCAGCAGCAGTTCCTTGCATTCGTTGCCGGTGGCCACAATATGCACTTCGCGTACGGCCCCGTCGAAATCGGCGACCGCCTTGCGCCAGTCCAGCATGGGAGACAGTTTGACCAGCGTGCACTGCGATTTGGCGAGCAACAGGTCACGCAATTCGAGTACGTTCGGTGTGCAATCCTCGATCGCGTAGGTGCGCGCGCCATGCTCGTCGCGGCGGGCCGGATCGATGTAGATGAGATCCACCGGATCCATATTGTCAAGGTATTCCACGCCGTCGTCGCACACGATACGCGCCTGGTCGAGTCCCAGTGCGGCCATGTTGTGCTCGGCCAGATCGCACAGGTGTCGTTGCCGTTCCACATAAGTGGCTTGGCTGAATCCGCGCGCCAGATACGAGAAGTCTACACCGAACCCGCCCGTCAGATCCACCATCGCCCTTTTCGCCACCAATGTGTCCGATTCTGGCGAATCAGACAACTGTGGCTCACTTTTCGTGGTTTGGTTGTCCGATTCTGCAGAATCGGACACTCTGGCGCGCACGGTTGCGGCCGACGCAAGCAGGGTTTGCGCGATTTCGGACTTGTATTGGGCTGTGAACTGCGATGAGCACTGTTCCATGGAAATGTGCGGAGGGTATATGATTCCCTCGCATGAGGCCCATTGCGGCAGTTTTTTGCTTGCGATCTGCCATCCGGCAATCTGGTCGAGAGCCAACGACAGGTCGAGCCCTTCCACACGTTTGGCCTTCAACGCCAGTTCGCGCACGTCCTCGTCGCGATGCATCGCCACGAATTCGCGCGTCTTGTCATTCATGATTGTCATTGGTGACGTACCTGATTTCGTTTTGTTGATCCGCCGTCATTCTGGGGATTTTCTAGTTCCGCACGATGTGGATAAGTCGTGGATTATTGTGGACGAATGTGGATAGCGTCTATATCTTGTGGACAGTTTTACGACCGCACACAAGATATAGGACGGTATTTTTTCCCATTTTTCGCTATGCACAGGCTGGTTATCCACATTTTCCACCGTTGAAAAGCTGGGGAATTCGCCGTTTTGTGAATATCCTTGTGGATAATGCACCGAGTTATCCCCGACTTACCCACAGCTCGCTCCTCACTTATCCACAAAGTTATCCACAAATGTGGATAACTGCATATCTGCAATTCCAAAAACTTCTTTTTTCTTCTACCTGTCGACTAGAAGAACATGCCAAGAAGGGGGTTTACACGAAGTGGATTGCTCATATTACACGCGATGACAACCGCAATAATCACGCCCAACATGATTACGCCGTAAATCAGCGTGCGCTGCTGCAGGCTTTTGCCGCGCAACGCATGCAGGCCGGAAACCAGCAGCCAGGCGAACACGCCTCCGACGATGAATCCGCCGATATGCGCCTGCCATGCGATGTTCGGCGTGATGATCGGCATCAGGAAGTTGATGAGCATCCAGATCAGCATGGATCGAATGTCTATACCAATGCGCTGGTATACCACCAGAATCGACGCGAACAGGCCGAATAGTGCGCCGGAAGCGCCATATGCGGATGTTAGCCAACCGTCTTGCGAAAGCAGTGCCCAGACCATCATGCCGGCGCTTCCGCCGAGTCCTGACAGCACGTATAACGCAAGATATGGCAGATGCCCCATCATGCGTTCCAATACAGGCCCGACGCACCACAAGGTCAGCATGTTGAAAAGAATATGCCATAGGGATGCCGGCTGGTGCAGGAACATTGACGTAATGAAAGTCCATGGACGGTGGGTCGCCAGCGCGGGCATGAATACGCCTGTGCCGACGAACGAGTTATAGCCGGCTGGCCAGGCGATTTTCAATAGTGTTTCGACAATCCAGACCGCGACGCATATCACCATGATCGCGACGGTGATTACGGGATCGCCATTACGCCAGCGGTACCTCATGGAACGTGCAGAGAAGAGGTCTTTGAACGACGGGGAATCGGGAAACAGACTGAAACGTTGATAAGCCATGTTTCAACCCTACTGGAACGTGCGAATCCGCGAATCCGCGAAATCATTGCAAATGATTGCATTCTTGTGAATCCTCGGCGCGTAAATCCACCCAATCAACACATTCAAGGAATTAATATAGTGAACAGAGTTGGCTTGAACGAGCAGGTCAGCCAATGTTCGCCGATATTTGGGAAAGGAGCCGTCATGGAGAACAAGTCTTCTAACGGTTGGAAGTTCTTCGCACTGCTCTTCGGAGCTTTGCTTGCCGGTGTCGTCGGTCTGTATGTGTACAAGCAGCAGAATCCGGATTACGATCCGTGGGAGGAGCCGTGGGAGAACAGCTCGTCTCCTGTCGATCTTGGTCTGGCCAAGGATGCCGAAGAAGCCAAGGAAGCCGGCACTGAGGCCGCCGCCACTCCCGAAGCCGCCTGATTCCTACTTCTTTTCAAAGCCCTGCCGCCCTTTCGCGCAGGGCTTTTTGTTATCCAGACACAAAAAGGGACGATTCCAAAGAATCGTCCCTTCGTCATCACGCCTTATCTAGCGCTATCAGGCGAGCGGAGCGAGTGGACTGACGCGTGCGGTATCAAGGCGTGGAAGGCGAAGGCGTACGAAGGTACGTCGAGCCTTCCACAGCGCAGATAACGCTCTGTCAGTCTGCGAGCGGACCCGTCTTCCAGATGCGCTCGAGGTAATCCTCCATCGAACGATCGGAGCTGAAGTAGCCCGAGTTCGCCACGTTGATGAGGGCCTTGCGGTTCCATTCGAGCGGCTGGGCGTAGAGAGCCTCGATTTCCGACTGGATGGCGGTGTAGGCGCCGAAGTCGGCGAGGGTCATGAACCAGTCCTTGGTGAGCCAATCGTGGACGAGGTCTTCGTACACGGTCTTGTCGCCGTTGGAGAAGGTGCCGTCCGCGACCATGTCGATGGCGGCCTTGAGGCGCGGATCGGCCTCGTAGTACTTCTTCGGCTCGTAGCCTTCGGCGTAGAGGGCGTCCACCTCGTCAACGGTCATACCGAAGAGGAAGAAGTTCTCAGCACCGACGCGCTCACGGATTTCGACGTTGGCACCGTCGAGGGTGCCGACGGTCATGGCACCGTTGAGAGCGAACTTCATGTTGCCGGTACCGGAGGCTTCCTTGCCGGCCTGGGAGATCTGCTCGTCAAGGTCGGTGGCCGGGATGAGGTGCTGTGCGAGGCGAACGTTGTAGTTCCACGGGAAGTAAACGTTCAGCTTGCCCTTGACGTCCGGGTCGTTGTTGATGACGCGGGCGACGTTGTTGATCAGCTGGATGGTCTGCTTGGCCAGATAGTAGCCCGGAGCGGCCTTGGCACCGAACACGATGGTGCGCGGCATGATGTCGTCTGCAGAGATCTTGCCGGACTTGATGTCGGCGTAACGTGCGATCACGGCAAGGATCTTCAGTGCCTGACGCTTGTATTCGTGCAGACGCTTGACCATGGTGTTGATCATGGTGTTCGGGTCGATGTCGAAGCCGTATTCGCGCTTGGCGTAGTTGGCGAAGTCAACCTTGTTGGCCTGCTTGACGGCGGCGAACTTCTTGACGAATTCGTCGTCTGCGGCAAGCGGTTCGAGGCCTTTGAGCAGTTCGAGGTCGCTCACCCACTTGTCGGTGCCGAGGCCTTCGGTGATGAGGTCGGACAGGCGCGGGTTGGCGAGCTTGACGAAGCGGCGAGGGGTCACGCCGTTGGTCACGTTGGTGAACTTGTCGGGATACACGTCGGAGAAGTTCTTCAGGGTGACGTCCTTGAGCAGCTGGGAATGCAGCTCGGCAACGCCGTTGACGTGGGAGCCGCCGTAGGTGGCCAGATAGGCCATGCGCACGGAGTCGCCGGTGTAGATGGCCATGTCCTTGATGGTGGCCTCGTCGACGCCCTTGGTCTTGAGCTCGGCTGCGAACTGGTCCTGGATCTTCTCGATGATTTCGAGGTGACGCGGCAGAAGTTCGCCGATGAGCTTGGACGGCCACACTTCCAAGGCTTCCGGAAGCAGGGTGTGGCAGGTGTAGTTGAAGGTCTTGTTGGTGACGGTCCAGGCGGTGTCCCAATCGTAGCCGTACTCGTCCATGAGGACGCGCATGAGCTCCGGGATGCCGATGACCGGGTGGGTGTCATTAAGCTGGAAGGTGATCTTGTCTGCGAAGGTGGTCAGATCCGGCTTGTCCTGGCCCGGGTAGAAGACGCGGATGGCGTCATGGATGGAGGCGGACACGAAGAAGTACTGCTGCTCGAGACGCAACGCCTTGCCCTGCGGGGTGGAATCCTCCGGATACAGGATCTTGGAGATGTTTTCCGCTTCGACCTGCGGCTTGACGGCGTCAAGGTACTCGGACTTGTTGAAGGTGAGCAGGTCGAATTCGTCGTAGCTCTTGGCGGTCCACAGGCGAAGGGTGTTCACACGGCCGGAAGCATAGCCCGGAACCATGTAGTCGACCGGGACTGCACGCACGGACCAAGCCGGCTTCCAAACCTTCTTGCCGTTCTCTTCGACGACTTCGCCGCCGAAGGAGACCTTCTGGTCGCGGTTGTAGTCGATGTGGCCCCACGGCTCTTCGTTGGTCAGCCAGTAGTCCGGGGTTTCGATCTGCTTGCCGTTTTCGTCGAACTTCTGCTCGAAGATGCCGTACTTGTACTGGATGCCATAACCGAATGCCGGCACGCCCAGCGAAGCGAGCGAATCGATGAAGCAGGCGGCCAGACGGCCGAGACCACCGTTGCCGAGGCCTGGCTCGTGCTCGGCGTTGACGACGTCCTGCACGGAGAAGCCGAGTTCCTTGACCGCAGCATTGAACTGCTCGGTCAGACCGGCGTTGAGCAGAGCGTTGCGCAGCTGCTTACCCATGAGGAACTCTGCGGACAGGTAGCCGACTGCCTTGGTGTTGCCATTGACCATGTCAGCCTGGGTCTTGAACCAGGAATCCATGAGGTGGCGGCGCACCGCGGCGGACGCGGCGACATACACGTCGGCCGGCTTGGCCTGTTCGACGGTGACGCCCTGGGTGTACTTCAGCTGCTCGCGGATCTCATCTGCGAACTGCTCCGCGGTGATCGCGGACTTCGGTGCGGTAATTTCAGTCATTAGTCGACTCCCTTTGACGGATTACTCTCCAGAAACATTATGCCTTGCTCCAGCGTCCTTGCATTAGCGGCTACATGAACACTAAGTAACATCATGCATACGTTCTCATACACAGCATACTACATAATCAGAAAAAAGACGAAATTTCAAGCGATTACAGGTCAGCATTCGTTTGCAAAAAATGATGCAAACCGGCTGCCAAAACGTTGTGAACAACATGCAAACGACATACAACAAAATTGAGAACGCCGTCAGCAATCGCAAATATTTTTCCTCTCTTCACACCCCTATTCAGTTGTGACTACGCTGTCTGCAACACCCCATCATAGTCGCTTGCAAGCGACAAAATAACACGTATGGCTGTTATTCGAGAACAAGATCTGCATAAGGGACATGACGCATTTGCGCAATGGCTGCAAACGTCTCATCGCATGATCGCCGACAGTATTCCCACGAATACCGACGCGGCACGCGATTTCCGTCTGGAATTCTCTCCACGATTGCCACGCCAGCTGTGGGCGATGGCAGTGCGCTACTCGCTGCATCTGCTGGAGAAAAAAGCGCCCGGAGAGGGCGTGGAAGTGCGTGTCGCACCGTGGGGCGCTATCAAGATTCTCGACGGACCGGCATCCGATCCGCATAATCTCACACCGCCGGACGTGATCGAACTGGAACCGGACGTGTGGATGCGGCTCGCCGCCGGCATCACCAGCTGGCAGGAGGAAAAAGATGCCGGCCGCATCACCGCCGTCGGCGAACGTGACGATTTAAGCGATCTACTGCCGTTGGTGTGACAGGCTGCGAGAAGACCGTCACAGGCACAAAGACGCATAGCAAAACCGCGATGCGGATACACCTAGCAGGCATATCCGCATCGCGGTTTCACAAAGTACCTGATATGCCGATCAGTCCTGCTTCTTCGGCTTCAGCACACTGGGCATCGGCATCGGGATGGGCTTGTGTGGCTTCGGTGCGGCGGACTTGGCTGCCGGGAACTCTCCGCTCGTGGCCTTCGCCGCCGCCTCCGCGGCCCACTTCGCATACTCGTCGAGGTCATCCTCGGCGTCGCCCTGCGCGGATTCCTGAACATCTTCAGGAATCTCATCTTCAGCGTCCGCATCGTGAGAATATTTTGCTTCGATATCGGCGAAAGGATCAAAAGAACCCGAACCAGGCTCCTGGGCACCGAGCTCCTTGGCGAGCTCATCGTAATCGGTGTCGGTGGTCAGGTACTTGAGCTTTCGGGCTATTTTCTGCTGTTTGGCTTTCTGACGTCCGCGGCCCATCTGACCCCCTGAGGATTACTGTGCTATCAATTCATCAAACAAGAGAGTACCACTTGTTATGCCATATTTCGTTGTCGGCTCAGACTTTTACGATAAAATCGCTGATTTTCTTAAGAAAAGGACATGTATGACGGACGAAACCCAGGAGCAGCAGATCACCGCTGTCGGCAATGAAATGAGCGCGAGCTTCCTCGCCGCGAAGAAGCGTTCCGACGCAACGCTCGCCGCAATCGAACAGAATCCGGGCAAGTTCACCATGCTTACCGGCGACCGTCCGACCGGACGCCTGCATCTCGGCCATTATTTTGGTTCGATTCGTGAGCGCGTCGCCATGCAGAATCGCGGCGTGAATTCGAATATCATCATCGCCGATTATCAGGTGATCACCGATCGTGACACGACCGAGCATATCGAAGACAATGTGCTCAATTTGGTGCTTGACTACATGGCTGCCGGCATCGATCCGGAAAAGACCATGATTTTCACGCATTCCGCCGTTCCAGCGGAGAACCAGCTGATGCTGCCGTTCCTGTCGTTGGTGACTGAGGCCGAGCTGCATCGTAATCCTACGGTGAAGTCGGAAATGGAAGCTTCCGGCCATGCGTTGACTGGTCTGCTGCTGACTTATCCGGTGCACCAGGCATGCGACATTCTGTTCTGCAAGGCTAATGTGGTGCCGATCGGCAAGGATAACCTGCCGCATGTCGAGATCACGCGCACCATCGCACGTCGTTTCAACGAACGTTACGCCAAGAAACATCCGGTGTTCCCCGAGCCGGCCGCGATTCTGTCTGAAGCGCCGGAGATTCCAGGCTTGGATGGCCGCAAGATGAGCAAGTCGTACGGCAATTCCATCATGTTGGGCGCCACCGCGCAGGAAACCGCCAAGCTCATCAAGAAGAGTCCGACCGATTCCGAGCGTCGCATCACGTTCGATCCAATCGGTCGTCCGCAGGTTTCCGCACTGCTGACGACCGCCGGTTTGGTCACCGGTCGCGATCCGAAAGAAATCGCCGAGGAAATCGGCGATTCCGGTGCAGGCGCGCTGAAGGCGTATGTGATCGAATCGGTGAACAGCTTCCTTGAGCCGCATCGTGCCCGCCGTGAGGAACTCGCCAAGGATATGGATTACGTGCGCGACGTGCTCGCCGAAGGCAACAAGAAGGCCAACGCCATCGCCAACGAAACCTTGGAGCAAGTCCGCGAAGCCATGGGCATGCGCTACTAAAGCTCCAGAAACGCCATAATCATGCTTTAAACAGCGTTTCAGCCATCAAACAAAGGCCGGATTGCGTATTGTGCAATCCGGCCTTTGTTGCGTCTGAGCGGCATGTGCCACATTATGTTTGATTAGATTTGCGCGCGCTTTTCGCCGGAAGCGATTTCCGCTGCGACCAAATCGTCATCCACTTTACGGTCATCGGGATCATCAAGATAATGATCGAACTCGTGCAGCACTTCAGCATCGGGAGCCGGAGTCAGCAGCGACACCACCACAATGAACAGCAGTGAGATAATGAACGCCGGAAGCAGCTCGTAAATAGCGAAGACACCACCAAGCGGCTTGATGAGATTATGCCAGATCAGCACGGTCGCAGTACCGGAAAGCATGCCCGCAATCGCACCGAATTTGTTGGTGCGGCGCCAATACAGCGAGCAGAGCATCAGCGGACCGAACGAAGCGCCCAAACCAGCCCATGCATACGACACAACCTGGAAAATCGACGAATTCTGATCGAACGCAACCACAATGCCGAAAATGAACATGACGAGCAGCGTGATGCGGGCAACCATCATCACCTGACGATCAGTGGCCTTGCGATAGAGCAATCCACGGAAAATATTCTCACCGACCGCGGAAGCGCCGATAATCAGGTATGACGACGAGGAGCTCATGGACGCGGCGAAAATGCCCGACACCACGATGCCGCACATGAAGCTCGGCAGCAGCGCCTGCGAAACCACAATGAAAATATTCTCCGCAGCGGACTGCGTGACGAACTGCGTCGGCATCATCGCACGGCCGACCAAGCCAATGCACACGCCGCACGTAAGCGACACCACACACCATGTGGTGGCGATGATACGGGACTTTTTGATCTCTTCGGAACTGCGAATCGACAGGAATCGCACAAGCACCTGCGGCATACCGAAATAGCCGAGACCCCACGCAAGCATGGAAATCATGGTGATCACGCCGTATTCGGTAGGAGCGCCGAACATGGCCTGACCAGCCTTGATAATCTGCTCACCGGCATCGTTCAGAATCGGCGTGGCCATTTGCGTGCCGTCGAGGAAGCCTGGAATGCCTTTGAGGAAGGCGACGGTGTTGTCTACGCCGCCGACGGATGCGATGGAACCGATGAACACCACGGCCAGCGCGAAAAACATGAGCAAGCCTTGGATGAAGTCGGTCACGACCACGGAAAGATAGCCTCCGATCAGGGTGTAGGCGAACACGATGGCCGCGCCGATCACCATGGTCAGGTGGTAGTCCCAGCCAAACAGGGTCGAGAAAAGTTTGCCGACCGTCACGAAGCAGCTGCCGACATACACGCAGAAAAATACGAGAATGATCAGCGCCGCGATGGTGGAGACGATGTTGCGTTTGTCATGGAATCGTTTGGAGAAGAAGTCCGGAATGGTGATCGCGTCACCTGCCACCACGGAGTAGCGGCGCAAACGACGTGCGACGAGCTTCCAGTTGAGGTAGGTGCCGAGAGCCAGGCCAAGGGCCGTCCACAGCGGGTCGGCGGCACCGGTGAAGTAGGCGACGCCCGGCAGGCCCATGAGCAGCCAGCCGCTCATATCGGAGGCTTCGGCGCTTAAAGCCGTCAGCCACGGACCAACGCCTCGACCACCCGCGAAATACTGGCGAGTGGAGGAATTGGATCGCTTGGAGTAGATGAAGCCGATGGTGAGCATGGCCACAAAATAGATGACCATCGCCAGCAGCACCCAAAAATCTTTGGTAATCATGAATTCTCTCTTCTTAGATTTCTAGCCGAATTTCTTTCGAATCTCTTTCTTCAAATCTCTGTCGAAACGAATTTCTTTCGAATCTCTTCTGAAAAAATGCGATTGTCCCAATGTACCGGTTGAACATTGCGGCAATCGCATTTATCTCATTTACGCGCCCAAATTCCGAAACTCTGCGATTTGTTATGTATCGTTCGGAATCCTAGGAAAAATTTGGCAATGTGTGCGGTATCAAGGCATACCAAAGGAAGGCGTACGAAGGTACACCGACTGAGGATCAACGCAGATAACGCTCCATTGCCAAATTTTTAGATGTCGTATCTCCAAGACTTATCGGTGATAACGCGAGCCATGGCCAGACCGATCGGCAGGCAGATAATCACCATGAAGGCGCGGAAAGCCCAGTCGAGGGCGTTCAAGGTATCGAATTGGCCGAGGTGGAACATGGCTTGATACATGTACAAACCGGGAACCATGATCACGATGGACGGCACGGTCAGGCAGATGCGCGGGTAGCCGAGATGCGGGGCGAGCCAACCGCGACGAACCGCGGAACGCCATGCAGAGGCGAGCAGGCCTGCGAGCAGTGCGCCAATGAATGCGCCGGCTTCGGCGGGAACGCCCATGTCCACGATTTCAAGGCGCAGGGTGTCTGTGATCAAGCCGATGGTGGCTGCCACAAGGCACATGCGTTGTGGTGAATTGAACATCACAGAGAAGCCCCACACACCGATGAACGCGAACACCATGCGCAGCAGGCAGTTGATGACGGGGTTCAATCCGAGAGGCTCGAATCCTTGCGGATTCAGGTGCACTATCGAAGCGACCATCCACCCTGCGAGCGTCGCCATCAAAATAATGCACAACACGTACGCAATGCGCTGAATACCTGACGGAAAATCAATTTTCGCCATATCAAGTCCGCCCGTAATCAGCGGGAATCCAGGAATCACAAACAGCATGGCGCCGATGTAAGCCGTGTCATGCTGCAATGCGACGGGCTCGAAAATACCAATCAATCGCAGGGTGCCCGTGCAGGCGAGTGCCGCGACGGCCACGCATACGAATGTCACGAAGAACTGGTTGAGGTGGTGGGCGAACAGGCGGCGGCGCAGCCAGTGGCCAAGTCCCGCGCCGATGAACGCGCCAATCATGTCGAAGGGGCCGCCGCCAAGCAGGAACACGAAGGATGCGCAGGCGCAGGCCGAGGCGAATCCCGCAAATGCCGGCGAATACAGGGGCTTGCGCCGTTCGATCATGTTGAGTCGTTCGTGCGCTTGACGAACGGTGATACCTTGCGTTTGGTTCTTTTCTTTGCCGACATGGTCGAAATGTTCGGCGTATTGGCCTTTTGGCGGCTTGTGATTGCGATTTTTGCGCGTTTTTTTCGTGGTCGCTTCGCTTGACGCAACGTTGGCCGCGCTGGCAGTTTCACGCTTGGTTTCACGTTCACTGCGATTATGCTGCTCGCTTGCCGCTTCGATGTCACGCAAGTGCAACGGCTGCGCGATGGTATCGGTCGCTTCGGCGCGTTCCGTCACCATTTCAAGCGCGTCGAGCACGGGATCGTCAGATCCCTCCTGATTCTGTTCGGCTTTCTGACGTTCGCGAAGACGCTTCGACAGGTCAGCCGACACCTGCGACGCATCACGCTTGTCGAGATGCTGCATAAGCCCTTCGGACACGTCGGATTGGCTGTGGTACATCGATCCTTTGCCGAGGTTCACGTTGAACCAGTCAGCGAAGTGTTCGAGCAGCCAAATGCGTTCCGTATTGACGCCGGTGGTTGGTAGGTCGACGACTTCGGTGATGCGGTCTTTGCCGTCGGTGCAGGAGGCTTCGATATCGGTGAGGTTCACGTCGGCGCGTACGTGCACGCCGAGCGGATAGGCGATGCGGTGCATCATTTCGCGGACGCGGAAGCTTCCGGTGCCCGCGCCGAGATCGAGCATACCGACGCGTACGATCACGCTGGCTTTTGCTGCGATTCCCGCTTCAGCGACCGGCTTGTCCCAATCCCGTTCGATATCTTCCATATCGAGCGGAATGGAGTGTGTATGGAATTTGCTGACGGCCGAAGCGCTTTTTTCCGCGCTATCGAAATTCGTCTCATGTTCATGTTCGTATTGTGCGCTCACAAGTTCAGGTCTAACGTGTGGGCTGGTCGGAGGATTTTCGAAATTTCCATCGATTTCACTTTGTGGACACCGTCGGACCACGATGCGGACATTTCCGGTATTTCCGTAACCAAACTGTCGATTTGCCGAGCATACAATGGGTACGCATTTACCCACCAGACTTAGGGCTGTGGGCTCGCAACAGACGGCCAAAACAATCGCGGAGGTGCCGCGAAGGACCGACAGACCGGGCAACCCGATGGTTTGGAGAAGGAGGTCTGATGACAACTGAAAACGAACAGATCACGCCTGCCGACGCAGCTATCGTCTCGTCCGGCACCGGCACCAAAGGCCCCGAGGAGCGTGATCTTCCCGCTTCCCTCAAAGAGGAAATGGATCTGTGTTTGCAGATTCTTCGCGAGGTGCTCGGCGAATTCGATGAAAAGCTGCTGGACAAGTTCGATGAAGTGCGCGAACACGCACTGAACGCTAGCGCCAAACGCTTCTCCGGCATTCTGACGGATACGAATCCGAATCAGGATGACCTGCAGAAGGTCGTCGACATCATCGATAAAACGGATGTGCATGAGGCACAACTGCTGGCCCGCGCTTTCACCACCTACTTCCATCTGGCCAACCTATGCGAGGAGAACTACCGTGTCTCCGTGCTGCACAGCCGTGAGGCCGCCGTAGATGACACCCAAGCCGTCGACCCAGTGAACGAAATGACCTGTGCCTACCACCAGCTCATTAACGAAATGGGTCCGGCCAAAGCCAAGGAACTGCTCGACAAGCTCGAGTTCCATCCGGTGTTCACCGCGCATCCGACTGAAGCCCGCCGCAAAGCCGTGGAAGGCAAAATCCGCCGCATCTCCCAGCTGCTCGCAACGCACAAGCTGCTTGGCGGTTCAGACAAGAAGGAAAACTCCCGTCGACTCTTCAACGAGATTGACGCGCTGTTCCGCACCTCTCCGATCGCACTGAAGAAGCCGACTCCGGTTGAGGAATCTGAAACCATTCTCGATATTTTCGACAATACGTTGTTCTATACCATTCCACAGGTCTACCGTCGTTTCGACGATTGGGTCCTCGGAGACAAGGCCGGCCTCGTGCCGCCGGTATGCCCGGCGTTCTTCCACCCGGGAAGCTGGATCGGCTCCGACCGTGACGGCAACCCGAACGTCACCGCCAAGGTGAGCCGTCAGGTGGCCCGCAAGTTCAGCGACCACGTGCTGGGCGCGCTGGAGATCGAGACCCGCCGCGTTGGCAAGAACCTGACGATGGAAGCTGAGACCACTCCGCCGAGTGCCGAGCTCAAGTCCCTGTGGAACCACCAGAAGGAAATGAGCGAGCGCCTGACCGACAAGGCCGCACTGATCTCCACCAAGGAGCTGCACCGTGCCGTCATGCTGGTCATGGCCGATCGTCTGAAGGCCACCATCGACCGCGATGCTGATCTCATGTACCACTCCTGCGAGGATTACATCGCCGACCTGAAGGTCGTGCAGCGCTCCCTCGCCGAAGCCAACGCCAAACGTTCCGCCTACGGCCCGCTGCAGGACCTCATCTGGCAGGCAGAGACCTTTGGCTTCCATATGGTCGAGATGGAGTTCCGCCAGCACTCCGTCGTGCATTCCCGAGCGCTGGAGGATATCCGCGAACATGGTCTGCACGGTGAGCGTGGCGAACTGCAGCCGATGACCCACGAGGTGCTCGACACCTTCCGCGCCCTTGGTTCCATCCAGAAGCGCAACGGCATCAAGGCTGCCCGTCGTTACATCATCTCCTTCACCAAGAGCGCCCAAAACATCAAGGACGTGTACGAGCTGAACCGTCTGGCGTTCTCCCATCCCAAGGATGTTCCAACCATCGACGTGATCCCGCTGTTTGAACAGCTTGAGGATCTGCAGAACTCGGTAGACGTACTCGAGGAAATGATCAAGATTCCGGAGGTCCAGGCTCGTCTGAAGGCCACCGGCGGCAAGATGGAAGTCATGCTCGGCTACTCCGACTCCTCGAAGGACGCCGGCCCGACCTCCGCAACCCTGGCCCTGCATTCCGCACAGGAACGCATCGCCAAGTGGGCGGAATCGCATGACATCGATCTGACCCTGTTCCATGGCCGCGGCGGCGCCGTCGGCCGCGGCGGAGGCCCGGCTAACCGTGCCGTGCTCGCACAGCCGGTCGGCTCCGTGAAGTGCCGCTTCAAGCTCACCGAGCAGGGCGAGGTCATCTTCGCGCGCTACGGCAACCCGGCACTGGCCATCCGCCACGTCGAGTCCGTTGCGGCTGCAACGCTGCTGCAGTCCGCTCCGAGCGTGGAGAAGCGCAATACGGACATGACCGCCAAGTACGCCGACATGGCCAGCAAGCTCGACGAGGCCGCGCATAACCGCTTCCTCGACCTGCTGAACACCGACGGATTCGCACCGTGGTTCTCCACCGTCACGCCGCTGACCGAAATCGGCCTGCTGCCGATCGGCTCCCGTCCGGCCAAACGCGGCCTTGGAGCCAAGTCCCTCGACGATCTGCGTACCATTCCGTGGATCTTCTCCTGGGCGCAGGCACGCATCAATCTGGCTGCATGGTACGGCCTGGGCACCGCGTGCGAGCAGTTCGGCGATTTGAACACCTTGCGTCAAGCGTATGAGGAATGGCCTCTGTTCTCCACGTTCATCGACAACATCGAAATGTCGCTGGCCAAGACTGACGAGCGCATCGCCAAGATGTACCTTGCTCTCGGAGACCGTGAGGACCTCAACAAGAAGGTCCTCGACGAGATGGAGCTCACTCGCAAGTGGGTGCTCGAAATCGTAGGCGACAAGTGGCCTCTGCAGCACCGCCACGTGCTCGGCCAGGCCATCCGCATCCGCTCGCCGTACGTAGATGCGCTGTCCGCCACCCAGGTGCTCGCCCTCGGCTCGCTACGCAAGCGCGTGGACAAGGAAGAGCTCACGCACGGACAGAAGGAGAACTACACCTACCTGATCCTGTGCACCGTGTCGGGTGTCGCAGCAGGCTTGCAGAACACCGGCTGATTTTAGCCAGTTTCTTTCAGGGTCCCCGTTCGCACTGCCGATCGGGGACCCTTTTTCATACCTATATCTGCCTTATATATGGCAGAATCGGAGCCTTGTCATGAGCCTTCTCGCTTATATATGGCAGACCATCATGCGAAAAACCCACTTCGGGGGTACATTTTTCCGGTTTTTCACCTTTGGGACTGCCACACATAAGCGAAATATCACCGGACAGAACACGAAATCTGCCATACATAAGCGAGATATCGCTCTATTTCCCAGCGAACGGTCAGACCAAAACGTATGATGTTGGCTAGCCTGAACAATGAGGGGTGGAGTCAATGGCAGACGAACTGTTTGTAGACCAAGACGAGGTCGAAGGCACGGCAAGCGGCGTTTGGAGCCGCATGCTGGCAGGTAATCGCAGGTTTGCGGAGGGCAAACCGGAACATCCGAATCGTGGCGCTGAAGCACGCGAGGCACTTGTGGACACACACGCACCGGAAGCGGCCATGCTGAGCTGCTCCGACGCGCGAGTAAGCCCGGATATTATTTTCGATTCCGGTCTTGGCGACCTGTTCACGGTTCGCACGGCCGGTCAAATCATCGACGAAGCCGTGATTGCGTCCCTAGAATACGCGGTGACCGTACTCGGCGTACGTTTGCTGGTAGTGCTCGGCCATCAGAATTGCGGTGCGATCAAGCAAGTTTCCAAGGATTACGAAGCGTTACTGCACGAATTGACCGCCGATGCGGAAGATTCGCTGATGGCCGCCGACAGCATTTCCGACATCGACGAACGCATCTGCGATTCGGATTCGATCATGATGCGCACTGTCGGTTTCTCGATCTGGCAGGCACACGAGTCGGAATTGGAATCCAGCGAAGATTTCGAACGCGTGCACATCGCGCGCACCATCGAACTCTTGGTGGAACAATCCGAAGCGATCCAGCAGGCTCTGGCAGCTGACAAACTCATGATCGTCGGCGCAAGGTACCAGCTGGACTCCGGCAAAGTCGAGGTTCTCAGCTTCTGAAACGAAGTACAATTCGGAAAACGGAGATTTGCGAAACAGAAATCCGAAAAAGAACAATCCGAAGCTAAGCAATCTAAGAATAATTGAGAAAATCCAAAAAATCAGGAGATACAGACACTTTGACATACCACCTCGATAGAGTGGAACCATGTCTCTAGGTTTGAACATTCTCCTGATCTTCATCTTCCTGCTGCTCGGTTCCGTGTTCGCCGGCACCGAACTGGCGTTGGTCAGCCTGCGCGGATCGCAGATCGACCAAATGGAACAGGAGGATGCCCGCGGCAAGCGCGTCGCACAAATCGCACGCGATCCGAACACGTTTCTGTCGACTGTGCAGATTGGCGTGACATTGAGCGGTTTTCTTTCCGCATCGTTCGGCGAATCGTCGATTTCGCCATACATTGTGCCGATTGTTGAAAGTTGGGGCGTGCCAACGAGCGTGGCCGCTCCCCTAACCACCATTGTGCTGACGTTGATTATTTCGTACTGTTCGATCGTGATTTCGGAGTTGGTGCCGAAGCGTATCGCGATGCAGCGCAACGAGCAGATCGCGCGTTCCGTGGTGCCTGCGATTCACGTGTTTGCGAAGGTGTGCAAGCCGATTATTTGGCTGATCGGCAAGAATACGAACATTATTGTGCGCTTGCTTGGTTTCGACCCGAACGAAACTGACAGCGAAGTGTCCGACGAGGAGCTGCGCGTGCTCGTCAACACCAATACGAACTTAAGCAAGGACGAGCGCACGATTCTCGATGACGTGTTCGACGCATCCGAAACGATTGTGGCGGAAGTGATGCGTCCACGCGCCGACGTGGTATTTCTGGATGGTGCCATGCCGATCGGGGATGCGGCCGCGTACGTGCGCGAAATGCCATACTCCCGTTATCCGGTGACCGGCAAGGATTTCGATGACGTGCTCGGCTTTGTGCACGTGCGCGATTTGCTCGACATTCGCAATCCCGAGGCGAAGACGGTCGCCGACGTGACGCGCGAAGGCATTTCGCTGCCGGGCACGTCGAAGCTGCTGCCAAGCCTTGAATTGCTGCGTAAGCGTGGCATTCATCTGGCGGTGGTCATCGACGAATATGGCGGTACCGACGGCATCGTCACGTTGGAGGATATGACAGAGGAGCTGGTCGGCGACATTCGCGACGAATACGATCTGCCGGAGGAAAAGGGCGGCGAGCGCACGGAGCGTACCGCGTTCGTCAATGGCGTCGCCACTATCGAAGGTGGTATGACGATTGAGGATTTCGCTGATTTGACCGGTATTGAGCTTGAGGATGGCCCGTACGAGACGGTTGCCGGCTATTTCCTGGCGCACACTGGCAAGATGGGCGAAGTCGGCGATACGTTGCCTTCCGACGACGGTTACGACATGACTGTCACGCAAGTGGACGGCCGCCGTATCGAAACGTTGGAAATCCGCAAGCACATGGTTGATGGTGATAATGCGAAATCCGCAAAGACTGCAAAATGATCTGAAATTAATCGAAATAATTTGAGATAAATCAAAATAAAAACAGACTTGCGATTATGTAAATGTTGATTTTTCATACGATCAACATCAGTAATCGCAAGTCTGTTTATTACGTTTGTCATGTTATTAAATCTGTCGATTTACTACAGATTCAGCCGCAGATTTAATCATAGATTCAGCTACGCAGTGTGGGATGGCATTCGTCGTTCCACCATGCAAGCTGCGCGATATTGGCGCGGATATGTTCGCAGGACGCGTGGAATTTGGCCTGTTCGCTTTCGGTGAGTGTAGGATTGAGGACTTCTTCGACGCCGTTCGCGCCGACGATGCACGGCAGGCTGGCGTAATTGCCGCTTTCGCCTTGTTCGCCGGTAAGCAGCGTGGAACAGGCGGCCGCATAGTGTTCGTCGCAGAGCACGGCTTGCGTAAGGCGTGCCGCGGTGGCTGCAATGGCGTATTCCGTGCACCCTTTGCCGGCGTACACGCGGTATCCGCCTCGACGGGCATCCTGCTCGGTTTCGTCCTCGTCAAGGGTGAATCGTTGCGGATTGTCTTGTGCGAGTTGGGTGAGCGGCTTGCCTGCGATGTTCACGTTCGACCAGTAGGCGAACTGTGAATTGCCATGCTCCCCCAGCATGTATGCGCCGATTGATTTCTGATCCACGTTGACGCGTTTCGCGATGGCGTTGCGCAGTCGTGCGGAATCCAACGCGGTTCCGGTGCCAATGATTTTGCGCGGATCGTAGCCGGTGATGTGCCAGATTTCGGTTGCGACCACATCGCACGGATTTGAGATGGTGATGATCACACCGTGGAAGCCTGCGTTGAACAGTCGGGAGATCCAAGTGCGTGCAATGTCGGTGGTAACGAACAGTTCGCCATCACGATCTTTGGCGCTGGTTTTCACGTCACCGGCAGCGTTGATTACCACGTCGCAGTCAGCCAGCTGCTCGTATTGCGTACCGTAGTTGCCGATCACGCAGTTATGCGGGTAGAAACTCAACGTGTCGCTTAAATCCTGACATTCGCTGACTACTTTTTGCTCGTTGATGTCGCACAGTTTCAGTTCTTCAGCCAGTCCTGCGGAAAGCACGGCATTTGCAACATGCGCGCCCACGTGTCCGATTCCGATAATGCCGACTTTTCTCAATACAGCCATAATCGCTCCCTTCCTCACTTGTTTGATCTTTCTGCGTGAACTGTTTGCAAGCAAACATCTCAGCCGCCATGATTGTAGGCTTGCAATTCGCGAATGTTAAGCGTTTGGAACATCTTATGAACGGAAAAGCTATACGAATCACCTATACGTCGTTATCAAAAGTTCGCAAGCCGTGGCAAGTCATGGCAATCCGCGCAATGTGACGGCAGTGGCATAATATCGCAAGTATTTCAACATCGCAGGCAACGCAACAACATCGCGAGCGTCACAGTACAACGTGACGGTTCAACTCCCGCCGTAATTGCCTCCATTGCGGCAAATATGCGCTCATACGCCGCTGAAAGCCCTCTCCGTGCCCGTTTTCCCACAGGTGCGTCATTTCGTGCACAAGCACGTATTCCAGGAATCTGGGGTCCATAAGACCGAGTTGTAGGTTGAGGCGGATGCGGCCGGTTTTCGGCGTGCATGACCCCCATCGCGACGTCATGACGCGCAGTGTGACATGCGTTGGCTCGCGCCCGATAATCGGCGACCATTTCGCAAGCAGCACCGGTAGTTGCGCATTGATGGTCTGCACCGCTCGCTTTCTGGTTGCGTCGTTCCATGTGAAAGAATGCGGATCATTAGGATTGTTTCCTTCATGGATCTGCTGATCTCTGGCTTGCAGCATGGCTCGTTGCGCTTGTTCGATCCATGATTTGCGTTCCGTCACGAATCGTGCGATTGCCGCTTGGGACATGCGAGAAGGTGTGGAGATGACGATCTGCGCGTTCGGTGGCTTGATTCGCAGATACATGTTTTTAATGGGCTTACGCATGATAGTCACCGTCATTCCAGCGATTTGCACAGTTTCTTCCGATAGCGTGCGATTGCGGTTGCGCACTCCCCTGCTGGCATTGCGATGATTGTTTGGCATGCCTGCATTATGCCACGACACGCCGGATTTTGACTTTCGCTGATTATCACGTATTATTTCAACTCGTTGTGCTTAACAGTACAGCAAGAACGGGCCCGTAGCTCAGGTGGTTAGAGCGCATCCCTGATAAGGATGAGGTCGGAGGTTCAAGTCCTCCCGGGCCCACAGTGATTAAGAGCGGCGCGGCCGCTTTTTTTCAACTATGGGGCTATGGCGCAGCTGGTAGCGCATCTGCTTTGCAAGCAGAGGGTCGCCGGTTCGAACCCGGCTAGCTCCACGGGGCTATGGCGCAGCTGGTAGCGCATCTCCATGGCATGGAGAGGGTCAGGGGTTCGAATCCCCTTAGCTCCACAGATAGGGTTTCCGATGATTTCCGGAAACCCTTTTTTCATACCCGCATCCGCATCCCAATTCCTCCACCCGCTGAAAGACCATTACGAAAGGCCGTTTCAGGCGGGACTTGCGTCACCGCTTGAAACGGCCTTGGATTATTGATTATTACGATTGCTGGCGATGACTACTGCATTGCGACCACGTCGGCAACAGTGACAGAATCGTTCGGCACGTTCTGTGCACCCTATGCATTCCGTTTGGCAAGTTCGTCGCGGATTTGCTGCAACAGCAGGATCGTCTGCTCTTCGGTGGAGATTTCCGGCTCTTTGATGGCCTCCTCCTCGGCTTTGCTCCGCTCTTCCGCAAGCTTGGTTTTGGCGAGCAACGCCTCGGTCACGTCACGGAATTTGTTAATCGGTACGAGAATGCAGAAATACACGGCCGCCGCGATGATCAGAAAATTCAATATCGCACCAAGTACCGCGCCGAACGAAACCGTCGCATTATTGAATGTGATTGCCAGCAGACCATCCATATTCGGTTTGCCGAAAATCATGGCGATGAACGGATTAATCACATTGTTGACGATCGAATTAACCACTGTGGTGACGGCACCGCCCATGACAACACCGACCGCCATGTCGATCATGTTGCCGCGTGCAATGAATTTCTTGAATCCTTCAATCATGATGATTCTCCCATTATGTGAGACTGTGAGATGCTGTTGCGAACGTACTCTCTCCCACGCTTTCCGCATTTCCATCCTATAGTCAACGCAAGGCATGGCAATCCCGTAAAAAGAAGCAAGTTCGGAACCAGCGCTCGTAAAAAAGCGTCTCCAAATCCTGAACAAGGTCTTGTGCCGTCCATATTCGTACACATAGAATGAGACCGTCTATTGGTAACCAACTATCCCGAAGGGGAAGAATATGCTCACTGATGAGTACGTCAAGCGCGTGTACGCGCAGGTGGAAAAGCGCGACGGCGACCAGCCGGAGTTCCTGCAGGCCGTTCGCGAGGTTTTCGAAAGCCTCGAACCGGTGGTCGCGAAGCATCCGGAATATGAGAAAGCGGGCGTGCTCGAACGCATCGTCGAGCCGGAACGCGTGGTGAAGTTCCGCGTCGCATGGACCGACGATGAGGGCAAGGTGCAGGTCAACCGCGGTTACCGCATCCAGTTCAACTCTGCAATCGGCCCGTACAAGGGCGGCTTGCGCTTCCACCCGAGCGTGAACGAGGGTGTCATCAAGTTCCTCGGCTTTGAGCAGATTCTGAAGAACTCCCTGACCAGCCTGCCGATGGGCGGCGGCAAGGGCGGCTCCGACTTCGATCCGAAGGGCAAGTCCGACGCTGAAGTCATGCGTTTCTGTCAGGCTTTCATGACGGAACTGTGCCGTCATATCGGCCAGTTCACCGACGTTCCGGCCGGCGACATCAACGTGGGCGGTCGCGAGATCGGCTACCTGTTCGGCCAGTACAAGCGCATTCGTGACGAGTATTCCGGCGTACTGACCGGCAAGGGCCTCGAGTTCGGCGGTTCCCTGGCTCGCACCGAGGCCACCGGTTACGGCCTGTGCTACTACACTGCCGAGGCAATGCGCGTGCTGCGCAATGACTCCTTCGAAGGCAAGACCGTGGTCATTTCCGGCTCCGGCAACGTGGCCATCTTCGCCACCGAGAAGGCTCAGGCCCTCGGCGCGAAGGTTGTGACCGCCTCCGATTCCAATGGATACATCTACGATCCGAACGGCATTCAGCTTGACGTGGTCAAGGACATCAAGCTGGGCCATCGCGGCCGCATCAAGGAATATGCGGAGCGCGTGCCGGGCTCCGAGTATCACGAGGGCTGCAAGGGCGTGTGGACGGTTCCGTGCGACATCGCCCTGCCGTGCGCCACCCAGAACGAGATCGATGAGGAGTCCGCCAAGGCTCTCGTCGCCAACGGCTGCACTGTGGTATGCGAAGGCGCCAACATGCCGTCCACTCCGGAGGCAATCGCCGTCTACCAGTCCAACAACGTGCTCTACGGCCCCGCTAAGGCCGCGAACGCGGGTGGCGTGGCAGTTTCCGGCCTTGAGATGAGCCAGAACTCCTACCGCCTTTCCTGGACTTTCGAAGAGGTTGACGGCAAGCTCAAGTCCATCATGGAGAACATCGTCGCCAACTCCTTGGAAGCCGCCAAGGAATACGGCCACGAGGGTGATCTGATGCTCGGCGCCAACGCAGCCGGCTTCGTGAAGGTCGCCAACGCCATGGTCGCTCAGGGCGTGCTCTGATCTAGCTAATCTAACCGATTTAGCCAATACGGCCGACTTATCGAGAAGACATTGAGGGTCTGTCTGGTTTCATTCCAGGCAGACCCTCAATGTATTTCCACGCACCTAATCTAGTTGCAGTTATATCTGAAAGATATGGGCAGATTGCGGGCGGGGGCAGATAGGGGTTGGAGTGCGGTAAGAGACAGACTGGTCTAAAAAATACGAAGGCGGCCTGTGCCGTGATTGGAATCACAATGCAGGCCGCCTTGTTGCGTTTGAGTTCGCTACCGCTGCTCGCTGCTATTAACAGCCCACAGGGCTGTTCCAGCATCACATGCGACGCTCGCGACGCTATCGCTGCTCGCTGCCATTAACAGCCCACAGGGCTGTTAATCATCTCCGAGTGTGACGTGGATACCGCCGACGAGGGTGCTCACCACGTTGTACAGCAGCGTGAGAATCACCACAAGCACAGTGATCAGCACCACTTCCACAATGGAGAAGATGGTGGCGGTGCTCAGCACGGTGCTCAGTGAAAACACGTTCGTCAGGTCGAATCCGCCGGCATCCAAGCCCGTGGAAGACACGATCTGCGTAACCTGGTCAAACACGCCAACCATGTTCAGCATGCCCCACAGAATAGCTACCGCAACGATCTGAATAATTCCCCCAGCGATGGAAAGCATGAACGCCACCTTGGCGGCCGACCATGCGTCGATACGCGTCAGAGACAGGCTCATACGGCGCGCGCGCGGAGCGCCGCCACGACGCTTCTCGCGAACCTTCACACCACCGGAAGCGGGGGAGGAGGCACCCTCATGTGCCTGAACCTGATCCTCACCAATCAGCGGCTGGCTGGAAGCGGAACGTGCCACGCGCGGGGCATGCCCAACCTCTGGCATTTGCTGTCCTTCGTTGTTCTCGCTCATCGTTGCTCCTTGCAAGATTGTGCCCAGTTCTTAGCTGAGGCTACCAGTTTTCACAGACGATTGCCCGTGCTGCGGTCAGGCCTCTACATTCTCGCCATCGCCGGATTCGGCGTTGGTTTCAGCAGGGGCTTCAACGGCGGATTCAGACGATTGTGCAGTATCCTCGTTCACGGTCGCGTTTTCCGCGGATTCGTCGTCGTCCTTTTCCTCGTTACGCGCGATGGAGATGATCTCGTCGTTCTTGTCAGGCTTGGCGAACGTCACGCCCTGGGTGGTACGTCCAGTGCGCTTGACCTCGTCGACGTTGGAACGGATGACCTTGCCGGACTTCATGATGGCCATGATCTGGTCATCTTCCTCAACGATCACCGCACCCACGAGGGAACCACGGCCTTCGGCGAGCTGCACGGCCTTGACACCGAAGCCATTACGGCCCTGCAGTCGGTATTCGCTGATGGCGGTGCGCTTGGCGAAGCCTTCGTTGGTGACCACGAACAGATCCTTGTCGGAATCACCCCAGACCACGTCCATGTCCAGCAGTTCGTCGCCTTCGCGGAACTTCATGCCCTGCACGCCGGCAGTCTGGCGTCCCATCGGGCGCAGTTGCTCGTCGTTGGCCTGGAACTTCAGGCTCATGCCCAGCTTCGACACGAGAATGATGTCATCCTCGGCATTGCACAGTGCGGCACCGATCAGCTCGTCGGCGTTCTCGCCGTTTTCGTCAGCCATGAGACGCACTGCGATCAGGCCGCCCTGACGCGGGGAATCGTATTCGGCAAGCGCGGTCTTCTTGACCTTGCCGGAACGAGTGGCGAGCACCAAGTACTTGGCCACCTCGTAGTTCGGAATCGACAGCACGGTTTGGATCGTCTCGTCAGGGCCGAACTGCAGTAGGTTGGCCACATGCTGTCCCTTGGAATCGCGCGATCCTTCCGGAAGCTCGTAAGCCTTCAAACGGTACACGCGTCCCTTGTTGGTGAAGAACAGCAGCCAGTTGTGCGTGCTTGTCAGGAAGAAGTGGTCGACCACGTCGTCCTCACGCAGCTTGGCGCCCTTGATGCCCTTTCCGCCACGGTGCTGCGCACGGTATTCGTCAGCCTTGGTGCGCTTGATGAAACCGGAGTGAGTGACGGTCACGACCACGTTTTCTTCCGCAATCAGATCTTCGACGTTCATTTCACCGGAGTACGGCAGGATCTTGGTTCGACGTTCGTCGCCATACTTGGACACGATTTCGTCAAGCTCGTCGCCCACGATCTTGCGTTGACGCTCCGGCTTGGCGAGAATGTCGTTGTAGTCGGCGATACGACGCATCAGCTCGTTATGTTCGTCGAGAATCTTCTGGCGTTCCAATGCGGCCAGTCGGCGCAGCTGCATGGCCAGAATGGCGTCGGCCTGCACTTCGTCCACGTCCAGCAGGTCCATAAGGCCCGTACGTGCGACTTCCGCAGATTCGGACGCACGAATAAGCGCGATGACCTCGTCGATCATGTCAAGAGCCTTCAGGTAGCCCTGCAGAATGTGGTCGCGCTCTTCCGCCTCACGCTTGAGGTAGGCGGTACGGCGTGCGATGACTTCCAGCTGGTGGCCCACCCAATGGCGGATGAACGCGTCCAGAGACAGCGTACGTGGCACTCCATCGACCAGTGCCAGCATGTTGGCACCGAAGGTCTGCTGCAGCTGGGAATGCTTGTACAGGTTGTTGAGCACAACCTTCGGCACGGCGTCGCGCTTGAGCACGAGCACGAGACGCTGTCCGGTACGGCCGGAGGTTTCGTCACGCATGTCGGCGATGCCCTGAATCTTGCCGTCACGCACCGCTTCGCGGATGGAAACGACCAGTCGGTCCGGGTTCACCTGATACGGCAGTTCGGTGATCACGAGGCACATACGGCCCTTGATCTCTTCGGTGTTCACAACCGCGCGCATGGTGATCAAACCACGGCCGGTACGGTAGGCCTGTTCAATGCCCTTATGTCCGAGAATCGTTGCGCCAGTAGGGAAGTCCGGCCCCTTGATGATGCGGATCAGGTTTTCGAGCAGCTCTTCGCGGCTTGCGTCCGGGTGGTCAAGCGCCCAATGCACGCCTTCGGCCACTTCACGCATGTTGTGCGGAGGAATGTTGGTGGCCATACCCACGGCGATACCAGACGAACCATTGCACAACAGGTTCGGGAATCGTGCCGGAAGCACGGTCGGCTCCTGCGTCTTGCCATCGTAGTTCGGCAGGAAATCGACGGTGTCTTTGTCGATGTCGCGCACCATTTCCATGGCGAGCGGAGCCATACGGCATTCGGTGTAACGCATTGCTGCGGCCGGATCGTCACCGGGGGAGCCGAAGTTGCCTTGGCCGTCGACCAGCGTGTAACGCATCGACCACGACTGTGCCATACGCACCAACGTGTCGTAGATCGCGGAATCGCCGTGCGGATGGTATTTACCCATGACCTCGCCGACCACGCGGGCGCACTTGGAGTAACCACGGTCGGGGCGGTAGCCGCCGTCGTACATCGCGTAGATCACACGGCGATGCACCGGCTTCATGCCGTCGCGTACGTCCGGGAGCGCACGGTCCACGATCACGGACATGGCGTATGCCAGGTAGGAATCGCGCATTTCCTGCTGCAGATCCTTCTTCTGGATGCGTTCGCCCACCATCAGGCCGTAATCGGTGTTGTCGGCCTCCTGCGGGCTCAACGGCTCCATGGAGCCATCAGGCACGAACTGGCCGTCTTCGTTGCTGTTGTTTTCGTCTGCCAACTTCTAAGTCCTTCTAAATCCTTATGAAACCTTGCCTGAAGTCCTTGAAATCCCTACGCGTCGATCCAGCTGACGTTGCGTGCGTTGCGCTGGATGAACAGACGGCGAGGTTCGACTTCGTCGCCCATGAGCATGGAGAAGGTTTCGTCGGCTGCAGCCGCGTCTTCGATTTGCACCTGCTTCAGAATGCGGTGGTCAGGATCCATGGTGGTTTCCCACAGTTCCTGGTAGCTCATTTCACCCAGACCCTTGTAACGCTGGATGCCTTCGCCCTTCGGCAACTGACGGCCGGCGGCCTTGCCTTCGGCGAGCACGCGGTCGCGTTCGGCGTCGGTGTACACGAAGTCGTGCGCGCCTTTGGTCCACTTGAGTCGGTACAGCGGCGGCATGGCCACATACACGTAACCAGCGGTAATCATCGGGCGCATGTAGCGGAAGAACAGCGTCAGATTCAGGGTTGCGATATGCGCGCCGTCCACATCAGCATCGGCCATGATGATGACCTTGTGATAGCGGACTTTGTTCAGGTCGAAATCCTCGCCGTAACCGCCGCCGACCGCGGTGATCAGCGATTCGATGGTTTCGGACTTCATCATGCGGTCAAGGCTTGCACGCTCGGTGTTGAGGATTTTGCCTCGCAGCGGCAGAATGGCCTGCGTGATCGGGTTGCGTCCCTGAATTGCGGAGCCGCCTGCGGAGTCACCCTCCACGATGAACAGTTCGCATTCTTCAGGATTGTTGGACTGGCAATCCTTCAGTTTGTCTGGCATGCCCGCGGATTCGAAGATTGACTTGCGGCGGGTATTCTCACGTGCCTTCTTGGCTGCAAGACGCGCACGGGAGGCTTCAATGGCCTTCTGGATGATGTTCTTGGCTTCGCTAGGATGCGAATCGAACCAGTCGCCGAGCTTGTCGGTCATCACGCGCTGCACGAAGGTTTTCGCTTCGGAATTGCCGAGCTTGGTCTTGGTCTGGCCTTCGAACTGCGGGGTGGTGAGCTTCACCGACACCACTGCGGTCAGGCCTTCGCGCACGTCGTCGCCGGAGAGGTTCTCATCCTTGTCTTTGAGGATGTTCTTCTCACGTGCGTAACGATTGACGAGCGAAGTCAGAGCCGCACGGAAGCCTTCTTCGTGGGTGCCGCCTTCGGTGGTGGAGATGGTGTTGGCGAAGGTGTGCACCGCTTCGGAGTATGCGGTGGTCCACTGCATGGCGATTTCCGCGGAAATGCCGATTTTCAGATCTTCCGCTTCGAAATCGATGACATCCGGTTCAATCGGGGTTGCCTTGCGGGACTTCACCAAGTAATCGACGTAATCCTTGATGCCGTCGTTGTACTGGTAGGTGACTGTCTGATGCTTCGGTTCGGCATTGTCGTCACCGTCGCCTGCGACTTCGTCTCCTGCTTGGTCCGGTTCACGCAGATCGGTTAGGGACAGCTTCAGTCCCTTGTTGAGGAATGCCATCTGCTGGAAGCGGTTACGCAGAATCTCGAAATCGTAGGTGGTGGTTTCGAAGATCGCGCCGTCGGCCCAGAAGGTCACGGAAGTGCCGGTGGATTCGTCTTCGCCCATCGGTTCGCCCTTGAGCAGACGCGAGGTCGGCTTCTGGTTGATGTAGGTCTGGGTCCAGTGGAAGCCCTGACGGCGCACTTCGATGTCGACGCGGGTCGACAACGCGTTCACCACGGAAATACCCACGCCGTGCAGACCGCCGGAGACCGCGTAGCCGCCGCCACCGAACTTGCCGCCTGCGTGCAGCTTGGTCATCACGGTTTCCACACCGGAAACGCCTTCGCCCGGCACTTCGTCGACCGGAATGCCTCGGCCATCATCGACCACGCGCACTCCGCCGTCCGGCAGAATCGTCACTTCGATATGCGAGGCATAGCCCGCCAGCGCTTCGTCGACGGAGTTGTCGACGATCTCATACACCAGATGGTGCAGGCCACGGGGGCCGGTGGAGCCGATGTACATGCCTGGGCGGATTCGCACCGCTTCGAGGCCTTCCAACACTCTCAGATCGGACGCGTCGTAATGCTCCGGAGCCAAGGTGTCATCGAGCTGCGCATCTTCGAGCTGATCGTTTTGGATCTGATCTTCCTGCGTGTTTTCAGCTGATTCGTTCAGCGAATCCGCATCAAGGTCTGCCACAGAGATTCCTTCCTGCATTTTTCCCGCCAATGAGGGTCATTCACGCAGGTGATACCACCTAGAACGCAAATAAAGGCCCCTTCTAGGCGTTTACATACACTACTTGATATTCTACTCATGCAGGGGGACAGCGCGCCAGAGGCATTTATCCTTGAAATTCAGCCGTTTACCCCTGTTTTTCGCGTTCGGAAAAGTATCTGCCAGCCCTCGCAAAGGTCATCTCCGGGGACATATTCGACGTACGCCCGATCGCAGACCAACTATCACACCAATATCGCGTGATATTTTGCTAATACCGGGTCCTTCTGGTCATTCGCCCTCGGCTGAATCCCTGTTGCTGGGGGCCGGTGACGCGCACTTCGTTGATGGTCAGCCCCTCAAGTCTCCTGCGAATGGTGTCGGTCAGCAGCGGAATCATGTACGTCAAGGTGGTGGTCCATGCGGGGCTGTCGCATCGAATCGTCAAAATGCCGTCACGCAGGTCAACGGGGTAGGAGTGGCGCGCGTTTTCGTCACCGACCACCTGGTTCCAATGATTCTGCATTTGCGCGATTTTCAAATGCGGCGTCCACAAACCTTGCGTTGCGATCACGTTGAATATATTGCCGACCGTCTGCGGGTCGCGTCCGGGTTTGCCAAAATTCTCCCATGCCTGCCGCGCACATTCCTCACGTTCCTTGTAGCGTCCGGCGCGTTTGCTGATGCGTTCGAACACTTCGGCGGGCAACTTGCGTTGGTCGAGATGCAATGTTTCGCAGATTGGAGGATTAGGCATCAGCGGTCAGTCTCCCTTCCTGCCGCAAGCTGCGCCATCATCGCCGCCAAATCGTCATCGCCGCCATCTTGCGATTGTCGACGCAACGCGGCCACGTCAATCACATGCGCGTGCACGGCGTCCGTTTGTGGAATGTCGCTTGCCGCGGCGACGGTGATCAGCACTTGATCCTGCCGCATCGCAAAATCGAGGATCTGCCCACGACGGGATTCGTCAAGCTGTGCGAACACATCATCGAGAATCACGATCGGCTTGCTTTCGAATTGCGCGGAAACCGCTTCATATAGCGCCATTTTCAGCGCCAAAGCCATGGTCCACATCTCGCCGTTGGACGCGAATTCACGGGCGGGCATGTCGTTGAGCAGCAAGGTCAGATCGTCGCGATGCGGGCCGATCAGATTCTGTCCGCGTGCCACTTCGCCCGGGTAGATGCGCTGGAAATGACGGCTGATTTCCGCGCTCGGATCGTCGAACAGCATCACTTCGTCGAAGGACGGCTCGTATGAGAGCGCCGCCCGCTCGTCGTCGCCTGCCAAAGACGCGTAGATTCGCGCGAAAGGCTCCCCCAGACGTGCGATGACATCGTTGCGTTCACGTGTCAGTCTCATGCCGAGATCGATGAATTGTCCCGTCCAGATTTCCAGTCCGCTTAAAACCGTCTGCTGGCTGTATTGCGGGTCGAGATTCGTGCCGTCGCCGAGTTGTTTGAGCAGTGCCGTACGTTGTTTCGCCACATGCGTGAATTGTTGCAGCAGCTGCGCGTAGTGGGGGAGTAGCAGGGAAGCGGCCTGGTTGATGAAGTTACGTCGGGTTGCTGGATCGCCTGCCACCAAACGCTGATCTTCGGGGGTGAAGGAGACGGAGGGCGTACGTCCGATGAGATCGCGCATGTATTGCGATTTTCCGCCATCGATTCGCGCCCGATTCGCGCCTCGTGCCACGATGGTCGCTTCGTAGGTGTGTTGCGTTTCATCGTCTTCCACATTGGCTCGGATGGTAGCCGAAGTGCACCCTTTTTCGATTAGTGGCAATGATGATGACGTGCGATGGCTTGATCCCGTGGAAAGCACTTCGACGGCTTCCACAATATTGGTTTTGCCGAGTCCGTTGGCTCCTTGCAGAATGTTGATTCCCGGTTCGAAGTCGAGCACGCAATGTTCCCAGGAACGGTAGTGGTCGAGTGCTAGGCGGGAAATATACATTCACAATCCTTGAGAATCAAGCAAATTTCTTACGTGGATAATCACAATTATTAACGAATATGATTGTTTATGAATATTCATGCAAACGGGCTGAACCGGCAGTAACAGCCATGTTCAGCCCTATTTTTGCGATGCGTCCACGTTTTGTGTGGATTGGCTTATGTTCAGCTGTTGAAACGCATGGGCACAAGCAGGTAGCGATAGTCCATGGATTCCTCGGAATCCGACTCCTGCTGGCCGTTGAATTCCACAGGCTTGACAGCGGTGGTCATCTTCATGCGCACGAACGGTTCCGCAATGGCGCTCAGGCCTTCGATCAGGTAGGTCGGGTTGAAGGCCACGGTGATGTCTTCTCCATCCATGTCGATGTCGAGGATTTCCTTGGCTTGGGCTTCGTCCGCGGTTCCTGCCGTCAGCGTGAGCTCCTGGCTGGTGAAGGCCATGCGGATCGGCGCGTTGCGCTCGGCGACGAGGGAGACACGCTTGATGGCGCTGATGAGATCCTGCTTGTTGATGACCGCGTGAATCGGGTATTCGTCGGCATATAGGCGGTCGACCGCGGGGAATTCGCCGTCGATCAGCTGCGAGGTGGATACGCGTCCGGCGTTCTCGAAGCCCAGCAGCGACGGATTCTCCGTGTCGAAGTCCACAACGATGTTCTGATGCTCATCCAAAGAGCGTGCCACGTCGCGCAGCAGTGCGCCGCGAACGAGTGCGGTGGCGTTGGTGTCCGGGTTTTCCGGCGTCCACGTGAAGCTCGAACGAGACAGACGGAAACGGTCGGTGGAGCTCATGATCACCTTGTCGCCTTGGAACTGCACGCGGATGCCGGTGAGTACGGGGCGATTCTCCTCACGGGAAACGGCAACGGATGCCTGGGTGACGGCTTGGGTGAAGGTTTGCGCGTCCACTTGGCCCAGTTTGGACGGAATTACCGGAAGATCCGGATATTCGGCGTCCGGCATGAGCTGCATGGTGAATGTGGACTTGCCGGAGGTGATGGTCATGGTCGATCCATCGGTGGAAAGATAGGTTTTCGCAGCAGGAAGCGACTTGGTGATATCCGCCAGCAGCTTACCGAGCACTAAGACGGATCCGGCTTCATCGACGCCTGCTTCAATGTGATGACGGGCGGAAATGGCGTAATTGAAGGCGGAAAGTTGGAGAGTGCCGTCGATGGCCTCCAAACGGACGCCTGCCAAAATGGGAGATGCAGGGCGAGCGTCGATCACGCGGGTGGTCCAGGCTACTGCGTCTGCCAGCGCTTGGGAATTGACTTCAACTTTCATGGCTAATTTCCTCGTTTCGTTCGGTCCATAAGTCATTCTAGCGAGCTGCCAGCGTTTTGACGAAGCGTGGGGAATTCCCCACTTATGATGACGATGATGATTTTCTTATAACAACCTACATTCGTCATAATAAGGCCTGTGGATAATGTGGGTAAGTGCACAGACCCCATGTTTTTCAAGGGCTCAGTTCACCTCACTACCTGTGGATAACTTTTGAACGGAGTGTGGACAAGCTACCGGGTTATCCACAGCCTCAGAGATGCAAAAAAGTTATCCACAAAAGCCTGTGTATAGTCCACAAGTCATCCACCGCCGATTTTCGCGTTTCCAACGGCTTTTCCACCGAGGAATCCTTGATTTGTGCATAACTATGTGGATAACTTCGATAAAAATATTCCACAACCCGGCGTGTCAGAATGGTCGGTAAATCAGTAGGTAAAGAATTTACCAATACTCATGCTTGGCTTTTGAAAATCGCCTGAGAAAGGCAGAAAACACCAAAACCGTTTTTTTGAGGCGTGCGAAAACACATGCAAACGCGCAAAGTCGCGCAAAAAACGTTATTTTTCGCCGGAACGCTGTTTGAGTTGCAGCGTCAGCTCCGTCACATAGTTGTAGATTTCCTGCTTTTCCTGCATTTCATCGCTGATACGGGTGTAGGCGTGCATTACTGTGGTGTGGTCTTTGCCGCCAAACACCTGGCCGATGTCGTTCAGGCTCATGCTGGTGAGCTCACGCACCAAATACATGGCAATCTGGCGGGCCAGCGCGATTTTCTTCGTGCGAGAACGGCCGACGATGTCGTCGAACGTGATGTAGAAGTATTTCGCCACCTGAGTGATGATGTCGGTGGGCTTGATCTCCACATCGGTCGCGAAGAAGTCTTGCAGCGTATGCTCCGCCAGCGCGCGAGTCACCGGCTGTCCGCTCAGGGAAGCCATGGCAGTCACGCGGTTCAGTGCGCCTTCCAGCTCGCGGATGTTCTCGGTGAAACGTTCCGCAATAAGGTTGAGCACGTCGTCTTGAACGTTGGATTCATGGGCGATCATGCGCAGAATGGCGATTCGCGTCTCCAGATCCGGCGGCTTGACGTCAACGGTCAGGCCGGATTCGAAGCGGGAGATTAGGCGTTCGTTGAAGCCCTGCAGATCCTTCGGAGGTACATCGGATGCGATCACGATGCGCTTGTTCGCCTGATGCAGGGTATTGAACGTGTGGAAGAACTGTTCGAGCGTCGCGTCCTTGCCACTGAGGAACTGAATATCGTCGATCAGCAGCACGTCGACTTCACGGTAGCGACGGTTGAATTCCTTGATTTGGCCGGAATTCTGGTTGGTATCGCCCAATGCTTCGATGAATTCGTTGGTGAATTCCTCGCTGGTCACGTAACGGACCTTTAGCGAGGGATCCTTGACCAGTGCGTAGTTGCCGATGGCGTTCAGCAAGTGGGTTTTGCCCAGGCCGGAGCCGCCGTAGATACACAGCGGGTTGAAATCATGGCCGGAACCTTCCGCGACGGCTAATGCGACAGTGCGCGCGAAACGGTTGGAATCGCCAGGGACGAAGGTGTCGAAGGTGGCGTTCTTGTTCAGATGGGTCTTAGGGTCCAGCAAAGGCCTGTTCTGGCCTCGTTGGAATGTGTTGGGGCGTTCCGGAGGCATGGCGACCGGAATGGGAAGCTGGCCCTGCGTGGTTTCCTCAACATGTGGCGCAGGGGTGAAATGGGGGTATTCTTCAACGGGCGGCTGTGCCGGTTCTTTCTTTTCCGCAATCTTGAATGCGGGGAAAATGTCCTGTTCCGCAGACTCCCGCAAGGCTTCCAGCAGAGGCTGGTTCAATTCGTTCTGCAGTGTCTGCTGCGCGGCCGCGCTGGGCACGCACAACACGATGGTGGGACCCCACATACCTTCCGGAAAAACATTTTCCAGCCAGCTTTTGTCACGTACAGAAAGTGCGGGATTCTGGTGCAGCAACGCCAGCGCGTCGGACCATACCCCGCGAGCCTGATCGAGAGGATCGGTTGTCGTATCGGCCAC